>JAVEYK010000072.1:1519-16224 GCA_034003505.1 Anaerolineaceae bacterium | reverse complement strand
CCCAACGCCCTGCTGCGCACCCTCTACCGGGTTCCCGTTTATTTTTACAAAATCGGTCTGGGCTGGTTGTTTGGCAAGCGCTTTGTTTTCTTCCAACATGTGGGCAGGAAATCCGGTAAGCATTACCATACGGTTGTAGAAGTGGTTGAGATCGAGCAGGAAACCGGTAATGTGATCGTGGTGGCAGGCTATGGCGAACGTACCCAATGGTATCAGAATCTCAAATACATGCCAACCACCACCATTCAGCTCGGCAAACAGAAATATCAGGTAGGAATTGAAATGATTTCACCAGAAGCAGGTGCGGACATTATGGCGCGATATTTCCAGCGCTATGGCAAGCTCACCCGGGAATTATTTTCCATTCTGGGGTATGACTGGGATGGCAGCGAGCAGGGGGCGCGCCAGATTGCCATTGATCATTTGCGTTTTGTGCGCTTTATGTGCTGATTTTTCCTGTATGCACATTGTTAATATTTTCGCGAAGGATGGAAATTGTTCGTATGCGTACGGGCGGGTTCGGAACCCGCCCGTACGAACAAATCAATGGAGATCACGAATGCAATTTAACCCATTTGAGCGGATTTTTAAATTGTAAACCCAAGGATAGAGCAATGCACAAAAGAACTGCATTAATAACTCATGATCTTTTCAACTCTAAACCCTAAGGCCTAGAGCCTAACACCTAACTAAAAATTCTTCTTCAAATCCATACCTTCATATAAATACGCCACTTCTTCCTCATAACCATTGAATTTTAAGGTCGGCCGGCGCTGAAGCTCTCCGATGCGGCGTTCCGTTGCCTGCGACCAGCGTGGGTGCGGTACATCCGGGTTGACATTGGAATAAAAGCCATATTCACGCGCAGCGGTGTCATTCCAGAAGGTTCTTGGCATCTCAGAAACCACCTCAATCTTGACCAGTGACTTGGCGCTTTTGAATCCGTATTTCCAAGGCACCACCAGACGGATGGGAGCACCATTCGATGGTGTAAGCGCTTCATCATAGATGCCGGTTGCCAGAATAGTCAGATCATTCATAGCTTCGTCCATGCGCAACCCTTCTTCATAAGGCCACGGGAAGTTCATTGACACCCCCGGCATCTGATCTGGATCGAACAGGGTTTCGAAACGCACAAACTTTGCCTCTGAGGTAGGTTTGACCACCTCCAGCAGTTTTGCCAGCGGAAAGCCCACCCAGGGGATGACCATAGACCAACCCTCCACACAACGCAGGCGATAAATGCGCTCCTCCTGCGTAAATTGATTCAAAATATCTTGCATACTGAAGCTGGTGGGGTTCTCCACCAGGCCGTATACTTCTACATTCCAGGGGTCGGTTTTAAGATTCTGCGAAAGTTCAAATACCTTATCTTTCAAGAGTGAAAATTCATAATAGTTATTGTAGGTTTTAATAGATTCAAAATTCGTCAGCGAATCTTCTAGAATGAGCTTTTCTTCTTCTGCGGTGGGGATCACACCCGGTGCACAGGCTGCCAGAACAGCAGCGCCGCCAACCAGGGAGACTTTCTGTAAAAATTTGCGACGATTCATATACAGCCATTTCGGCGTGATTTCGGAAGGATTAATTTTTTGCATTTCTACCTCTTTTACCTATAATATCTAACCAGATCTGTTTTTTTGTTTATATTCTTCATTAAATCAATAAACCTTCCTTTAAAACAGGTCTTGTACAAGAGAATCTACAATTTTTCATGTTTTGTAATATTCTCTTAATAATTAGAAGGAGAAAGGGAGATCCCTCCAGGAACAGGGGAATTATTATTGTGAGGAGTCTGACCTGATCACAATCGATCGAACGGTCTCGAAGGGCATTTCTTTACAACACATAAAATACGACGAGCGCGGAAATAATACCTGTCAGCAACATGTAAGCAAATGCTTTAATGACAGGTTTTCGTAATTCTTCGGTCCCAGACACATAAGCGATCACGCCTTTCGTCACCGTATTGACCAGAGCAGCGATCACTACTGCCGCGGAGGCAACATTAATCGAGAGTTGCGATGATTTGGTAAGGCGTGACAAACTGAGTGAAATGGCATCCACATCGGTTAAACCAGCCAACAAACTGGTCAAATACACCCCGGAAGAACCCAAATAGCGTTGCGCAAACTCCACCACCACGATGATGACAGCAAAGAAAAGACCAAACTTGATGGCGGTTGATAATTTTAGCGGGTTCGTGATCTTAAATTCAGGATGAACTGTTTCCTCATTTTTCTTGTCCTTTCTTTGTCGGAAAAATATGTAGATCAATCCTGTCAATAACATTACCAACAGGGGGACAAGGACCTGAAAAGCGAGTGGGGGGTGAATAACCAGAATTAAAATGAAGATACGGGGAAACATAACCGTAGACGCCAGCACCACTGCATTGGCATAATGACTCGCCATCTGCGGGTATTCGCGGCTGGCAGAAGAAAAACTGATCGTCGTGGCTGTGCTGCTGGCCAATCCACCGAAGATTCCGGTCAGATTAATGCCGCGCGAAGCACCCAGGATTTTCATCATGACATAACCGCTGAACCCAATGGCAGATACCAGTACCACCAACAACCAGATTTGAAATGGATTGAATAACTCCCACGGGTCAACAGTGCGGTTGGGGAGCAATGGTAAAATAACCGCCGCAACCAGGGCAAATTTCAAAGTGACATGGATATCCTCCGGACTCATGGTGCGCACAAACCCGTGTAATTCCCCTTTGAAAGCCAAAATTAAAGCCGTTACCACCGCAATCGAGATAGCAACAACAGCGTGACCATTCATCACCAGAACGCCAAATAGAAACGTCAGCAATGCTGCAATTTCTGTGGTGATGCCGGTTTCTGATTTTACGCGTGAAATCGCACTGAAATAACTGACCGTCGTCATCAGAATTAACCCACCAAAAGCAAGAGCCATCAGGATGATACCCAGGTCAGTAATTAAAAAGGCAGTGACCGCACCCAGTAACGCAATCAAGGAGAAAGTGCGAATACCAGCAAAATCAGGTGATTCCTTTTTTTGTTGGTAAAATTCCCGCTCCAAACCAATCAACGCCCCAATTAAGAGGGCGGCTCCAAATTGCCACCAGGGTTCAAATTCTGCGATTGTTAGCATACCATCCCTATTTCTTTAAGTTTTTCGATTGTCCGCCCAGCAGTTTCTTTATACCATTACCACTGGATACCCGTTCAAGGATCTATAGCACTATTATACAAAAATAATCCCTGATCACAACTATCTCAAAGCACAACGCATTATGATACAATCGCCTGCATGAAAGGGATCACAATTGATGAGGTAGTGCGCAGCCGCCGCAAGACCCTCGCGCTGGTGGTACAACCGGATGGTCGTCTGGTGGTACGTGCCCCACTGCGCACCAGCCAGAAAATTATCGAGGCTTTTGTGTCCAGTAAATCAGACTGGATTGAAAAATCCCGTCAATCTCAGCAGGCCAGACGAAAATTTTTTCCAAAAAGACACTTCTCACCTGGGGAGTTCTTCTGGTATCTGGGAAAACAATATCCTCTGGAGTTGGTACGACCACAACGCCCTGCGCTGCAATTTCATCTGTCCTTTGATCTGGATGAGAGATATGCGCCACAGGCAAAAAAACGCTTTGAGAGTTGGTACCGCGAGCAAGCCCGCTTATTCCTGACAGAACGCGTGCAATATTTCGCCAATTTATACAAATTTCAGTATCAACAAATCAAGATCACAAGTGCCCGAACCCGTTGGGGATCCTGCAGTGGCCGTGGCACTATTAGTTTTGCCTGGCGCCTGATCATGGCTCCCCCAGAGATTATTGACTACGTCGTCCTGCATGAGCTAGCCCATACCGTCCACCATAACCACAGCCATGAATTTTGGCACCTGGTGCAGTCCATGCAGCCTGATTATGCTGCCAAACGCAAATGGCTGAAACAGAACAGCCATCTGTTTCATTGGGATTAAATTCAATCATCTTTTAGGATATCAGTCTAACTGGATGAATGAATTTAATAATTCGAATAAGCTGACGGTTGAATATGCCTGAATTCAAACTGGTTCGCCCCAAAGTTGACCAGCAGAACCGCCTTACAACCCGTATTGCGTAGATAAGTGCTGGCTTGAATTTCATCCTGGATATCCAGCCCGGACTGAGCACGTACCAACACCATCAGGTCAGCGATCACAAAATCGACCCGCTTGTGCCCAATACGCTGCTGGCGATAGACCAGGTCAATCCATAAATCGCGTGAAAAGGGAATTTTTAACGCATCCAATTCCAGTCCCATAGCTCTCTGGTAAATCTGGATTTCAAAACCAGGCCCCACGTTGGCATAAATATTTTCTGCCGCCACGGTCACCAGGCTGGTGATATCGATCATTTTTTTATTGGATACGTTTTGCAAATCAAGCACTGAGTCCATCGGGTTGCATCTCCCTATTATTATTAATCATGCTTAATAGATAGCAAGTTTCTTGCCAGTTTTTAGGGGTTAGGATTCAGGGTTCAGGGTCACAGAGTTCAGAGTTCAGGACCATCCCTGTCCACTGTCGACTGTCAACTTTCAACCTCTTTCGCCTTTTTCCTCCCCTGCCCTCTCCAAAACCTTTCGACATCGAACATTATACATCCCTATTGCCTTCCTTCCCTATTATGTTATTATTTCGATATCGAATGATTATTGAAAGGATAAATGATGAAAACAGCCGGTCTACACCATATCACCGCAGTAACCAAAAAACCACAAACCAATATTGACTTCTACCAGCAGGTACTTGGTCAGCGCATGGTGAAAACAACCATTAATTTTGACGACCCCAGCGTTTATCACCTCTATTATGGAGATAACAGCGGTATTCCCGGTACTGCCATGACTTTCTTTGGCTGGCTACGTTCTGCCCAGGGTAAGGTTGGCACGGGAGAAACACAGTCGGTCGCTTATACCATCCCACAGCATTCACTGGAATACTGGAATGCCCGGCTCAAACAGCTTGGCTTCTCCCCCGACCGCACGGAAACCCGCTTCGGCCAGGAAGTGATCCCCTTCCTTGATCCGGAAGGGATGCAAATGGAGTTGGTTGGAGATAGAAACCTGGCCGAGATTCAACCATGGTCAGCTTCTCCCATCCCGGAAGAACATATGCTGCGTGGATTTTTTGGCGTCAGCTTGTGGCTGGATGAAATTGAATCCACCTCCCGTATTCTGACGGAAATTTTAGGATATCAACTGCAAGGACAGGAAGGCAACCGCTATCGTTTCAGTGTTCCCGGCAAAGCTCCGGGAAAAGTGGTCGACCTCATTCACAAACCAAATACCGGGTCTGGCATTTTTGGGGCTGGTTCTGTGCACCACATTGCCTTCCGTGCCGCTTCGGACGAACACCAACAGGATATCCAGAAGAAAGTTCGGCAGATGGGCATTCATGCCACCCAGGTAATTGACCGCCAATACTTCCGATCAGTTTACTTTCGTACCCCTGCAGGCGTGCTCTTTGAGATTGCTACTGATCAACCCGGCTTTATGGTCGATGAATCAATTGAAAATCTGGGACATAAACTGGTACTGCCACCCTGGTTGGAATCACGCCGCGCGGAAATTGAGGCTAATTTACCCACCATACGGCGTTCTTTACCACTGGAGGTGAACGGATGAACCCGGAAACGAATCCTCATATGCAACAACCTGTTCTCAGTTTAGGAGCTCCTTTCAAGGATGCCCGGCAGGTCATGATCCTGCTGCATGGCCGCGGTGCCAGCGCGGAATCCATCCTCTCCCTGGCAGCAGAATTTGATGCGCCGGACACCCATTTTCTGGCTCCTCAGGCACACCAATACCGCTGGTATCCTCAGAGCTTTCTCTCTCCCATTGAACGCAATGAACCCGATCTCTCTAATGCGCTCGAACGGGTTGATGCGCTACTCAAGCGTTTGGTGTCGTCCGGCAAAGCCCTGGATCAGATCATCCTGGCTGGTTTCTCACAGGGAGCCTGCCTGGCCAGTGAATACGTCATCCGAAACCCGCGCCGCTATGCGGGTCTGATCGTGCTCAGCGGCGGCTGGATTGGCCCACAAACGATGCAGCGCAGTGCCGTGGCTGATCTGGATGGCTTACCAGTCTTCATCGGCTGCAGTGATATCGACCAGCACATCCCACTTTCGCGTGTGGAAGAGACAGCCAGTTTATTCGCCAGCATGAATGCCAGGGTTGATCTGCAAATCTATTCCGGGATGGAACACACCGTCAATGCAGATGAAATCTCGCGCATCAACAATTTGCTGAAACAGACAGTGAAAGCCGGTTAGAACAAACCCGGTTGTTGACGGGTGCCTTCCTGACTTTTTTCGTAGCCTGCATCTATTAACAAATTCTTTTGCTGGGCAGCCTGCACAGCCAGCATGTCACAACGCTCGTTTTCAGGGTGACCGGCATGGCCTTTGACCCAGACCAATTCCACCTGGTGTTGATCGAGCAATTCAACCAGTTCTTTCCACAGGTCCGGGTTGAGCACCTTACCCTTACCGGTCCTTTTCCAATTTTTCGCCCGCCAGATATCCACCCAACCCAGGTTAATGGCATCTGAAATATATTTTGAGTCTGTGAATAGTCTTACCCGGGAAACATCTTTCAGGGACTTCAGTCCTTCAATCACAGCCATCAACTCCATACGATTGTTGGTGGTCAGGCGATACCCCCCCGAAAGCTCCTTCTTTTCCCCATTCTGAATGATGATCACGCCATAACCCCCCGGTCCCGGATTACCGGTACAGGCGCCATCGGTGTAAATTTTTACAGGGGTCAGCTTCAGATCTGGCTGCATATTCTTTCCATTCATTAAGCGGTCTGAAGTAATTGTACATTACTCCAGACCAAATAGAATCCTTTTTCAAATTATCCGAATCGCGATTTAGACCAATTTTTCCTTCTACTGAATCGATTCAGCAATTTTCAATAACTCTTCTACTGATATGTTGTCTTCAATACCCTGTAAAACATATGTTTGATCATCATGTTTCCATGAGAGTGTTAATACTTTCAGGTTGAAATCCCATTCCTGAATATCTGCATTCCAACCGCCACGCACAAGGGCAGCTGGCTCCCCATTCACCAGGTATTCCTCAACACTCCCTTCGCCAACAATTAGTCCTCCATTTTTCCCATCCAGCCTGTGTTGAATCATTAATGAAAGGATAGGACCCGATAATGATTTCCAATCAATATATGCCGTAACAGCAGTTTGATTAAATCTGGCTACTTTAACAGTCGGGATGATTTCAAACTCTTCAGGTATCCAACCAGGCAATGATATTTCAAAAGGCAATTCATTTGCGATCTCATCAAAGCTATATTGTTCAAAAGGTATTGTCTCAACTGGCCCTCTACCCGGATATTCATTGGTTTCAAGAACAAAAACACCCCCAATTTGCTGGATCCATTCGCTCACCTGAGCCCGTACACCAGGAGAGACAGACAGCAACACACCCATCAGAATAATGAACACACCAACAACCATCACAGGTTTTAATGGAAGCTGCCATCGTTGCGAATGGGTGTGGTTTTGAGTCAGCCGAAGTTTTTCTTCCATCAATTGCAACGCCTTTTGATCCGGCACTTTATAGTAATCCCTTAAAAATTGATCATTCATTTTTAACCTCCAGTTTTTTTCGCAAAAAGTTCAAAACACGATGGTTGATTGTTCCAATATTTGATTCTGTTAATTCTGTCAATTTTGCAATCTCTCGATTGGTCATCCCAGCTCCATATTTCAGAGCCACCAGCTCTCTTTCACGTTCAGGGAGTTCATAGAGAAGCATTCGTAATTTTTCTATATCCTCAGTTCGTAGAATCTGCTGTTCCGGGTTGTGTTCGTCTGAACCTAGCTCATCGTTCTCTTCAAGCTGATCAATTGACCGCTCTGGGCGTTGCATTCGAAAATAATCGATCAGTGTGCGTTTTGCGATCGTGATTAACCAGGTAGTCAATGCTGACTTTTCAGAATCAAACCTTTTTCTGGCGCGCCAGGCTTTTTCAAGGGTTACTGCTGATAATTCTTGAGCTGTCTCATCATCCAGACCGCTGTAGCGGAAATAATTGAAAATTTTCGGATAATCGAATTGGATAACACTTTCCCAATCAATGCTCTCCGTCCGCTTGAATAAACCTTTTTTTGTGTGTACGTTTGTGTTCATTTAACAAATTATACGAAACCGGAAGCGAAGTATCACAAATTATTGTGAAAACCGGGAAAATGCTTGATCAGGTTTCTCTTAAATGGTAAGCTAAGCGCAGAAATCATCTCCGAGGTCCTATGCGCACATTTGAAATTATCATTCTGGTTATTACCTTCCTTTCCTTCCTGTTGCGGTTCTTTCCATTAAAGAAAACCACCTGGGTTTACTTCCTCCCTAGCTTGAACCTTTTGGCTTTCGCCTACCACCTGTTCTTCGAAGGTGCCCGCTGGCAGATGATCCCACTCTATGTGCTGGCTATTACCCTGATCCCATTTGGAATTCGGAAAGTCATGCACCCGGAGCGAACACCATCAAAATCTGTCACTGTGCTGGCCAGCATCCTCCTGATCATTGGCGCTGCCCTGCCAGCCCTCCTGCCGGTGCCGGTTTTCCCTGAGCTGCAAGGCCCTTATGCTGTCGGAACCATGTCGTTCTATTGGGTGAATGAGGATCGCCTGGAAATCTACAGCCCGGATGCGGATCTGGTGTATGCTGATCCTCCCTCCCAACCACGGCGTGTGATGGTGCAGGTCTGGTACCCGGCCACCGCCGGTCAGAACGGCGAACATGCCCCATACCTGCCAGATGGTGTCATCAATGCCCAGGCGATCGCCAGCAGCTTTGGTTTCCCCGATTTTTTTCTCAATCATTTTAGATTGGCCAAAACCAACGCGCTGTTAGCTGCCCCCCTGGCAACCTGTTTTGAGCAATGGCCGCTGCTGCTCTTCTCGCATGGCTGGAATGGGATGCGTTACCAGAACACAGCCCAGATGGAAGCATTAGCCTCACAGGGATTCATTGTTTTCGCACCTGAGCATGCCTATGGTGCAGTAGTGACAGTCTATCCTGATAAACACGTAATTTATAATAAACCGGGGGCTTTGCCGTCTGGTGTTTCAGACGAAGAGTATGCCGCTGCTGCAACCATTCTTGGCCAGAGCTGGGTCGCTGATCTGGTCTTTACCCTTGACCAGGTAGAACAACTGCAATCCGGTGATATCCCCTCGATCTTCACGGGGCATCTGGATACCAACCGCATCGGGATGATCGGGCATTCCACGGGTGGTGGGGCGGTATTGCAAACCTGCTGGCAGGACGAACGCTGCAAAGCAGTAGTAGGAGAAGACCCGTGGTTGGCACCATATGACCGCGCTATGCCAGCCAGTGGACTGAGCCAGCCTTCCTTAAATATGTTCTCAGAAAACTGGTTGAAAGAACCCAACCTGACCCTGGTCAACCAGCTGTGGGACAACCAACCACCCGGTTCTCAGCGCATGACCATTCTGGGAACTAAACATTATGACTTTTCCGATATCTCGCTCTACTCTCCATTGGGAGCAGTGCTGGGATTAAAAGGTCCCATCCGCGCGGAGCGTGAAATCAGCCTCTTCAATGATTTTCTCATCGGATTCTTTGATCAGCATCTCGTGAACCCGGACTCTACCCTGCTGGATACTTCTTTTCAGGAATACGATGAAGTGGTTGTCGAACAGAAGTAAGCTAATCTGGTCTATCGACCAGATATGAACCTTCCTTCAGCAGTACACAGGTTTTTGATGAACTGTTAGAATGTGGTCATTTCCTTCAGGAGAATCGACCTTGACAGAAACCTCCACCACGTTCCCTAAACCCGGCACCCGAATTGCTGTCATCGGTGCTACCGGCAGCGGAAAAACCACGCTGGCGCAACAGCTAGGTGGCATTTTGGATCTGCCAGTGATCGAGTTGGATGCCCTGCATTGGATGCCTGGCTGGAAGGAGAAACCCTGGCCGGAAATCCGCGCTGCGCTCAATCCGCTGACCCAAAAGAACAGCTGGATCACTGATGGCAACTACAGCCAGCTTCGGGATCTGATCTGGCCTCGAGCGGACACCATCATCTGGCTGGATTATCCTTTTCTCCTTATTTTCTTCCGTCTCTTCGTCCGTACGCTCAAAAGAGTGTTTCTTAAGCAGGAATTTTGGAATGGAAATCGCGAGCGCTTTCATGACAACTTCCTTTCACGTGATTCCCTGTTCGTCTGGTTACTGAAATCCCGCACCAAACACAAAAAGAACTACCCCCTGGCATTTCAGGAGCCACAACATGCCCATCTACAGATACTGCGTTTCACCCATCCGCGCCAAACCAAATGCTGGTTGAAATCAATCAATCAATCGTAGATTTGTGGTACTCGTGAATTCGTGGATGGCAAATGCTGTAAATTTTTTTCATGGTAAGTTAAAATAATCCATTGGTCCAATCCATTGTAAAATAAAGAGAACTGGCAATTCGCTGAGTTTTTTTGTTTTTAATTCCAAGGAGTAAGCATGCAATTGTTAAAGGATATGATTATTCAAAAAGGTGCAAATATGGGGGGTGGTATCTTAAAGGTGGATGGATTTATTAATCACCAGGTCGATCCCGTTTTAATGGATGCCTGTGGTCGGGAATTTGCAAAACGATTTGCGAAAACTGGTGCAACCAAAGTACTCACCGCTGAAATCTCCGGGATTGCGCCAGCCGTCATGGCAGCCAGGTATCTCGGCATCCCGGTGGTATATGCCCGCAAGACCAAACCAGTCACCATGCCAGACACGGTGTACCTGACAACGGCTCCCTCGCATACCAAAGGGCGCCTGGTGGAACTGATGGTCTCGCCTGAATACATCGCGCGGGGTGAAAAAGTATTGATCATTGACGACTTCCTGGCCTCCGGAAACACCATTCAGGGTTTGGTACGCCTGACCCTGGCTGCCGGCGCAAAGCTGGTTGGCATTGGCACCCTGGTGGAGAAAATCTTTGAAGGGGGCCGCCAGAAACTCTCCGTGTTAAATATCCCCATTGAATCTCTGGCGATCATTTCCAACATGGACGACGGCAAGATCGAATTTATGGAATAACCCAGCATGAATGACACCATCATTGTCCTCGATTTCGGCTCACAATACAGCCAACTGATCACGCGCCGGGTGCGTGAGGCACGAGTTTATGCCGAGATGTTCCCCTGGAATGCACCGCAAGAGCAAGTCCTGGCCTTGCAACCTAAAGGCTTCATCCTCTCCGGAGGACCCAATTCAGCCTATGAAGTGGGGGCACCCTACATCCCGGATTATGTGCTGGCATCCGGTTTACCCATTTTGGGTATTTGCTATGGGATGCAGGCTATCACTGTCGCATTCGGTGGCAAGGTCGCCCGCTCCCAGCAACGCGAATATGGTATGGCTGAAATCTCGGTCGTACAGGCCAACCCCTTGATTGCTGATGGGGATTTCCCGGTCTGGATGTCGCATGCTGACCGTCTGGAAGCACTCCCGCCCGGCTTTGTCAAGCTGGCGGTCAGCCGTAACAGCCCATACGCTGCCATGGGTGACTTGCAGCGCCATTATTACGGCGTGCAATTTCATCCGGAAGTACGCCATACCCCCAGCGGTGTCGAGATGATTCGGCGCTTTGCGGTTGAGATCTGTGGCGCGCAGCCCAACTGGACCGCTGAGTCAATCATCGAGCACAGCGTCTCCCGTATCCGTGCCCAGGTGGGGCAGGAACGCGTACTGGTCGGTGTCAGTGGCGGCGTCGATTCGAGTGTGGCAGCTGCTTTGGTACAGCATGCCATCGGCGACCAATTGGTGGCCGTTTTCGTTGATCATGGTTTATTGCGCCAGGATGAACGCCAGCAAGTGGAAAAGGCGTTCAAAGCCAACCTGGGTGTGGAAATGCATACTGTGGACGCCATTGAGGAATTCATGCATGCGCTGGATGGGGTCACCGACCCAGAAGCCAAACGGCGTGCAATTGGAGCCACCTTCATCCGCATCTTTGAACAGGCTGCTCTCGAGGTAGGCAAACCGCGTTTTCTGGTGCAGGGCACCATCTACCCGGATGTGATCGAATCGAGCGCGCCCGATCGCAACCAGGGACACAAGATCAAATCCCATCATAATGTCGGCGGTCTGCCGGAAGATTTGTCCTTCGAATTGGTGGAACCATTGCGCTATTTATTCAAAGATGAGGTGCGTGCCGTCGGGGAAGCGTTGGGATTACCAGTTGAGCTGGTCTGGCGGCAACCCTTCCCGGGTCCCGGCCTGGCAGTGCGCTGTTTGGGCGAGATCAATATGCAACGCCTGGCAACTTTGCGGGCGGCGGATGCCATCTTCACTGAGGAACTGACCAAAGCCGGATTACTGGGAAAGCGTAAAAGTATTGATGTGAAGCAACCAGTCATTGCCCAGGCATTTGCCGTCTTGCTGCCAGTGCGTTCGGTGGGTGTGATGGGGGATGCACGCACCTACCAGGAAGCCATCGCCCTGCGCGCCGTCGCCACCGACGACTTCATGACCGCTGATTGGGCACGCCTGGATTACGATCTGCTGGCACGGGTTGCCAGCCGCATTGTGAATGAGGTCAGTGGGGTCAACCGCGTCGTCTATGACATCACCTCCAAGCCTCCCGCGACGATCGAGTGGGAGTAAGTTGGGGTGAAAGAATGAAGAAGTTGAGTTTGATATTACCTTCCTATATCATTTTGTTGCTGGTTATGTTTATCCTTCCATTTTTTAGTGCTGCCGGATACTCAATACTTTCGAACACAACCAGCCAATTGGGGGCTCAAAACACACCAAATGCGTGGGTCATGAACATAACCTTTGGTCTGTTGGGTCTTGCTTGTATAGGGGAAGCGTCATTATATTTAAAGGAGTATTGGTTTCAAAAAATACTTTTAATCATTTTCGGTCTTGGTCTCATTTTAACAGCTATTTTTCAGCATGCTCCTATTAATGAGGCTGTTGCTTACAATCTTTTAGAAGACCAAATACATTCTATTTCTGCGTCCATCGTTGGGTTTTCATTTACAATATTTTCTATTTCCGTCGCTTTTATAGAAGAAACCAATAAAAGAAGGATCATCGCTTTATGTATGGGATTGCTTGCAACCGGGCTATCTTTTCTTATGTTCAGCGTAACCGACCTGACTGGCGTCTGGCAGAGGTTAATGTTTACGACATCTTTTGCCTGGTTACTCTTCTTTTTTGAGGGAAGGAAAAAAGAGAAAATAACCCCTTTTTCATTCCGGTAAGGGGGAGGTGGGTAACTGGATAACCAGATAGAAGTAGCTATTCAATTTTATAGCCTTAAACGTATGTTATTAAGAATAATTGCCCAGTCGTTCGCTGTACTGCTGCCAGTACTCTCCTTTAAGGAGTAATTCATATTTTTCTATCGATTCTTATTATTCTAATGATATAACATTTATTAGAATAATTAGAAAGATTAGAGGTAATCAACTTATGTTGCCCGAAAGTCAGACCATAGAGTATAAACGAGAGTTCACAGACGATATAAAAAAGACAGTAATTGCGTTTGCAAATACATACGGGGGAAAAATTTTTCTTGGTATCGAGGATGATGGGAGCATCAAGAAAGTTCCCCATCCAGATGCAACAACATTGCAAGTAAATAATGCAATCCGTGACGCTATTCGACCGGACATAACCTTATTCATTGAAAATCAGTAGAGCAATTGGATGACAAGCTTGTCGTGATCATTTTGGTCCAGCGAGGTACGGCGCGGCCCTATTACTTAACCGGAAAAGGAATTCGCCCGGAAGGAGTGTTTGTGCGCCAAGGACCTTCGACAGTACCTGCCACCGAGACCGCTATTTTGAACATGATTAAAGAAACCAGTGGTGATAGCTATGAAGTTGCTCGTTCTCTCTATCAACAATTGACATTTCATGAAACAGCTTCTTATTTCAAAAAGAAAAACATTGCTTTCGAGAATTCACACAAAAAGACAATGGGGCTGATTGGTAATGATGGGATGTACACAAATCTTGCTCTCTTGCTTTCTGACCAGTGTTCCCACACTATTAAATTAGCTATATTTTAAGGAGAGAAGAGAGCTGTTTTCAAAGAACGCCGCGAATTTTCAGGTACCTTGCTCCATCAGCTGGAAGAAGCATTTTCCTACCTGGATCGCTTCAATCGAACCAGAGCTGAATTCAGAGGACTTGATCACATCGATAATCGCGATTATCCGCCTGAAGCGATACGTGAAGCTCTTCTAAATGCGATTGTCCATCGTGATTATTCTTTCAGTAGCAGTAGCTTGATCAGCATTTTTGATGATCACCTTGAAATAACAACGATTGGTGGCTTGGTGAAAGGCATCACTCTCAATGATATTTTGCTCGGAATATCCGTTCTTCGCAACCAAAACCTGGCGAATATTTTTTATCGATTGAAACTGATTGAAGTATATGGTGCTGGTATACCAATAATAATGGGGGCATATGAAAATTCTGTGGTTAAACCAAAAATTGAGGTGACAGATAATGTTTTCAAAATTACGCTTCCAAATAATAACAGCCAACTATCATCCTTCTCTTCTCAACCCATCGATTTATTAAGCGACAGAGAAAATCAAGTGATACGATTATTTGATCAGAAAGAATTTATTCAACGGAAAGATGTAGAGTCAGCACTCAAAATTTCACAACA
>JAVEYK010000072.1:0-1419 GCA_034003505.1 Anaerolineaceae bacterium | reverse complement strand
TTAGTTGGAGAAAAACCCAGGCTTATCGATGAGTGGCAAATGGCTCCACAACTATGGGATGCAGTGCGGTTTGATATTGATCAACAAGGCAAAGAGGGGCTTTATATTCTGACAGGTTCAACTACTGTTGATGAAGAGAGTATCGACCATTCCGGTGCTGGTAGAATCTCTCGTTTAATGATGAGGACGATGAGTCTTTTTGAATCAGGAGATTCAGACGGATCGGTAAGTTTGAAGGAGTTGTTCATTAACCCAGACGACATCGCTGCAATTTCATCAAAAACAATAGATGATGTCGCAAATTTAATTGTCAGGGGCGGTTGGCCAAATTCAATCGGAAAAAGTGAAGATATTACACATAGACAGATTGCTGGATATTGCGATGTTATTGTCAAATCCGACATCAAAACTATTGACGGTGTTAGAAGGGATGAGGAAAAAACAAAAGCCATTCTAAGATCATTTTCACGCCACGTATCATCGCAGACGCCAAATTCGACGATATTAAAAGATGTTTTATCCAATCAAGAGATAATGCATAAAAACACATTGGATGAATATATCAGTGCATTGAAAAAACTGTATGTCATAGATGATTTGTCGGCATGGAGCCCCAAGTTGAGGTCGAGAACAACTGTCAGAACCGCAGACACACGTCATTTTGTGGATCCGGCCATTGCAGCTTATTTTTTAGGTGCAAGCTCAAAGGATTTGATTTACGATCCAGAAACTTTTGGACTCCTCTTCGAATCGATGGTTATCCGGGATCTAAGAGTTTATGCACAAAATTTAAACGGTAGTGTTTATCATTATAAAGATAAGGATAATTTGGAAGCAGACGCAATTATTCATTTGAATGATGGCAGATGGGCTGCATTCGAAGTAAAACTCGGATCCAGATGGATTGATGAAGGCGCTATGAATTTATTAGCCTTGAAATCCAAAGTTGATGAAAATCAAATGAATAACCCTTCGTTTCTTGCAGTCATCACAGCCACCGAATTCGCATATAAAAGAGAAGATGGAGTCTTCGTTGTACCATTATGTTGTTTAAAAGATTAAGGGTAAATTGATATCCGCCTTAATCAACATCCTCAAGTGTTATACTGCTTTAAGTATTCCTCCACTTAGCGTCTTTTTTTAAGAACTTTGCGCCTCTGCGTCCCTGGTTTTTTCCTGAATGAGCATGCTTCACCTTTCACAGGGATCCGTAAATTCTTTATAAGGCTTTAGATTTCAGTTAAGACCTTCAACTTTCGCCTTTTTCCTTTCAGCTACATCCTACTACCTACTTCTCCTCCGTCCTGTCGGTCGCCACTCCGGGCTCGCGGGAAAACCCTGACACCTGCTCATACAACGCATCTGTCATCTCAACTTCAACCGATTTGAGCGAGTCCTCCAGTTGTGCCAGGTTACGTG
>JAVEYK010000071.1:0-16257 GCA_034003505.1 Anaerolineaceae bacterium | reverse complement strand
TGGTGGCTGGCAGTGGACTGCCGGGGTGGGTACCGATGCCGCTCCCTACTTCCGCATTTTCAACCCAATTTTACAGTCCAAAAAATTCGACCCGCAGGGAAATTTCATCCGGAAATGGGTCACTGAAATGAAGAATGTACCCCCACAATATCTGCATGAACCCTGGACCATGCCAGTGGACGTGCAACACTCATCCGGATGCATCATCGGCAAACACTACCCGGCACCCATCGTCGAGCATGCCATTGTTAAAGAGCGGGTAATGCAGGCTTTTAAAATGGCATCATAATTCAGGTATGAATGGTTCCCCAAGGTCAACGGGGAGTTCGGATTGCTCGCATCAGTTTTTTCCATTCAAAAATACCCGCACCATCGTAGGTGTAGGTTCGGAACCTATCTTAGTATTTCCCAATCAAGCTTGAGTAGAGGTGGTTTTCAAGACCACCTCTACCTCATACTCAGTCACCAAAGATTGTTTATATACTTACAAATGAACCTTTCTCATGGTTCTAAAGTCTCCTCAGTGGGTTCTTCAGTTGGCACCTCTGTTGGTTCTGGTGTATTCGTAGGCGTAAATGTTGGTTCTGGAGTATTCGTTGGTGTATTGGTTGGGGTGCTCGTTGGTGTATTGGTTGGGGTGCTCGTAGGTGTGTAGGTAGGGGTGGGCGTCGGTGTTTTGGTTGGAAGTGGCGTTGGCGTTGGCGGAATATACCATGTTGTTGTGCCATGACAGTTCGAGCATTGACCACGTGGGTGCCCAACCGGACGCAAATGACAAGAAGTGCATTGGGTAAAGCCTGTATGATCAAATGAAATATGCGACCAGGAATCGGTAAAGTGACAGTTAGAACATTCCCCACTCCAATGCCCACCCGGTTTGGCATGACAGGTGCTGCAAGAGTAATTCAATGAGTGATTGTAACTCACGGAATACCAACTGTTCGTATTTTTATGGCAGGCATTACAGGTGCCTGGATAATGGCCGGATGGGGTTATGTGACAGGAGCTACAATCTGTTACGGCATAATGGTTGTAATTGATTTCCTGCCAGTTACTTGTATTGTGACAATTCTGGCATAACCCCGGATAATGATTGGCAGGGGCATTATGACAACTTGTACAAAGAGTCAATGTTGAATGATTAATGTTGATTAATGACCAGGATTTGGAGACATGACAGGCGCTGCATTGCGCCGGGTAATGACCAACCGGGCTGACATGACAGGTGCTGCAAGTACTCAAGGTATGATTGAATGTAGTCGGTGACCATCTTTTCGGTGAATGGCAGGAAACACATTGCCCTACATATTGACCTGCCCTGTGGTTCGTTGGCTGTTCATGACACGATTTACAATCGGCTTTGGTGGTGTGATCCAGCGCCAGCGTTTTCCAATTTCCGGTAATATGGCATGTGGTGCAGTTACTTTTATAATGATCTTTTTCCGGCCGATCATTTTCATGACAGGTTAAGCAATTCGGCAATTTATCATGCTGGATATCCACCGGCAACCATTCTTCCAAATCCTTATGACAGGTGAAACAGGAGAAATCTTCATAATAGGATGGGTGTTTTTCGTACTGGTGGCAGGTTTCACAGGTTCGTTCACGGGTACATTCGTGTACGCTGCTGTTCATCTCTTCAATAGCACCCAGGCTGCCATGACAACTTTCACAGGTTCCCATCTGGTGATCATAACCATATTCCGCCCAATCCTCCGTATCCGTGTGACACACAATGCAGTCACCCGGATAATGTGGGTCCACAGTTGTTTTAACTTTGTTGGCTGCCAGACCAATAAAATTGATACTCCCCATGGTAATTACCTCGTCCGGTTTTGGATAATCATCAAAATGGCAGGATATACAATCATAAACACCACGATGGTCATATTCAACCGGCTCCCAGGAAACTGCATCATGACAATCGGAACATTCACCTTTGAAATGGATGGGATAAACCCGATCACTGCGCTTAACCTCATAATCATCGCTTACGGTCAACAAAGCCATCGTTTTATCATAGGCATGGCAACTGAGACAATTGGTTGGTGTATCCACATAGGCACCATTAGCATGACACTGCTCACATTCCAGGTTTTCATGCCCGTCTGTAAGCGTGAAATCGATATGGTCAACATCCTTACTGAGAAATGGAATTGACTTGGGTGTAATGATGGATGGTAATGTCTGCTCCACTGCCAATTTTTGAATTTCCAGCGGTGTTGTGGCAAGTTGTAGAATTGCCACTTTTTCATGCAAAGCTGTCAGATGCTCGTGTTGAATTTTTTCTTCAATAGAACCCAAAACAAGATCCACTCGCAAGAGTAAAGTTTGCACCTCCTCATAAAAAACCGGAGCTTCTGTTTCACTGACAGATTGAAGGCTTACAATTGCCTGGGTCAAAACATGATCAAATGCTGCTACTGCTGGTTGTACTTTTTCGGGCTTATTAACCATCGCCAGATCAGCCAGACGCCGTTCGACCAGATCAAAACTCATTTCAACCCTTTTCTCTGGATCTTTTGCCAATTTAACCCGGCTGCTTTCTGCTGTGCTTTGCAAAGCAAACAAAGGATCTCCCGGGTGAAAAGGATACGTTTCCGCCAAAATAAACAATCCAGCTAACACCAAAAACATGATGGCGTTGAGTGCCAATAGTATTTTTATTCCTTTTTTCATACGTACCCATCCTTTCTGAACAGATTGTTCAAATTAGTCCCTGATTATGGGTTGGTTTGATTCGGACCCTGGTTCTGTCCCTGAACCGGTCGTTCTGTTGGTCTTTGAATCATGATGGGAGAAATCCGTGTAGGCTGAGAACCCTCCGACCCCTTACCAAATTTTCCGGCATTCTCCGTTTGCTGTCCCGGCATTGTTGCACTACCGCGTCCGGTAGGGTGACAGGAGATGCAATTCTGTATCTCAACGACCTCTACCTGGAGATGAACACTGACCATATCCACATCTTCATGGCAGGTGCCACAGGGGTATTCGGTGTAGTTACCACCATGGCAGGTTTCACAAGTGGTAATTTCTTCATCACCATGTTGTAGTTCAAATTTATGTTGGGTCAACACCGCAGGATTCCAGGCATCAACGGTGTGACAGTATTCACAGTTCGTCCCAAACACACCGGCATGTAATTCCGGTTCTTCATGGCAATCTGTACAACTGGTGCCGATGCCAGCATATTCTTTTTCAGTGTGACAATCCGCACAAGCGATTTCTGAATGCCCGGCTTGCAAAGAGAAATAGGGTTCGTGGTCAAAACCTGTGATCATCCGGTCCTGACCATCATGGCACTCGATGCAGTTGATTCCATACGTTTCAATATGGTCAGCCAGTTCATCATGATTGTCTTCCGAATGGCACTGCACACAATCGATTGTTTCGATGATGTCGCGCACCTTGGTATGACAGGTGGTGCAGGTGAATTGCTTGCCATCTGTGTTGGTCACATGCGCCTCGATGGAAAATCCGGTCATCGCGAAATGGTCAATATTCGGAAAAGCAAACACGGTCAGATCTGCTGCATGACCTTGATGCTCCGGATGACAGGTCTGGCATTTGGATACACCCGGCAGGCGTCCATGAATGGTATTTACATCCAGGCGATCCTGTTCAATCTCAAAATGGCAATCCTGACAGCGTGTGTCGGTCACACAGTGGATCGGCGCATGACAATGAGCACATTGACGCTCCAACTCGGCATGTGATTTGACCCCTCCCAGCATGACATTCTCTGTTTCCATTTCGGATAATTCGCCTGGACTAAGCAGATAGGATGCGTAAGATTTAACATAATAAGCACCACTTGCAAGTAAAACACAACAAAATATAATAATAGCTCGCACCCACCAGCTCTGCTTGAGCCAAAATCGTTTAAACATAGCCCTCCTTCCTGCGTCGCCTCCCCAGAGGCTGCTTACCTGCAACACAATTAGAAAATTTCATGGGTTTCTATCCTCAACGGTGACTGGACCAACCTTCAATAAACTGGGATCATTTACCAGACTGGCTTTTTCTTCTAAACTCAGAGGATATTTCAAGCCAGGATTTTCCTTGATCAATCGTCCTGCTTCGCCCTCAACCCCGGTGGGGTGACAGGTAGCACAGGTGTCAAACTCGTTGATATCTTCAGCCAGATGAAATTCCTGCATTTCTTCATATTGATGATTGTCATGGCAGGCATAGCAATCATAAACACCATACTTGGCAGGGTGACAGGTCTGACAGGCTACTTCGCCCTCCCCACCATGATCCATCAGGAAGATGTGGCTGGTCAACACAGCCGGTGACCAGGCCGTGGCACTATGACAGCGAGCGCAATTGATCCCAAACTGGTCAGCATGCATTTCCGGTTCTTCATGACAGTTGGCACAATGATGCGGGTCTTCCAGGTCTTCTACGTTCATGAAAGCAACTCCGCCTTCCCCTTCGGCACTGAATGGCTGGCTGGCACCTCGTACGGCAGCAACCTGAGCTACCACCATCCAATCAGCCTTCTGAATCATGGTTACCACTTCATTTAATTGATAATCACTGAGAATCCCACCCTCATCGATATGCCAGGAGCCCATCGCCCGGCCATGTGTCGCCCGTGCAATCGACTTGAATAATAAATCCGAACGGGCTTCAATCAGGGCTTCACGGTTCAGGCCTGGGATCATCCCCACGCCTTCACCAGCATTGCCGTGGCAGCTGGCGCAATTCTGTACGTAGATCTCGATTCCATCCATCAGAAATTGATCCTGCATGGCCGCCTGTGTACGCTGCATGCGGCCTTTTTCCAAAAAGCCATACACAGGTAGCGCGATCACCAGGACAAACAGAGCTGCCAGGCTGATTAATTTGGTTTTATCCATCTCATATCCTCCTTTTAGCCTGCCTGCGGGAAACTGACATGCTCTTGTAGATGTTTTTCACGCGGGATGGGTGCCGTGGTATCAACCTTCACCATGCCCTTCTCAAACAGCACCGGGAAATAATCCAGTGCGCGTGCCACCAGTTTATTGTTGAATTCACCGTTTTTTCCAAAGGTAGCCGAATGACAGGGGCACAGAAATTTCTGTTCGTTGCTCATCCAGTTTACCGTGCAGCCTAAGTGTGGGCAACGCCGGTAAACAGCCAAAAATCCATTATCTTCCGTACAGATCAGGTAAAAATTTCCATCTTCCACCTCTACCACCGATCCAGGTGTGAATTCTTCAATCTTGCCAACCGTCATCACCCCGCCAAATTCACCACCAATACTGCGGGAACTCAGATATAGGATTCCGGCGGCGCCCAGTTCAATAGCTGCTAACCCACCCAGCGCTTTTAAACTCATACCTAAGAAATCCCGCCGGCTGACATTTTCAGATACGTTCAATCCATCCTTTTCAGGATTTTGTTCTTTAATCTTTTTCATGTCACTACTCCCAGATGATTAAAACGGCAACACGAGCGCCATATTCTGGCCGCGGAAGTGTATGCCTACCATTGTTAATAAAATTAAACTGGTCATCATGAATGCAAATATGCCTACCAGTGCTTCGCTATGACTGATCTTCTCATTCTTAAAAAACAAACCACTGCGTAGAAGATAATAGATCGCGACGAACACAGCTACGGTAATAAAGAATGGGATCACACCAACTGTTACATTGAGGTGTAAACCGGGTAACCAGGCTGGCAGATCATACCAGAACTCATCCAGAATCACAGCCAGTGGGACCAGGTAAACTGCCAGTAAGGCACCAAAAACAGCAGCCCGTCTGCCAATCACAGAGCGAAAGTAGATACCGATGTTGTGATCATCCCGATCAACCCATGGTGTCATTGCCAGGGCGGCTGCTGCCACCCCTAATAAAGCCATGACTGCCAGCGGGTGCATGTGTAACAACAATTCCTGCAAGCCCAAAAAATACCAGGCAGCTTTGGCTGGATTGGGTGGCACCATCGGGTTGGCAATCGATCCCAGTGGTGCCGGGTTAAACATTGCCCAGAGACCCACAA
The DNA here is from genome assembly GCA_034003505.1 of Anaerolineaceae bacterium. Classification (GTDB taxonomy): domain Bacteria; phylum Chloroflexota; class Anaerolineae; order Anaerolineales; family Anaerolineaceae; genus UBA6170. The sequence goes on along the minus strand of JAVEYK010000071.1, from coordinate 10,260 downwards.
CCACCAGCACCACCATGCCGGCAGCCATTTCGATATTGACCAGATGGGGATTGGTGGATTTGAAGGTTGGCTTCTCACCTTCCTTCAATAATGGTTGTGAGATGCCACCGTTCTTGCGCACCTTCCACAGGTGGTAAGACAGAAAACCCAATAGCAAAGCCGGCATAAAGACCACATGCAGCGCGTAGAAATTGCTCAGGGCTGCCTGACCCACCTGAGGGCCGCCAAGGAAGAAGTTCCGCACTGCTGTCCCGAACAGTGGAATGTAAGCCATCAAGCTGGTGCTGACTGTGATCGCCCAGTAGGAGAGTTGATCCCAGGGTAATAAATAACCTGTGAAATTCCCTGCTAAAACCATCACAAACAGGACCAAACCGATGATCCAGTTTACGCTTCGGCCTTGTTTAAATGACCCGGTCAGGAATACCCGCACCAGGTGTAAAAAGGTAGCAATTACCAGAAAATTCGCTGACCAGTGGTGCACAGCCCGCACAAACGATCCGAACATCACCTGTGTCTCCAGCTGCTGAATGCTGATATACGCGTATTCGACACGCGGATCATAGCGAAACATCAGCAGCAGACCAGTCAGTCCCAGTAATACCACCAGCACGACAGAGATCCCGCCCAGGCCCCAGGTGTAGGAAAAGCGCAACGCACGCGCCGGTACCCGGCTGGGATGCAAGTGCAGGATCAGATTATTTCTCACATGGGCATCCCGGCTCGGTGCTTCCTGAACCGCTTCAGCCTGATGGAGATTGCGTTCCCGCAGTGGTTTGATAAATTCCAGACTCATCGTCGTCTCTCTTTACATCAACAATTATTTTTGAATGACCGGCAGAAAGATCGAGAAAAGATCTTCATCCGGTATGCCGGGAAGCCCGGCGTAGTAGATCATTGCTCGACCTACTCTTTCATTACTAGACTTGTAATTTGGAGCACCAACGATGATATCTAAACGGTCATCATCGTTAATATCTCCAACACCACTGACAGATGTACCAAACTCCGTATCTGCCTTATTGCCAAAGGTTTTTTCAAAATAATCACTCTTTACACCGTTGGGATTTCCAAAGAAGAGATATACCGCACCTTGATGTTCATTACTCACGGAGTAAAATGGCATTCCTACCAGAAAATCCTGATAAGTATCTTTATTCATATCCCCGGCAGGAGACACGCTGGCACCAAATTTCCCACCAGCTTGATCTGCACAATAAGACCACGCAGGCGATGTTGCCAGCCCATTTTCTGAACCCAGATAGAGATATGTACAGCCTGCAGACTCCGGTTTGTCCTCAATTAATACTTTGGTATAAGGAGCCCCAATCAGTACATCATCATAACCATCCTGATTGACATCACCAACTCCGGCTACTGAAGCTCCAAACCATGCTCCAGCCTGATTATTGGTTGCTGACCAGGACATGGTTGCAGATAATCCATCAACTGAGTTGTAAAAAACATATGCATAACCTATTTGTAAGCTGGCAGGGTTGCCAGGTCGGGGTGCCCCAATGATAATGTCATTCCAGCCATCGCCATTTACATCACCAGCATTGGCTACAGCACTACCAAATAATTCCGCATTAGCATTTCCTGATGCTGCCCACGCTGGTATGGTGGCTAACCCATCTTCAGCACCATAAAAAACATAAGCTTTTCCATTATTCAATAGATCATTGCCATCAAAACTGGGTTCTCCAATGATTACGTCTGCATAACCATCCTGATTTAAATCTCCCGCGGCATTGACAGCTGATCCCAACCTGCCATCTACTTGCTCACCCATGAAGGACCAATCAGCGCTGGATTTTGAAGTGAAGGTTGGTGAACCATAATATACAAATGCTGCACCTACTTTGGATTTTGCAACAACCCCACCTTCCACCAAATTGAAATCACAGGCTCCAATGATGATGTCGTCTAAATCATCGCCATTGACATCTCCCAAATCACTCAAGCTGCATCCAAATAATGAACCTTGCTGGCCACTTCCGATTTTCCAATCCGGTAAAGCAGATAAACTGCCATTATGATTGAAAAATACGAATGCTGCACCTTCCCGATATTCGTTAAGAGTATGCTTTTGAGCACCAATCAAAACATCAACTAACCCATCACCATTCACATCCCCAGCAGAACTGACCGCGCTGCCCATATTTTCACCAGATTCAACCCCATCAAAAAACCAGTTCGGGTACAACGAGAGGATTGTGCCTGTCTCCGCCCTGGCAATTTGTAAACCAGGAATTACACCAAATATTAATACAGCAATACTTAGTCTGAGGATGAAAAAATTAATGAGAGGTTGAATTCTGGTTTTCATAGTTGCTTTCCCTGGGCGCCTGCCTGATCAGGTTCAAGCAGGCGCCACTCATCATGGGACAGTGAAATAGGAAATTATTTGGTCGTCAACGGTAAGAAAATACCGTAAGGCATAGCGTCAGCAGCGTTTGTTGCGATGTATTTCTTGACTTTGACAATTTTTGACCATTGACCTTCATTGTCCTTGGCACGTACTGAGAATTCGTACCAGCCCAAATTGTAGCTATTATCACCCGACCATCCAGGATTCTGGAATTGAGATCCATCCCAGGACCCGGCCAAAACACGTGCCGGTGCTTTACATTGTTTATCCTGATAACAATCCGTATCTCCATCAGTGTAAGTGAAGGGTTGACCATTAATCAACCACTCATACTCAACGATGTCAGGATCATCGCCCAGCAAATCCAGATCCCGAGCGACAGCAAATAGTTCAATCACTTGATCATCCATGGTCGAGTACACATCCTGTAGACTGGTTGAAATTCTAACAGTTGGTGCTAATTCCACGTCTGATTCTTCAGGCAGATACATAAACCGTCTGAAAATAATGTCACTATTGAAGATCAGTTCTGTGCCATCCGCCAGGATTTCCTCTTCCCATTGATTCCAGACTGAATACATGAAGGTGCCACCAGGATTAGCTAACATGGAGGCTTCACCAGAAAGAATTTCGGCTTTGTTCTCTACCCAATTCCAGCGATAATCTTCGATTTCACCTGTGTCTGCATCATACCAATCGGGATCCAATTCCCATTCATCCCCATACACAGTCGCTCGGCTGTAGTACAAGTTCAATGGAGTCGCTTCCCCTTCGGTTACCGTAGTGTTGTCACCGGTTTCGTAAATCATGAAGAACTTGGATGGGTCCCGGGCTGCGTCATCCACATAAGGTAACCCTTCAAACGAGAATCCATTGGCTGTCAACCAATCCGTTCGGATGGTCGGATAGAGTTTGAGACCACCAGTCGGGGTATAGCGCGGATCCAGAATGGTAACCTTATTACCGGTTAGTTGCGAAACATTGCGAGCCTGTTCAAAAGCTCCCGCTGCATAGGTAAATTCAGTGCCAACACAATCAGCTGAGGTAGTACTTACACAGTAGTTTTCTGTAGCTGTTGTACCACCACCACCCAGGTCTGTTGGGGTGGTTGTCCAGGTCAGGCCACCATCAAAGGAGCGCCGTACATACAGGTTGTAATGGTCATTTCCGACACTGTTCGCTTTCCAGTTGGGTGCCCAGGCGTACATCATCATCACGAAGTCGCCATCCAGGAAACCACGGTGACCTTTGGACACATCAAATGGACTCTCCCAGGACTGATCATCCAGATCATTATCATCTTCACAACCATAGATTGAGGTACCACCATCACATTGCCGCCATTCAGTCACTTTCGGGAACGATGATGCTGAATCCTCGATGCTACCATCATCCGCAACCGGGAAAGTTGCCGCGCAGGCATCATTGCCAGTTGCTCCGGTACATTCCACGATTGTGGTACCGGAGATATTGATTGCCGGTGAGAGACACAAGCCCTTGAGATAATTGGGGTTTAAGCCATCGGTGTAAACCCACTCATCACATTCCATGTTCTCAAAGGCATAAGGGTTGTCCAGAGCAGGATCAAATTCATCAGGTATTACAACTCTCCTCAGCATGATATCTGCAGGACCACCCTGATTTACGATGCCCTGCTTGTAGATCAACATCGCAGAGAGACCACTATCAGAATCCATTGCTGCTTGCACTGAGTTGGTCGTCAACGCAAAGCGGCGGGCAATTTCTGTCAGGTAGAATTCTCCTTCATTCAATGGATCTGTTTGCACCGGGAAGAATTCATAATCCTCACAATCATAATCCGCACCGACTGTCCAGGGGCTGCAGGTGGCAGGTTGATTCAGCATACCACCCTGATCAACCAATGGATGAGCAAACATATCGAAACTGTAATACCAGACGTCCTTGCCGATATCGATTGGGTCTTCAGTGGGGTTTCCGTATGGATCAACAAGAACATCTCCCAATGCCTTTGTCTCTTCAGCCGCCATCACCACCCAGGCACTTGCAGTTCCATCAGCTTTTAAATAAGGTTTCAGATTCAGGCGCACACGTGTGGATGCTACTCGACCGTTCATAACTCGGCCATCATCAGTTTTACAAATTCTTAATGTCGCCCCCCCAGGCGTTTCCCAATCGATTTGTTCAGCACAAAAATCTGCATATGGTTCTGGTCCATCCAGGTCTAATAATTCTGTTTGGACATTCGTATGATCAATATCGTCAATGCTATCAAAATCAATATAGCAGTAAGGATCGCTTGGGTTTTTATCAGTGCTGACTCCTTTACACATGTTGTTATCAGTCAACCTTGTCGGCATCGCCATGGGTACATACGGCTTTGGCATGGTTGCATCAGCAATCAAGTCATAATCCGTCATAGTTATTGCAGATTCAAGTGTTGTTGAAACACCATCATCAGGCGCAAACACCAGGTCAAAATCTGCATAGCTAATGTAGGAATACCAGATATCGGTTTTGGCATTCGCAACGGCGCCAGACCAACCCTCACCTGGTCCCAAACCCTGCCCGGGGCGTAAACCTTCCGGGTCTTCCTGCCAGGTCAGAATACAACCAGCATCTTTGGCACAATCCACTGCAGGTAAGTTCGCATCGCGTTTCCCTGAGGTCAGGCGTTCCGCTTTTTGCCAGAGAACATGGGTTGCTTCGGCTTCATCTGTCGTTTTTGAATCATCACCGGGTAATAATTTCCCTCTGGCAGTCCAGATGCAGGAGTAAGGAATTTCGCCCACTTCTGGAAACCCCTGTTCCTCATAATTGACCGATCCCTGGCTTCCACCAACCCCAAAAAGATCATACAGATAAACTGCATCTTTCCCATAATTATCTTCCAAATCTGCTAAATAATCTGCATTATCATCCAGATCCAAGGTGTACAATGGAGTACCACCGCTGCAATAACGAGAAGCCCAGGCAACAAAGATCTGATCCCCAGCCACCTGGTGAACCATATGATGAACATCTCCTGGGTATTCATACCCTGTTTTAAGTATAAAAGAGGATAGGTTGCCTGAGTTGGACAAATTGGTGGTCTTCCAGGACGTACCATCATCCAAAGAAACGCCCACAAAGGCATCGTAATGTCCATACGCCATACTACCTTTGGTGGCTTCTTCTTCATGCATATCATCAATGTAGACAGAAACCAATGGTTTGGCATAATAACGAGGATCATACGCAACTGTGGACTCATCATCATCCAAAAGGTAATTATCAACCGGTCCCACTAATCCGGTGGATGCCTGTGCCGGGACGTAGAAGTCCATCATATAAACGGCTGACATCTCCGTTTCCTGTTCTGGGGTTTTGGAGATGTTTCGTCTGAAAAGGGCACCATCCTCCGCCAACACCGCCCCGACAGTCATGCTGAGCAGCATGATAACCGTCAAAATACTCCATAAAACTTTTTTAGATTTCATTATCGTTCCTCCTATTCTAGAAATTTGGATAAGTTGAAATAAATTTAAAATTCCTTTTGGTTTTCCTTGCATATACACTCCTATTCCATCTTTTTGGCTAACTGGGCCTTAAACGGCTCGAACGGGCTCCGCTCAGGATGATTGACATTTTCATTCGTCAAATCCCATAAATTGACATATAATTCATTCAAAGTCGGATAATGGTGGCATTCCCCGCTCACAACATCCTGTAATGATGCATGCCATTCTCCATCAACGCTGTCTTTCCAAACCCGTAACAAATAAGAGAAGTAATTAATATTTTGCTCATGCATAGAATCCGGCCTTTATATGAACCATGGTTGCTATCATTATTGCAATTGAACGTTTCTGGCTAGTGAAATCAGCGTGAAATCAGCGTGAATTAAGATTAGAAAAATGTCCAGATTAGAAATTTCCCTCCTCGGCACCTTCCGCGTGCAATTTGACGGCACTGATATCAGTGATGTTTTGCGCACCCGCAAGGAACGTGCCTTACTGGCCTACCTGGCCGAAGAGCCACCGCGTCTGCAACCGCGTGAAAAGGTGGCGGAGTTCTTCTGGCCGAACCGCCCGGAGACTTATGCCCGTATGAATCTGCGCCAGGCGCTCCTGGGCTTGCGCAAAGCCTTTGGCGGCGAAGAACAAACCAACAGCTTCTTAGAAGTCAGTGATGATGTTGTGGAGTTCAGCCACAAGCATGTCTGGATGGATACCACCACTTTCAATGCCTATATTCAGATCACCAAATCACATCCTCATCTTGAACTGCACAACTGTCAGGAATGTATCAATCAGCTGGAAGAGGCAGTGGAACTGTATCGCGGTGATTTTTTGAGCGATTTGATCCTGAATGAAGTCACCGCTTTCCAGGAGTGGGCGGTTTTTAATCGCGAACGTTATATACGCAGCATGATCAATGCGCTGCAGTCACTCTCCAAAGCTTATTTCCATCGTTCAAACTTTGATCAGGCACATAAATATGCCTGGCGTTATGTAGAAATGGCACCTCTGGAAGAAAGTGCTCACCGCTTGCTGATGCGCCTGCTCACCAAAAGCGGTCGCCGCAATGCCGCCTTGCAGCAATACCAGTTGTGCAAATCCATCATCGCCCGTGAACTTGGTATCGATCCTTCCCCTGAAACCCAGCAGTTGTATAGCATGATTCTCAACAACCAGCCGATTGAACGCATCGATACCGGCAGCCTGGCTGGCAAATTACCACGTACACCACGTGGCACTCGTCCTTTGAAACCACCCACCGGTCCACTGTATGATCCCAATACCGAAATGCCTCTGCGGGCTATCTTTTTGGATCGCCTGCGGCATGCCATCATGCGTATGAAACGCAACCAGAGCAATGCCTTATTGATTTCACTTTCGGTTTCATTCCCCTATCACGAACATTTCCTGCCGGATTTAAAGAAACAGATTGATGTGATGGTGGCACGCCGTCTGACCGGCAGCGTACGCGAGGATGACACCGTTGCCAAAGTTATCGAAAACGAATATGCCCTGATCTTAGAGGATATTCAAGATCTCGAAGGGGTACCTGGCATCATCACCAAAATCAATAAGGTCTTTTCGACACCTCTGCAGGTACAGGATCAAAAGATCCAGATACGGCTGGCTATTGGCTGGAGTATCTATCCACAGGATGGACGTGACCCGGGAACCCTGATCAATAAAGCGGATATTGCCATGCGCACCAACCGGCTGCAGCAAAATATTCACCACAATCAGAAATAAAGATCCCTCTGGCTGGTTGTGGTTCTTATCATCTTTTTTGGAGTTTTATCTCAATAATAGGGGTGGTGTGAGCTAAGATTCTTCTGAATGGTCTTCTGTTCCATCCCCTAATTTTTCCTCAGGCAACTGCACGGTACGGATCCAGTAATCACCGATCTTGCAAACAGCTTCGCGCAATCCACTGAAAGAGACTGGCTTGGTCACAAATCCACTAGCTCCCTGTGCGTATGAATATTTCATATCGCGTTCAGCGCTGGAGGTGGTCAACACCACCACCGGAATACCTCGCAGATCAGGATCTTTCTTCATTTCAGCCAAAGCTTCGCGACCATCTTTGCGCGGCATATTCAGATCCAGCAGGATTAAATCCGGTCTGGGTGAACCTTCAGGGTCAGCATACTCTCCCTTGTGGTGCAGATAATCCAGGAGCTGCTCACCATCTTCCACAACATATATTTGTGCATTCAACTGGCATTCATCGATGGCTTCCCCGATCAGGTAAATATCATCCGGATCATCTTCCACCATCAGGATAATCTTTTTATTCTGTGTCGTTTTCATGCTCATTCAACCTTTCTTTCGCCTGTTTCTTGGGTAAACGTACCACAAATGTTGTTCCTTTCCCGCGGCTGCTGTGCGCAGAGAGGGTGCCGCCATGGTTATCCACAATTTTTCGGCAGATGGTCAGCCCCATGCCAATTCCAGGATATTCGCCATTCGAATCCAGCCGTTGGAAAGGTTGGAAAATACGATCCAGATATTTTTCATTAAACCCGATCCCCTCATCCTGCACGCGGATTTCACACATACCCTCAGAGTCCGTACCATCCTTTGAATACGGGCTGTAGATATTGATTTTTGGTTGTCTCCCGGGGGAATGAAATTTAAGTGCATTACTGATCAGGTTCTGGAATAACTGGCTGAGTTGCACTTCATCAGCTTCCAGGGTGGGCAATTCAGAAATGTCAACCTGGGCCTGCTTCTGTTCCACCTGCCAATCCAGATCAATCAAAACCTGACGTATCACCTGTTCCAGATTGACTTTATTGAACTGGTAGGTTTTGTTAATGGAGCGTGAGAAGGTCAGAATTTCGCTCAATAATAACTGCATACGTCCAGCCGAATCGCGCATGCGTTGTAAAAGGTTGATTCCGCGCGCATCCAATTGACCGCTGTAACGGTCCTGCAACATTTCGCCAAAGGTTTGAATTTTGCGCAATGGTTCCTGCAAATCATGCGAGGCTACGTTGGTGAAGTTGCGCAGCTCTTCATTGCTGTGCTCCAGATTCAAGGTATATTCCTTTAAAGCAGCTTCATTGCGATTGCGTTCTTCATCCCGCAGGGCGATCTCATCCGCCATGTTATCAAATGATTGAGCTAACTGCCCCAATTCTCCTTGTTGATAAGTAATTCCCGATCGGGCTCTCAGATCGCCTTTAGCCAATCGTTTTGTTGCTTCTACCAATGCTTGCGCCTGCCGGATAATCAGAGCATCCCCCAGGAACCACATCAGAATCAGAACCAGGACAACCACCACAATCATAATAGTCAGGTTTCGTTGTAAAGTGAAGTTAGCTGTTTCAAAAGCAATTCGGGTGGGTAATCCCATGATCACAGAGAGATCTCCGGCAGTACCTTTAATATCGCTGATGGCATAAATGGTTTCTTCTCCACTCAATCCTTCGCCAATCGTGTAACCACTTTTTTGCTGCCATAGTTTTGCAACTGTATTAGTCTCCGGCAGCTGGTACCCACGCCAACGATCATTGTCCGGGTAATGCGAGAGAATAGTCCCCTTATCGTCCATCACAATTAACTCACCACCGGCTGGTAATCCGGCAGCTTCAGCAAAATCATAAAACCAGATTAAGTCCAAGGACACATTCGCAACATTGAAGAAATGGTCCTGCATATCATAAACCGGGTATCCGATCGAGACAACTGCCTTGCCTGTCACCCGGCAAATGTGATAACCACTCATGGCAAAATCGTTGGCATGGATCAGATTCTGGTAATGTTCACATCGATTGAAATCCGGTGGGGCATGTTTCTCGGGCGGGCTACACAGGATATTGCCCTCCAAATCCGCCACATAAAAAGCTGAGTAGTATTCAAAATGGTCTTCGAACATATGCTGGAAGATGGCATTGCATTCATCATATTCTTTTTCACGAACCGTGGGCAGATGGGATACGGTTAATAGGAAAGATTTGGCATTATCGACCATCAAAGATTCCACGCTGGAAGCTACCTTTGCCAGGTGGATAACTTCCGTCACCGTGTCCTGTTTGGCGGCTTCACGCTGGTTATAACCAACCTGCAATAGTAACAAGATGCCGGGAACAGCGGTTAAAATGATGATCAAGACCAATCGGCTGCGTAAAGACGTGAATATTCTTTGCATATTTGCTTTGCTTTTAAAGGGTACCTGAAAGGATTAGCTTTATTATAGGATTTTTTGGTATCAATACAATAATATCCGGCAGCTTGTTTTATGGGTGCAAATACCATACAACACCTGTTTGTTGATTAAATTAAATAAAAAGAGGTTGATCCTTTTGAACCAACCTCTGTCTTCTTTATCCGCAACTGCCTCCGCAGCCATCACCGCTGCCACAGGAAGCGCAGCCCCCACCACCCAGGCGCCCTGCAGCCAGTTCTTCT
>JAVEYK010000070.1:0-16389 GCA_034003505.1 Anaerolineaceae bacterium | reverse complement strand
CAGGTAGATCGATTCTCAGCCCGACTATCTGATGGCACGCTGGCTGGCAGCATTCTGACCCCAATCAAAGCCCTGCATAATCTGCAAAATTTCACCAAATGTTCTTTTCAGGAAGCACTCTCCTGCTGGACTACCAACCCTGCAAATGTTCTGGGGCTTATGGATCGGGGAGTGATATGCCCCGGTGCAGTTGCAGATTTCATCCTGCTTTCCTCCGATCAGGAAGTGGCAGCTACGTTTATAGCCGGAGAGCTGGTGTACCAGGCACCCTGGGCAAACCTGGCCTGGGATTGAGCGGGAAGCCGGGGAGAGAGCCTGACGATGACGAAAAAGCGTACTTTTTTCCGATACCCACTGCTGCTGGTGGCGCTTATCATCATTCTGCTGTTTTTCTCACCATTTCTGCTTTCCTTGATAACCAAAACGGCGTTGTCTGTTGTGGATGGCTTTCAGGTGCGGGCAAACTGGCTGAATAGCGCGGAATTGATCAGTTCAACCCCGCGCTTGCAATTCCAATTTTCTCAGGATGTTGAAGCCCAAGCGGTTAGCACAGCCTTCTTCAGCATACCGGAAATTACTGGCACCTGGACCTGGCAGGAAGCTGATCTGGCTACCTGGCAGCCTGAGCATCCCATTCCTGTCGGTCAATTGCTGCACTTTGGGTTTCGGGAAGCGGCTGACAAGCTTGATTCATTCAATCACAATCTGAAAGCAGCAAGTTGGCAAGCCTTCATACGTGAACCCGAAATTGTATATTTGAAGGGAGTACCCGCCGGTAAAGAGCTCTTTATACTCGCGCCTGCCTTACCAGGAGTTGAAACACAACTGACACAAACCGGGGGCAGCGTACTTGACTTTACTGTCTCACCGGATGGGGAGCAGATCCTGTTTTCAAGAATGAATGACCAGAACGGCATCGATTTTTGGCTGATGGATCGCGATGGGCAATCTCAAAATCTGCTGCTGGATTGCGGTGTTGATCGTTGCACTGCGCCGGCTTGGAATCCGGTCCGGGATGAGATCGTATTTAGCCTTCAGGCAGCCCAAGAAAATGCCTCCCGCCTGGAGTGGGGTTTGCCCCGACCGTATCTATTGAATTTGGTTTCTGCTGCCAGTACACCAGTCTTCAGCGACGAAACAAAACCAGGCTATGATCCCATCTGGTCTTCCCAAGGACAATGGCTCTCATTGTGGGAGGGGATGGATCAGGGAATTATCATTCTGCATGCCGGCAGCAGGGAGATCGGGTTTAGTGACCCATCCGCCGAGGATACCGGTTGCTGGTCACCGGAGGAACGTTATTTCTACTATTCCGACGTCCGGGATGAGGGCCTTCCGATCGTCTCCATTATTTACCAGGTGGATATTTTAACCGGGCTGCGCGATTATTTTACCAGCAGTGATCTTTTTGATCTGGGATACAACTATTATTATCCAGTCTGTCATCCCGGTGGGCGGGGTTTGTTAACGGTGGTGCAGGTTGATCCAAAAATCCCACAGCGCGAACTATGGTGGATCCAACAGGATGGTTCTTATCAGGTCATTTCCAGTGATCTCAGCCAGATGGTCACCCAATTTTCATGGCACCCGGATGGGAGTCAGGTTCTCTTTTTACAGGACAGCCTAGCCGGCCTGGCAGATGGTTCACAAATGCTGATCTGGAATCCGGGTCATGACGACGCAATGCTTGCGTTGGCCGACCAGGTATTCAGACCGCACTGGTTACCATAGTCGTTCTGCTGCCGATCTGAGATGCTTGCCCGGAAATTTTAAGGATACGTTCTATTTTATACCCTTGAAATTTAGAACATTTTGTATGATAATAGAACAATATTTCTATTAAAAAAGAGGTGAGCATGCAGGAGTTTATCAATATTGTGAAATACGAGCACATTCATGCCTTGATTCAACAAAGGAGATTTCAGGAAGCGACCGCCCTGCTGGAAATACTGATTCAATTTCAACCTGATCATCCGTGCTGGTATGAATTGCGGTTGATTATTGCCAGTCAGAATTCCAAAGTGGATGAATACCTGATCTGGTATGCGTTGATCCAGGAGCAATTTCCTGATTCTTCCACAGCCTGGCTGGCAAAGGGTTTGTACCCGGGGGTTAAAATTCAGACAGCCAGGGATGCCCTGTTGACGGCTGCGAAATTGGACCCTGAGAATCCATACCTGTTTTATTTTTTAGCGAAAACGTATCGTTATCTGGGTAATTATCGGCTGGCATTAAAGAATGCCAATCGCTGCCTGGCGTTGGATCCACTTTTTTATCTGGTTTTATTAGAACGAATTGATTGTTATGGGCATCTGGGGAATATGACGGAGCAAATCACAGATGCGTTCGCTGCCATTTGTTATCTGGATGGAATGAATAAAAACCACCTGTTTAAAAAAATTCTGGATGAATTTACTAGATATATAAACTCATCCAAAAAACTTCCACCGGGCAAAACCGATGACTGAATGGAAAATGTTGTTTACTTGCTCAATTGGTAGGTATGGTCTACCAGATTTTGTAATAATTGGCGCATCAACTTCACTGCAAATTCATCCAGCAGGTTGCCTTCTTCATCAAATACCTGTCTGCCGGGCATGTTAATTAAAACTTCTGGCTTGTTAACGAGGTGCATATTGAGATGGCTGAGCACGGAACGCAAATGGTATTGTGATCGGTCCGTACCCCCGCGGCCCCCAGCTCCCAGGATGGCTACAGGTTTATGGTTGAGGGGACTGGGCTGTTTGTTCTCGGAGCGCGAAGCCCAATCCAGGGCATTTTTTAGCACACCGGTAATTGAGCTGTTATACTCCGGGCTGGCAATTAACAGCGCGTCTGCATTTTGAATGGCCTTTCTAAAATCGATCACTGACTGGGGAAAACCATCTTTTTCCACATCCTCGTTGAAAAGGGGAATATCATTCAATTCGATGGTTTCATACGTTGTCCCTGCAGGCAATAAATCACTGACAATATCTAACAGTCTGCGGTTGTATGAACCTTTTCTTAAGCTACCAGCAAATCCGACAATATGTAAATCTTTCTGCATTGTTGTGATCCCTCCCAGAATCTAAATCATTATTTTGATGAAACGAATACCTTTTCGTGTTTCCCTAATTTTCGTAATAACTCACATAATTGTTGTTTTTCTTCCACACTCAGCACTGAAAATTGTTTTTCAATCTCGCGCACATGATTGGGAAAAATCTCTTTGATCAGGTGCATGCCTGACTCAGTCAGATGCACAATAATCTTACGGCGGTCATCGACTGCCCGTTCCCGTTTTACCAGATCACGTTTTTCGAGATTGTCTATTACCGTGGTCATATTCGAATTGCTCTTTAATATCTTCTCACCCAAAATGCTTTGAGCCTGGGGACCCAAATGATACAGAGCCTCCAGCACACCGAATTGGCTGATGGTGAGATCCTGCATGGAACCAGACACAGATAAGCGCGCTGTAATCGTATCGTTAGCGCGGGTTAATTTAATATAGCTATCCAGTGCCAGTTCTTCCTCGGGCGTACCCTGAAAATGTGTAGGCATAGTAACCTCCTGATCAAACTATTTCACATCGAAATAATACTGCTAAAACCATCCAATGTCAAATCAGTGTAGAGGTTTGGGAGATGTCTGTTGAGGGGATTTACCCGCCGATCTGGCTCATGGTACGGTTGGTGGCAATTTCGCCCTGTGCTAATCCGTGTCCCCAGGGTTTCCACCAGATGCCATCCAATATCAGGGTCCGCAAATCATCCAGTGTGGCACCCGCGCGCAGGGGGGTCAGCAAATCCACCTCTTTTTCCTTTAATAAGCACAAGCGTATTTTCCCATCCGAAGTCAGGCGGGCGCGTGTGCAGCCAGCGCAGAAGGGATTGGTGACCGAGGAAATAAATCCCAGCGTACCTTTGGCACCCGGCAGGCGGTAAAGCCGTGCTTCACCATCCAGCATGCCATGGTTTAATAATTCTGGTTGATCCAGTTTTGAACTGACCAATTCCAGGATTTCTGCGTCGCTGACCACCAGATTGGTTTGAAATTCCGTCTGGCCGGCAAATGGCATCATCTCAATAAAGCGCACCTGCCAGTTGTGTTCGTAGGTGAGATTCGCCATGGAGACGACATCATCCAGGTTATGACCGCGCACCACCACCATATTGAGTTTGAGCGGGGTCAGCCCGACCGATTCGGCAGCTTGAATCCCAGCCCAAACGTCTTCAAACTTGCCCCAGCGGGTCAGGGATTTGAAACGGTCTGGGTCGAGTGTGTCCAGGCTGATATTCACCCTTTGCAGTCCGGCTTCCTTTAAAGGTGCAGCCAGTTTCCCCAGCAGAACCCCATTGGTGGTCATCGATAAAGAGCGCACACCGGGTGTAGCAGCCATCTCGCGCACCAGGTTGACTACCTGTGCACGAATGGTTGGCTCGCCGCCGGTCAGGCGGATTTTATCGAACCCCAATGATGTAAATAAGCGCAGGAGTGTGATAATTTCATCGTCCTGCATCAGTTCAGCATTTGGACGGAAGGTCATGTCCTCTGGCATGCAATACAAACAACGCAGATTGCAGTGGTCGGTGAGGCTAATTCGTAAATAATGGATATTTCTTCCAAAGCGATCGTCTGGCATAATACCTCATCACCATGATACCACTATTTGGATGAAATTTATCTTAATATTTTGTTAAGAAACCATTGCCTTTCAAAATTTTTTTAAAGCTCACTCTTTGCAGGACTGAATCGCATCCCAGGCAGCATTGGAGATTGTAGCCCAGCGTTGTCCGGCTGCGCGATCAGATAACATGCCATTGGTTGTGAAAGCGATGACCATCCCGGCAGTGCGGTCCGCCCAGACCATGCAAGTGCCCATTCCGAAAGAACCGAAGGTGGCAGCACTGCTTCCGCAACCCATGGACCTCAGGCGTGGATCGGGGTCGCGATGTTGTCCACCGCCCATGATGAATCCCAGCCCCCAGTTCATATTTGCGCGCACATAGGCATCATATCCGTCATATTGTGAGGAAGCTGCCGTTGCAATCGTTTCCGGCTTCAAATAAGGGATTCCCTGATACTCGCCACCATCCAGGAGCATCTGAAAAACTGCAGCCATCCCGCGTGCATTACTGTGCAATCCTGCTGCCGGGATCAAGGCACGCCGAATCAGATGACGATTAAACAACCAGGCGGTGTTGCGCATGCTGTCACTCATGGAGATTACCCGCGGTAAGGTATTCTCTACTTGCGGGGGTACCTTCATCCAGATCTGATTCAACCCCATCGGTTCAAAGAAATGGGTTGCCAGATATTGATCAATAGGCATACCGGTCACTCGCTGCACGACCTCACCCAGAATAAAGCCAAAGTTCACCAGGTGATAGGCGGTTTGTGTTCCGGGAGGATAGACTGGCTGATAACTGGCTACCCGGCGGGTCACCAGATCCCAGAATGGCCACAGTGGAATTTGTGTGTACAGATGCGGGGCGGGAATCCCGGCCTGATGCAGCAGCGCATGCCGGATCGTGGCGGATTGCTTGCCTTTTTGCCCAAATGCTGGCCAGTAGTTGGCGATTGGCACATCCAGTTCCAGCAGTCCTTCATCCAGCAATTTCAGGATGGCAAGGGTTGTAAATCCCTTGGAAACCGAGAAGGTGAGGTAAGCTGTCTCTGGTGTATTGGCTGGTGTATGCGGTGCACTGCCATGTAAGTCCACCACTCTTTCCCCTTGATAATTGACAACCAATTGAGCGGAAACCCCCTTGGGGTGCTCGCGTAACAGCTGCTGAAACGTTTCCTGAATGATGTTAAATGAAAGGGTCTGCATAACCTGATTGTACACAAGGATCAATCATTTTGCAGAAAAATCGGGCAGGCGGTTTATCAGGGCAAAGCATTGGGCTTGTGACTTCCTCACCGGTAACGACCCTCTTTCTCGGGACATCGGAGAATGTGCCCAGCCCCGAATTGGTGAAATATGGTTTTTAGCCACAGCGACCCAATGTTGCCCCTTCCTTATGGGGTGCAAACCGAAATGGATTGAGATCAGGAGACAGAGTTATGTACTGATCCACTCTATAGGTACCAGATTCTCCACAGCCTTAAATTCAGGATCGCCAGTGATGATGATCGCCTGCTCTTGTATGGCTGCTGCCACTGCAAAGGCGTCTGCATAAGACATGCTGTAATTTGCCTTCACATGAGCAGCATCAAAAACCAGCTCGCGACTGGCTTCAAGTAATTTGATCGGCAGGCTTTCCACAAGCGCCAGGACACTTTGCGCTGAAGACAGTCCACGTTCCCGTTCCACGATGTAAAGCACTTCTCCCAGATTGATCAGGCTCATCGTGACCTGGCATTTTCCAGTGTCGGCCTGAATCAGGATGTCCTGCACTCGCAGCATACCCGACTCATTATCCAGAAAAGCAAGAAATGCAAAGCTATCCAGCAGGAAGACTGACTTATTGGGACTCACGTTTCCGTTCCTCAAGACGTTCATCCAGGAGAGCTTGTGTCAAGGAATTGCCACCTTTTAGCATTCCGGCCCCCTCCTGGATGGGGTTTTTCAGCAGGGGAACGATCGCCAGCACGCCGCCGTAATCGACCACCTTTAGGGTTGCACCTGGTTTTAACCCATACTTGGCCCGCAGAGATGCGGGAATGACCACCCAACCCTTTTGAGATAATCTGACATTCATGAGTGCCTCGCTTTGTTATACTTTTGATACAGAAAGTATAACACAAAATTGCTGCGTTGCCTTCCATTGAATCGAATAATTTGCAGCCCAATAAAATCAAAAATAATTTAACTCACTGACCAGAGGTCAATCATGGTGACCGATGAAAAAACAATTTATTAAAAAACCTGTTGGCAGCGATTATTGAACGCAAGCAATGAGTGACAGAAAAACCGTTTTCTCCGCATGGCATTCGACCGATCTATTACCCCCAAAACCTATCAGGTCTGGTGAAAATCCTATAAAATGATACTCATCAAAGGAGATCAATATGATCCAACAACCATCGGTATCGGAAACCAAATACATGAATCATTTTCCTGAATTCATCGAAGTTTCGAACTTGCAAAAGAGCTACACTTCGGGGGTCGTTCAAACACAAGTATTGAAAGGCGTTGGAATGAAGCTGGGGCAGGGGGAGATCGGCGTCATTTTAGGCCCATCTGGTTCCGGGAAAACTACACTGATGAATATCATTGGTGGTATTGACCGGGCAGACAATGGCAAAGTGATGGTAAATGGAATTGAGGTAAGCAGCCTGAGTAACGACCAACTGACGGACTTCCGGCGAGAGCATGTGGGTTTTGTCTTTCAGTTTTATAACCTGGTGCCCAACCTGACCGTTGGAGAAAACATCGAGGTGGTGTCCAATATCAGTAAATCACCGCTCGCTATCGATGATATATTAGCAGCGGTCGATATGCAGGAGAAGAAAAGCCGTTTTCCACGCGAACTCAGTGGGGGTGAGCAACAGCGTGTCTCTATTGCCCGCGCGGTGGTTAAGAACCCGAAGCTGCTATTGTGTGATGAACCAACGGGAGCATTGGAATATGGCACCTCGCACAGTATCTTAAAACTTCTGGAACAAGTGAATCGGGATTTTGGGACCACCATATTGATGGTTACGCACAACACAGCAATTGCGGCAATGGCCAACCGTGTTTTTAAGTTGCGCAGCGGAGAGATTGTTGAAGAAATACTTCATCAAACCACCGTACCTGCTGAAAGGATCGAATGGTAATGCCTTTATTGCATAAAACCTTCCGAACGATCATGGAAAATAAAGCCCAGTATCTTGGAATTTTCATCATGGTGCTCGTCAGCAGCATGTTGTTGGTTGGAATGACGACGGTTGCTGACAATTTGGGACATATTTTCGATGCTTTTTCTGCCAATAACAGGCTTGCGGATGCGGAATTCAGCACTGACACCGCAATCGATATCGATGCCCTGGAAAAGCGCTTCAATGCCATCATCGAACAGAGCAGTGTGGCCGATTACGAATCACAGCCGGGACAGACACTGAGAATATTTTCCGAGAACAGCCGTTTGAATCTACCTGCAGTGATGGAAGGCAATGATCTGACTGGCAATGATATTCTGATTGACCCGCAATTTTCTGCCGCGAACGATCTGAATGTTGGTGACTCTCTGATGATCAGGGACAAAAGCTATGAAATATCAGGGATCATGTTACTTCCGAACTATATTTACATTGTTCGGTCGAAAGAGGAGATGATCAGTGATCCCCAGTCTTTCGGTATCGCTGTATTGAGGAGACAGGACCTGGATCGTTTGCCTGACAAAACAGATTTTTATGCGATCCGCTTTAATCAGCGCGACAACACGCATGAGCAAGCGATCTTGTTCAGGAATTATCTGGTAACAAATGGAACGACGCTTACCCACTGGGAGAGCACGGAAAACAACAACAAAGTCACCGTCGTTGCACTGGAGGTCAGTATGCTCACCACCATGAGCAGAGCGGTTCCCGGCATGCTGCTGGTGCTATCCATCATTCTGATCAGCATCCTCTTGAAGCGCATGATCCAGAGAGAGTCAGTTGTGATCGGAACACTCTATGCACTTGGCTACCGAAAATCAGAGCTTTTACGCCACTACCTGGTGTACCCATTCCTCATGGCAGGTGTGGGCGGTGTACTGGGGTCCCTCTTGGGAGTCGCGATGGTGAAACCCATGCTCGACTTCCTGATGGAGGCTTTCACCATGCCTGTGGAAACTTACCAATTTAATATTATCCAGTTGGTGGCGGGAATGGTGATACCGCTGACGGTGCTGTGCCTGGTATCCCACTTTGTTGTATCGAAGCTGCTGACCATTTCACCGGCGGAACTGATGAAAGGTGCCAGGGTTTCGGAAAAATTAAACTTCTTCGAACAGGCAATACAACTGGACCGCTTTCGTTTCAATACCAAGTTTCAAATCCGCGAGCAGGTCAGAAGTCTATCGAGAACGGCATTTCTGCTTTTCGGCATTATCGTGGCAACCATCTTGTTGTTATATGGGCTTACCCTGCAAAGCTCTTTGGACTATATGTTAAATGAAGGCATCGCAGCACTTTATCAATTTAAATATGAATATGTATTCAATGAGCTACAAACCAGTGAACCTCCTGCAGGATTTGAACAGTACAATGCAATCACTGTCACTGCTGAGCAAGACAGGAACTCCAACTTTTACCTGGTTGGCGCGCTCTCACAGTCCACTCGGTTGCAGCTTAAAGATGGTTCGGGTAAAAAACTGATTCCCGATCGGATGATTATCACCAAATTACTGGCCGACAGGCTGCGTGTGAGCAAGGACGATGAAATTCGTGTCATCGGGGATGAGGATCTGAAAGAATACACTCTGACCATTGATGCAATCGCCGATTCAGCAGCCGGTGAATTCATGTTCATGCCTTTCGATCAATTCAATGCAATGATCGATATGCCCGATGGTTCTTATAGCGGTATTTGGGGTGATGAACAGTTGACATTCCCAGATGGGGTTATCCGCAGCAAAAAGTCGATGGAAGCAATTGCCGCAGGGATTAAAAGCCTCATCAGCCAGACCGGCGGCTTGGTCTATACCCTGACGATATCTGCTTTCATTTTAGGTCTGATCATTATTTTCCTCGTCACGGGGATGATTATTGAAGAAAACAGAAACACAATTTCCCTGTTTAAAGTGTTGGGATACCGTGGGAAAGAAATAAACAAACTTATTCTTTCCAGCAATACCTTGGTTGTCGTGCTTGGTTATATGATTGGTGTTCCGGTGCTGCTCGCCTCGGTCTCGGCACTGATGCAAAGCCTGGCAAGCAGCATGCAAATGACCATCCCCGCTCACTTGAGCATCTGGAACATCCTGTTGGGTTTTGTCATTGTGATGGTAACTTATCAGGTGGCACAACTGCTGAGTAAGAAAAAAATCAACCGGATACAGATGAGTGCAGCGCTGAAAGCTGGAACAGAGTAATTTTTGTCGATGGTATTCTATTACCCCAATGCGCAAAGATCTAAACTGGGATTTACATGATTTTGAAAAAGGGTTTTCATGATCACCAGATCCGAATTCCATGGTTTTAGGATTGGATGATTGGTGAGGAAATCCGGGTGAGTAGGTGCTTGCTATTTATTTGCCGATGATGGATTGGAGGTAGGTCACTTATGGGACCAATCAGACAAAGTATTAGCAATTCGAGAGCTTTAAGTGCATTGCACTTAGGGATGAAAGAGTTTACACACAAGCTGGAAATGTAGATTAGTAATCAATCTATAAGGAGTGTATCGCATTTGTATACCATAATAATCACAGTTGGTAAAAATCTTGGATAATTGAAGTGGTTCGGTTTGTAATGGGCTGTGCAGAAGGAGCGGGAGGTTTTTAAGACTTGGCAGCAGACGCTTTTTCACCGAAGTGCACCGTACTCCTGAATCGAGGATGTTGTTTGTTCATGGATAGTAAAGGTGGTTTTTGATTACCCTTAAGTTCATTCAACCTTGATACTTTTGTGAAATTTATTTTTGCGGCGAAGGTCAATATTACGAGCTTTCAAAGTGTTTCGAAAGGATAAAGAACGCATTTAATAAATTTTATGCACTTGTTGATTGATGGAAGATTTACTATAATTATAAGAACATTAGTTCTCATTATTATTCCAAATTAACATTATCTAGGAAGTAAAAAATGACCAAGAAATCAGTTAAAGAAACTATTTATGCTGCAGGCATGGAGATTGGTATCTATACCGAAGATTTTCAAAATGATTATATCTCGATAACAGATATGGCTCGATATAAGAGCGATGACCCGACAGCGGTCATTTCTAATTGGATGAGAAATAGGAATACGCTTGAATTTCTAGGGCTTTGGGAATCACTCCATAACCAGAGTTTTAAACCGCTCGAATTCGAGGGGTTTAGAAATCAGGCTGGTTTAAATTCTTTCACATTATCACCTAAAAAGTGGATTGAATCAGTTGATGCAATTGGTATTGTTTCAAAGTCCGGTAGGTATGGGGGTACTTATGCTCATTCTGATATAGCTTTTGAGTTTGCATCTTGGATATCTGTAGAATTTAAACTTTATATTATAAAAGATTATAAACGCTTAAAATTAGATGAAAACAGCCGACTATCATTAAATTGGAATCTAAATCGTGAGATCTCCAAATTGAACTATAGAATTCATACTGATGCAATTCTTGAGAACTTGATTGTTCCTCATCTTACACCTAGTCAAATCTCCTGGACCTATGCAAGTGAAGCAGATGTCCTAAACGTTGCCTTGTTTGGTATGACAGCCAAAGATTGGAGGTCTTCGCATCCTGAGTCTAAAGGCAATATTCGCGATAATGCAAATTTGAATCAATTGTTAGTGCTTTCTAATATGGAAAGCTATAATGCAATCTTGATTGAAAAAGGAATGGCACAATCTGAGCGATTAATGGAATTGAACAATTTAGCGTCAAAACAAATGCAAGCCATTGATAGATTTGGCTCTGCTGAGATAAAACAGCTTGACTCAGAAAAACAAAAGTTATCTGAAAAAAATTAATCCCTCCCCCCAATGCAATCACTCCCTGACATGACGTCAGGGAGTGATTGATTCGGAGGGAAATGAAAAAATTAGCAACTCATCAGGCAATGATGAGACACTCACAAATGATTAGTCGAACTTATATCCCAACTGCTCCAGAACTGCTACAGGGAACTCAAAGCGGACTGTCTTTTCCGGGTCAACGATCTGGCAGAACTTGAGTTCACCCGCCAGGCTCATTAACATGCCGGCATCATTCACCGGCAGCCCCACAAATTCGGTCAGAAAGCGTGCCATGGCGTGGGTGGCGTCGCTGGCAGCTTCATCCAGGGTGGGGGCAGAACAAATAACGGCAACCAGTTCATCATTGCGCAGGAAGGGGGTCGGTAAGCCTTTCAGCCTGTCCACAACCTGCGCACGAAAGCGCAATTCACCGGGTGTTTCAGCACCACAAATGACCACTTCGCCATCTCCCATGGCAGCATGAAAATCACCGGCACCAAACATGGCGCCTTCCACACCGACTGTGAAGTACAGGCTGGCACCTTCAGTCACCAGCGTGCAATCCATATTGCCGCCATGTGCTCCGGGAGTGCCATTCGGAACGGATCCACTGGCCGGAGCAACCCCGATCACCCCAATCATGGGTCTCTTGGGAACGCGCACCCTGTCTTTATATACCACCGTATCACCGTCCAATTTCAAAACGACGGTCTCCATTTCGGTGATGAGTTCTCCCAGAGCGCCTTCACCAGGTAGGGTCACCATGACGGATTGGTCGGCAATCTTCATTTGCAGCAAATCAACGCGCAGTACATCCCCAGGTTTTGCACCTTTCACCGATACCGGACCGCTGGCCGGGTTAATATGCTCCCAATCCAGGGAATCCAGCAAATCAGCAGATGTTTTGAGTTGCCCTTCAAAACAATCATGGGTTTCCATCACTACCTCTTCACCCTGCTCCACTTCTAAAACGGGTGTCAGTTCCGGGTGAAAGGCGAAAAATACTTGATCACGCGATACTCTTTTTGTCATTGAAAACTCCTTTCTATTGCAACAAACGAAAAATAAATTGTTCGGTGAGATTGCCTAAATTGTATTGATTTAATAACATGCCAACCAGAATGATGGCCAAGATGCCACCCATGAAAATATAATCATTTTTTTGAAATTTAAATTCACGCCGGAAGGTGCGTTTGCTGATATTGTAATCGAAGCCACGCGATAGGATGGCAATCGAGATATCCTGAGAGCGTTCCAGCGTCGCCAGGAAGATCGGAATTAGCAAAGCGGTCAACACCTGAAGCCTGCGGACAAGATTTTTTGGTTTGACATCATAGCCGCGAGCTTTCTGTGCATCAGTTATTTTTTGGGTCTGCTTGGTCAGCAAGCCCACGGTAGAGAAACCCAGGGACAAGGCCATGCCCATTTCAGGCGGCAAACCCCGCGAGGTAAGTCGCTGAACGGCATACGCCAGCACCAGACAGGCCGACAACATAAATAAGGTCTGGGTGAGGGGATTGGGTAACCAGGTAATCGGTTGGCTGTTCAACACCAAAGGCAAAGAAGCCACCAGCATCACCAGCGCAATTACCAGAATGGTCATTAAATCATTGATCGAAAATCTACGCTTGCCTTTCTCCGTAACGGTTAATGCAATTTCCACGGGAGGGGTGCTGTACAACATCAAATGCACGGACAAAACCACACTGAAAAATCTGAAGAATACCGCTACCCCCCGCACCAGGCCTTCTATTGTGACCGGAATCCATTGTTTGAAAGGAATCAGGTAAAAAAGAAAATGGGCATTTTGGGGGGTGAAAAACAGAATTTGAAAGAGCGAGAAGGTGAAAAAAATTACCACCAGCACCTTTAAATTTTGATTTAACAATTGGCGATCCACTGCCCTGGTACCCAACCAATAAATCAGTAAAAACAATATTGCCATTAAAATCGGATCCATGATGATAACCGAGACGAGTGTCACACCAATAAACATTAACAATTTTGTGCGTGCATCCAGTCTATGGAGGACAGAATTTCCTTTTTGATATTCAATTGCCATGTTGCACCTCAATGATCTGATCCAGATATGTCTTCATGTCTTCATAACCGACCGTCCAACGCGGGACGCCCAGGTCGGAAAGCTCAACCGCCAGTTTGGTGAGTTCTGGTAAATCCAGGGCATTGGCCTGCATCAGGGGATGATCCAGCAACAATTCCTTAATAGAACCATCATAAGAGATACGGCCATGTTGTAAAACCACCGCCCGTTTGGCAAACAGAGCAGCATAGTCGATGCGGTGGGTGATCAGCAGAATGGTGGTTCCCATCTCATTTAAGCGTTTGATAATGGCAAAAATCTCCTCGATCATTTCCGGATCCTGCCCGGTGGTCGGTTCATCAATCACCAGAATTTTGGGTTTGAGGGTCAATACCGAAGCCAATGCTAATCTTTGTTTCTGACCTTTCCCCAGATCAAAAACTTCCCAATCGATTTTGTCACTCAAATCCACGATCTCGAGTGCTTCGCGAATGCGGCTATCATATTCAGCTGGATCAACATTATGGGTCTTCAAGCCAAACATCATTTCATCTTTGACTGTAAAAGATACGATCTGATGGTTGGGATTCTGAAAACAAAAACCAACATCCCGCGCCAGAATATGAGTTGGTGTTGCAGCCACATCCCTGCCGGTTACAAATACCTTTCCTTGCGATGGTTGTTGCAGGCCGATTACATGCCGCACCAGGGTTGTTTTCCCGGAGCCATTGCGCCCTAATATCGCGACCAGTTCGCCGGCTTTGATGCTGAGATTAACATCATGCAAGGCTTCTTTGTCCCCATTATAGGAGAAACTGACGTCCTTAAATTCGATCACCGTTTCACCCTCATGCTGGTGACCGTTCTGATACGGTTTGGCTGCCAGCGAGTTAAGCGCATGCCTTTGACGGAGTGACTGATGGAATTGCAGGGGTGTCAAGGGCATATCGGCCAGCTGATAATGATCTGCCAGACGCATCACATCCGGTCGTTTGAAAACCTTTGGAATATCACCCTGCGCGAGGACATCCTGCGTGGGTCCTTCACGCACAATCTTACCCTTGTCCATGATGATGATACGCTCCACCAATGGTAAGGTCTCTTCCAGGGCATGCTCAACGATTACCAGTGTTTTCCCGCGTTGACGGGCGACCTGCACCACCAGATTGAGAATGGAAGCACGCCCGGCTGGGTCCAGGTTGGCCAGGGGTTCATCCATAACGTAGATTTCAGGATGCATGGCATAAGTAGCGGCAATCACACAAGCTTGTTGTTCTCCACCGGAAAGGTTGTGTGGCTCCCGCTGCTCATACCCGACCAGTCGGGTAGCTTCCAAAGCTGCCTGAATGCGCAGGTTGATCTCGTCACGTGATATGCCCAGATTTTCGGGCCCGAAAGCAATTTCATCGAGCACATTATTGGTTACCAACTGACTCTCGGGATCCTGAAAAACCATCCCCACCAGGGAGGCCAGACCGCCCACACGGGCTTTGCGGGTGTTGAAAGGACCAACTGTAACCTCGCCGCTCAGTTGTCCATCGTGATAATGGGGAATCAATCCGTTGATGCAGGCGCATAAGGTGGTTTTGCCACTTCCTGCCGGGCCGGTAATCAAAACAATTTCGCCGGGCTGAATGGTTAGATTAATTCCATCCAGCGCTGGGGTTTGGCTGCCAGCATAGGAAAAAGATACGTTTTTAAATTCAATTGGGTATGTCATAAACCTACTTCTTTGTCTTCCAGGCCACTACGTGGTAAAGTGGCCTGGAAAGGGCTTCTTCGTTTTTTTATTGTCGTTACCACAACGGGCGTTTAAACCGTTCTGGCAGAGCAGTCATAATAATCGTGGTTACAATTACGGTTAGGGCAACCTCAGGTAAACCACCCAGTTCAAAAGCACCCAGGAAAGGCAGGAAATTCCCATATTCGGGATCGGGGTAGAAGATGAAAATTCCAACCGCAAATAGGGGGATTACAATTAAAATATAATAGACGACAACCTGGAGTGCCCAGGCAGCCAGACTGAGTGCTTTGTTGTTGCGGAAGCGCCAACTGAAATTTTTATACGCAAACCCGCTGAAGATACCTCCCACGACATGCGCTAAGAGACTGGCCAATGGAATACCAGGCTCTGCGATGCCTGCCAGCAAGCCAATCACGATGCCGCCCATCGGACCGGTTAGCGATGCACCGATGGTGGTGAAAATTTCGCGTGGATCGGTAACAACCGGTGTTCCCGGAATGGGGATGGTGACACCGGCCAGAACGAGGGCTAAGGCTGCCCCTCCAAACGCTGCTGCGACACCCACCTGACGCGCAGTCAGAACGGGTTTTCGTTGGGCATTAACCAAATTCATTTCTACATTTTCTTGCGACATTTTTATTCTCCTTATTAATGATGATTGCATGAATTATTTTTGGGGTGCGGTTGTATCTTTGGTGGGGGACCTCCTTTGTTGTCTGGCTGATTTTCATCTCCTGATGGTGTAACAAAAAAGCCACCTGGTTGTAGGTGGCTTTTGTTCAAAACTTATTTGTTTTTTTATGCAGGTCTTTGCCTGATTCTGCCATCCCACGGTTTATTGTTTCGCATCATAATAATGACCGAAATAATGTAATAAACAAAAAGAAGGAAGAAAACAGAAATAGACATTTGGATCTTCAGATGTTACCCTTTCAGGAGATAGGTTTCCCCTATTATACAGGGGAAAAGTGATCTGTCAATAGCATTGGTGAAAATGGACACAATTGGGGTAGGCTTTTAGCATTTAGCTGAAAGCTGAAAGCCTAAAG
>JAVEYK010000069.1:0-16619 GCA_034003505.1 Anaerolineaceae bacterium | reverse complement strand
AAAGCTTTTTATCCGAGATATTACGATCCGGGAAAGGGTGAGCCGGGTGATAACATAGAATGGTTGTTGCCGAAGGATGTTGGAAATTTGGGATTTATGATTGTGTCGCCGAATGTGGCGGGGGTGAGTATGATTTCAGACAAGTCACCCGATTACTTTCCGAATAATGAGGATGTCTATATAATTGGGAGGTGGGTTGAGTCAATAAACATGAAATATGTTGATTGTAAGCTGCTCTTTATTTCAGAAAAATGAGCTCAAAATTTTGAGCAATTCGGTTTTTCTCAACAGGATAATGATACTTTGTTTCCCCTTTAGGTGGAGATCTATAGTGTGGAATGATAAAGATCTTTCGATTGAAATCACTCTTTCTGAGGGAGTTACGACTTTTTTGGATAGAGAGAATTCCCCAGTGTGCTATGGAGGGTTGTACTTAATATGAGCGAGAATCGAAGATTATTGGTTACGGGAGGAGCAGGTTTTATCGGTTCAAATTTTATTGAGTATGTCGTTGAGAAAGAACCGGATTGGGAAATTGTCAACTTGGATTTATTGACCTACGCTGGACATTTAGAGAATTTATCAAATATTAAAACTATAAAATATACATTTATTCAAGGTGATATTTGTGATTACACACTCGTAAAAAAAATAATCCTTGATCACCAAATTGATCTAATTGTGCATTTTGCTGCCGAATCTCATGTCGATCGATCTATTGAAGGCCCTGGTGCTTTTGTTCAAACCAATATCGTCGGTACTTACAATTTATTGGAGGCTGCCAGAAATATTTGGAAATCAGACGAAGGGTATGTTGGAAAAAGATTCCACCATGTTTCAACAGACGAAGTCTTTGGAATGTTAAAGAAAGGAGAACCAGCATTTACAGAAGAAACACCATACTCTCCAAATTCGCCTTATGCAGCATCCAAAGCATCCAGCGATCATTTAGTTAGAGCGTATTTTCACACGTATGGCTTACCGATTACGATTTCAAACTGCTCTAATAATTACGGTCCATATCAATTTCCTGAAAAGCTAATCCCTTTAGTTATATGGAATGCTATCAATGGCAAATCTTTGCCAATCTATGGAGATGGGCAACAAATTAGAGATTGGTTATTTGTTCGAGACCATTGTGAAGCAATCTTATCAGTTATTAAAAATGGTAGGATAGGTGAGACTTATAATATCGGTGGAGAAAATCAATATCCGAACCTTCAAATTGTGAAAGAAATTTGTAAACTGGTAGACGAAAAAATTCCTGATTCACCGTACAATCCTCATGAGAAGTTAATCGAGTTTATTAAAGACAGACCAGGTCATGATTTTCGTTATGACATAAACATCACAAAAATTAGAAACGAGTTAAATTGGTCCCCGAAATATTCTTTGAAAGAAGGCTTGGTGTACACCGTAAATTGGTACTTATGTAATCATGATTGGACTAGAAAAATACTAAAAAAGCCGATCTAATCAAGAATTCTAAGAAAGAAAATTTTGAGGAATTAACTTTTGATTAATCTATACTGGCTATGTTGATAATACATCATCGACAACGAAAATATCTTGGGCTAAAATTATTCTTTATGGTGTTCTTTCGGGAGATTCAATCTGTTGCACCTTTTACTTGAAATAAAGGAAAATAAAAACCTATTGTTAGAGTTATAATTCAAAGAACGAACTACCCCGCTGGTTTCTGCGAGAAAGGAAATCAAATTTGGGTCTTTCAACCGAAAAAACCAATCATAACCAAAATGCAAAGACTTTCAAAAAATGGTTCTTATGTTTTAACAAGAAACTTAGAGAGTTTTTTTTAACTTCCCAAATTTATGGGTTCCTTGCCAAAAAAATATATTTATTCTCCAATATTCAATTGTTATCACGGGCAAACTTAATACTTCTAGTATTGTTATTGATATCATTGATCATTAGGTTTATTTTTATTGAAGCATTATTGGTTTCAGATGATACAGATTACTTTTTTTTGGCAGAAAAATATTCACCTGAAATCTTCACAGGGGGAACGAACCAAACATACTTCCGTTTAGGCTTACTATTACCTGTCGCTATAATGCAAAAACTGTTCGGGCTAAATCTCTTATCATACTATGCCTGGACAATAACAATTTTTTTATTACTTGTCTTTTCTTCCTATTCTTTATCAAAAATAATTGATGGAGAGAAAATGGCAATAATTTCTGTATTGATGGCAATAACCTCTTATTTTTTCTTATATCAATCATCAAATCTTCTACCCGATATACCTTGTTTAATTTCCGCAGTTTTTTCATTCATTTTTTTCTTCTTTTCTCTAAATTATAAGAAATATTCAAAAATATTTTTATTATTGTCAGTTTTATTGGGATTTATTTCCTATACCATCAGAATTCCAAATATTGTTTTCTTATTATGTATACCAATATATGAATTTCTATCCCAAAAATCTATTAAAAAGTCAATTTATTACGGACTAATATTTATCTTATTTTTCCTAATTGAAACATCTATTTATTTTGTTTTGACTGGAGAATTATTTACGCAAATTAAATCAAATTCCTCAAATATGGCTCACTGGTCAATTTATATGAATAACATCTCAATTAGAGAGTATTTATTTGCTCCGTTCAATTCGTATTTTGCATCAAATACTGGAAAAATTTTAATTCTGGGAGGAATGTGCGGATTTTTCCTGGCTTTGAAAAGAAAAAATTGGACTATAGTTTCACTCACAATAAGTGGATTTATTATTTTTCTTATTTATAATTATTCGGTAACCAGTATTACTCCCTTAGTGAGAGCATTACCTTTAAGTGAAAGATATATCATTAGCTTTAGTTTTGTTTGTAATTTATGTACAGCGTATTTTTTAAAAAATATTCCATTTTTAATCTGTAGATTGAACCAAAATACAAACAAATTTTCAACCCAAATCATTAGCAAATTGATATTAATTACAGTAATAACTTTTCAATTGGTCGAACTACCTTCGCTACTAAGTAATAATGCTATATTTTGGGGGAATAATTCATATTTCCTTTTCGATCAATACATAAACAATAGTAAACAATACTATCAAGCAAAGACAATTCTTGCATATCCAGATGAAATTTTTAATCTATATCCAAATATTAATGATTTAAATCTAAAACCAATGGATTTTTCTAAACCACTTGAACCCGGGCAACTAATGCTATTGTCGATAGATAGGTTGAATAAAAATTTATATTATGCGAAATTAAGAAATGATACTGATTATATTACAATGATCGAGCCATATACCTTGGGTTACAACTATGATTTATCCTATATTTTTGACTCAGGGGACATAATCTTCGCACGTTTTGAAGATACAGAAATTAAACTGACGGAAATAACCGATATCGCGGATATTTCTATAGTAGGAAATATATGGGCATCATCTGCGGATAACGTAAAACCTAAGCAAAATAATGATTCAATCATTTCATTTGAGCTTTCCCCCAGTACAAAACCATTTTATATTTATTCATCTCCAGGAAACTGGGAAACTGCACCAATAGATACAGATGATATTTATACAAACATAAATTCTGAAGATTTAATTTATATAAACTTAATTTATTCTTTAAAAGAAGATTTAAATTCAAATTTGTTATTTATTCAACAGTATGATGAAGTAGAAAGAATTTATTCTGAATCATATAGTATCGAATGGAAAGCAGGGACCCATGAAATACGGAAATATATTAATCTTCTACCTAATACAACAAAATTACGCTTCTATTTTAGAATGGAAAATTATTCCAATTTTATTAATGAGATTTCCCTGAACCAATTACAAATTAATAAAATTGAAAAATAATATAATCACATCTCAAAATAAGGTGTTAAAAGAAATTCACAAAATAGTAAATCTATCCTTTCTTTCAAGTTTACAAAACATTATAAGGATGGAATAATTCAATGAAAAAATACCTTGAATATCATCAGTCTATCCGAACACTTAATAACCGGGTAAGGAGTATAGAGTAATTAGTAAGGGAAATAGGGTAGTTAGCTTTTTCCAAATGAAGAATCATGTTCAAGAATTAATACTGTAAGACTTATGGAAAATAGTGAGTAGTGAATGATAAGAAAACATTTATGTTCAAATGAAACAATTAAAATGGATATTCCTGACTCGAGGTTACAGATTAGGTTGGTTAGTACAATTATTCTAAAATGAATATTTTAATAATTATTTGTGACTATTGTTAAATAAATTGTTGGTGGTATAATTTTTTCTTATGGTGAATGAAGCTTCTTCAAAAACATTTCAAGAAAAAAATATATATGATTCTTCGAAACATAACTTTCGCCAATTACTAGAATTCAAAGAAGTGTGGCAATATAGAGACCTCGTTTTTTTTCTAGTAAAAAGAGATATAACTGCAAGGTATAAAAGGTCTGTTTTAGGAGTTGCATGGACAATGTTGCATCCATTAGGTATGATGGTAGTCCTAACTATCGTGTTTTCTCAAGTATTTCGTGTATCGATGGTAGGGTATCCAGCTTATGTCTTAAGTGGGTTGATTGCTTGGACATTCTTTTCTCAAACTAGTTCCAACTCAATAAATGTTTTAGTTTGGGGTGGCAATTTATTTCAAAGAATTTATGTTCCGAGATCCATTTTTGCAATTTCCACAATAATTACAGGACTGGTCAACTTGGTTCTTTCGATTGTACCTCTAATTATTGTTATGTTAGTAATTAAGGTCCCGATAAAAATAACCATTTTGATAGCGCCTGTCGGGATGCTATTTTTCGCATTATTTAGCCTTGGAGTAGGCTTATTGCTTTCAACTATTGGAATTTATTTTGCAGATATTGTTGAAATGTACGCAATTATTTTAACAGCTTGGATGTACCTAACTCCAATCATATATCCAATTACCATGCTTCCTGATTGGGCACAATATTGGATCAGGCTAAATCCAATGTTCCACCTGGTTCAATTTTTCCGTGATTTTGTGTTATATGGAACAATTCCTCCTGCAAGTTCATGGCTATTATGTTTTGGAATTTCATTTATTGTTTTTATTATTGGGTGGACAATATTTACGGAGAATTCAGATGAATTTGCATACAGAACATGATTTTTTTAATCACAAAAATTCAGGAAATGAAATCTCTGGGAAAGAAATTATAACCCTACAAAATGTATCGGTAAGCTATCGTGTACCACAGGAACAAATTCGAACGTTTAAAGAATTTGCAATCAAGCGAGTCAAAGGGAAAGTTAAATTTCAAATTTTACTTGCATTAAATGAAATAAACTTAGAAGTAAAAAAGGGAGAAGTTTTCGGACTAATTGGTGCGAATGGAGCTGGTAAAACCACATTGTTACGACTTGTAGCCAGAGTCATGAAGCCAACCAAAGGTCGAGTTGTCGTTCTCGGTAGGGTGGCTCCATTATTAGCAATGGGAGCTG
Source organism: Anaerolineaceae bacterium (assembly GCA_034003505.1). GTDB lineage: Bacteria > Chloroflexota > Anaerolineae > Anaerolineales > Anaerolineaceae > UBA6170. Next base: position 11,167 of record JAVEYK010000069.1, on the reverse strand, counting down.
GATTCCATCCAGAACTAACAGGACGAGAGAATATTTATCTTAATGGGGCTTTACTTGGATTAAATAGGCACCAAATTGACGAAAGATTTGATGAAATTGTCGAATTCTCGGAATTAGGTGGATTTATTGATGCTCCGCTTCGGACATATTCTTCAGGTATGAATTCTCGATTAGGATTTGCGGTTGCTACAACTGAGATGCCTGATATTCTCATATTAGACGAGGTGCTTTCGGTTGGTGATATTTCTTTTCAGGAAAAGAGCAAGGAAAGGATAGAAAGATTTCAAAGAGAGGGTGCTACGACCTTATTAGTCTCTCATAGCATGAACATGGTCGAAAAACTATGTGATCGAATAGCATGGTTAGATCATGGAAAAATTATTAGAGTTGGGGAGGCAACAGAAATAGTTAACGCATTCAAGGACTTTATGAAAGTTGAATGAAATAATTAATCCATCGAGTAATTATTTTTTAATTTCATTTTTCAATTGCATTTCTCGAAGAGAACGGCCTAAGACAGTTAAGGTTATGCTGACAATTTTTCTGATAAACTTTTTAACAAGGGTTTAATCACCAAAAGGACAAATTTTTATGAATAATGACAGAATTAATGAGTTGTATTATGGAGAAATTTTCGATATTGAAACTCAAAGATTCGCTAGAGAACGAATACATTGGATTTGTAGTCGAGTAGAAGGAAAAAAAATCCTTGATATTGGCTGTAGTCAAGGAATTACTTGTATTCTTTTAGGTCGAGAAAATTTTTCATGCATTGGAATTGACATTGAGAAAAATGCGATTGATTTCGCAAAATCAGAGTTAAAAAAAGAAGAAGAAACAACAAAAAACCAAGTAGATTTTTATGTCTGCAATGCCACAAATATGGAATTTGAGGATAATTCTTTCGATACTGTAATTCTTGGTGAAATTCTTGAACATTTAACACACCCGGGAAAAGTACTATCCGAAGCTAAACGAGTGCTGAAAGATGGTGGAAAAACAATAATTACCGTGCCTTTTGGATTGAATTCACACATTGATCATAAAAGAACCTACTTTCCTACTACTTTCTTGGACCTTGCCAATTCATATTTCCAGACGCTATCACTAAATACGATGGGAAATTACATAATTTATGAGGGAAGAAAAGCAAGTGAACCTCATTTTAACGTAGGAAATTCCTATTTAGATGCCACTGAAATTATTAAATTACTTCAAAAAGTTGAAGAAAGATGTGAAGACCAGGAATTAAAATTCATTTCTGTTTCTAAAAGATTAATCGACTTGAGTAGTAGATTGAAAGAAGAGCAAGAACAAAATAAGATATTAATTAAAAGAAATAATACGCTTCTGACAAAAGAAGAAGAAAGTCAAAAACAAATAAAATTACAGGTGAGAATAATTGATCGATTTGAAGCGGAAATGAAAGAATTGAATAAAATCACAAATGAAAGAGATCGCTTTCAAAAGAAAATTTCTGAATTGGAAATCAAAATTAATGACATTGAAATCAATAAAGAAAATGCTCTCCACTATCAAGAAAAAGTAATAAAAAGATCTGCGAGGTGGCGGATTGGAAGCTTTTTTGTAGGAGGCGCGAATTTAATTAGTGAAGCCACCCAGCATCCGTTTTCCTTTTTGAAACAAGCAAAACTAAAAATTAGATTATTTCAGGATGAAATTTTCCCATCAAATACAGAATCATCCAAAAAAAAAAAGATAAATTCTAACAATCTCAAATATCGAAAAATCCGGAAAAAAAAGAAAATTAGCACCGGAGAAATAAAATTCGTAGGCATTTTGGACGAATTTTCTTATCAATGTTTCGCTCCGAATGTTGAAATCATCAAAATACGTCCCAACGAAGACAAAGATAATATTGAAGAAATTCAACCTGATGCTATATTTGTAGAGTCAGCCTGGAATGGGAATGATGGAGCCTGGCAATATAAAATCGCAAAATATGCTGCCGATACAGGTATTGAACTTGTTGATCTGTTACATTTGGCTAATGATAGAAAATTACCATCTATTTTTTGGAATAAAGAAGATCCTACTCATTATGAACGGTTCATTGATAAAGCAAAATTGTTTGATTACATATTTACATCTGACTCCAATACAATTGATCGATACAGAAGAGATGTCAATCATAAAAGGATTTATCCCCTCCCTTTTGCAGCACAACCTAGAATTCAAAATCCATTATTAGATGAGAAGAGGAAATGGAATGTCTGTTTTTCGGGAACTTATTATGGAGACATTTTTCCTGAAAGAAAACAGGATATGGAGATATTGTTGAGACCGGCTCTGGAATATGGATTGCATATTTATGATCGCCAGTTTGGTGTTGTCGATGAAAAGAATAGTGTTTATCGATTCCCTGAAATCTACCAACCAGCAATAAAAGGCCGTCTTGATTATTTAGATATGGTTAACCATTACAAAAAATATAAAGTATTTTTGAATGTTAATTCAATAAAAACATCTCCCACTATGTTTTCAAGAAGAGTGTTTGAGTTATTAGCTTCTGGAACAGTAGTTATCAGTACTTATTCTCAGGGAATAGATGAACTTTTAGGCAGCGATGTTGTATTATTTACTGAATCTGAAACTGATACTAAAAAACATCTTGAAAAATTGTTAACAGATGATGATTACTGGAGTCGACTATCGACATTAGGAATTAGAAAGGTACTGGAAAATCATACTTATCTCCATCGGTTAAATTTTATCCTTAAAAAATGTAATTTGGATACGATTTCTATAAAATTACCGAGATTTACCATTCTTTCAAATGTGGAAACAAATGATGATGCAACTTATGTTCAATCAATCTTATCCCAACAAACTTATCAAAACTTTGATGTAATTTTGTTGAGTGATAATAACCAAAAAATATCAACCCAAACAGTAATAATGAGAAACCTTCCATTCTTCAAGGGATTAAACATGCGTTATCTTTATGACACAAATGAGATAAACGACAGTATTGATGGTGATTATTTAGTTATAATTAATCCAAGAGATTATTATGGACCTAATTATTTGAAGGATTATGCATTATCCTACCTTTATAATCATGATGCTGAGATAATTGGTAAGAAGTCCTATTTCCATCAAGATAATTTGAACTTAAAATTAGAAGAGATCGGAAATGAATATTTAAATTCATCGAAAGTGCTTGTCTCTACTTTAGCTGTGAATAAAAATTTTTTTGGTGAGATTAATTTTTCAAATTTAATTAAACAGGAGTGGTTTGATCTATCATCCTCAGGAAAATCCATATTGTCATTGGATCGCTTTAATTATTTGAAAGTTTCAGGTTCAGTAAGAGCAGACCAGACACTGTTAAAAAAAGTTGTAATCTAATCATGGTTGTGTGGAAATTAGTTTGCCCTTCTGGGGGGAAGAAAATTTATGAATAATAGAAAAAAAATAATTCTTTTCAATGGACATGATTTTCGGTTCATTCAACCGATTATCAATCATTTTTCATCTCATACCCAATATGAAATTTTATTAGATGATCATCCTGGTCATATCATAGTAAATACAGAAAGAAGCACAGAATTACTTAATAAGTCTGATATTATTTTTTGCGAATGGTGTTTGGGAAATGCAGAATGGTATTCGATAAATAAGAAACCAAACCAGATTCTGATAATTCGCCTTCACCATCAGGAACTTAACCTCGAATATTCTGAAAAAATATACTGGGAAAATGTTGATAAGATTATTTTTATTTGTCAAAATAATATGAAAATCTTTCTTAGTCAATTTCCTAAACTTTTGAATAAAGCAATATTAATCTACAATCCAATCAATACCATAAAATTTAGACAATCAAAAATAAATGGATCAGAATTCAATATTGGATTAGTTGGATTTTTGCCAATGAGGAAAGCCCCTGATTTAGCTGTATCAATTTTTGAACAACTAAAACATCTTGATCATCGTTATAAATTGTTCTTAAAAGGAAAACTACCTTGGGAATTTGACTGGTTGTGGGACCGCCAGGATGAAAAAGAATATTATGAAAGATTATTTAATAAAATTGAAATTTACAAAGAACGTGGTGATTTGTATGTGGAACCATATGGTGATGACATCCAATATTGGTTTTCAAAAATTGGATTAATTTTTTCCACCAGCGAACACGAAGGGTCTCACCAGGTTGTTGCTGAAGGAATGGCATCGGGAGCAATACCTGTGATTCGTGATTGGGAAGGTGCTGATTTAATTTATCCACCTAAGTATATTTTTCATTCACCATCGGAGGCTATCAAATTAGTAACTCGTTGGAAACAAGGTTCTGACCTTAAAGATGAAATAGAAATCGTTAAAAATTATTCGTTTGAAAATTTTGATCAATCATTTATTATTCAACAATATGAAGACCTATTTTTAGAATTAGTAAAGGAAAAATTGGATATTCATATATCTCCCGGGAGTATGAATAAAAGTCCGCTAGTGAAAAAGAAACCTCTTGAAAAATTCTTAAAAATATTGATGATTTGTTATATTAATCCTGGTTCTAAAGATGGATATGCAACCAGAGTAATCGAAGAAGCCCGAGTGTTAAACAATAACGAGGTGAGGGTAATTTTGGTTTGCTTTATTCACAAGGAGTTTTTCAAACAGATAGAGCGTGTAAACGAGCATTTGACATATCTTCAACGAAGTACTGGGGCATATGTCCATCTTAGACCGAGTTCAGATTTCTTTGATCTTTATAAGGTAGTAAATGGCTCAGATGAAATAGAGAATGAAATAATTGAATTGGCTGAATTCTATAATGTTCAAATAATTTATGGAGAATCAATTTATTCCACAATTTATGCTTTGCGTGCCAGCAGGAAGAGCCATAGGAAATTGATTTTTGATGTGCATGGAATTGCCCCTGAGGAATCTGAAATGAACAAAGAGCATTCCGAAAGAACGGAGGCTCTCAAAAAAGTTGAAGAACAAATCATTAAATCCTCCGATATGATTGTTTTTGTAAGTCATGAAATGAAAAAACACTACCAAAAAAAATATAATCTTCAATTAGAAAGTTCTATCATAATTCCGACGTGTGTCGAGAATCGAAAATTTATTATGTCTTTTGACGATCGAAGGATCATGAGAAAATCACTTGGATTGACTGATAAATTTGTTTTTCTATATTTAGGCTCTCTCAGTGTTTGGCAGTGGCCTGAGGCGATGTTTAACCTTTTTGTACAAATTAATAAACGGATATTGAATTCTTTTTTTTATTTACTTATTCCTGAAGAGGAACATATCCGTGTCAGAGAAATAATCGAGGAAAAAGGGATTGCGAATGGAAAATTTATTATAGATCACGTTGATCATGGGCGAGTTGGGTCAATAATAAGCGTAGCGGATGCTGGATTATTGCTGAGAAAATCACACCCGGTTAATAGCGTTTCGTACCCTACAAAAGCGGGGGAATATTTTGCAGCGGGGGTTCCTATAATTACAACTAAAAATGTCGGAGATGTGTCTCAGGCAGTCCAAGACCATAATTTAGGAGTAATTTTATCTCCTGATGATGAAGGTGTATCGCCTGAAGATGAAGAAAGAATTAATGATTTTGTGTTAGATGTTGAAACAAATAGGGAAAGGTGGTTTGGCCGATGTAGAAAGTTTGCACATGAATACCTGGATTGGACTTTATATGGAGATGAATTATTAAAGGCATTTTCCACAGTTGAATCAATTCCAAAATAATTTTTTTTATCGAAAATTTGTTTCTTGCGATCTCTCAAACAGTATATTTCGTTTAGACACTATGAGAAAATTGATTGTCAATCAATTTCGGTTTCTTAATAAACCATTTACTTTTACAATTGATATAGGAATTTATTATTAGGAACTTCTCGAACAAAGAGAATAAAAATTCTCTGCTTAATGAATGAAAAAATATACAAATGGAAAAAATATTAAGCACTTACAGAAAAAGACGAAATAATATCATCAGTAATCTTATTTGTTATCTGTTTTTTTTAACTTTATTTTTTTGGATAGACAAACCAAATGGGTTCATATCGGTCATCACTTTGCTAGCAGGTTTTTTAATTTCAACCTTAATCGCTGGAAAATTTATTATTCTTCTAACCAAATTTTTATTAGATCAAATTAAAATTCTAGGAATGAAATGGACCATTGTCTGGATTATTCTAAGTCTTTCCTTTGGTATTTGGTTAACTTTGAATATTCCGTTACCTTTTCCTCCTTTGCAATTCAATCCCTCATTTGATTATTTTTCCCTAAAGATAATCCTTTTTATATCCTATTCAACCCTGATTGGATTTTTGTTCTTCTTATGTACGATTGCTTTATCAAATCTCAAAATCAACAAATCTATTTTTTTAGATGGTGAAATTCACTTAAAAAATATGCTTTTATATTCGCTCCCAATTTTTTTTATTTGGAGCATTTATCTGCTTGCTTTTTACCCGGGTATGATGAGTGCAGATTCTTTCAACCAGTGGAATCAAGTATTAACGGGTGTGTATGTAAATCATCATCCCGTGTTTCATACATTACTAATCTGGTTGTTGACAAGAATCTATTTATCTCCGGTGATTGTAGCTTTAGCGCAAATTTTTTTCATGGCATTTATTGCTGGTCTATTTTTTTCATTCTATGAGTCTGTTGGTGTACCAAAATGGATAATTTGGGTGAGTCTTCTTGTTTTTTCCATAATTCCTGTAAATGGCACAATGGTTAATACAATCTGGAAAGATATACCCCATGGTATCGCAGTGATGAGTCTAGTTTATTTCTTCATAAGGATTATTTATTCATCTGGACAGTGGATAAATAAATGGCGAAATATCCTATTATTCAGTCTGATACTAGGTTTTATTTCTCTATTGAGACATGATGGGATAATCATCGCAATTGGATCAATGTTTACCGTATTCATATTTTTTCCAAAACATTGGAAATCATGGCTCATTGCTTTTGCTTTTTTTCTTGTTTTATTTTTAGGTATCCGAGGTCCACTTTATCAATCCCTAAATGTTCAGGAGTCCAAATCTTTAGAAGAATCTTCACTTTCCTTGTATCAGTTAGCTGCTTTTTCTTTACCGGGCAGTGAACCAGATTTAATTATCAGATCCATGCAAATATGGCCACCTAACTGGAATTGTTCTATTTGGTCAAAAAACAACCCGGAATGGAAAAATAGTAGTATTGATAAATCACAACCTAAAATGGATATAGTGGTCAATTTTGCCAAAAGAATACCGAAAATACTTTTATACAATTATCGTTGCGAAAGGTCATTAGAATTTATTGTTTGGGATCCATATGGGGAAGTGCGGAATGCTTCGCATGTAGAGGTTCTGGTTGATCCTAATCCATTCGGAATCGTTGCTGATTCTAAGCTTCCAGCACTAAGAGATTTTATTGCGAATTTGGTAATAAAAACATCTTACAATCCCAATCTTAATTGGTTATTTTGGAGACCCGCTTTATTTCTGTATATCACATTTTTTACAATTTCAATCCTCATTCTTCGAAATCGTAATTTTCGCTTCTCATTAATCATTATTCCGGCATTACTACAAGCGATAACACTGACTCTAATTTTCGCCGCTCCAAATTTTAGATATTATTACGCAACCTATCTGGTTGCGCTAATCACCATTCCATTAATTTTTAGCCCAAGAATGAATGGAAAAACACCCGAATTTCAAGAAATGGTACAAAAAGGTTAGCGAATGATTAATGAGAGAAAACCAGACTTCAATAACAGTCCAAAAGATAACAATAGAGGGTCTGCCGTTTATGAGAGATTCTCCGATATTGAGAATCCACTTATTAGCATAATTACCCCTTTTTATAATACTGGGGAACTCTTTATCGAAACCGCAAATAGTATTTTTGGTCAATCATTGCAACAATTTGAGTGGTTGATTATCAATGATGGATCAATTGATCAGAATTCTATATCGATTTTAAAACAATATGAAAATGTTGATAACAGAGTAAAAGTCATTCATCATGAATCCAATCAAGGTTTAAGTTCTGCTCGGAACACGGGAATTAAGCACGCGAGATGCGAATTCATTTTATTTATTGATAGTGATGACCTCATTGAACCAACTGCAGCAGAGAAATGGTTTTGGTTTTTAAATACTCATCCTATTGTAAATTTTGTTGATTCATTTCATGTAGCTTTTGGCGAATTAAATTATCTTTGGACTGGGGGATTTCATGATGCCGAACTTAACCTTGATAGAAACAGAATATCGATGCTTTGCATGGTAAGAAAATCTGTGTTTATTAAAGTGGGTATGTTTGATGAATCCATAAGAAGTGGGTTGGAAGATTGGGATTTTTGGCTTAAGTGCGCATCATATGGAATTTGGGGACAAACAGTACCGGAATTTTTAGCCTGGTATCGGGTAAGAAATGATCATTCTGATCGGTGGATTAATTTAAACGAAAACAATATTGTAAAGTTTAAAGAAGTATTGAAAAATAAATATCCAAATTTGTATTCTGGCGATTTTCCAAAAATTGATAATATTGTCGATTTGGATTTGACTGAAATTGAGGCTAAAGATTTTAATTTCAATTTACTAAATAAAAAAAAGAAGAATCTATTAATTATTCTTCCATGGTTAGTCATGGGAGGTGCGGAAAGATTTATTCTAAATCTCATAGATCAATTGACGAATAAAAATTGGGAAATTACAATTATTACTACTGCCATCAGTAATAATGAATGGAAAACTGAATTTGAGAAATTTACCAAGGATATATTTATATTATCCAATTTTTTAAATTTAGTAAATTATGTTGACTTTATCAATTATTTGATCCATTCTCGGGGGATTGACGCAGTCTTGCTACAAGGCTCAATTGAAGGGTATCGGCTACTGCCAATTATTCGAAAAACTCATCCAGCACTGGTTATTGTTGACTACATTCACTTTATAACTCCAGACTGGATGAATGGGGGATTTCCACGACTGTCAGCTATCCATCATCAATTTATTAACAAATCGATTGTTTCATGTCACCAAGTAAAAAATTGGCTGGTTGATCACCAAATCGAACCTTCCCAGGTAGTCGTTTGTTATATTGGGGTTAATCCAACCATCTGGAAATTCGATTTGGAAAGGAGAGCCCAGGTTCGAAAAAAGTTTTCAATTGGTGGTGATGAATTTATTCTTGTGTATGCAGCGAGATTAGAGGATCAAAAACAACCATTTCTTCTGCTGAAAACATTGCAGATCTTAAAATCGCAAAGAGTGAACGTCAAATTACTTATTGCAGGTGAAGGTAGTCTGCGTTCTGAGATTGAAAAAAGAATATCTGAATATGGATTAACAGAAAACGTCCTTATGCTGGGATCAGTTTCTGCTGATGAAATGCCTGATCTTCTCAATGCCGGCGATTTATTTTTCTTACCCTCAGATAATGAAGGGATCTCATCAGCTATTTATGAAGCAATGGCAACTGGATTACCAGTTTTAGGTGCGAATGTTGGCGGACAATCCGAATTGGTAATATCAGAATGTGGTTGTTTGATAGATAAAGGAATAGTTGAACCGGAAAAAGAGTATGCAAGAGTAATTATCAATTTATATAATGATCCCCATAAAAGAAATGAAATGAGTTCTTCTTGTCGTAATCGCATTCAAGAAAAATTTTCAACAGACTCAATGGGATCATGCATAAATTCGACACTATTATCTTTATTACCTCCATCAAAGGAGAATGGACAATTAGCAAAAGAAGAAAAAAATTCTGATTATAATATAAAAACGGATCAACTTACATTGGAATATTTACAGGCACGTAATGAATGGATTAAATTAAATAAAAACCAGGCTTTGCTTCTGGAAAAATATGAAAAACTTGCAGCGGATTATAGTAAATTGATTGAACCGAAACCCCCATCTTATTGGTTCTATTTATGGATCAGGCAATTATTTCTTCCTATTTATAATAAATTAGACAAGGGTTCTATTAGCGAATATTTATTAAAGTTAAAAATGTTGATTAAAAACGGCTTTAAAGTAAAATCGTAATCCTATTCTCAATGTGATTCGATTTTTTGGATTATTTCCTCTGCCCGGCTTTCCCAAGTGTTCTCTTGAGCGATTTTCTTGATTCTTTCAATATATGAATCATTTTTTCCCAAATGGATAGCCTTGTCTAACTGCCAAGCAAATTCTTCCGCATCCTTTGCAATCAGTACATCTTTGTATTGCATACTTTCGCGCATGGGTGTCACCACGATCGGTTTTCCACCCGCCATATATTCAAAAAGTTTTAATGGGGATGTGGCGTTGGTAATGTCATTAACCAAAAAAGGGATGGTGGCTACATCAAAATAATGCAGATAACCCGGCAGATCAGCGTATGGTTTCACACCTAAATGATGTATATTATCAAAATGGGAAATCTTCGAGGGTGAAAGCGTGCCATCATAATCCGGCCCAATTAAAACAAATTGGTAATCAGGACGTAAGACGGCAACTGCTTTGAGTAAATCATAATCAAACCATCGTGCTAATGCACCATAATACCCAATGATAGGTTTTTCTTTTTCAAGAATTGGCAGCAAATCGACGGGAGGTAAAAGTGGTGGTGGAGTGGAAAAATGTTCGTAAACAACACCGTTCGGAGAATAAATGACATCAGCGCGATAAGCTGCTGCCTCTTCAACTAGTTTTTGAGCAGTAGCGAGGATGAAGCTGGCATTGGCCAATAAGTAGCGGTGTCCTTTTGCAATTTGTTGCTGGTCACCATAAAAGACATCAATATCATCCACAAAATCGTAAATGATTTGAGGGTTTTTGAAACGAGAAGCGTAATCACTGTTCCAGGTAAGCAAATAAATGAGCGGACTAGATATCACTCGGAAGGTATCGACGTGCACATTACAAAGATATAAGCGCTCTTTAATTAATTCAAAGGGCTTCTTTTTTCGATCTGGTTTGGGTTGGGTATAAAAAACCAAAGCTCCTTGTTTTGCCAAAGCTAGTGCCAGCTGTTGTGGGCGTTGAAACAACTGCACATCCCAATCGAGGCTGGGTGGGAAGATGATAATGGAGCGATAATCCTTTCCCTGCTCATATTGCTTTAAAAGCTCGTTTAGCAAGGTTTGATTTTGAGCAATGATTTGATGTTCACCGTA
>JAVEYK010000068.1:0-16805 GCA_034003505.1 Anaerolineaceae bacterium | reverse complement strand
AGGCAGCAGCCATTTCCTCATTTAAAGGCAACTGGTAATGCGCAAACACCTTCTGCAGCGCTTCTTCTTCCGCGCCATCATAAGCGAATAAAGTGCCGTCAGCATCGAATAGTAACCAGGTGTAGGGCATTCTTTTCTCCAGAGGTCAATAGATAGGTTTATTTTACAGGATATTGGGTCGAAATGAAAAGGCGAAAGGCGAAGGGCGAAAGGCGGTAAAAAATATCTCAGGTATGATTTTTTCTCTTGTAAAATAAAAAAGGAAGCAATGATCTATCTTTTCAACAAACTGAAAGGTAAAACAAATTATGACTTACAATACCAATGTAAAAACTCCTTCCGTTGTACCGACTGCTCGCTTAACGTATAAAGATCTTATTGTTTGGCAAAAAAGCATCAAATTTGCAAGCGATGTGATTGATCAGGCCGAGAATCTCACTTCAACCAGGAAGCATTATCGCTTGGTGGAACAACTGGAAGCAGCAGCAACCTCAGTTCCGATGAACATCGCTGAAGGAAAGGGACGATATTCTACAAAAGAGTATAAACACTTTCTAATGATTGCTCGTGGTTCTCTTTACGAAACCATGACGCTCTTAGAAATATTTGAATTAAAGAATTGGATAAAGGCAGAAGATTTCCAGAATCTTCAAAATCAATCTCTAGAAATTGCAAGAATGTTAACCATCCTGCATCGAAATCTGAAAGATAATTAGCCACAAGCATTATATTTTATAAAGAGATTTTTTCTCTTTTGTCTTTTCACTTTCACCTTTAGCCTTTAGCCTTTAGCCTTTAGGCTATTACCTCCCACCCTCTCTCCTTCGCCATCTCCAGCAAGCGCTTATCTGAATAGACTGCCACCGGGTGATCGGCGTTCTCCAGCATGGGGATATCCATGAAGGTGTCCCCATAAGCATAGTCAACGCGTTCGATCTCCAGCCGCCGCAGCACTTCTTCAATCTTGCGTTCACTCGAGACCAGACCATCCACCAGACGCACTTTGCCACCATCCACATTCACCGGTGATCCGATCGCCTGCACGCCAATCCGCCGAGCGAACGATTCGGCAATCGGCTCGACCACACTGCTGGCGATATAGACCTGAGCACCTGCCTGCACATGCGCCTGCAACCGGGCCACCACATCCTCACGGCGCTTGGGCCATAGGTTATGCTCAACTGCCCACTCGCATGCCTGGGTAAATATCCCCTCGTCCATATCCTGCAACCAGGTCAGACTCTTCACCATCAGCCCCTGCCCCCAGGGTTGCGGATCAATCAGGCCCAACTTGACCAGCAGGTAGGCGGGCATCATGGATGCGAATAACCAGCGCGCCTGCGCCTTGCTTTGGTGCACCTTAATCCAATCCAGCAATCCCAGGATCGGAGAGCCAGTGGTGAGTGTGCCCATCATGTCGGAGATGACAATCATAGGAGGGATTATAACAGAGCCTCGACGTGTGTCGATTGATTTATTTAAAACAATAAGTGATTTGACACTCAGCATGTTGCTGGGAAGAGTGCCATGTCAGTGAATTCTCTATTTTCAGATTTGCTTGTCCTAAGTATTAAGATAATATCGAGATTTTATGTTCAACAGGGCATACTTTCCTAAACATAGCAATCGCTGGGCAATATTTCTCTTCTGAAATTTGTACAGCTCTTTCCACTGCGATAGGATCAAGTTCTACCCCAGAAACTAAATATTCGATAAGAATATGAGAAAACTCCTTTGGATGTGTATCTAACCTTTTGGCATGGATTTTGACCTCGAAAGAAACAATTTTTTGCCTTTTCTTTTGAAGAATAGAGATCACATCTATTGCAGTACACCCAGCAATCCCATTCGCAATTAATTCCATTGGTAAAAAACCTTGCCCATTACCTCCAACTTCCTTTTTTGCATCAATATCAACCTTAAACCCATTGGTAGAATTACCAATGAAACTTTTTCCTTCTTTCCAAAGCACTGAAATTTCCATTTTTACTCCAAATTGGTTTAAACCAATTGATTTTTTAGCTTTTCGCCTTTGATAAATCTTGCAATCTCTTCTGCAGAATTGATACGCATTTTTTTTGAAGAAGCAAGAGAATAATATCCAGTATGCGGGGTAATAATCACATTTTGAAATTCTCTAAATCTTAAAGCACCAGCTAAATCATCTTCAATAACATCAAGACCAGCTCCGGCAAGTTTTTTGTTTGTTAATGCTTCAAATAATGCATTGTTATCAACCAGACCACCTCTTGAGGTATTAATTAAGTAGGTTGAAGCTTTCATCAACGACAATGATTCACTATTAATGATATGTTTGGTTGAATCAGTTAGTGGTGCATGCAAGGATAAATAATCGCTTTCCGTAACTAATGTTTTAAATGGTACAAGCTCCACTCCATATTCGTGAGCAATATCCTTATTGGCGAATGGATCAAATGCAAATACTTTTAATCCAAATGATTGTGCTCTCTTAGCAACATTCCTTCCGATTCCCCCAAAACCGACCAATCCCAGAATTCGACCGCTTAATCCATAAATTGGTCTAATTGCATTTACCCCTTCCCATTTCCCATTTTGTAAAATTAAATTGCTTTGATAAACAATCTTTCTTTCCAGGGATAGTAATAAAGCCATTGCATGATCTGCAACTTCATTTAGACAATAATCAGGCACATTGCAAACACGAATATTTTTTTCTTTAGCCACATTCAGATTTATGTTTTCAACACCGATACCTGTCCGAACGATAATTCCCAGGTTGTTAAGTTCCTGAAACGCTTTGATTCCAATTGGTGTATATCCAACTAAAATTCCATTTGCATCCTGACCGTGTTCGATAATTTGTTCTTCCGTCGGCGAGTTTTCAACTATCACCTCCACACCTAAAGAGCTGAGCATTTCTCTTTCGAGTGACCCATCTGAATAATTTGATGATGTAATCAATAATTTAAATTTCATATTCGCTTCCCATTAATCCTTTAAATAAGCAGATTCTTGTGTAATAATTATTTCTTTTGAATATGATGACGTGCCATGAGCCGCCAAATCTTCTTTGAGTTTTCTTTCAACAAACTGTAAATGCTCTAACATTCTTTTTCGTGATTCTTCAGGATCATTGGAAATAATTGCATTTACTATATTTTCATGATCAATCGAAGCCTGTTCACGAACTCCTGGAATTGAACCAGTACGGTTTCTGCTGATTTGACTTAATCGTTCAATACTGGAATAGATTCTTATTAATATAGGATTCTTAGACAACCTGGCTATTTCACTATGTAATCCAATATCGATATTTCTAACATCTTCTAACTCAAGTTTCATTTTTAATTGAGAAATCTCCTCCGGTTTTATCCTTTTTGCAGCTAATTCTGCACAATAGACTTCTATCATTTTTCTGACTTCAAATAAATGGAGAATCGTTGCGTCTTCTAGAGAAACAACAAACTCCAGATGTTCAACTAATAAATGAGGGTCTAATGAAGAAACATAAGTACCGTGTCCTTGGCGTATATTTATCACATTCATAACACTCAAAGCTCTAAGCGCTTCTCTAATAGATGAACGACTGACATCCAATTGTTCCATAAGTTCACGCTCAGTTGGGAGTTGGTCTCCGGGTTTAAGTTCTCCATTTTGAATCAATTGCAAAATCTCTTTCACAATTTCTTCAGGAACTGACTGTTTAACAAATCTTTTATATTTCATTTCTCACCTAAACTTGTTGTTCGCCTATTATTTGAAATAATGGAATAGGATAAACCTCAGAGATATTATCCCAAACTAATTCTACCGTCTTTTCACATTCAATATTGTCAAAATTTTTGATAAGAATTCTCGATAAGAATTTGACTCCTTCTTCAAGTTTTATTATAGCTGTAACATATGGAGTTTCGTTTACCAGAGATTTATGATATGCCTTATGATAAACAATGTAGCTAAAAATTCTACCTTCCCCATTTGATAAATAAATATCATATCGAGTCGAGAGACAATTAGGACATAAAAAGGAAGGTGGCCACCTAATCAATTTGCAATCTGAACAAATTTGGAATCTCAATTCTCGCTGTCGACAACCTTCCCAAAAAAAATTGTTGTCAGCATTCACAACCGGATAAATATCTTTGTAATTAAACATTATGCTCTCCGCAAAATCACAGTTGAGTGCGTTTGAAAGACACCACCATTGTCACTACATAATATGATTTTAGGCTCTTTCGTGTTGGTCTCAACTCCTAATTGTCTCTTACCGCATCTGCCCATTAACTGCATAACTCCCTCAGTAAGCGGAGTTAATCCCATAAAATATGATTCTGAAAGCATTCCCCCCGAAGTGTTTATTGGGAAATTTCCTCCTGGCGCTGTCTTTCCTTCTGAAAACCATTCTTTTCCTTCTCCAGGTTGAAAAAAACCATAATCTTGAAGTGTCAATTCGACCGTGTAGGTAAAACAATCATATATCTGACATGCATCTATATCAGACAAAGTAATCCCTGCCATGTTTAACGCCAAAGCACCTGCTTTTTTTGCGCCTGTATTACCCGTCATAAAAAATGACCTATGTGGATCTACACATGGATTGTCCTCGGATATACCCATAACCAAAACCGGTGGATTTCTCAAATCTCTTGCCCTTTCGATACTTGTAACGATATAAGCTCTACCACCGTCTATTGGTTGGCTCGCATCAAAGCGCCTAAAAGGTTCAACAATAAAGTCAGCCAAATAGTATTCTTCAGTGCTTAATGTCTTATGATGAAAGATTGCATTTTCATTAAGGTTTGCCCATTTCCTTTGGTTAATTGCAATATCTTTCCACGTTTCAGGTCCTGTTGAAAATTCATACATTCCTCTTCGAGCCGCCATAGCATATTTTGCTAATGTCCCAAATTCACCAAAAACCGCATTATCATCAATTGGTTTCTCATTTTTAATTTCTTTGACAAAACTTCTTTTTTGAGAATAGGCATTATCTGCATAGCTAATCAAGACATATTTACAAAACCCTGCTTCTAAAAGTGCAATTGCATGAATTAATTGACTCCTGGCACAATTTGCTTCTTGAGAGAGGTGAGAAGGTTGAATACCTAAATGTTGTGCAACTAAATATGGGGTTATTTCGTAATCATTTCCTAATGGTTCAAAGTATCGATAGATTATTAAACCATCTATTTCTTGTTTGCTTAACCCAGCATCTTTAATTGCATTTGCACATGCTTCCAAATGAAAACTTAGTGTAGATCTATCAGGCACTTTACCTTGAGGGGTATAACCAATTCCTACAATTGCATATTTGTCACTTAATTTTCTCATAATTATGTCTTTTCCCAGCATAAAATTCTAAACACTTTCTCCTATTGCATTTTTCACAATTTCAGAAAACTCATCACCAGTCACCAATCCCTTTTTGTCGACAGCTAATTTTTTTGTTCGCATTAATATTTCTGGGTATAACTCCTCATTTGTGTCGAGGCCAAGTTTTGCCAACCAATACTTAATCGAAGGAAGACCGCTCCCTTTTCCAAGAACAATACTTACTTCTTCACGCCCTACCAATGATGGTAGAATTCCATAAAAAGCTAGCGGATGCTCTTCTTTAATTCGTATCCACCAGGAGGCAGGTATTCCTGATTCAATTTTATATAACGAATCACCAATTAAAGGTTGGTTTAATGGAATTTGATGGGGAGCAAATTTAGAAACCAACTGAGCTAATTCGTTAAGTTTTTCAATTTTTATTCCCGCATCGATACCATATAAGAGTTTTAATGCGACCACTATCTGTTCGGTTGCTGTTTGACCTGCTCTCGGACCCATACCCAGCACTGTTGAATGAATAATATCAACTCCTTCTTCCATAGCAGCAAGACTATTTGCATTGGCTAGACCAAGATCATTGTGAAAATGACCTTCAAGGGGTTTATCAATAATGCTTTTTAAATTCCTGACTAATTTTCGGCACGCGGTTGGTGAAATAACGCCTTGTGTATCAACGAGAGCCAAGCTATCAAAATATCCATCTTTTTTAACAGATAGAATCAAATTAGAAAGCCAATCAAATCGAGCTCGTGTTGAATCCATCGTAAAGAGCACTACTCTTAACCCTAATTCATGCGCCAAATTTGTCGCATTGACAACCAGGTCCACTGCTTTCTCTACTGTCCACTGATATGAGTATTGAATCATATGTTCACTACTGGGAATTTCAACCACAACACCATGGACCCCACAATCTTTTGCTGTTTTAATATCATCCAATACAGATCGGCAAAATGCAAAAATTTCTGGTCCTAAGTTTTTATTTACAATTTGTTTAATTGCCTCAGCATCGTCTTTCGACGTTGCAGGCATACCCGCTTCAATTCGATGAATTCCACATTCGGCAAGTTTTTCTGCAATAGCAATTTTCTCTTCTTTTCTAAAACCAACCCCGATTTGTTGTTCGCCATCTCGCAATGTAACATCATGAATTTTTATTTTTTTTGATAACCATTCTTTGTTTTCTTCAATAACTGCATAATTTTCTGGGCTTACACTGTAATCTTTTGATGTCCATTCTATTTTCATTGTTTTCTCCTCACTTTAACCTATATTTTCTATAATATTTGTTTAGCGGATTTCATTTTTCGCATACGAATTGCTGAACTTATTGTCAAAACTAAAACTGCTAATATAAACGGGAAAGTTTTTATCAAAGATGGGTGCAATCCAAATCCCTGAATTTCTAAACGAATTCCTAGAGCATCTGCAAAACCAAAAACTAAAGTCGCTAGGAACGTCAAGAAAGGATTCTCCGCTCCAAACACAATAGCTGTAAATGCAGTAAATCCTCTCCCGGCTGTCATCTCTTGCGAAAAAGCAGTTACATAACCAGTAGCTAAATGAGCACCTCCCAACCCGCTGAAGAAACCTCCCCATAGAACCGTTAACCAAAGAATTTTCTTGGGGTTAATTCCAGCAGTCCGAGCAGCTTCTGGATTATCTCCAACAGATTGAATTGCCAAACCGAGCGGGGTTTTGTACATTAAAAGTTGGCATACAATGACAAGCAATAACCCAAAGTAGACCAATGGTGTATGTCCGCTTATTACATCTCCAATAAAAGGTATATCTTTGATAATCGGAATGTTGACTACAGGAAATGCCTCCATGTTAGGAGGACGATAAGCCCCCGAAGTATTAAATATTGGTCTAAGCAGGAAAGTTGTCAATCCAACTCCCAATAAATTCATCCCAACCGAAGCAATAATCGCATTTGCCTTAAGATGAATTACAGCAAAACCATAGACAATACTAAATATTAATCCCGCAAAAGCCCCACCTAGCAAACCAAACCATAAATTTCCAGTTTTATCTACAACAAGAATTGAGAAAAAACATCCTACCAGCATATACCCTTCAATACTGAAGTTAAACAATTTAGCTCTCATTGAGAATAACCCACCCATTGCAACTAGGAGAACCGGTGTTGATATTCGAAGAAGAGCAGCAAATAAATCTGCATCAATAATTCCGGACATTATCCCTCACTTCCATTTGTATTAAAGGTGTTTAATTCTTCGGTTTCTTTACTTTGGTCATCATTGGAAGATTGTTTATCTTTTTTTTGTTTTTTGAATTTAATAATTACTTGCATACCCACCATAAGAACAATTATGGCCTGAACAATAATCACCATAGCTCGTGGTATTTCAGTTAATCTCTCAATGTTATAAGATCCATTCCGTAAAGCTCCAAAAAACAATCCTGATATTATTACACCCAATGGATTATTGCTTGCTAATAAGGAAACCACTATACCGTCAAAACCAAGTCCACTCGAAAACCGTATTGGGAACCTGTGGTGCACTCCTAAAATTTCGATCACGCCAATCAAGCCACTAATAGCACCACTAATAGCCATCCCTTTCAAATAGACTGCTTTGACTTTAATGCCACCATATCTTGAAAACCATAAATTAGATCCAACAACTTTTAATTCATAGCCTAAGGTGGTTCTAAAAATTAGGAAATAAAGAACGACTGCAAGCACGATCGCAACAATCAAACCAATTGTTACTGACGATCCTTCAATAATTTTTGGTAACCAAACAGTCTCTGGAATAATGTTGCTAGATTCTGCAGGTCCATATGCTCCACTCTTTAACGGACCATGTATTAGATAATCAGAAAAATGGTATGCTACATACGTTAACAATAAAGATGAAACAAGATCGTTCGCCCCGTATTGAGTCCTCAGAATTCCCGCCAATAGTGCCCAAAGCATTCCAGCAATTATTCCTGCTAAAACAGTAATTGGAAAAAGTAAGACTCCAGGTAATGTGGATAACCCTAAACTAACTGCAGTTGCTGCAAGGGCTCCCATATATAATTGACCATCAACACCTAAATTCCACGCACCTGTTTTAAATGCTACAGCGATTGCTAAACCTGAAAGAATAAGAGGTGTTGTCCATCGCAATGTTCCTGGAAAATCTTTTGTAATTCCGTTTGAAAGTCCATCAAAAACTGCTAAAGGGGAATAACCCATTATCCAAATCAAAATTGAGGTTATTGCAATTGAAAGCAAGATTAATAGGACCTGGCGAAGAATGGATTTTATTGGATCAAGAATTTTAGCTGGCAACTTTGAGTATATTTCTTTTATCATTTCATTAATCTCCAATTTTTCAAATCAATTCACCTGCGCCACAGACATTCGTTTAGAACCAGCCATATATAAACCGATTTCGTGTTCTGGAATGTCTGTAGAATGAAATTCCCCTGTGATTTCTCCTTCGTACATCACTATGATTCGATCAGCCAAACAGAGAATTTCATCTAGCTCTGCAGAAACTAACAAAACAGCATGCTTCTGATCACGCATTTTTATAATCTGTGAGTGAATGTACTCAATTGCTCCAACATCAACACCTCTCGTTGGTTGAGATGCAACTAATAATTCCGGTTCACCGTCAAGCTCCCTAGCTAATACAAGCTTTTGCATATTTCCACCTGAAAGACTGCTTGCTAAACTATTAGGATCAGGAGTTATTATTCCATATTCAGAGACTAAGCGATTAACAAATGTCTTAATGTTATCTTTATTAAAAACACCATGTCTTGACAATGGTACTCGATAATATTTGTTAAGGATTAAATTTTCAGAAATAGTGCATTTGGTGTTTATACCCATTATTAAGCGGTCAGCCGGAATATGAGATACCCCTTTTTCACGCTTTTCTCTAGGTGTACATTGTTCAATATTTTCACCCTTAAAAACAATACTTCCATGTGTGGCAGCCCTTAATCCGGTTAATGTTTCAACTAATTCAAGCTGTCCATTACCTTCTACCCCTGCAACTCCAAGAATTTCTCCAAGTCTAATATTGAAATTAATATTTTTTAACGCGGGTAGTCCTCGATCATTTAAAGCACAAAGGTTTCGTACTTCTAAGACTGTTTCACCTGGTGTGGCTAATTCTTTTTTTACTCTAAAAACTACTTCCCTGCCTACCATTAAGCAAGCCAACTCTAATTCATTTGTTTCTTTTGTGTTTACTACACCAGTTACTTTGCCTTGCCTCATTACTGTTATTCTGTTTGATATTTCTAAAACTTCTTTAAGCTTGTGACTGATAAAAACAACACTACACCCTTGATTTGTGAGGGTTCTTAGGATGTCAAATAGTTGTTTTGTCTCTTGCGGAATTAAGACCGCTGTAGGTTCATCCAAAATCAGTAGCTTCGCACCCCTGTAAAGAGATTTCAAAATCTCAACTCTCTGCATTTGCCCAACTGACAATTTATAAGTCCTATCATGTAAGTTAACATTTAACTGATATTTTTCACTAATACCAAGTATCTCTTTTTCCGATGTTTTGTAGTCAGTAAATCCAAATTTAGTATTTTCTCTTCCTAAAATAATATTTTCCAAGACCGTGAGTTCTGGAACTAGCATAAAATGTTGATGCACCATCCCAATCCCCAATTTAATCGCATCACTTGGTGTATTAATTGTTTCTTTTTTCCCCTGAACAAAAATTTCTCCCGAATCTTGTTGATGCAATCCATAAAGGATATTCATTAATGTCGTTTTTCCCGCCCCATTTTCTCCTACCAAGGCGTGAATCTCTCCCGGAATAATATTTAGAGAAACATCATTATTTGCCATGACTCCGGGAAATGTTTTATTGATGCTTTTCATTTCTATTACATAATCCATTTTTTCACCTTTTTTGAAGTAAATAAATTTAGGAATTATTTCTGAACACTTACATATTAATCCAATCTAATTCCAAACCAATTAATTTGGTTCTCTGAGGTACTCCTTCTTGATCCCATTCAGATAAGCTATAATATTTTGAAATTGCCTCTTCTAATTCCTCTCTCGTTATTAAGAATCCATCAGATACTCCACCTTTCAAGGGAATGTGGATCTTTTCAGGGAGTAAATCGTCCTTCCTAGAAAAACCTTCTCTAACATTAAACATTCTCATCATATTTATCGATCTTTCCCCTATACGAAGCGCTTCGGTCAAATCCATATTCCACCCTGTAATAGCATTCACCATTTCCATCGTCTGACCCGGGCCATACAACTGCCAACCTGGACCCCATACAAACAAACAAATGTTAATGGAATTTAAGAAACTAAAAAATTGTTCCATAATTAATGTGTAACGGACTTTTTCTTCATTCAAAACATCGGGGGGTTGAGGATTAGTTAATCCCAATTCTTCCATTCTTTTAGGAAAACCTAGATAAGACCCATCATGTTCTGTAGATTCATGATCAGCTCCATAAGGGTTAACCGCATATATCAATGCCAGCGATTTCTTTATTTGAGGCATATGGGCAGGCATTACATTATTTTTGACAGATGTTGTTAATGATTTTGCTTTTGGTCCAAATTTTTCCGCTAAAAAATTCATTCCTTCGGCTAGTTGATCGCCAAATCCTTCGCGTTTACCAATCATTTTGGCTAATTTTATGATTGCATTAGCATCCCCAAATCGAATCTCAAAGCCATCTGTATCTTTTGTGTTGATAATCCCCAGGTCAAACAACTCCATAAGCCATGCTGCAATCCCGCCTGTTGTTATTGTGTCAATTCCATAAGCATTACAAATTTGATTAACAAGGGCAATAGATCTTAAATCGTGAATTTCACATGCACTCCCAAAAAGTGCAATTGTTTCAAATTCAGGCCCTCCATAATGTGGATCTACATAAACATCTGGACCATCTATTTGAACAACCCTTTTGCACCTTAAAATACAAGCAAAACAAGTATCTCTTTTTTTTAAGATCGTTTCTGACATTTTTTTACCTGTTAAGTCTTCAAAATGTTCATAAACTCCACTTGTCCAATTCCGAGTAACCAAACCTCCCCGAGCTTGTAAAGAACCTGTAGCGCTTGCTGTTCCAAATTCTGCGGTAAAAATTGCAGCAGATGTTTTTAAATTTTCTGCCCCCCAACGAGATAACTTCTTTAATGCTTCTGGGTTTGAAATCTCAATTTTCTTCTTCCCTCGAACTGCTATCGCTTTTAGGTTCTTAGATCCCATTACTGCACCCATTCCAGTTCGACCATTTGCTCGATTGCTCATATTCATGATAGCTGCAAATCGAACTAGTTTTTCTCCAGCAGGTCCAATCTGCAAAATCTGAAGCTTTGGATCATTTATATTTTCTCTTATCTTTGCTTCAGACTCTTTTGTCTTTAATCCCCAAATATCATAAGCATCTATTATCTCAATTATCTCATCATGGACGTATATATAAACAGGCGTAGACGCCTTCCCTCCAATAACGAATGCATCAAATCCTGTTGCTTTTGCCTCCGCAGGCCAAAAACCTCCTGCCTCCGAAGTTCCAATCCCTCCAGTCAACGGTGATTTTGAGCTTACAACAACCCTAGATTGGCCAGAAATTGGTGCTCCCGTTGTAACACTAAGAGCAATAACGAGAACATTCTTTTCATCAAATGCATTTATTTTTGGTGGAACTTGCTTCAATAAATAATAAAGGCTCATTGCTTGCCCACCTATATATTTTCGGTAAAAATCCTCTGGGGGTGTCTCAATTAATATTTCTTTTGTTGATAAGTTAATATGGGCAATTTTTCCGTTATAACCAAAAGGCATTAGGTTTTCCTTTCATTAAAAAATAAACAATATTCATTAAATCCAACACCAAATTTCCCACATGTACCCATTCGGATCAACAAAGTATCCAGCATATGCTTTCCAATCTGGCCAATCTTGAGGTTCTATTACAAAATCAACGCCTTGACCTGATAATTCTTTATAAGCTAAATCAACCTCTTTTCTATTTTCAAAGTAAATTGCAAAGAGGTTTTTATGTTTAACTTTTTCCATTCTTTCTTGCCCAATATAGCGAGCAATATGAGGCCATTCCCACATAAATAACGTAATACCATCCACTTTAAAAGTAACAAAACCTTCAGCTTCATTCACTATCTCATATCCCATTATGTCTCTGTAAAAAGGGATTGACTCTTGAACATTTGGAACCAGCATGCCGTAGGCTTTATTTAAATATTTCATTTTTTCTGCTTCTATCTCTATTTTTGGTCGTTATTAATCCAGCAAAATATTTCCCACATGTATCCATTGGGATCAACAAAATAACCAGCATGTGCCTTCCAATCCGGCCAATCCTGAGGGGCTATTACAAAATCGACACCTTGACCTGATAATTCCTTATAAGCATCATCAACTTCGGATGGGGTATCGAACCGAATAGCAAATTGTGTTTTATGTTTAACTTTTGCCATGCGCTCTACACCAAGATATTTTGTAATGTGAGGTAATTCCCACATGAATAGCCTAGCGCCTTCTGCATCAAACAAGACAAAACCATCTGCTTCATCAATGATTTCATATCCGAGAATATCTCGATAAAAAGGGATTATTTCTTTTACATTTGGTACCAACATACCGTGGGCTGTGTTTTTAAATTTCATATTTGCTACCATATCCTTTTCTGAATCAGTCGGGTTATTATGATCCCGACTGATTCTTGTTAATATTTATTAAGTTATTATTTTGAGATACTTTTAGGAGTATCTGTGTTGAATTCTACTTTAATCTTTCCTTCTATTATTTGTTTTTCAATATCTCGAGCAAAAAGGTAAGCTTCCTTGACTTGATCCGCTTTTTCTGGATTTGCCTCAATAAATCGATCAACTTTATCCCACATAAATGCCGCTCCCCCATTTGCCATATTCATGTATGTATGTTGACCTCCCTGAAACTCACCAGCCAAATAATCCTCACAAGCCATCACCACATTCGCGCCAAAATCAGTAAACATCCAACTAACATATGCTTCTGGGGATACATCAAAGAAATCAGAATTATCACCAAGCACCAATGCTCCGGATTCCTTCGCCGCCTCAACTATTCCTTGAGAAGCCTGGCCGGCTGCGGTCTGAAAAACATCAACTCCGTTACTTATCATTGCTTTAGCAATTTCCTTTGCTTTTGCTAAATCTGTGTAATCCCCTACAAAAGCAAATTCTGCTGAACACTCAGGGCAGGTTTCAGCGACTCCTTGCATAAACCCATTCATACCTGAATTACTGCTGGCTGTTTCTGCTCCAGAAACGTAGGCAACTTTCTTTGTGGTTGAAAGTTTGCCAGCCATTGCGCCTAACACATAAGTAAGATCCTGTGATTGGTATTCTGTATCCCATAGATTCGGTAAAGCACCCTGAAGGTTGCCGAATTGATAAATCCCTGCAAATTTAATGTCAGGATAATCTCTAGCTACATTCATCATCGCTTCAGTAACAGGAGGAAAACCAGTGATTATTAAGTTATAACCCTCTTTTGCCATTGCACGAATATCTTCTTCAAATCGGTCAGGAGAAGTGGATTCTAACACTTTGATTTCAAAGCCCAATTCACTTTTACATTTTTCCAGCCCAGCAATTTGATTATCAATCGGGCCTTTATCTCCAATTGGCCGATTTGAAATTAAAAGAGCCTTCGGTGCAGAAGTTTCTTCCACTTCTACCGGTGTTGCATCTTCAACAACAGGATCTTCGGGGGCTGTTTGTTCAACATCGGTTTTTTCTGCTGCTACTTCTATAGTTGGTACAGCTGGTGCAGCACAACTTACCATCATAGTAGCTAGTAATATTATTGATACTAATGCCCAATAGAAATTCTTTTTTTTCATCATTCATCCTCCAAGGTTATTTTTTTTATTTTTTCTTTAATAATCAATCACTAATTAAATTTGTTTTGTATACTCTAATATCGTTTTGCTCCTTCCCATCCCATTGAATAAAAGAATTGTTTTTATATTTATTTGAAACAACTGTTGAATTGTTAAGATTTATGCGAACAAATTGTTAGCGGGATATTATTGATAGCTGATTGGTTTGATTATCATGATGTGATTATGGTCTGATGTTTACTAGTGTACATATTTTCACAATTAAAGTCAATAGGCAATTTTTAACATAGGCAATTTTTAAATGTATTTAATAACCAGATATTTTATTTCACAAAAATGATCTGAAGGTGTTTTTTTATAAAATATTTTTAATCTTCAATCATAGTCCATTATAATAATCTCCTGTAATCCCAGTTCAAATCCCCCATCCTTCTCCCTCCCCTTGCTCCTCCCTTCCATCCGCAATACAATATCCTTACAGCGCTGCCCTCCAACCCGGTAGCGTCTTTTGGAGGTTCTTATGCGTATGACCCAAACCACCAACGATCTGCGTGTGCATGCCATTGCCGGCACGTATGTGGTCATGCTCGGGTTCGATTTGCCACAGGCAGACTGCACCGGCTTGCTGGGTTTCTCGCTCCACCGCCAGGATCTGACCGAGAACGAAGCATACTATTTATCCGGCAGCAAAACCTTTGCGGAGACCGATCCGGGCTTCCCGGCTGGCTCGTCCTATTCCACCCGCGATCATCCCATCCAGTCCTTCCAATGGGCGGACTATTCCGCCAAACCCGGGCACGAGTACATCTACACCGTCGCTGCTCTGAAAGGCACCCCGCAGAACCTGACCGAATTTGCCCGCACCAGCGTACAGGTCGCCACCGAGGTGATCCGTGCCGATGTACACGATGTCTACTTCAATCGTGGTGTCGCCGGGTCGCAGGCGTATGTGCGCCGCTTTGGTGATAACCCGCCCGATCAGGTTCCCAATCGCAAAGCGTATGAATGGCTCTCACGCGGCCTGAACGAAGCGCTGGAAGAAATCATCCAGTCCTGCGCGCCAGGCGTCGACAGCCTACGCATCGCTGCCTATGAATTCTATTACGAGCGCTTTCTGGAGGTGGTCAAAACCGCGCTGGACGCCGGCGTAGAGGTGCAGATCGTCTATGATGCCCGCCAGGACAGCCCAAAACTGAAGAATATTGCGGCGGTACTGGCCCAGGGATTGGACTCTGCCTGTTTTCAGCGCACACAGCCCAAGTCCTACATCTCGCACAACAAATTCATCGTCAAGCTGCACAATGGCACACCACAATCCGTCTGGACGGGTGGCACTAACTTCTCCGAGGGCGGTATCTTCGGGCATTCCAACGTCGCGCATGTGGTCGCAGACCAGCAGGTGGCACAAAAATTCCTCGATTACTGGCAGGTTTTGGCGCAGGATCCCACCTCGAGCGTGCTCAAAAAGAGTGTGGAAACGATCACCCCGCTGCCGGTCGGGATGCCGCCTACCGGCACCAGTGTGATTTTCAGCCCGCGTAAAAATCTGGATGCATTGGGATGGTACGCCGACCTGGCGCGCAATGCAACCGACAGTCTTTTCATGACCTTTGCTTTCGGGATGAGCGATATTTTCAAAGATGTATATGCCACTTCCCAGGCACGCCTGCGCTTTGCCCTCATGGAGCAGAAGACGCGTTCCATGCGTGCGGGACCAGAGAAAACTGCCGAGGAAGGCAAAATCCAGCAACTGCGCAACCGGCCTGAGAATGTCTTTGCCATCGGGGATTTCATCCGCACCAACGAAATCGATGGCTGGCTGAAAGAACGCCTGAGCGGACTGAATTCGCATGTGCGTTACATTCACAACAAATTCATGCTGGTGGATCCGCTGGGGGATGATCCGATCGTGATTGCCGGTTCTGCCAATTTCAGCGAGTCTTCCACCAATCGAAATGATGAGAATATGCTGGTGGTACGCGGCAATACCCGCGTGGCGGATATCTACCTGGGTGAGTTCATGCGCATGTACAGTCATTTCGCCTTCCGCGAATCACTGCAATGGCGTAACCCGGATGACCCACCCAAGCACTTGCGCAGCGACGACTGGTGGCAGGATTACTACGGGAATACTGAACGCTCCCTGCGCAGGCAGATTTTTGCCCGCTCACAGCCAGGCGAAGCAGCCTCAATGGGTTGCGATTAACTCAGCCTACCACCACCCGAACAGATCGCTCCAAGGCCTGTGACATCCGCGCGATTTCTTCCGGTGTCTGGATGCTATTGAAGTCTTTGGTGTGAACTTCCAGCACATGCTCCAACGCTTTCTTGGTCACTTCTTCCAGCGTTACAGCGGTCTCCATAAAGGGACAATTCAAACCCATACTCTTGCAGGTGTATTTATATAACATGGTTTCCTCATTGCCATTCCATCATCGGGAATCTCGCCTTCCGGAATGGCAAATCCCATCACGAGAAATTGATTGCATCGTCTAGCCTACTTTCATTCTACTCTGGTTGGGGGAGAAAAGCAAAAGATAAGGCAGGGTCTAGAATTAAGAATTCAGTGTTCAGGATTTTCTCAAGACTCAAAACTCTGACTCAACACTCAACAC
>JAVEYK010000067.1:5296-17030 GCA_034003505.1 Anaerolineaceae bacterium | reverse complement strand
AAGTCAGGTAACTAAATTCTTAATTTGTTGGATTTTTTTGCTGATCAATATTAAGTTATTTATTTGTTTTGGAAGGGCTTGGTGAAGTCCATACCCTTTGGCTTTTGGAATGGCAGGTCTTGGCTAAATAGCAGGTTCCACACGCATCTGATTCGCAATTCGACTCAAATTCGGATACTTTCAACAAACCCCGCCGGGTTAATTCCTCGATCATCATTTCGACCATCATAGGAGTTGTATCCAGCTGCTGGGCAAGTGCCAGCGGGGTTAATGATTTTCCCTCGCGGATAAGCGCTAATAATTTATTCAGCATGGTTATAATCCCAATCTGGAGGCGATGGCATACACAGCGCTGCCCATGCCAATCGATACCACCAACATCAAGACAATGTTAACCATTGTCCATTTCCAGGACCCGGTTTCCTTCTTGATGACAGCCACGGTAGCCACACAAGGAATAAACAGCAATGTAACCACCATGAAAGCCAGGCCGACCGCCGGGGTGTAGGTATTTGCAATAGTTTGTAAAAGACTAAACTCTTCCGTCCTCCCAAATAAAACCCCCAACGTTGCGATTGCATTCTCTTTGGCCATAAAACTGGTGATCAGGGCAACCGTCAGTTTCCAATCAAATCCCATCCAATTGCCGACCGGGGCAAAGAAGTTGCCGATTTGTGCCAGGAAACTGGTTTCAAGATCCCCACTCGGAAATTCAGACAGTGCCCACACCACGACAGACATCATTAAGATGATCGAACCGGCGTGCTTCAAAAATGAAAGCGACCGCTGCCAGATCAGCAGCAAAGCCGTTCGCCAGTTCGGGATATGGTAGAGCGGTAATTCCATGATGAAGGCGGTTCGTTCCCCTTTAAAGAAGATCTTATTCATGATCACACCCACGATCATCAAAATGACAATACTGGAGAGAATCAGACCCCAGGAAATAATAAAGGCGTTTTTGCCAAAAAATGCCGGGGCGAGAAATGCGATAATGGCCAACCGGGCTGAACAGGGAACAAATGGGGCTAGCAGGATGGTCAGAATTCTGGCCGGCCAGGATTCAATCACGCGTGTACCCATCACCGCTGGAACATTGCATCCAAAACCCAGGAAGAGTGGTAAGAAAGATTTACCATGCAATCCCATCCAATGCATGAAATTGTCCATCACATACGCCGCCCGGGCCATATAACCAACGTCTTCCAGAAAACCGAAAGCAGCAAAGAAGATGATAATAATCGGAAGAAAAGTGACCACTGCCCCAACGCCGCCAATGATGCCATCCACCACCAGGCTGACCACCCAGGCTGGTGCATCGATCATCCATATTTGGGCTAAGCTACCGAGTGGAACCAGAATCTTGCTATCCATCCATTCCTGGATGGGCGTTCCAATTGTAAAGGTCAGCCAGAAGGTTAACCCCAGAACGACAGCCAGAAAAAGTAATCCCCATATGGGGTGGGTGGCAAATTTATCGAGCCGGTCTGTTAGACCAACCTGGCCTAATTTTGGTCGATGAACGGCAGCGCGAATGTTGCGCTCAATCCATTCATAGCGTCCTGAGGCGATCGCCAGACCAGCATCTTCATGTTGTTTGAGAATATCTTCTATCGTTTCCCATCTTTCAGGCGGGAGGACTGACTTAAGAATATCAAATATTTCGATATCCCCTTCCAGCAATTTCATGGAAGTCCAATTTTTGGGGTAGTATTCAGGCACAAAGCCTTCAATCAGCTCGTCAATCAATTCTTTTACATGTTGGTGATCAGCACTAATCTGAGGGAGCCGGGGATAAAACTCCAGTTTTCCATCGATGAAATCATCAAAGTAATCCAACAGCGTTCGCAATCCACTGGCGCGACTGGCAATCATCGGGATCACGGGTACACCGATGGCAGCCTGCAGAATCTTTGCATCCACCGAAAAACCTTCCTGTTCGGCAACATCAATCATATTCAGGACAATCATCAAGGGAGTTTCCAGAACAATTAATTCGGAAACCAGATAAAGACTACGCTCCAGATTGGCTGCACTGACCACCGCCACAACCAGATCGGGTTTCTCCTGTAAGATGAAATTTCTGGCGATAATTTCTTCAGGTGAGTTCGCTGAAAGGCTGTAAGTACCTGGTAAATCAATCAGGTGAATGGCATGCTCATTATGATGAAATTCACCCTCTTTTTTCTCCACCGTCTTGCCGGGCCAATTGCCCACATGTTGATTGAGGCCGGTTAATAGGTTGAAAATGGTCGATTTCCCCATGTTGGGTTGACCAGCCAGGGCTATCATCAGGGTATTATCTTTGATCCCACTCGAAATGGTTCTCTGGTTATATGTGCGATACAGGTTCATTCTTTTGCTCTAGTGACCAGTATGGTTCGTGCTTCTCCCCTTCCCAAAGCAATTCTTGTATCTCTCACATTGACAACAATTGGACCATGACCATAATTATGCGTCATACGTATGATGACGCCAGGTGTGAACCCAAGGGTCGATAAGCGCGCGTTGATATTCCTACCAGCTTTCAGTGCACTGATAGTAGCGCTTTCTCCTGATTTAAGATCAGCAAGAGGTATGAGGGGTGTTGATTGCATGCATGTGCCTTTGTAAAAAAAACCATTATAAATGGTAGTAAGTAGTTTTCAAACAAAGAAGAATGGTTTATTAATTTTTAAACCTTTATTTTCTTTGCTTCCTAAGATTATAGTTTGTTCTCTCGAAATTTACAAATAACAAATTCGTAATATTGACTAATTATATTACAAATATCTTGTTTTTCCAAACGAATAATGGCAATTCCAGCATATATTCGTGATTAAAAAAACCCGGGAAAATATTCCCAGGTTTTCATTCAAACAATACCGATTATTCAGCCGGTAAACCTGCTTCTAATTTTTTAGAACGTTCAATTGATTGCAATGCCAGATATCTTTCGCCAAATTTCTCCACCTGATCATTCTGCAAATCAAATTGATCGTAATGGCCTTCTTCCATGGCAACCAAATCTTCGAATAACTTCTTGGTCACCGAATCGGCGTTGGCGGCAGCTTCATTCGCCCACCTGTTGTAATTCAAGACAGCATCTTCTTCCATTTTAATGGCTTTTAAGAGAATTTGATGGACATCCTGAATTTTCTCCACTGGTTCAGCCACTACCATTTCGACGTCACCTTTCAGGAACAATATCCGTTCAGCCAGCATTTCTACATGGGTCATTTCCATGATGGAAATTCTTTTAAACATGGAAGATAAAAGATCATAACCCTGATCATCCATGTGAAAATGGAAATACATATATTGATGAACAGCAAATAACTCATCCGCCACCGCTTTATTCAATAAAACAATACTTTTTTCGTGCATGACATGCCTCCCATAAAAATTCTGATAATTCATTATAGTATATACCAATGAGAATAAAATTAATTCGAAGGACCGAATTGTCATGACATAGGCACTATTTCGTCATAATTTTCAGTTCAAGCCAAAGAGTTTTTCAGTCTGTGACGGGAAAACCTTCGTCACCATCTTAAAAAGGAATGAACATCAGGTATGATTAATGGCAAAAAGGAGGACTTAATGAAATGACGCAAGAATCACAGGAATCCAGTCAGTATTCCATTGCTTCTTTCGCAATTATTTACAATGACCTGGGAGCCGTACTTCTCAGCTTACGGAGAGACCGTGATACATGGAATCTCCCCGGTGGCCGGCTTGAACGCGGGGAATTGCCCAATGAAACTGTGCAGCGCGAGGTAAAGGAGGAAACCGGGCTGGAAGTTGCCATCGAGAAACTAACGGGAGTCTATGCACAGCAAGATAAGTATGAATTGGTTTTTGTCTTCATCTGCAAAATAGTCGCCGGGCAGCTCACCCCGAGTGATGAAGCCAGTCAGCATCAGTTCTATCCAATCGACAGCCTGCCTAAAAATACTATTGAATACCATATCGATAAAATCCTGGATGCGAAGAAGACAGATCAGCAGCCAATTTTCTCCCGGTGAGTTACCCCTGGCTTGCTTGGAGAAGAGGAAAGACCCGGAAATCCCCCAGCGGGGTCAACTATGGTTTCATGCTGATTTTTTATCTTCCAGATTGATAATGTGATTCTCAAACCCAAGCGCGGTTTTCACAGTATAGGTTGGTTTATGCTGGGCTTCATGGTAGGTGCGCACCAGCAGCTCGGCGATCAGACCCATCAGAATGGATTGAAAACCAAGGATGAAAAACATGCTTGATAACATAAACAAGGGAGAATCCAAAACTGCTATCTGAACCAGAATTTTTCTGAAGAACAGATAGAGAAGAATAATGCCAGAAATTCCCATGATCAGGATGCCCGTACCGCCAAAGAGATAAATCGGTTTGTTGGCGTATGAATTCAGAAATTTCACCGTGAATAAATCCAGAATCACTTTGAAGGTACGCTCCAACCCATACTTGGCTTTTCCATACTTGCGCGGATGATGTCGAACGGGTATCTCAATAAGTTTTGCGCCGACAGAGTTGGCATACACAGGAATGAAGCGGTGCATCTCCCCATACAAACGGAAACCGGTTAATACTTCGCGGCGATAGGCTTTCAATGTGCAGCCATAATCATGCAAATGAACGCCGGTAACCATCGAAATTAATTTATTCGCAAAGAGGGAAGGCAAGGTTCTGGTGATAAAAGTATCTTTGCGTTTTGCACGCCAGCCACTGACCACATCATAGCCTTCATCGATTTTTTCCAATAAGATCGGGATATCCTGCGGATCATTCTGAAGGTCGGCATCCATCAATACGATAACTTCCCCAATGGCATGGTCAATACCGGCTGCAATCGCGGCAGTCTGCCCAAAATTACGCCGCAAACCGATCACCCGCACGTGTTCTGGATCATGAATAGCCAGCTCTGCCAGCCTCTCATAACTTTGATCCTTACTGCCATCATCCACCAGGATCAACTCCCAGGATTTCTGGACAGCCTGCATGGCCTCCAGAACAGCCTGATACAGCAGGGGGACATTCTCTTCTTCATTATAAACAGGTACTACAATTGATAAATGCATGCAACATCCTATAGAAATTTATTCCAAGAAATATAATTTGATTATAAACAAATTTTCTAAATAAAGTAAATTACAACAAATCAATAACCAATAATTTTTTTCAGTTGATTAGAAGAAACCTCATTCCAGAAATTATTTATTTACTTGTAACAACAAAAAAGATGGGTTTTCATAAATCAATATACCATGATCAACTTTGAATTCCTGGTTATTTTTTTGTAAGACAAAATAATCAGCATCAAGCTTTTGAATGAATTTAAGAAAAGTTTCCGGGTGTTCCAGATACCACTCCGTTGATGTAGAATATTGATCAATTTCAGAAAATAATTCATGCCATTGCAACATTTTTTCTGAGTGGGAAAAACCCATTCCACGATCTTTCCAGGAATAAACCAAGGATCGATTCGTTACATAACGAACGGCTAATGGGAGTGTATCGTGGGAATCATTAGCATAATATATCGAAGTTATCGTCGGTGTCCGCTCATCGATAGCTGCCAACAGATTTTGAAGGTCTGATTTTTCAGTGCAAAGAAATTTTCCTTTTGATATACAGGCTCGTGTTTTTTCGAATAATAATAAATTCGTACTTCGATATGAAAAATAATGCCCGATAAAAATGATTCCAATAACAATCAAAATCAACTTGATTGATTTAAATTTAATAAGGTTGAAAACATGGCTTAAACAGGCTAATGATATCATTCCCAACACCGGGACAAAAAATCGGGTGCCTCTGATTAATTCCGTCTCAATAGGCAAGATTCGCAGATACGCTTCGATTATTCTTTCAACATAAGGGAAAAAAACGGAAACAATCGCAATTCCTACCAGCCAGGCAACCATCAACCTGGTTAAACGTCTTGAATTATCCTGGCAAAACCACAAAATAAACAAGCCAACAAGTCCAAGTGGTAAAATCCAGGATTCCCAGTAAAATTTTAGCAACAATCCCACAGAAGTTTTTACATCCATAATATTCGGAGGGAAATAGGTGTGGTATAACTTCATGATTGTTTCATAATCAAAAGGTAACACTTGTTGTTTAATGGATAGATAATTAATGATAAATATTGAACCGACAATGATCATGATTAATGAGAGCAAAAAACCGATAAATAACTTCTTTTTCAGAGGCCAGGTATTCGGCATCATCCATAACAAACTCAAGATGACCATGGCCATAATTGTTGGAGTGCCTACCGCATGAATATAAGTCAACAAACCGGTTAGAATTGCGATAACAGGCCATTTTTTCGGCGAATCCTTCCAGATCCATATCAGTGCCAGTAGAAAAGGGAGAGCAGCCTGCATAAACGTTCGTGGAACAGAATCTTCTGCCAATCCCCAATTTTCAAATAACAAGTAAACTGGAATACTGTTAAATATTACAAATAACACCGCCCAGAATCGGTTATTCAACACAGTTCTCCCTAACCAATAGTTCCCAATTAAGGTTACAAAGGCAGTCGGACCCAGAATGAAGACAAAAGGTAAGGTGTAATTATTTATTAATTTTCCCAGCGATCGAATGATGACAACATGGATTTGTAAATAGAGTTTAAAATTGTCCGGGGTTTGTAAAAAAAAATCATTAGCAAACAAATCAGGGTGATTTAATGAAACAGCCATGGATGAAATATTCGCAGCATCACTCCCTAAAATGACATCTGGATAATTTCCTTGCAAACGTTCAACAATCAGAAGAAAGGAAACAATTAAGGCAAGAAAAATGAATATCCAATCCAATCGATTGATGTGGTTCCATCTAATCTCTAAATGTTTTTGAGAAGAATTAATCCATTTAGAATTAAACCTTTCCAACCAGGCATCAAATGATTTAATTAAAGGAAGAATTCTTGATTCGTAATTTGCGCGAATAAAATTCCTTTTGAAAATGATGATGGCTAGTAATGCTGAAAATATTATTAATCCGAAGCCAAAGTACTTAAAAATAAGCATCGATTTAAATCCAGGGGATCTACCTATTTTGTTCAGTACCCAATTGATTATCACTGGATCAAAGAATCCTGCAATAATCAGTAATCCTGAAATGAGGATGATTATCATAATAACGGTATAAATGACTTTTTTCATGAATGCAACCAATCGGAATTATGGATTTCTTAATCAATTTATAGGAGAACACAATGATTAAATTATGGAGCAAATGCAACCATTGAAGAATTCTGTTTTCTGTATAACTCGTGCACACTGAGAACTCTTCATCAAATTGTTCTTTATAGCGGCTACCACCTTTTGAGTTTTTATGAATACGAAAGGCAGAAAGCGGTTTATTGAGAATTTTTGGGGTTGAATACTGATACGCACGCAGCCAGTAATCATAATCCATGACGAATTTTAAGGACTCATTAAAATTTCCAATTTGATTCGAAAAAGATTTCCTCCAATAAGTGCTAGGTTGGATTATAAAATTCGTAATTAATAACAAGTTCCTGGATGAAAATTTTCGAAGAAAACGCTTATATTTCACAACGAAAGATTGAATCGGTTTTTCATTGGAATCAATGATTCTATAATCTCCTGTCAACCATAAAATATTTTCATCTTCGAAAATTTCTGCAACTGCATTTAAAGAGCCTGGCAATAGATAATCATCTGAATTTAAAAAACCTATTATTTCTCCGGAGGAGATTCTTAATCCTTTGTTAATTGCATTTGATTGCCCAGAATCCTTCTCAGATATCCATTTAACAACCGATTCATATTTCTTTAAAATAGATATCGTTGTATCAGTTGAGCCACCATCCATCACAATGATCTCTACGTTGGGATAATTTTGTTCCAACAAAGATGTAATCGTCTTTTCTATAAATATTCCCTGGTTTAAACTAGGAATAATGATGCTAATTTTTTTCATTGGTTTCCATTATTCAATTAATTATTCTTGATTGTCCAATAAAATTTGGAGCGGTTTCCTCGGAATTTCTGCCATATCCTGAGAAATGGCTTGCAATAACAATTGAACGCCCAGGATAATGGGTAAAACTGCTATTAATACCGTTCCAGTAGTGGCGGGAATACCAGTGATTTGGGATTCACGCCAGTAGACAATCCCCCACACGAACCCGAACAGGATAAAAAGCATTCCCAGAATAAGAGCAAGTGACCCAAATGAAAAATTGTACAAGTAATATTGGTAGATAAACCTGCGTACAGTTGCTTTTAGCAGGCGTAGGGGAAATGAGAAAAGTACCTTCCAAATTGACATTGAACTTACTTCATCCTGATATCTTGCAGGTATATATACGTCCTCTACAACTGCATTTATATATCTCATCTCTGTTAATAAACTAGATTCAAAAAAGTAATCCCTGGCGACCCTGGTTTTATTGATATTTTGCCACACACAACGATGCATTGCGGTATAACCATTGGTTGGATCAAAAATCTGCCAGTAACCTGAAGCTGCTTTTACCATAAAAGTTAAACCCCAATTTCCAATTCTTCTCGTCACCGGCATGGACTGCAATTGTGTTTGATGAAGAAAGCGGTTTCCTTTCGTAAAATCAGCCTCCTGATGAACAATTGGGAAAATCAAGTCAGATAATTTATCCGGATCCATTTGATCGTCACCATCCATTTTGACCAAAATATCAGCTCCAATGGCAACTGCATGATCATAACCTGTGATCATTGCAGCTCCCACTCCCCGATTTTGTTCATGCGTAAGGATAATTAACCTGGGATCCGAAATCTTTTTCAAAATTGAACCGGTCAAATCCGGGCTGCCATCATCAACAACAATAATTGATTTTACAAACGGGGGAATATTCATAATCACAGTGTTGATATGTTTTTCAACTTTATAGGCAGGAATTATGACTGAGATATGCTGACTATTCAATTTAACCTCTTCTGTACCTCAATTGCTTCCATTTTATTTTACCTTGAAAGGTAAATCTTTTTAAGAAATTTAGCAGAAAGAATCAATTAACCAGTACCTGGTGATTAATCCTCATTTATCTTTTTACAAACATTATACATTTTAGTATTTTTATGTATAGACTATGTACAATATAGAAATACTAAAAAAACCAAGGAGTTTTAAATGAGCACAAAACAAAGCAATGATACTTTTGAAATAAAGTTACAAAAGCTTCGTAAGTTCAACCTGATAATGGGCTTTCTGCATTTTATTCAGGGCGTATTTATGATTGTAATAACTTTTATCGTGGATACGCCGGGTGAAACCTATCCGATTTATTCGAACTATTTGAAATTTGATCTCTCTCTGGGAGGATTGGTCGCTAATCCACAGCAAATTGGAGACATTCCTCTTGGTATTGGAGTAGCCATCTTTTTGTTGTTATCTGCTGTGGCGCATTTCTCCCTGGCAACCTTTGGATTCAAATGGTACTCACGGGTGTTAAGTAAAGGCATGAACCCTGTTCGTTTTTATGAATATGCCCTCAGCTCTTCACTGATGATTGTATTGATTGGTCTACTGGTTGGGTTCAATGATATTGGTGGAATCATCCTGATCTTTGCAGTCAACGCAGCCATGAACCTGTTTGGCATCATGATGGAATATCACAATCAATATACCAAAAAAGTTGATTGGACTGCTTTCATCTACGGTTGTATCGCTGGGATCGCTCCCTGGATCGTCATCTTCCTCTATTTTGTTGGAGCTGCCAATTCCGGTGATGCCAAACCACCCACCTTCGTTTATATCATTATCCCCACACTATTTGCCTTCTTCAATATCTTTGCTTTGAATATGTTCCTGCAATATAAAAAAGTTGGCCGGTGGGCAGACTATTTATATGGTGAGCGTGTGTACATCGTCCTCAGTCTATTAGCCAAAACAACTTTAGCCTGGTTAATATTCTCCGGCATCTTCGCACCCAGCCTGTAAATTTAGGTATTTTATAAAGACGAACAATGAGCCTTGATAAATCAGGCTCATTGTTCATTTTAAGGAGTGACATTATTCCCAATAAATTATGACAAAAACTGTCTAATAACCTTATATAACCTATGGATTAATCCCGGAAGAAATTTAGAATTAGATTCATGACCGCGCAGTATCTCCCCCTCTTTCCTTTAAATACTGTCCTTTTCCCGGGGATGCCTTTACATTTGCACATCTTCGAAAGCCGCTATAAATTGATGGTCAGTCAATTATTAAACCAGGAGCCGGTTTTTGGAGTAGCGTTAATCAAACGCGGGCTGGAGTCATTGGGACCGTTGGCTGAACCACATCAAATTGGTACGGTCGCCAGAATCGTCAAAGCCGATCCCCTTAAGGATGGCTGCTTTAATTTGACAATTATTGGTGAAAAAAGATTCCGCATCAAGTCAATCAGTGATGAACATCCTTATCTGAGAGCCGAAAGTGAAGATTTTCCGATCGAGCTAAAACGTCCTTTAGACTTATATCGGCGGATTCGCCATTTACGCAATCAGGTGCAATTTTATCTCCAGACCATCAACCGCCTGGACGACATGCAGATTGATCTGGAGCAAATTCAGATGCCGGATGATCCCTTCACCTTGATTTTTCTGGCAGCCTCCCTGTTACAAATCCCAGCGCATGAGAAGCAACCAGCTTTAACAGCCGAAACTGCTCTGGATATTTGCCATACCGTCGAACGTTTGTATCGCCGTGAAAACGCTGTGTTGCGGAAATTGATTCATATTACCGCTGAACAGGCTCAGGGTTTTGCGCTCTTAAATTAATTGTTCCCGCCTGAAATCCAATTCTGACCAATTACAAATCGTAGTCTTCGCTCTCATCCTCAAACTCTGGAGAGAACCAGGTGCCACTTTCATAGTTGCCCAGCTTTTCCTGATCTTCAGGTGTGAGCGGATCATCCATTCTGACCTGTAAACGGATGCCGGCTGTGCGAAT
Source organism: Anaerolineaceae bacterium (assembly GCA_034003505.1). GTDB lineage: Bacteria > Chloroflexota > Anaerolineae > Anaerolineales > Anaerolineaceae > UBA6170. Next base: position 6,098 of record JAVEYK010000067.1, on the reverse strand, counting down.
GCCATTGGGTGTCATGACTCTGCGCACAGTGTAGCGGATAAAGTAGCGTTTGATCAGATCATTTTTCAAAACGGTCTTCAATGTGCGCACGCTGATACAGGCTTGCTGCGCCAACTCCCCCATTTCTGTTTCCAGAATATCTCTTTTTTCGCCGGTGTAAGGGTTCCAATAACAAACTTTTCTGGTCATCATAATAACGATCAGGGCTGAGTGCCCCAGTAACGGCAGCCATTTTTCCAAAAAATATTTGGTGACATACATGGCTTTATCCGGTTGGATGATACTGGCACGCTCATCTCCATAAGCCCGTTGCAGCATCACTTTGCGTTTGCTGGTAGCGGGCAGATCGTCCAATGCATCCGAACTTTCCTCATCAGATGACTTTGATTTTTTAGCGGCGGATGGATCCACTGAAGCTTCCGGCTGCTGGGACTGATTTGAAAACAAAGGAGCAGCTCGACTGCTTTCGTCCGAAAATTTGTTTGCAACCAACACTTCCACTTCAAGATCACGCAGATAAATACCGGATAGCAATCTGGTGATGCGTGAGTTTAATCGATTTTCGATAAATTCCTGATTGCGCTTATTCATGACCGCCAGTCGGAACTTATCCTGGCTGCCATTAAAACCCAATGGAACGATTGCTTTAACCCAGGTATCAAAATCTTTCCGGCTCATATCGGCACTTAATTGACCCAGCACCATTTGCCAGGCCTGCTCGTGATCTGAAATAGCTGTTTTATTGCCCATCTTCGGTCCTGCGTTCAGCACGATTATCCATCCGCCACATCCATGAATCAGG
>JAVEYK010000067.1:0-5196 GCA_034003505.1 Anaerolineaceae bacterium | reverse complement strand
GGATTGCGGATCGGAGGTGATCCGGCGTGCCTGATAGAGTTGGACCCAGGCATTACTTGGTCCGGAGTGGGAATCATGCTTCATATGCTACTACCTCTCTTACAATATCTAACGTGATGGTTGAAGTGTCGGATTGCAGTACCAGATCAGTAGACAGGGCACATAGGCGAATGATTTCTCGCGGAACACCTTGTGAACGGTCGTACAACAATTCAAATGCATCATCATCGATAAAGGGTTCACCCCTTCCGGCAACATTCAACCGGAACAGAACCATTTGCAATGAACTGGATAAGGTCAGGGGAGGTAACGCCAACCGCACAAAGACGCGCGCATTGACGGCTTTGTTGGTTTCAAACAGACTGTTCATCTCCCGCTGCCCAAACGCCAGAATCTGCACCACCTTGGAGTCATAATCAAAATTGTAGAGCCGGTGCAAAACTTCGAGTGCCTCGGGCTCCATCATCTGCGCATCATCCAGTATAATTACTACATTGCGGTTACGGGTGTATTCATCAGCCATTAAACGTTCCAGGGTATCCATTTGCCGCTGAAAACTTCGTTGTGTTGGAAGCCCCAGTGACAGAGAGATTTGCCGGGCAGCATCCATACCTGATTTAAAGGAAGCTGTGTGAATGTAACTGATAACCACCGAATCTTCAGCCGCATATAAATCGTAGATACGCCGAGCCAATGAACTTTTTCCCATACCCATGTCACCCGAAAAGAGCGCCAGTCCTCTGCGCCTGGAGACAACTCCCTGCGCCTGACGGTAGACGGCTAAGTGTTCAGGTCCCAGATATAAATAGCGTGGATCGGCGGATAATTTGAAAGGATCCTCTTTGAGACCTAAGCGTTCCATTCTGGCTACTCGCCACTCTTCATCGTTCAATGAATTGAACATAAGCACTCCTTCAATCAATCTGCGAATATTATTGCATTAATTATCAAGAAAATCAAGAGAATTATCGCTATTTTACCTTAAAAACCAATTAATTAACGTAATTAAGTTGAAATTGCCCTTAATATATGCTAATATACTAAAAAATGACATAAATAAGGCAATTAGATTCATTCCTTCGGAAATTAGACTTATTATTACCAGAAAGAGGGATTATGGCAGTCATTATCACCATTGCAAATGAAAAAGGCGGCGTAGGCAAGACAACCACCGCAGTGAACCTTGCTGCCGGGCTTTCCTTGTTACTGGCGGATCAACCTGGCGCCCAGCAGCGGGTGTTATTGATCGATATGGATCCCCAGGGGCACGCCTTATTGGCCACTGCATATGGGGAACATGACGCCCCTCCGCAGCAAAGCCTGCCGGCCTTGCTGGTGGAATCGCCTCCCCCTTCCATTCAAAGACTGTTACGCGTCTCCATGCACCATCCCAACCTCTTTGTATTGCCTTCCAACCGGGCTGCCATGGTGGATGCTGCCCGGGTTTTGCCCACCCTGATGGCCAATGAATCACGACTCCATCAGGTATTGCGTCCGGTTCAAAACCAGTTTGCCTACATTATTATCGATACACCTCCCACCAGCGGCGACCTGCTGGTGAATGCATTGGTTGCCGCCAACCACATTATTATTCCAGTCGAGCCCAGTTATCTGGGTGTTTCTGGTTTACGTGAATTACAGAACACGATTGAACAGGTGCGCATGCATTTTAACCCTGAGATTAATATCCTGGGGTATTTGCCCACGATTTGTGAGGAACAACGCATCGAGGTGCGTGAGATCCTGGAACAATTGGAACAACGCTACCCCCAGCAATTGCTCGGACCGATCCACAAAGCCTCCGATCTGGCGTATGCGCATTCCAGCCATATGGATATATTCACTTACAAACCCCCGCGGCAACGCCAACCGGGTCAACTCGCGTCCAGTTCGCGTGCCACCAGGGAGTATGGTGATCTGGTCGAAACTGTTATTCAACGAAGTTCCCCGAGCGTACGGTAAGGAGAAAAAATGGCACCCAGCAAGAAAAAGAGATTTAACGCATTTGAGGATTTTCCGGCAGCAGAAGAAAAACCCATGTCTACACCGACCTCCATTCAGGAATCAGGGAAGGTTGAGCGGGAAATCGAGCGCATTGAGCGCTTAAAACCCAGCGAAATGATGCCGGATCGTTTTCAACCACGGCGCTTATTGCCCATGCATATCCGCCATTCCTTCTATTCGGGTGAAATTGACTGTTATCAGGCTGCCGCGGAATGGCTGAAATACGCCCAACACGATAGCGGTGTGAAAGCTGAAGTGGAGCGCCTCCTCTCGCTGGGAAGTTCCTTTGATGAACATGGTCAGATCAAAGCCATCACCGGATCCTGGGAAAATGATCCTGATGGGAATTTTGTGTTCCTGATTGAGACCGGTGAACGCCGTTTCTGGGCAGCCTGTTTGCAAGTCAGCGCTAACCATTTAAAGGAAGAGCCGTTGCTACGTGTAGAAGTGGTGGAAAAACCGACCCGACAGCGCCAGGTATTGGAAAACCGCCATGCAGAAACACCTTCAGCCGTTGAACAAGCCTGTGAAGTGGCAGCTTTAATCCTGGCAGAGTTGGGTATTACACCCGATGAAAACCTCCCGGATGATTATGATTTCTTTCGCCAGGCACGTGCCCAGCGTATGCCGGCTGGCCTATGGGACCGCATCATTCCGATTATGCAACTCACCCGCCCGCGTATGGTGCAATTATTGAATATCTTGCAATTCCCCAGTAATATTCTGGAGATGGCGGATCGTTTTCGCTTACCGGAACGCGTCTTACGTGAAATCCTGAGCCAGCCACAGCGTAACTGGGAGGTTTTAATCCATCAAAGCATTCAAAACAGCCTGACCTCAGAAGAAATTGCGGAACAGGCACTCAATGAAAAACCAACACCAGAAACAAAAAAGGATAGCTCTCCACGCACCCCGTCCACCCCAGAAAAGAATGCCTCCCGCTCTTTGCGTAAATTTACCAAAGTTTTTCGCAGTATTGGACACCTGGAACAATCCGAAATTCTGGATTCACTGGCTGACGATCTGTTCGTCAGCGGTCAGGCAGAAAACGCGGCCGAGATTTTATCAGAATTATTGACCCTTATTCAAGCCAGATTAAAAAGAAGATAGGTTCCCAGAGCATCTGCTTCCACCAGAAAACAGCATTCCTGCTGGCTAGCACAAGATTCGTAACCGTGGTTACGAATCATAACAATGGCAGGTTTTTTTGATTAAGGCAATGCTCAATTTCAATTATCAGCTGACCTGCCACGATGCTTTCACTAAAAATAGATCACAACCTTTTGATAAATTGTCCTAAATAACAACTGCAATTTCCCCCATTTTTGAATCAACCTAAATAGCGTTCAGATGAGTCGTGTTTTTATATTTGAATAAATACCCCATGTGTCCCTAAAAAAGCCTGAGAATTGGGTTATTTGCTCGAAGGGTATACGCTGTGTGTTATATAGGGTATACCCTTAGGGTCGCCTCTTGACATTTGGCATCTTTTAAGCGATAATCAGCAGGGTCACCCCTTGGCGATTGTACGCCACGAATTTCTGCAACCACAAAGGAGCCAACCCCCAATCATGTTCACCATTGCCCTCGCAAATCAAAAAGGTGGTGTCGGAAAAACCACTACCGCGGTTACACTCGCTAGTGGGTTTTCGCAGCATCAAAAGAGTACATTAATCATTGATCTGGATCCGCAGGGTCATGTAGCTTTTTCGTTGGGCGTGGAAAAGACACCCGCGTTATACCGCTGGTTGGTGATGGACGAGGCACTTACAGACGTGGTTCAGACAATCCGACCGGATCTGGATATCCTCTCCAGTGATAAACGCACAGAAAGTGTCAAAAGGCATATCACCTTGATGGATTTTCGCGAGACCCTCTTGGTGGAGCGTTTGCGTGATACGAAATACGATGTCATTATATTGGATATGGCGCCCTCGCTGGATGTATTACATATTAATGGCCTGGTGGCGAGTGATTGGGTGTTAATCCCCACCCGTCCAGATGCCATGGCGGTGGATGGAGTCAGGGAAATTTTATTAACTCTGGCTGAGATAAACCAGCGCGGGCATCAATTTGCGGGTTATTCAATTTTACCGACTTTTTTTGACCGCACCACCCGTGAAACGGTTACTCAATTTCAGGATATCGTACAAGCTTTTGGTGATAAAGTTCTACCCCCCATCCCGCAGGATACGCGCGTGCGGGAAGCGGCTGCCTACGGACAAACGCTGTGGGAATATTCACCCAATAGCCCGGCGATGAGCGGATATCAGGATGGTAAAAGCAAGGTGGGGGGCTATCGACAAATTGTGGAACGTCTTCTGGAGGTGATTGATGGCTAATCGCAATTTACAACGCAGATCGATATTGGACCCTGCTGTGGCAGATTTACTGGCTGGTATGGAAAATAAACAGGCAGAAGCCCGTTTACCGCGCAAGGTGCGGGAGAAGAAAGCCAGGGAAAGAGCGAAAATCCGTGCCCGCCGAGATTCGCGCGTCACTTACGACCTGCCGCCACAGCTCAAGCAAGCTGTCTTTGATCTGGCAGAATCACTGTCTTTACCCGCCAGCCAGTTGGCAACATTAGCCTTGCACAGATTTATGGAAGCCTACCAGGATGGACAGATTGATCTCTCCAAATATAAGAAGCCATCTAAAAGCCCACGCTATGATTGGAAGCTGGAGTTCCCACCGGAATGGTGGCAAAAATAGTAACCGCGGTTACACTTTTTAACCAGCAGGGCAGGGGGGCGGTTCTTTTTCTCACCAGTTTGATTGTTTTTTCAGCTATTATATTAAAAATTTTTATTGCTATCCATAATAATTTTAATAGCACATATTTTCTATTATTCACTGAGTATCCCAGGTAATTTGGCTGATTACCCGTACGGGCGGGTTCCGAACCCGCCCGTACGTTTGTGAACCATCAGCATTTTCAACACAATATCTAACCGACATTACAATCATGGAGATGGGACAATTCTCAAGCTATCAACTTCGTTCACCACGCCAAGCATAAAAATCCGCGTCTGCTATTCTCACACAGCATACGCCAGTTCAATGCCTCCATTCCAATTGGCTGATTCGCCGTACGGGCGGGTTCGGAACCCGCCCGTACATTTGCGAACCATCACCAAATTCAACACAATATCTAACCGACATTACAATCAGGGATACGGTACAAGTCTCAAG
>JAVEYK010000066.1:0-17205 GCA_034003505.1 Anaerolineaceae bacterium | reverse complement strand
CACCTATCACTCATCCCTCAACCCTCAACCCCCTCAAGAACTCAACACCTCTTGCGTTGCTTTTCTCTTAAATATCGATTCTTTTCCTCGCAGGAAGAAATGCCAATATAAATAAATGGAGACGGCATACAATACCATCGTGCCGATGAAGGCCGGGCGAAAACCATAATTCACTTGAATCCAACCACTGATGGAAGGGCTGAAAGCCCAGCCAAAACTGCTGGCCATACTGGTCAGGCTGGCTACGGTTGCACGGGCGTGCGGCTCAACCTGTTCCATCACAAAGGTCTGATACACCGGACCTCCCAAATTCATCAAGGCCAGGCGGATAAAATAAGCAGCCGCGCTGACCACGAAAAAGGGAGAGAATCCCAGAATGAACAAAAATGGAATGGAAAGCGCCTGGGTCATCACCACCACCTGGATCTTGCCAAAGCGATCCGCCAGAACCGGCGCAATAATCAACCCCACCCCCATCGCCAAGGAACCCCAGGCAAACACGGTTCCAATCACAGGGTCAGGCTGATTATGCACATTGCGGAAGAATATGTTCATGAAAGGCATAATTAATCCCGCACCGATACTGGTAATTAACATCGGCAGAACCAGCTTGGAAATCTGCCCAAAGTGGTCTTTGAGATAAGACATTGGCGCCAGAGAGGAACGCTCACTCAGCTTCAGGTTGGGATTGCGCAGCATGATCAGGGGAATAACCCCCAGAATGGTGAATACAGCCGTAGCCAACAACGCATTCCCATACGCGGTTGAGCTGATCGCATTTACATTAAAAGTCGCCCCCATCCAGCCTGGGAGATAACCACCAATCCAGTTGCCTACAAAACCGGCTGCCATCTGCAACCCGGATCCAAAACTGAACAGGTAGGTGCGCTCCGATTCGCTGCTGTTTTCCATTAAAAATGGTCCCATGGTTACCGAAGAGATACTCATCCCTAAACCAAACACAATGTTGAGTGCAACCAGAATCCAGGCTTTTGGATAACTAACCATAATGATCACGGAAAGTGCCACCAGAATGGTGCTGCTCACCAGGGAAAGCTTCCGGCCCAGTCGATCTGCCAGGTAACCCATCGGCAAAGCAGCCAATAGGGCGGTCAGATTATGGACGGTGATCATGGTGCCCAACAAGGCTTCATCATAACCCAGGCTGAGCACAAAGAAATTAAAAATTAAGCGCCGCACGCCCATGGCTGCGCCAAATATGATCGTGAACACTAAATACATGCGTGCATTCCAACGAAATGAACGCAATTTGGAGACATACGTCCGCAAAACGGACGTTGATTTATCTTCGATTTTTTTCAATTTTTCCATGTAGTTACCAATAATCTAATGATTTTTCTTTTTTTGAGATCCGATTACCATGTTTAGTTGTTTGTAGGTATCCTCAATGGCTTCCTGACGGAGACTGTAACGTCGCTCTCCATTGGCAGTGAGTGTTACCTGTACCAATCCGGCCAGGCGCATCGTGTTTAAATGATGTATCACGGTCGGTGCTCTCAAGCGTAAGAGACGGGCAAGGCTGCTGGGTGTGTTCGTCCCTTGATCCAGATAATGTAGAATGCGCAAACGGGTGGGGTCAGCCAATGCTTTCAAAGCGGTCACCAATGTTTCTGGCACATACTCACCGGGGATCAGGTTTTGATCATCCTCGCGGCATCCAAACACGACAAATAATTCATCGGGTTGCGGATTATTAAAGAAGATCAATGGTGAAGTCCAGTACGAAGGAGCCAGTATTATCTTCCTGTATGTATCAATCTTTTCCAATTTGACACCATGCGAAAGATCTTCCAGTAATTCAGGGATGGGATGAACAGAAGCTTTTTTTTGAGCCATCTGCAACCCATCTTTCAGGATGGGCAAAATGCGTTTCTCTTCTTCTTCAAAAAAGACCTGATAATAAACCTTTAACACATTGAGGAATTGCTCTCCAAATGCTTTTGGGTCAAGAAACACCTCAGCAATTTTCTGGAGGTCACGAATTTTTAGGGATGAAGAGCGACCCTGGAAAAGGGGACGCAGAATTTCCAGGTCTTCGGAGGAGATTTTTTGATTTTCGTAAATACGATCAACTGTTGAATGGATATCTTCTGTCACCAGAGAAGGTCTATAAAGGGAAATTAAACGCTTTTCAGGTGCGATCGCTGCCAATGCATCCAGGACAGTCGGTGTGCTTTTTTCTTCTAAAGGCAATTGGTGAATCCAGGTCAGAGGTACTGGGAAAAAAATCATCGAGTTTTCAAGGAACTGACGTTCCTCACAAGATAAACGTGAACGCACGCCGGCCGCCCATGCCGGCCGTAGACCAAAACGATCTGGATGGTGAATGACAAAAATGCTGATGAAAAAATCATAAGCACTTCCAAAATCCCACTTTAATTCGATCATGTCCACCTCAATTAAAACGGTCATACAGGGTTGAGCGGAGCGAATCAAGGGCAAGGAGAGACGACGTTGCGATGTTATCTGCGATGGATGGTATAAAGATGTAAGTTCGTTTTCGCTCCGCTCAACCGTCCAACTGGACATTCAGTATGACCGGTCATTCGTTAGATTATTATCTAACAATTAGATAATAATCTAATAAGGGAGATTTGTCAATAGGCAAATCCTTACCAAACCTTAACAAAAAAAGGTGACTGGTCAACTGGCGCGATTCTTGCTATATTAAGTTTTCACCTGGATGAGATAATAATGAAAAAACACTTCAGAGTTCCTATATCACTTTTTATTCTGCTCAATATGCTTGGGGCACTTTTTTCCCATCCTACACTGGTCTCCAGTGAGGCAGAGCCACCTAACCATGTCTACCTGCCGATCATAAGCAAAAATACAGCCCCCTCCTACTACAGTACCACCTGGTATGTGACCATTGGTATGTTGCAGACAACCAGTACGGGGAAACGAAACATTTATTACAAAGGTGTTGAAGCTGGCAATCTGACCGCGCCATCCGGGAGACAGGATCAATTGGTCATTTTACATTTTGGACGACCCAGACAGGTAGGGACACAAATCGGCACAAGAGTTTATTGGGATACTTCTGGTGATGTAACCAGTATTAATGACATAATCATTTATACAAAAGATTTTATTAACGGTTATATGGTTGGCAGCCTGGCAAAAAATGACAATGAGTCAAAATTAGAGCTGGGTATAGGCACATCAAATCTAAATTGGGATTATTGGGCAGAAGGTGATTGTTCAGGTTATTTTTGTACGACGGAAGACGCTTATCAGCATGGAAAAGCCTGGGCGCAGATGGTAGGCACATTGAATGACTGGGTCAAAGCTCAGGGATATGCCAGCCGGGTGAATGTCGCTGGTGCCAGTGATATCGAATTAACCTGGAACTCCGCTAGAATAACCCATGCCTGGGTGGATGGTTTTGATGATTATGATCAGGGAAAATATATTTTCTATAATTTCGGTGCTTGTGAAGGTTGCGATATTTATATCAATTTAAATATTCCCCCCAATCCAGATAAAGATATGGTCGCTGATTGGACACATTTAAAAGTTCATTATTCAGCCTGGGGTGCTGCCCCGGCCTGGCCAATCCCTGAAATCTATTTAAATAATGGTTGGAATGCAAATCAATGGGCCAATATCAGCAAGGTTGGTGTCATGCGCGGATATAAACCCATGTATTTTTTCAGCCCGCTATCGCAATATCAGGCCTGCCTGGGGAGTAGTGATCCTACCTGCCCTGCCACGGATAACACCTCTCTGGAAGCCTGGACACAATTACTGAATGCTCTCAACGCCCGCCCGGAAACTGCACAAAATTACATCCCTTACATGACAGATATCGATTGGCCATAAACGGAGTTTTATATGAACAATAAACTATTTTATTCTTTGACTATTATCGGCACCGTTTTGATGCTGCTGTTGCTTTTCTCCGAACGCCAGGTAGTAGAGGCTGAACAACCTGCCCCGGTTCAATCCTTTGCGGATGTGTACCAGACCGCCATCAATCAACTAAAATCACTGGCTGACAATGCTGATTCTGATATCGCACGTTCGAATCTGGACAGCAAGATTCAAGCGCTGGAGTACAAACAAAGTGTCCAGGCAACCGCCATGACAGAGCCGCCAAAATCGCTGGAAGAAATCTGTAACGCCATCCGGACAAATGAGAGTAGCGAATCGAAGCAGTTTCAGCCTGACAATCCAGCAGGTATTCTGGCAGTTGATGAAGATTTTCTGGGCGAGGAAGGTTATCTGATCAACAATTTCTGGCGGGGTGGGTATAGCGGTTATGATGTTGAAATATATGCAGGCAATTTATATGCGGATGACCAAAAAGGTCTGCTGATTTTGAATATTCCAGCGTTAAGTTTTTGGCGTGTTTTTTATGACCCGGACCAAAATGGTTCCCTGAGGATTATGGATGTAGATGGTTACCGTCTGCATTTATCCACTATCGACGGAAATATACGTTATTTTGATATTCCTGCACAACAATTCACCCAGGATCTGTCCAAGAGTCTGTCCGTTGTTGATCTTCCCCCTGCACCAACCCCCATCATCGATCCGTGTGCTCAATTCGCAACGCCTTGAGCAACAGGCATTTATTTTATTGAGTGGAATCAACAGCGGATACTTTCATCTCCGAAAAACTGACTGTCACCGGGCTATCCCCCTCCGCCCTGGCAAAAACGCCAATCGTTCCATCCGTAAAGACTGGATCCTTCACACTGAAGACATACGCATTGTTGGCAAACAGGCGCATCTCACTGCCAACCACCCAGACTCCCAGGCTGACATTCTGGGGAGCTCCTGGTGGTATTCCAGTTGGTGTCCAATCCTGCATTAAGGTGGTGCTGCCATCCCGAACCCGTTCCGCGCGCGCATTTCCCTGGCAATCAACCAGAAAGCGATAATAGTTATATTCCGAAATTGAACGCACAACGATGCTATACACATCCTTGCCTCTGCACAAACCAATATTGACGTCGGTTTCCAGGTAAAAATCCCGCCAGACGTTCTTTAATTCCAGGCTGAGCAAAGATGCTTTGGATTGTTGAATTGCCAGGGTGAGGGAATCATTCACCAGGGTAATATTGCCGGCACTGAACGCCCCCGTGCGCCAATCTGATCCAGAGCCAAGTAAATCCTCGATCAAAATAGAACCAACACCCGGGCGCATCTCGGAAGTCGGTTCAATGATTTCCGTTGGCCTCAGGGTGGGGGTAGCGGTCGCTGGAAACCAATCGATGGTGACTGTGATCGTGGGTGTAATCGTAGGTGTTTGCGAAGGTGGCAGGGGTGTTGGCTCAACCTGAGAGGGTGCGCAAGCGGAAAGAAACCCCAGCAAAACGAGCATCAGCGCCAACCCATACCAACGTCTCACGCCGGAACTTCCACCACCTGTGACCGTTCAGGACCCACCGAGGCCATCATCACCCGAACGCCGCTGGTGTACTCAACAAAACGAATATACGCGCGGGCGTTCTCAGGCAGGTCATCCCAGTCCCTTACCTGGGTTATATCTTCCGTCCACCCCATTAATGACTCATAGACCGGCTGAAATTGATCCAGAGAACTGATGCCCATTGGCGGAATCGCATAAGATTCACCATTTTTATCCTGATAGGCTGTGCATACTTTAATCTCCGGCAGCCCGCTCAGCACGTCCATCTTGGTCAGCACCAGATCAGTGAGGCCATTGATCCGGCGGGCATAGCGCAAGAGCACGCCATCCAGCCAGCCCACCCGGCGCGGTCGCCCGGTGGTGGTACCAAACTCATCCCAGGGTTGTGCACCGGTACCCCGCAAGCGTGTCGCCATCTCGCCATCCAATTCGGTTGGAAATGGCCCCGCGCCCACCCGGGATTGGAAGGCTTTGGTTGCACCGATGACATTATCCACCGCGCAAATGCCAATGCCTAAGCCACTGAAAACGCCAGTGGCTGTCACATTTGAACTGGTCACAAACGGATAACTGCCATGGTCAACATCCAGTAACATGCCCTGAGCACCCTCCGCCAACACCAGCTTATCCTCATGTAAGGCGATATCCAGCATCGCACCGGTATCCACAATGTATTCCCGTAATTGGCGCGCATATTCAAGATATTCATGAACGATCTTATCTTCTGGCAAAGGGGCAGTCTGATAGTAAATCGAAAGATCATAATTTATTTTTTGTACGTGCAGCCTCATTTTTTCTTCAAACAAGGGCAAGTCCAGCATATCCACCATGCGTAATCCCTTGCGGCTGACCTTATCGGTATACGCCGGACCAATTCCGCGACCTGTGGTACCGATCAAGCCCTTTCCGAGCGTAGCTTCGCGGGCACGATCAATGCTGATATGTCCGGGCGTGATGAGATGTGCGCCAAAACTGATTTTTAACCGCTCCGGCGACACCTTCACCCCCGACTCCCGCAACATTTCAATTTCGGCTATTAACGATTTGGGATTGATCACCAGACCATTTCCCAGGATTCCCAGGGTATGCGGGTGAATGATGCCAGAAGGGATCAAATGTAACTTAAAGGTATGTTCTGTGACGGTGACCGTGTGTCCAGCATTATCACCGCCATTATAACGAGCCACAATGTCTGACTGTGCTGAAAGGAGGTCGACGATACGGCCTTTGCCTTCATCCCCCCATTGGGTTCCAACTAAAATTTTGAGCGGCATGCTGTGCTCCTTTACTTTCCTGGATATGTAAGTCAATTATACCGTAGTGCGGTTTTTGACAGGATTCGATCTTAAAAAACCCTTGACATTAACGTAACGTCATAGTTTATACTGTTGGCATGCTGACGGTAAAACAGATTTCAAAACTGGCACATATTACACCGCGCACCCTGCGCTATTATGACCAGATCGGCTTGCTCCTCCCGGATTTCGTTGGTGAAAATGGCTACCGGTATTATTCGGATGCGTCATTATTAAAGCTACAACAAATCTTGTTTTATCGTGAGCTCGAAATTCCGCTCGAGCAAATTAAAGAAATAATGGGACGCCAAAATTTCGACCTGCTGACAGCGCTGGAAGATCACAAACGCCAGCTTGGAAAAAAGATTGACCGATTAAATAAGCTTATCACGACCGTCGATCAAACTTTGAAATATATAAAAGGAGAAGAAGAAATGAACAAAAAAGTACTGTTTGATGCCTTCAATGATGAAGAACAGAAAGAAATGGAAAAAGAAGCCTTGCAAATGTATGACCCTGAGACGGTCAAAGAATCCAATCGGAAATGGAAAAGCTATAGCACGGCAGAAAAACAAAAAATTAGCGACGAAGGCAATGCCGTCTATCAGGGATTTGTGGATGCCATGAGTAAAGGACCCGACTCACAAGAAGCACAAGCCTGTGTGCAGCATTGGCGCGAGCACATGAATTACTTCTGGGTTCCCAACCAGGAGGAACTGCTGGGTTTAGCTGACCTTTATAACGATGACCCACGCTTCAAAAAGAATTTTGATAAGGTCCATCCCGATCTGGCACAATTCGTTCGCGAAGCCGTCCAGTTTTACGTGTCCAGACTCAGATAAAACGATCTCAACCCGCATGCGACGCATCGGAGAATTACGGAGGTTGAATATTTACATCACACCCCAGGTTCAAACCTGGGGTTATCATATTCAAACAGAATGAATTCGGTTCATCCATTCTCCCCATCAACCAATTTCACATCTGAATTTTGTTATCCATCACCGTCTTCACATTTCTTCAAAACCGAAGTAATCAGATCAACCTGTGCATGGTCCCTGCCATCCTGAATCCTTTAAATCTGTAAAGCGATTTCAGGACGGGGCACTGAATCCTCAAAACTCAATTCTGAACCCTCAACCCTGTCACCCGTCAGAATAGGTGATTATGTTATAATCCCAAGCGATGCAAAAGCATTTATTGGTCATCTTTTCTTTACTTTTAATCATTCTGGGAATCAGCGTTTTCTATGTGGCGGGCAACGTTTCTGCCAATCCTGATTCACAGGTTTTTTATTACACGCCAACAGCCCAGCCGGATGGGCGGATTATTTACACGGTAAAAGAAGGCGATAGTTGTATCAGCATCGCCTTGCTGAATAGTGTTTCTGAAGATCAACTGCGCTTGTTGAATGATCTAAGCGGAGACGCCTGTTTATTTTTACGAATTGGTCGTGAATTGGTATTGGGCACGGTTGAACCAGACACAGGTCCCCCTCCGGAAATGACTGCTACCGCCATCTTTCCCTCTCCCACCCCCTTCAACGGCACGGGAGATTTGTGCGTGCTCTTATTCGAAGATATCAACGGTAACACCCTGATCGATGACGATACGGTTGAACTCCCTTTGCCCGGTGGTGCGGTCAGTGTCAATGACCGCTTAGGGAAAGTCTCATTATCCGAAGAAACGAACAACCTGGATGAGATCTGTTTTGAGGGTCTGGACGAAGGGGAATACACGGTCAGTGTTGCCGTACCTGGTGGATACAACCCAACCATGCGTACCAGTGCCACGCTAAAACTAAACGCGGGCGATACGGTTCGGATCGATTTTGGCGCACAAATCAGCAGCGCTGGCGAGGTCGAGATTGAAGAAAACCCCGAAACAAATCGCTCACCAATCCTGGGAATTCTGGGGGGATTAATTCTGGTGGTGGGGTTGGGCTTTGGTCTGTACGCGATAAGAATTCAGCGACGTTAAGGCGAATTACCATTTGGTTCGTTGTTCTTTCCAGACATCTGCATCGTTGTGATAGCCTGCTTCTTCCCAGAAACCCTCGCGATCTTCTGCCAGAAATTCCAGCCCGCGGATCCATTTAGCACCCTTCCATAAATAAGGTGTCTCCAACTCATCACGATCAGGAATAGCCCCGATCACCCCGCGCAAAGGATTTCCATGCTCAGGGGTTAAAGGGGAGCCATTATAGTGAGTTGCCAGCAAAAAATTATCCTGCAGCATCACAGACAAAGGTAGGTTGGTGGTATAGCCATATTCAGCGTGTTGAACAACAAATTTTGCTTCCGGTTTTATCTTTAATAAACCTTTTTCAATCATCGATCTAACCAGTACACCTTCCCACTCGGTATCAAACATGCTCCAGCGGGTAACGCAGTGCAGATCCATCTGAATTTTTGTGCGTGGTAACTGGTTGAATTCCTCCCAGGTAAGGGTTAACGGGTGTTCCACCAAACCCCAGAATTTTAATGTCCAGGTAGAGAGGTCTACTTTGGGAATTGGTCCATAATGTAACACGGGAAAGCGCTGTGACAGGGACTGACCCGGTGGAATCCTGCCCGCTTCTTTCATTTTTTGTTCATCTTCCTTACGCTTAAATGGATTAAACATACTGCCTCCTGCAAGAAAATTATAATGGATCAATGCGGTTTTTCTGATTGCAGTCTGAAAAAGATTATACTGATTTGACAGAAAATATCTTATGGATAATTCGAGTCAGATGGAGTCGTCGTTGGCCACTCCGGATAGCCCGTTTCACCAACTGTCGGGTAAACCGGATAATTTTCCAGGGTGGCGGTGGGTTGGGGAGTACCCTGCAGCGTTGTTGGGGTTGGGGTGGCGGTGAGTTCTGGCAGGAAGAAAGTCGGTGTTGGCGTTGCCATGCCAGCCAATGCTGTTAATTGCGCTGCACCAGGCGTGGCAAATTGCACCCAACTGGTTGGCGTTGGTTCCAGCCCACTGGCGATGAAGGTGATATCATCCACATATTCAATCGCCCCAATACAGGCGGGTTCCAGTTTGCTGGAAACGTTCTCCCAGGTTAGATAACCAAATTGGCGATAGGCCAGATGCATCGCATTACTCAGGCAGCCTGATCCGGCATTGTAATTGACCAGTGTAAAGCGCCAGAGGTCTTCAAAATTGCTGATCTCTCCCGGGTCTCTACCGGTTGTATTGCGGATAATCATACCCACCTGTTCACAATTGGCAATCAGTCCTTCCGCAAAAATGCGCACGGAGAAATTTGCCTGCGACAGGTCAATTCCGACCGGGCATTCCGGACAGGATGAATTCACCTTGGTAACCAATGCACCCCGTAACATCGCCTGTTCATCTTTAGAAATATTTCCAAATCCCAAATCACATCGTTCCTGGCTGAGCACCAACGGGCAGAATTGGTGGAAGAAACTCGGGTTCCAGAGCAACACCGTATCCGCTCCGTTTTCGGTTAATTGACCAAATCCGGCTTCACGATAATTCTTGTAGATGCCAGGCCAGAACTGGCTTTCGCGGCTGAAGACGTTTTTTAATAGTTGGGCCGGAACCCCGGATTCAAGGGCTGCATCCAGAATTTCATCATTAAACATGTTTTGCCAATCGATGACCTGAGTGTAGGCTTCCTGCACACCGCAGGCATTGGCAACCAAATTACGATTCAAGCCTTGATCAGGGCAGAAGCTGGCATCCACCTGCCCGGATGATATTAACATGCCGGCCAGATAATAAAAGGACACATTCGTATACAATGCTCCGGCGTCATCCGGGGTTAATAACCAGGGAGGTGGTCCTCCGATTTCAGGGAAAACCTGCCAGGTTTCGGAGCAACTGGCCGGGGTTGATCCACGCCATTGGCTGGAAATCACATCCACATACCATAAATTTTCATCAACGGTGTTGCCCTCCGGGTTGGTAAAATCACCCCAGGGTTGTACCCGCACCAACGCACTATAGACTTCACTTGAATCACCGAAAGACGAATCCGCCCAGAACTCAATTTCAACACCATTTCTTCCGGTCGGCCAGAGCGGTAAATCACAAACATCGGAAGGGCAGCTAAAGGGAACTCCCTCTATTGTGCCCTGAATGCGGATGATGGCTTCGTTTGCCAACGGCTCTTCGCCAATTAATCTCAAATTAGGCAAGCTGGTACACGTATTTTCCGGAGAGCTTTGTTCACAATTGGAGATTGCCAACCAGACCTGCGGAAGGGGCAGTTCCACTTCAATGGTGCGTTCTCCGGGATAGGACTGAAAATAGCTCAGGTAGGCACCATGGCACTGATTGACATCGCCCCCCTCTTCCAACTGGGGGCAGGGTTTGGCTTTAAGCCACTCCTGTGCCTTCGATTTTCCACACCAGGTTTCCACATCATCAGCAGTTGGCCAGCCGGTATGTTCAATTAAGAAACGACAGGTGATTTCGTTTTCTTTCCAGCGTACCAGCCACCATTCATGCGCCACATATTCGACGACGATGTTTGTCATGCGCTGGTATTCTTCTTCCTCCGTGGTTTTATTTTCAGCATGGGCAACAGAAGGCAGCATGGATAATCCACCCACGATAGTAACTGACAGGAGTATCATCAGCAACCCGAGAAAAATGCGCTTCACCTGGAAAATAACCTTCCTTTAATAAGAGCCCTCAAATTAAACTAAATATAAAAACAGATAAGAACCTGCTGAATTAGTGTAGCATAAATCATGCCGAATCTGAATAACCTTTGTATCAATTAATGCAAAAGGATTATCCCGTTTCAGGTTATTTGAAAGTCGATCAGGGGTATCCATTCAGGGTGCTGCTGGGAGTCAAGGTAGGTCCGCCGGGTGTAATGGTGGCTGTATACAAGGTGGGGGTAACCGTAGGCGTGATGGTTCGGGTCGGAGTCAAGGAGGGGGTGGAGGTACTGGTAGGGGTCGGAGAAATGGTCATTTCATATTCAAGCGTCATAATCACATCTGAGGATTGCACAGCAATTTCAGTGAAATCAAGTGCTTCCTGAACCAATTTCAATATTCTTTCCGGGCGGGGCAGCAAAACCGTTGGGGTTACTTCACCCGGGAGTTGCCAGGGGATAAAATCGCTAATATTGAATTGAAAGAACCCAAACCGGTCCGGTTGTCCCAGGCGAATCCCCAGTGGAACATATTCCAGCAACAGGGGTAATGACAGGTTGGTGTCTACGGTATTGCGGTAAGTGTAATACAACTCTGACAATTCAATCAACTTTCCCCCGCGAGCCATACTTTGAAAGAGCTGGAAGACGACCTGTTGTTGGCGCACTGCCTGATCACGAATATCCGAACCTTCCCGAAAACTGAGAAAGCAAAAAACATCATCACCACTCAGGTGAACACTGCCCGCAGGAATCCCGCCGCAATCGTCATAATAATTTCGGAAGACGTCCACATCCAGACCCTTCAGCTCATCCACAAACCAGGAGAAATCATCCTGGTGCACCAACACATACTGATCCGGTCGGACGCCGAGATTGTATTCAAGCGTATCCGAGAGCATTTCAAACCCACCAATGGCATAAGCCACGCTGATACGCTGCATGGTATAACCCGGAATGTACACAAACATTTCTGGCGGTAATGAAAGCAAAGCAACTTTCGCCAGTCTGGGATGATAAAAAGCCAGCATGACTGCATTGGTGCGGCTGACAAAGGGAGCATCATTATCTGATCCCAGCAAAACCATCAGACGCACTTCATCCGGAATCGTCAAACCGCTGACCGGCGCAGGAATGGCTGTGGCGGGTGGGATCCTGGGAGTGGGAAAATCGACTCTGGGTTGCCTGCCGACAATCACTTCACGCGTACTTTCCAGCGTAGGCATCGGGATGGGACTGGGCGTAGCGCTGACTGTCACCTGCGGCATAGGACTAGATGGTTGGGTGCCTGGCACACAACTTCCTAGGGCAACAATCACGGCACACAACACGGGCAGCAGCCAACCCATTTTGAAGAATCTGGATTTCATGCCCCGGTTTTTACCCCATTTCCCCTGGGTGAGCATTATATATCCCCGATTTCTCTTCCAGCCCGCTCCATTGCCTGGCGGTACAATGTCATCATCTTGCCGGCAGGTTTCTGATCCATCCAGGTCTTTAAATTTGCAATTAAAGAAAGATTGCCGCCAGGGTTCCACTCCAGATAATCGACCAGAACCAGCGCTAAAACGAAGGCACCTTGCAGATGGGATTGCAAATAACCGTATGGGTCAGGCAGATATCCGTTTTTGTACAGAAGATACACTTTACAGGCTTCCACAACATTTTCCTGAATATACGACTCAATCGTTTCAAAGCCGGTCACTGACTTGCTTTTTTCATAAGCGAGCTGCAAGAAGGGATCGTCCACCAGCGGATGCAGGAGTGCCGAGATACCAAGCCCGATCACAGCTGATTGAAAGGGTTCCTGCAGCGTAAAATCGAATATTTTCAAGTCAGTGAATGAAACATCGACAATGCTGCTATGCCTGGTTATTCGTACCCCATGCTGGGCATTCAACGCGCACAGGAAAATGTGAATCTCTTCTGGAAGGTTTTCATTATTGAATAAGTTGTTGATGTCCTGGATAAAATTCAAACGATAAAAGGAAGCCTCCATCTCATCCAGACGATCCTCTATCACTGGTAACAATTCTGATAACCAGTATTCGCGAAAGCCTAACAATTCGATCTCTTGAATGACCGGTGCCAACACCTGAAAGAGCAGAAATAATTGATCCTTCTGCGGCAACAAGCGCGGTTCATATTGCTCAAGGGCAACCAGGAAACCTTCCTGATCCAACATCAAATCAATCAGAGGAGCTTTATCAAATTGGGGAATGATCGAAAGTACAAAAGCAATCGGAGCGCTGATGAGCGTGCTACCCAGTGCTGATGTCACCTGGTCAAGTACTTCTCTGGCTTCCTGACTCAATGGTTGACCAAATTCCGCGTAAATCTGTGGATAGCGCTTCTGATACTGAGAATCACCAGCAACAATATTTAACAGATTTAATAAATCCAGGTTATAAGAATGATGTAAAAAAATGTCCATTTGGTTTCCAAAAAAAGGTTTAATATTGTAATGATTATGCCATTTTTAGATGAAATTGCCAAATGGTTCTTAACAACCACTGGTGCGCCGAGATCAGCGCACCAGTTGGATATTATCGGTGGGGTTGAGGGAGGGCACCACCGAAAATTGCAAATATTTTTTACCTCCCTATTTTACTGTTACTCTGAAAGAAGCACATCGATCAAAAGTCGAATTTTTATTGGCATTTTGTCCAGTTTATATTCTGGTCATTCGGTGAGGTAACCCGCATTTGATCATTTTGCTGGTGCAATAACTACAGAGGCTGGTTCTACCACCTGGCGGGGTAAACGAAATTTTCTCCAGGCAATTGGCATGGTTACCAACAAAGCAACCGTTGGCAGAATGAAGGGTATTTGTGGGTTAAAGGTCTCGTATAACCAGGCACCAATGAACGGAGCCGGCAATGCCACCACTCCCACGCTGGTTGAAAACAGCCCAAATGCCAGACCGCGCAATTTTTCCGGAACCGCCTTTGAAATCAATGAGCTATAAGCCGGTCCCATCAAAGCCTGCCCCATACCAAACATGATAAAAGCGAGCGACATGGCGACAAAATTTCTGCTGAAAATAAAAACCACCATCGAGCAGGCGAACATTCCCATTCCGGCAACAATGGCATAACGCTCACCTTTGCGGTCTGATAACCAACCGGTGAAGGTCATCAACGCCATCATCACAATAGAAGACATCGAATTCAATAAACCAATCTGAGTATTGGTGATGCCAATCTCATTGCTCATATAAATTGGAAACAACTGCCCAACCATATTGAAGTTAATATCGATGATGCCATCGGTAATCAAAATCCAGGTTGCAACGCCACCACTGGCCAATAGAACCAACATCGCACCAATACTGCTTTTTAAGTGGCTGAAACTAGGCTTCTGTCTGGGTTCGGGTGGGACTTCCTCTGCACTGCCTGAAAAAGTGGTTGGGTTTCTATCATAACGGATAGCCATGCCAATCCGCAGCACCGTTGCCAGGCTGAAAAATCCGGCGGCTACAATGAACATCATAGAGTAACCGTATTGATCGGATAGAAAGCCACCCAAAGGAGGACCTAACACACCCACCACCGCAAAGACGGTGTCGGCAATCCCATAGATTTTGCCTCGATTATTCTCAGTGGATTGCTCTGCGATATAGGCACGAAAACTGGGTGCGACGAAGGAGCGACCGATGGCACCTGTTGCCATAGCCAGTAGACCCCATTCCCAACTGGGTGCCAGCAGGAAGATCACAAAAGTGAACATATTGGCCACACTGCCGATCGCAACCGCTTTCAACCGTCCAATTGAATCAGAAATCCAGCCGCCAAAGATCTGGAATAATAAAGGTAAAACCGCTGCCAGGGTGAAAAATAGCCCAACCTGGCGCACATCTGCCCCCAGGTGCTGAAGATACAACGGCAACAATGGGTCATACATACTGGCAGCGATATTGGCCAGGATCATACCGGTCATAAACAACTGCAATGTGCGCGGGAAAAGGTTCATGACTTTCGAAATGCGCTTCAAGGTTTGTGCTCCTTAACAAAAAATGGGGGTTTTCGACCGCTTCAGTTGTACCACAAAAGCTTCACGATAACGCCCCTATTGGGTTGGGTATCTCCCTCGTCAAGAGGTGGGTTTTTCCCTGGCCGGAGGGATAGGGGTATGGATGAAGGTTCAGCTTCTTCCTTTTAACCAGATTATTTATTCCCGGAGCGCTAAAAAATGACAATAATCGCCCTCCCGCCGGTTCCTGTCAGATTATTTTTGTTACTTTTGTTACTGTCAATCGAAAAACTTTCTGTTATATTCGACTTTGAACGATAAAAGCAAACCCGATGAAAGTCGGGGACGCAACGTTATGGACCTAACCCCGTATGGGAATGGTTGCCAGACTGCCGAACTCCACATTGATGTGAACAATCGAAAAGACGAGTCTGGAATTCTTCGGACTCGTCTTTTTTTCTAGATATATGAACTAACAAAATGAGGATAACCATGAATAAGCGAAATCGCCAATTAATTTTGGTAATATTACTTGCTTTAATTTTCCTGCCAATTCGACAGGTGAATGCTGCTGAAACATCAGAAATAAGTGCCTTTATGCCAGGTGAAGATTCAATAAATGACAGCGATTCTTCTTCAATCCAAAGCTCAGGCTTGCCAAACACCATTTATTTACCCCTTGTCCAAAATGGGAACAATGGGGGAGTCTATTATGTATCTACGTCAGGAAATGATAATAATCCTGGCACCTTATCACAACCCTGGCGCACTATTCAAAAAGCAGCCAGAACCCTGGTTGCCGGAGAGACTGTACTGATTCGGGGAGGCACTTACAGAGAAACCATCCTCCCTGCCAACTCCGGCACTGCAGGAAATTATATTACCTACGGTGCCTATCCAAATGAAGCTGTGATCGTGGATGGCAGCGGTATTAATCTTTCCAATCCTTCAGAAGGTCTCGTAAATGTAAAAAATAAACACTATATAATAATCCAGGATCTCACGATCCAGAACTCCAGAAATATTGGTGTGTATGTTTCCGGAACAAGCAATCCAAAAGTACTGAGCTCGAATATCTTTCTCACCAATTTAAAGGTATTGAATTCAAATAATGAGGCAATCAAGGTATTTCTTGCTGATAAAATTCTCATAGAAAATTCGTACACCAAAGAAAGTGTCTCTTCAGGGATTGGCGTTTGGCACAGTTCCAATATCATCGTTGATAACAATACAGTTGTAAATGCTCGAAATCTACCGATGCCGCAAGGGCATGAAGAATGTATAACAATTTCATTTGTTGCCAATTTTGAAGTAAAAAACAATGAGGTATATTTTGAAAACTTCAACAATTACCTGGGCGCGGCTGGCATTGATATAAAAAATTCAAGCTATGAGGGAAGTGTTCATCACAACTATGTTCATAATTTTTATCAGGATGGGGCAATCTACCTCGACGCCTGGGAAGCAGGGTTAAATGGCACACCATCTCTCCATAATGTGGATATTTACTCCAATCGTATCGAGCATGCTGGCGGAATTTCTATCGGTTCTGAGCGGGGAGGTACTGTAGAGAATATTAATATTTACAACAATATTGTGATTGACTCTAACTTTTCAGGCATATTACTCCATGCCACCGGAGGCAATGGTCTAAGAAAAAATATTAATATCTATAACAATACAATCTTTAGAAGCACAGGAAATGGTGGCGCAGGTATTTACATCGCCACTGCCAATATCGAAACGATTCTGATAAAAAACAATATTGTTGATTTTGGCCCAAAATGGGTAGGGCAAATTACCCTGGCTTACCCGTCAGTTAAAAATAAAATCACAGTGGATAGAAATCTAACCTGGGGCAGAACAGAATGTTCACAGGATTTTCCTAATTGTCTTGAGTTGAATAATGG
>JAVEYK010000065.1:2159-17344 GCA_034003505.1 Anaerolineaceae bacterium | reverse complement strand
TCACACACCGCAGAAAAAACAGCCGCAGCAACCGGCACTGTGGCGCATTCGCCAATGCTTTTTGCACCATGCGGGCCAGCCGGTTCATTCGCTTCTATGAAATCGGTGATCAGATTCTGAGGCATGTCGCTGGGATGTGTTCGCCGGTATTTTCTCAGGGTGTTATTCTTCAGCTTGCCTTTCTCATCAAAGATCAGCTCTTCATATAAGGCATAACCGATCCCCATTTCAATTCCACCTTCCAACTGGCCTTCAATGCCCATGCGGTTGATGACCGTTCCAACGTCATGCACAGCCACATAGTCTATAATTTTTACCTGGTGGAGTTCTTCATTCACCCATAACTCCACAAAGTGGGCACCATAAGAGGTCGGGTTGGATTTAGAAGCGTAGGACTGAAATGCCATGAGTTCCACTTCGTCTTCTAATTGAGTTCGCGTGATCAATTCACTCAATGTCATGTTACGATCCGGATGGCTATCCACCCGAACACTACCATTTATAAACTCAACCTCCGAGTTCGAACAATCTAGGAAATTGGACGCTTTTTCGGCTAATTGGGCGCGCATGTTCTCGGCTGCTTTTTTGGCTGCCATACCTTCCACGAAAACACCCCGGCTGGCATAATCAGCCAGATTATAGGGCACCAGGTCAGTGTCGGCTTCCACCGTTTCAATATCCTCCGGCTGAATGCCCAGGGCACTGGCCACCATCTGCGTCTGCATGGTGACGGAACCATTGCCCATATCGTGAGCGCCGGTATACAAAACGAAAGTTCCATCCTCATTCGGTTTCAGTGAAACCGCCATAATATCGCGGTGGGCACCGTACAGGCTATTGCCGTGGCTGCCAATCGCCATACCAATGCCTCGTTTCCAGCCCGCTTCTAATGGGGTATGCCTGTTTTTCATGCGCTCATCCCAATGGAACATTTCTGCTCCCCGGCGGATGATGTCTTCCACCCGCGGGTTACCCAGTGGGGACTTCCAGCGTTGGTCAATTCCATTCGGGCTGACTGCATTTTTGAGCTGGATATCAACCAGGTCCAATCCCATTTCTCGCGCAATTTTCCCCAACTGAACCTGCTGGGCATTGAATATTTGCGGCGACCCAAACCCGCGCATGGCACAGGCTATCGGTAAATTGGTATACGCCGGAATGCCGCGGAAGCGCATGTTAGGCACTTTGTAAACCTTGAACGGCTTTTGTGCCATCGCCCCCACAACATCCATGGCACTGGAAGCGTAGGCACCGGTATTCACTATCACATTAAAATCCTGTGCCAGGATGGTGCCATCATTCAGCATGCCGGTTTTGATATAAATCACGGCAGCGTGGCGGGTACGGCTCAGCAGCATGTTTTCTCTACGGTTCAAGACCAATTTCACCGGTCGTTTGGTTTTCATTGCCAGGGCAGCCACCACAACTTCCAGATTCAGCTCAATTTTTGAACCAAAAGCACCACCAATGGCGGGACGAATGATGCGCACCTGCGTCATCGGCAGATCAAATATGCGTGATAGCAGGATTCTGAGGTTGAACGCATTCTGAGTGGGTGTGTAGATGGTCAATTTTCCCCGCGAATTATAATCGGCAATGGCTGTGTGCGTTTCCATTGCCATGTGATGCAGAGGCGGCATTTCATAGCGGTCTTCAAAGATGCGGTCACACTGCTCCCAGGCTGCATCCACATTGCCCGCTTCGGTGAATTCTTCGCCAACTTTGTTGCCACCGGGATGAATGGCTGGAGCTCCTTCTTCCAGGGCTTTCTCCGGATCAAAAACGGCTGGCAGCTCTTCATATTCCACCTTAATTAATTTGAGGGCTGCTTCCGCAGTTTTTTCATCCTCGGCTGCGACTGCCGCCACCCGGTCGCCCACAAAGCGCATGACTTCACTGAAGACCTGCTCGGTGCGCGGAATTTCATCCTCGAAAATTCTCAGATAACTGTTATACAGGTAAGCGGGTGTGTTCTGGTAACTGACAATGGCATGCACTCCCGGCAATTTCTCCGCTTCTGAGGTGTCAATTGATTTGATGCGCGCATGGGCGTAAGGACTGAGCAGCAGTTTGGCTGTCAACATCCTGGGTAATTTCATATCACCTACATATTTCATCTCTCCAGTGACTTTCAGGACGGCATCGCGGATGGGTACCTGTTTCCCAATCACCTCGGACTTACTCATTGTTCACCTCCGCTCATCCGGTCTGCCGCCAATTTGATGGCATCCACAATTTTCACATAGCCAGTACAGCGGCAGATGTTACCATCGATCGCCTCCAGAATTTCAAAATCTTGAGGATGCGGGTTGGCATCCAGTAAAGCTTTGCCGGACATGATCATCCCAGGGGTGCAATATCCACACTGGACCGCGCCTGTTTCAATGAATGCTTGCTGGAGTGGGTGTAACTTTTCAGGTGTAGAGAGGTTTTCAATTGTCTCAATCTTTTTCCCAGCCAGTTTTTTAGCCACTTTCATGCAGGAATTTTCAGCAATCCCATCGATGATTACTTTGCAAGCCCCACAATCCCCGGTCTGACAGGCAGGTTTCGCGCCGGTCAGATCAAACCTTTCGCGTAAAACAGTTAATAATGTTTCGTTATCCTCAACGTCCAATGTGTAATCTCTACCATTGATATTCAACTCAATTTGTGGCATGCCATACTCCAAAATCTCTTTTTTCTATCATACAAAACAGGTAATTTTTTTTCATTTGATCGGGGCTTAGACCAGATGAAACCCTGGTTTTCGCAAAGATCAGCTCTTTTGATTAAATTTAATCTAATGAAAACTTAAGTATCACTTACTTAAGTTTAGCACTAATTCATCTTTTTTGCAGGTGTTTATAATACTTGAATTCCTCTACTTTTCGTGCTGCGATAACGCAAAACCCGGAAATCAAATTTAGTTATAAATCTAGATGATTTCCCTAATACCTCTGTCTAGTCAGCATGCCAATGATGATTGACCCGCCGTAAAATAACACCATCAATACCACAAATATCACATCGATGGATAGTGGCGCAAATCCTGCGACCACCATCCATTTTGTAATTTTTGCGCGGTTTTTATAAGTGAATCCGGCTGAAACCAGTGCCACAATAAAACCAAAACACTGCAAGCCCAACAGCAATGGCAAGCGGTTCGTGCCACGCGTAAACCCACTGCCTATGGGTTCAATCAAGCGCGGGACCACAAATGCGGCGACAAAGATCACCAGCCAAAATAGCACAATTGCCAGAATTTTTTTAACCATTGATAACTCCATTTCTACTCGCATCCAATCACGGAAAAACAGCGACACATCCATCATCCAGGTTTGCTGGCTTTTGTCGTCAAGTGAAACCTGATGATCATTTATACTGGTAAATCGGGTTAAATTCAATCTGTCCTGAAATGATTAATTCTCTAATTTCCTCTAACTCAACTTTTACTTCATCAGGGATCGTTGCCTCAGAATCGTGAAATGGCGCTAACCCAACCCCTTCATTTTCTAAATTACCGACATATCTTTCTCCACCAAAATTCCCTTCCATTGTTACTTGAATTAAAGCAAAAATTGTTTGATCCATCCTTTTTATGGAAGAGGTCAGTAAAATGGGTGCAAATTCAGGATATTTCTCAGCCCAATCGCTATCCACCCCAATTATGTATCCTGACCCATGGTTCATTACAGCAGCTGCTGAACCTAACCCTGCAGAACCAGCCACCGGGTAAATAATATCTGCTGATTGAGAGAGAAATTCATTCGCGATTTCTTCCCCAAGACCCTGATTATCAAATGAATCAATAAAAATCCTCCCTCCCTGATTTTCCATATTCCACCCGATCACCCGAACATTTTTCCCTTTTGCTTCATTGTAAAATTGAACACCTCTGGCGAAGCCATCCATGAACATTTCTACGGGTGGGATTGGCATACCACCATAGGTGGCAACGGTTTGTGTTTTTGTCATGGCAGCTGCTAAGTAACCAGCCATAAACGAAGCTTGGTCAATTTGATAGACCGAATTCATTAAATTCGGTAAACCACCGTTTTCTGCAAAATCAAGGATCGAAAATTTGGTATCAGGATGCATCTCGGCATATCGAATGGTTATATCTCCCAACATATAACCAGCAGAAATGATCAATCCACATCTCATCTCAATAAATTGATTTAAATGCATTTCGTATTGGGACTCATCGTTCGATTCCAGATATTCACCCCTCACTCCCAATTCATCCTGTGCTCTTTTTATGCCCATAAATGCATTTTCGAGAAAAGGAGAGCCAGCCAATGAACCGGTATCGGTCAGGAGACAAACTAAAAATTTTTCTTTTTCCATTTGTTCAGCCAACTCAGTTGCTTTTAAGTTGTCTCCATCTTCTGGATGGATTGTTGCCTGGGTAACCAAAGTATTTTGTTTATTAGTGGGTTCTTCACCCATGATTTGCGATGTAGCTGTCGAACCTGGCTTCACAACCCCGATTTGCTCTGAAAATCCAAACCAGGATGTAGAAATGCCAATGATGACGATTGCCGTAATGACCAATAGCCCTGAAATAAGTCCTACTACCCCCCAATTTATGCGCTTCTTCTTTCCAATTCTTTCCTTAATCTGTGTCTTCTCTGGAATTTCAATCAGTGTTGCCGGAATTTCATCCACTCTTTTTGTATTTTCCGGGGTTTCAACCAAAGTGGCATAATTGTTAGCATCTCCCGGTGGAGAAATAATCTGCGTGGAAATGTTAATTTCAGCTTGATCGGATTGTGACCTTTCTGACTCGGGAGTTTCCAATTCATTTGTGGTGATCTTTTGGGTTAATTTTCTCAGATCATCGGATAATTCATCTACAGTTTGATAGCGATCCTTGCGGTCTTTGGTCAGCATCTTGTAAACAATATTTACCAAATCTTTGGGTAAATCATCACGGATTTGTTCCAAATTTGGAATAGGATCATTCAAATGCATCATCATGATCGTCATGGCAGAATCTGCCTCGAAAGGCGGTGATCCACCCAACATTTCATAACATGTAATTCCCAAAGAATAAATATCTGATCTTTGGTCAGCAGGTTCTGAACGGATGATCTCCGGTGCCATATAATTTGCTGTGCCAATAACTGCTCCTGTCAAGGTGTGAGCTGCACTCCCTACAATTTTTACAATCCCAAAATCCATCAGGATCGCCTGATTGTTGATATCAAGCATGATATTGGCTGGTTTTATATCTCGATGGACCATCCCCCGCTTATGCGCATAATTCAAACCATCACAAACGTTCATAGTGATTTGAACAGCTTCATCGATGGTCATTTTTCTCTGGTTTTTGTTCAACCGTTGCAAACGCGCCTGGAGGGTTTCCCCTGGCAAGTATTCCATCACCATGTAATTAATGTCTTCATCCGAATTAAAATCAAATACCTGTACAATATTCGGATGACGCAAAGAAGCAATAGCCGCTGCCTCCTCCATGAATCGTTTGATAAATGATTCATCGCTACTCAGGTGAGGATGAACCATCTTAATCGCTACAGTTCTCCTTAAATTCGGGTCGAATGCTTTATATACTGCTGACATCCCCCCTTGCCCAAGCAGTTCCTGTATTTGATAACGCTTATTTAAAGTCTGACCAATCCAGCTGGTTTGCTTCATGATTGACCTATCCTTTCATGATCACCTGGAGATTCATTTTCAGGGCAAGTTGGGAACGATGATGAATCGATATTCCTAAGTATACAGATTTTTAATCTCCAATTCAATTATGGAAAAATAATGTCATCAAAACGAATATTTCCGTAACTCTTTTTTTAATCAAGTGTTTCTGCAAATTAGACAATCACCTGTTGAGCTGTCTTTAAATTGCGAAATCGTGTTGGATGTTGCCAACACCCGGACAATCCATTGCACTTCGCAGCCTGTTTAGAAAAAAATCAAACCCTGAACAGGTCAATTCTCTATCATTTTTCGGTTTCAGGTGATCAATGTTATTTATTGGAGGTTAAAATTATGCATGAACAAAAACCAGTAGCCATCGTGGGGATCGGGGCAATTATGCCCGATGCTGTCAATGCCAGGATTTTCTGGGAAAACATTCTCAAAGGGCATTATTCGGTTAAGGATGTTCCGGCTGACCGTTGGGATACCAATCTTTACTACGATCATGATCCAAAAGTGCCGGATAAGTCTTATAGCAAAATTGGGTCCTGGGTGACAAATTTTGAGTTCAACCCCATCAAGATGCGCATCCCCATTCCACCGACTGTGCTGGCACAAATGGATTTCACCCAGCAATGGGGAATTGCCGCCAGCCACCAGGCGCTCAGCGATTATGGGTATCCCGAACGCACGCTCGACCCGGAAAGAATGGCTGTGATTCTCGGAAATTCTAATGCCGGAGAACGCCATTATCGTACCACGATGCGTATTCTGCTGCCGGAATATGTGCAGGCCCTGGAAGGATCCGAAGCATTCAGAAACCTGCCTGCTGCCGTTCAACAACAATTGATTGAGGGCTTTCAAACGAATATTCGCTCCCAAATTCCGGATATCACCGAAGACACAATGTCTGGGGAGTTATCCAATATCATTGCCGGTCGCATTGCGAATGTGTTCAATTTCAGCGGGCCGAATTTCGTCACTGATGCCGCCTGTGCATCCTCTCTGGCCGCTGTGCAGGCAGCCGTTCAGGGTTTAAACAGCTTTCAATACGATACAGCTCTAACAGGCGGAGTGGATCGCAATATGGGACCCGAGTCCTATGTCAAATTCTCGAAAATCGGCGCACTCAGTGCCGATGGATCGCGCCCGTATGCAGACGGTGCGAATGGCTTTGTGATGGGCGAAGGCACCGCTATCTTTTTGCTCAAACGGCTGGCAGATGCTGAACGCGATGGCGATAAGATCTATGCTGTCATCCGCGGGATCGGTTCCAGTTCGGATGGCAAAGGCAAGGGCATCACCGCCCCCAACCCAATCGGGCAACAGCGTGCGATTGAACGCGCCTGGAAAAACGCAGGTGTTACCCCTGCCAGTGCCGGATTGGTGGAAGGGCATGGCACTTCCACCCGGGTTGGTGATGTGGTCGAAGTCAACAGCCTGAATGAAATATTTGGCAAGTTCGGCATCCCGGTTCACAGCATCGCATTAGGATCCGTCAAATCCAATATTGGCCATCTCAAAAGTGCTGCCGGTGCTGCCGGTCTGGCAAAAGTAGCCATGGCGCTGGATCAGAAAATGCTACCCCCTTCTGTCAATTTTCATAAACCAAACCCCAATATCGATTTTGAGCACATGCCTTTCTATGTCAATACCCAGGCAAAACCCTGGGAAAAGCCAGTCGCTGAAATTCGCCGGGCTGGGGTCAGTTCCTTTGGCTTCGGTGGCACCAATTTCCATGTCGTGGTGGAGGAATACGTGCCCGGGCTGCATGAAGATCAACAGCCTGTCTTTAGTGTTCCGGCTGTGGCTGCCAGGCAAGTGGATCAGGTAGTCACCTCTCCTACCGTTGCGGTCACTTCCGGCCAGCACGTTGAAAACCAGGCCGTCAGAGATTTTGTATTGGCGGCCGTGAGTGAAAAAACAGGCTATCCGGTGGAAATGCTGGACGTGGAGCTGGACCTGGAGGCTGATTTGGGAGTCGATACCGTCAAACAAGCCGAGCTCTTCCGCAGTATCCGTGAACATTTCGGGATTCCCCGCCGAGAGGATTTACGCTTATCGGACTACAATACCCTCGAAAAAGTGATCGGCTTTGTCATGGACAATGCAGCCACTTCCGATCAGTCCACGCAGATAGATTCAGCCCCCCAACCAGTCGTTACTGAACCGGTTGCCGTTAGCGCAGGTGCAACTGACAGCGCTGGTAAAGCATCCGATGCGGAGATCACCCAATTTGTGATTCAACAGGTGGCAGAAAAAACCGGTTACCCCGCTGAAATGCTTGATCTGGATCTCGATCTGGAAGCCGATTTAGGTGTCGATACCGTCAAACAGGCAGAGCTTTTCGCTGCTATTCGCGGCCATTATGGCGTCGCGCGCCGGGAAGATTTGCGCTTATCCGATTACAACACCCTGGCAAAAGTGATCAATTTCTTCAAAGAAAACGCCGGTAGTCAACCGGCATCAGCTCCTACAAATAATGTAGAAGCTGATTCCAGCGCACCTGCCAGCTCCCCTGCCGCTCCAGCATCAGAACATTTCCGCGGTTTGCATTTTCTCTCCGCCAATACCACTGCAGAATTAAAAGGTAAGCTACAGAATTCATTAGCGCAGGCGCAACAGGGCGCTCTCGCCCCTTCTCAAATCCCCTCCCCTGATCAGCTGAGCGCAACCGAACGGTTAGCGATTGATTATGGTGATCGCGATGAGTTCATCAAACGCGCAGAAAAAGCCTTAAAAGCCTTCGACTCAGAAAACCCAGCCATGTGGCAAGCGATGACGGCGCAAGGTGTCTATCGCGGTAGCGGAACACCTGGCAAGGTGGCTTTTCTCTTCCCGGGGCAGGGTTCACAATATGTGAATATGTTGAAGGAATTACGCGCCATTGAGCCGGTGGTGGATGCAGTCTTTGTAGAAGCAGACCGCGTGATGGAACCCCTGTTAGGGAAGCCACTCACCGATTATATTTACGCCGATGGGGATGAAGCCAGTCTTAAAGCAGCAGAACAGAAATTAAGAGACACCACCATCACCCAGCCAGCCGTGTTGACCGCCAATGTAGCCTTACTGCGCTTATTGCAAAAATACGGATTCGTGCCGGATATGGTCATTGGTCATAGCCTGGGGGAATATGCGGCACTGGTAGCTGCCGGTGTCTTACGCTTTGATGAAGCCCTGGAAGTGGTCAGTGCCCGTGGTCGCGAAATGGTGAAAGTTGCTATGGAGGATAATGGCTGCATGGCGGCCGTATCCGCCCCATTGCAAGAGGTGGAACGCATTCTGGGTACGATTGAAGATTATGTTGTGCTGGCAAATATCAACAGCCCCTTGCAATCGGTCATTGCCGGGTCAACCAGAGGCATCGATCTTGCCATTCAGGCCTTCATGTCTGCCAATTTCCAGGCGGTCAAAATCCCGGTTTCCCATGCTTTTCACACTAAAATTGTGGCACCAGCCAGCCTGCCCTTGCGCAAGGTCATCGAACGCATGGACTTGCAAGCCCCCAGAATACCGGTGGCTGCTAATGTCACCGGGGATTGGTATCCATCCGGTCGCGAAGAAATTCTCAATCTCCTGGCGGATCAGGTTGCTTCTCCGGTGCAATTCATCAAAGGTGCCACTAAATTATATGAAAATGGTGCACGGATTTTTGTGGAGGTGGGGCCGAAACGCGTATTAAATGCGCTCACCAGCGATATTTTCAAAGACAATGCCGCAGTCACGCTTCTGGCAACCAACCATCCCCGCAAGGGTGCCTTACCCTCCTTCAATGAGGCCCTGTGCGCTCTGTATGCGGCTGGTTTACCGACAGCAACGAAATCTGATCCGGCGACCACATCCCAACCTGCCACATCCCACACCAGCCCTCAACCTGTTGTGTCGAATGGTCGCGTCCCCTTAACGGGATCGGTGGTGATCAGCGGGGCTGGGTTGGGACTTCCCGGAAAGAATGGAATGGTTTTCGCAGAAGATAATGTGCAAAGGTTGCTGAACGGGGAGGTATTAATCGAGTCTTTTCCACAAAAAACACGTCAGAACATGCTCGATAAACGCGTCACCCGCCTGGTTAAACATGCAGCCGGAGCAATGATGGTCGATATTGACGATCTGGAAGCTACGGTAAAGCTGGCCGGCCAGAGTGGTGCCTTTGACCCAAGCGAAGAATTTGGTATTCCGGAGGATCGCGTGGATGCCACCGATATCAGCACCCAACTGGCGATTGCAGCCGGGATTGATGCCTTACGGGATGCTGGTATTCCACTGGTTATGAATTATCGCACCACCAGTAAAGGCACATTGCTGCCCAACCGCTGGATGTTACCGGAAGCCCTGCAGGAGGAAACCGGTGTGATTTTTGGTTCCGCTTTTCCAGGTTTGGACCGCATGGCGGATGAAGCCGACCGGTATTACACTTTTCAAAATTTACTGGCACAAAAACAACAATTATTGGATGTCATTCAAATGTTGAATGGCACTGATAACAAAGCCGCCCAGACCATCCAGGAAAAATTAAAGCAAGTTGAAGAGCAACTGCAAGCTAATGACTATCATTTCAACCGTCATTTTGTCTTTCGGGTGCTGGCGATGGGACATTCCCAATTCGCCGAACACATCGGTGCGCGTGGTCCGAACACGCATGTCAATGCTGCCTGTGCAACGACCACACATGCCATCTCGATTGCAGAAGATTGGATTCGCTCAGGCCGATGCCGCCGGGTGATCGTGGTTGCCGGTGATGATGTCACCAGTGGCAATCTGGTCAACTGGATTGGTACCGGTTTGATGGCCAGCGGTGCTGCCACGACCGAAGGAAATGTGCGCATGGCAGCCCTGCCCTTTGACCGCCGCCGTAATGGCATGATCATGGGGATGGGTGCTGCAGCTCTGGTGATAGAAGCCGAGGATGCCGTGCGTGAGCGTGGTATGCGCGGAATTTGTGAACTTCTCTCCAGTCAGATTGCCAATTCTGCTTTCCATGGCACCCGCCTGGATGTTCCCCATGTCAGTGAGGTTATGCAGCGGGTTGTGGCGCAGGCTGAACAGCGCTTCGGCATCCAACGGAAAGAGATCGCTGCCCAGACTGTCTTCGTCTCGCATGAGACCTATACACCCGCACGTGGTGGCAGCGCCGCTGCTGAAATACATGCTTTGCGCGCTACATTTGGTGACCAGGCCAACAAAGTCATCATTGCCAACACCAAA
This sequence comes from Anaerolineaceae bacterium, assembly GCA_034003505.1. Classification (GTDB taxonomy): domain Bacteria; phylum Chloroflexota; class Anaerolineae; order Anaerolineales; family Anaerolineaceae; genus UBA6170. Next base: position 6,496 of record JAVEYK010000065.1, on the reverse strand, counting down.
GGCTTCACCGGCCATACCATGGGGGTTGGTGTGGAAGATGTGATCGCAGTCAAAGCGCTTGAATTTGGCATCGTACCTCCCATCGCTCATTACGACAAAGACTTTGAACCTGACCCCGAGCTGGGAGATCTCAATCTCTCGCATGGTGGAAAATACCCGGTGCAGTACTCATTGCGGCTAGGAGCTGGTTTCGGCTCACAAATCGCCATGACACTGCTGCGCAAGGTCGCTGGTGTCGGAGAACGGGTCAATCAACAACAATACCAACACTGGCTGGCATCCGTTTCCGGTTATCAACAACCCGAATTGGAAGTTGTCCAGCACAATTTACGCATCAAACATACTGGCGCGCCCACAGGTAAACCCAGCATCTCCACCTGGCAATTTGGACAGGGACCGCAAGGCTGGGCCAGTGATGAACCCGCACTGCCAGCCCAGGTGGAAGCAAATAAGCCCACCACCACATTCCCAGAACCTGAACCGGTTGTTGAACCGGTGCAGGCAGTCGTTGCAGTATCTACCTCCGCACCGCAAAATGATGAGGTTGCGCAGGTGGTGTTGGAGAAGGTCAGTGAGAAAACCGGCTATCCGGTGGAAATGCTGGATATGGAGCTCGATCTGGAAGCCGATCTGGGAATTGACACGGTCAAGCAGGCTGAATTATTTGCCAGCATCCGTGAGAATTTTGGCATCCCCCGCCGCGAAGATTTACGCCTGTCTGACTACAACACCCTTCAAAAAGTGGTGCAGTTTGTGGTGGATAGCCGCATACCAGCGAACAGCAACAATGAGCCAGATGTTGAGAGCGTAGAAGAGCCTGCATCAACGGAGGCAACTGAATCAGGTTCAAACATCCGGCGTCGAGTACCGGTAGCCGTCTTAAGACCGCGACTGGATCTTTGCACACCTTCGGGGATTGTGCTGCAAGAGGGCTCACGGGTGATCATCATTCAGGACAACGGAAAAGTTGCCACGTCATTGGAAAAGAAATTGAAAGATCGCCAGGTGGCAGTTCTGTCAATTCAGGTTTCCAACCAGGAAGATTTGATCAGCAAGATCAAGCATTGGTCCGATGCTGGCACAGTCGATGGTTTGTATTTCTTATCCACCCTGGACAAGGAACTACCCTTCAGTAAAATGGATGATGCAGATTGGCAAAAAGCGCTTGAGACCAAACTTTACGATCTGGTGACCGTCATACGTGAATTGCCAGATCTCAAATTCCTGGTGGTGGCAACCCGCATGGACGGCTTACAGGGTCTTTCAACCCATGGTGCCGACAATCCCTTAGCAGGTGCAGCCGCTGGTTTTACCAAAGCCATCGCCCGCGAACGTGACAACATTTTTGTGAAAGTGGTCGATTTTTCCAGCAAAGAAAAACCAGCCAGCCTGGCCAGCAAGCTGGTGGATGAAACGCTGTTGGACCCGGCAGTGATGGAAGTAGGTTGGGATGGGGATCAGCGCTTTACCCTGGTGCTGCAGGATGCAGACATCGAGAGCACGCCAACCCATCCACTCCCCCAGGGAGCTGTTTTCCTCGTCAGCGGTGGTACCGGTGGCATTACCGCACCCATTCTCACAGATCTGGCGCAGCATACCCAGGGACATTTCTACCTTTTAGCCCGCAGCAAATTGCCTGAGAAAGAAAATCCCGAACTGGCATTACTAACGAACGATCCCGAACAACTGAAGTTCGCGATCTTACAACGCTTATCCAAAAACGGACAGAAAGCGACCCCAGCCATTATCAACCAGGAAATCGCTGCACTGGAACGGGCTGCTGCCACCTTGAAAACCATGGAAACCATTCAGCAATTCGGTGGCCGGGCGGTGTACCTGCCTTGCGATGTCAGTGATGCAAAGGCAGTCAAGGACGTGGTTGATCAAATTCTTCAAAAAGAAGAGCGGGTGGATGTACTCATTCATGCTGCCGGTGTGGAGAAAAGCCGTAAACTGGAATCCAAGAGTGAAGAAGAATTCAGGCAGATCATCAATGTGAAAGCCACAGGATTTTTCAACCTGGTCAAAGCCCTCGAAGATGCCCACAAATTGCCAAAAGCGATCGTCAATTTTAGTTCTGTGGCAGGCCGCTTTGGAAATTCCGGTCAAACCGATTACAGTGCCGCCAATGACCTGCTCTGCCGGCTAACCTCTGCTTTTCGTCAGCAATACCCTGAAATGCAGGTCGTTACCATCGATTGGGGAGCCTGGGCAGAAGTCGGTATGGCCAGCCGTGGTCATATCCCCGAGCTGATGAAACGCGCCGGGATTGAAATGATCCATCCCCAACAGGCAGCTGCCTGCGTCCGGCAGGAATTGGAAGCCGGTTCGCGTGGTGAAGTCGTTCTGGCCGGATCCCTGGGGCTATTGGAAACCCAAACAGATCCGAACGGCGGGTTGGACATTGAAAAAGCCAACCTGGCGCTCACCAGCGGTCAACCCATTCATGTCATGCTCAGCCGTGTCAGTGGCGTTAGTCTGCAGGATGGCATCTTACTGGAAGCAGAATTGGATCCCAGTCAGGAGGCCTTCCTGAAGGATCATAGCCTGAATGGTATTCCACTTTTACCGGGTGTCATGGGTATTGAAGGCTTTGCAGTGGCTGCACAGCATATCGCCTCCAGCATCGGCTCAGCCAAAGCTGGGTTCCGGGTGGAAGGCTTATCCAATATTGAATTTTTGACTCCCTTCAAATTCTATCGCGATGAACCACGCCGCATCACCTGGAAAGCACAGGTGGTTCATCAGGAAAATGGTCTGGTCGCAAACGTGACCCTCGAATCGGATTTAGCGCGTGCACATCAACGTACCGATCATCTGTTGCACTTCTCCGGTCAGGTATACCTTGTGCCATCCAATCAGCCTCTGCTAAAAACGGAAGGCAAAGTGCCACATTGGAATGGTGCCTACACCTTGCTGGCAAAGGATATCTACAAACTTTATTTCCACGGTCCGGCATTTCAGGTTCTGGAAGGCGTGCAAATGAACGGGAATCTGGTTATGGGAAAACTGAATCGCCAGATCCCGCCCATCTCTCAACAGGAAAAGAGCCTGCTGAGTGTGCCGATTCTGGTTGAATTGTGTTTCCAGACCGCCGGAATGTGGGATGTTGGCAATGGTGGCAGCCTGAGCCTGCCAAAATCAATCGGGACGCTGCGTTTGTTTGAGAACAAGGTTAATGGGTTGCCCATCTATGCAGAAGTGCAACCTGGTACCTCCAGCGCAGGTGAACAATACTTTGATGCTCGTGTGATTGACAGTAAAGGACAGGTGTATCTGGAGATTGAGAATTATCGCACCGCTCCCCTGCCATATACGGTTGAGCAGGAATTGCTGACACCCATCAAAGCTTTATTAAAATAAACGGATCGGCAGAGACCATTTCATGAATGGTCTCTGCCTTTCTTCTTCATGAAATCTACCTCACCTGTCTACTGGAACATGCTCAGGCTCGGGACAGTGCCTGAAGACCTGACCTGGTTATCCAGCCCGGAACAAACCCGCTTGCAGCAATACCGTTTTCCAAAACGAGTTCTGGATTGGCTGTCCGGGCGTTGGGCAGCCAAATCGCTGGTAGCTGAGATTTTGTTTGGGAATGCACCTTATGAATTAAGCGAACTCTCCATTTTAAATGAAGCCAGTGGTGCCCCGTTTGTTGAATGGCAGGGAAAGCGAAACCAAGGATCATTATCCATCAGCCATCGCGGAGAATACGCAGTGGCTGCTTACTGCCGTGACCCGGACATCAGCATCGGGATCGATCTTGAATTGATCGAACCTAAATCCCAGGGCTTTGTGCAGGATTATTTCACTGCACAGGAAGCCGACCGGGTATTTGGTCTCCCGGCTCAGCAACAAGCTCTGGCAGCTTCGCTTTTATGGAGCGGCAGAGAAGCACTGCTGAAAGCCCTGCAGTTGGGTCTGCGGATAGATACGCGCCAGATCGCATTGGGAATTCCAGATCTTAACGCGGAGGATGATTGGCAGCCACTTAAAATCAGACAATGCCCGCCAGAAGCAGCTCACTTGCAATTATTCTGGAAGAGGGTAGATCAAGCTGTTCTCACCCTGGCCATAAAACAAAAACACCCGGATCTTGAAATCTCTCCTGATCGTTTGATCCAGATCCTGTAATCATCTTCGAATTCTACGCCAGAGAATCGGTCAGCGAGGGACATATGGGAATGAGCCACCAAGGACTAAAGTCCATGGCTACGAATGTTCAAACCGGATAAATCCGGTTGGGAATGTGCTTGAATCTGTCTTGATGAACATTTGGTGCATTGCACTTGGGGATCAAAAGCCCACATTCACCTGAGTTTCTCACTTTTCTAAAT
>JAVEYK010000065.1:0-2059 GCA_034003505.1 Anaerolineaceae bacterium | reverse complement strand
CCCATGGCCGGACCGCACCAGATTTGGTAGTCCATTTCCCGGCCAGGTTCACCCACCACTGACCAACGTGAGGTCAAGCCCAGATACCAGCGGAAGATCAAGGCCAGCTTATGGTGCGGGTCAGCGTAGGCTCGCTCCAGGTTTTTTTGATCGCGCTCACGGAAAAATGCCTGGGTTTCCTCCCAGATTTCATCCAGATTGCGCCGGAAGATGGTTTTTTCAATTTTTTCACGATCCGCAGGCGGTATTTCTTCGACCGAATTATAGCGGTTGTACAACTCATATAAACGCGCGGCACGCATGGCAAACATGGTGCCACGTTTTAATACCTGGACACGCACGCCCATCTCAAACATATCAGCCGCCGGTGCCATGATCACCTCTGCCATGTCCGCCTGGGCTAAGAGACGACGGGTGTGGTCAGAGGCTGCCGCTTCCACGCAAGCCTGGTTGATCGAGCCTGTCACCACATACGCCGCGCCCATCATAAAAGCAGCCAGCGCCGACGCCGGCGTACCGATCCCCCCGCCAGCCCCGACCCGCACGGATTGTGGATAATTCATCCGCGCCTGCACCTCATCACGCACAGCCAGCATGGTCGGGATCAGAGCTACCAGTGGTCGATTATCGGTATGACCACCTGAGTCGGCTTCCACGGTGATGTCATCCGCCATTGGCACACGCCGGGCGAGCTCCGCCTGATCCGCTGTAATTTTTCCATCGGCCAGCAATTGTTTCAGCAAATCCTCCGGTGCGGGCAGCATGAATTTTCTTGCCACTTCCCGGCGGGAGATCTTGGCAATGATTTTATTTTTGATTAGAATGCTGCCATCGGCTGCCTGAGATAATCCGGCTACACGAAAATGAACAAGGGCGTAGGTCAGATCCATGTAGGCAGAGGCTTCGATCACCCACACACCCAGCTGTAGATACAACTCAGCTAATTTGCGTTCCAGTAGTGGTTCATTCGGACTGTGAATCAAATTGACCGCAAAAGGACCATCCGGCAATTCCTGTTGGATGGCTTTGATGGCAGCTTCAATTCTGGCGGGGGATAAGCCTGCCGAACCAAATGACCCCATAAAACCGGCCTTTCCCAACGCCGCCACCATCTCCACTGATGAGATTCCATTCGCCATCGCCCCGGCATAATAAGGATATTGAGTGCCATAAGTGCGCATGAAGGATGGGTCTCCAAACGATTCGATGGGCATGGGAGGTACATATGCCAATCTTTCAGCCTGTATATCTCCATTAGAAATTGCTTTAGAAATGCCGTCTTGAGATGTTAGAAAAATGTTATTATCATACCTGAGCACCCAGAGTGCCTGGTTATACGTTTGCAAAAGATTTATAAAATTTTCTGGTTGATTGATAAGATGTTCGTGATCGCCAATCCAGGGTAGCTGCTGAAATGGAGCTTTCTGTGAGGTAACTAAGGTGTATTGCAAACTTTGATTCATTTAATATCCTTTAAAAGGTTATAGAGTGTCGGTCACATCTATTAACACAGGATGATCAGGATGGTTACTGAATTAAAAGGTTCAATGCTATAATTTAATTATGATAACTTTTCAAATTGACATCCCTTTCGTCCAGATTAAGAACTTTTGCCAACGTTGGGGTATAAGGGAATTTGGATTGTTCGGATCTGTTTTGAGAAAAGGTTTCAATCAAAATAGTGATATTGATGTATTGGTTTCATTTGAAAATGGTATTGGCATCAGCCTTTTCGATATCGCCCAAATGAAAATTGAGTTGGAAGAAATCTTCAAACGTCCGGTTGATATCCTTGAAAAAGAAGCTTTAAGAAACCCTTACCGGAAAAGACAAATTCTGGAAACCTTTCAGGTAATTTATGAAGCCTAATGTGAGAGACCTCGCTTAGAGGAAATCAGACCACGAAAAAGAAATCGTGACGTCATTATACGTTTGTTTATTTTTTTCGGTCCACATGTTATTAGCCATGATCATAAATCGCATGTGGAACTTCTGGCAAAACCCGCAAGATGAATGAATATTAGCTATTAATGAAATTTGTAGGGGCAATGGCTTGTCC
>JAVEYK010000064.1:3150-17644 GCA_034003505.1 Anaerolineaceae bacterium | reverse complement strand
TCCAACAAGATAACGCCAGATGGCTTTTCGGGCAACTTTACCCAGGTACACAGTGCGTCCTTTGCCACCTTTAGCTCCGCCAATAACTCCGTGCCGAATCGTGACCTTTCCAGTCTTGAGGTCGACATCGTTGATTGTCAACGAACAAAGTTCGGTTGCACGCAATCCGGTATCCAGCAACATCAAAACAATCGCTTGATCGCGATTGGCACTCGGTCGCCGCATCACGAACTTTTTTCTCTCCTCGGTTTGAGATTCCCGAGAAAAGACACAGGCTTTCAGTATCTTTTCGACGTCTTCCTTGGTAAAAGTTTCAACGGGATGCGTCTGAAATTTAGGAGCAGTGATTTCTATAGCAGGGTTGGTGTACTTGAACTCCACATGCAGCCAGCCGAAAAAGGAACGAAACGTCACCCATACATTGCGAATGGACTTGGCGGACAATGGCTCTTTACTACCATTGAAGCGCACCGGCTTGTACTCGGTGCGCAGCCAGGCCATGTAACCAGTAAGGTCGGAAGCCTGGATTTCAGAAACACTCCGATCTCCAATGTATTTCAACCAATGGTTGAGCATGTATTCGTAGGAGGCAATTGTGCGTTGGCTTAACCCCTCTGCTGTTTTGAATTTTAGGAAGCCGTCGATGGATTTTGCAATTGACAAGCCCGGCGAACTGCGGTTCATAAGAAATTCCTCCAATTTTGGAAAAATGTCTACCGCTGCGCGCCGGGCTAATGAAAAACCAGAGCCCGACGGACTCTGGTTCACTCTTAGTAGCGGGGAGTGGATTCGAACCACTGACCTCCGGGTTATGAGCCCGACGAGCTACCTCTGCTCTACCCCGCATCAATTCTTAACGCTCAGAATTCTACTCCACCTTACCCAATCCGTCAAGACGAAACCTGTACAAGCGAACCCTAACCAGCTATTCTTCAGGCTTCTGTGATTTGTGGCTGTAAATTAAGTTAAATGTCACTTGACATCTGACCAGTATCCCGTAAAATTTAATATAGAAATCATAACCGCTTTTCATTCCTGAAAAGATGACTGCTTTCCACTTTGAAACCAGAAAAATAAAATCATTAATACCCCAGTGAATCAAAGTAAAAAAAACAATCACCAGAAATTGATTTAATAGAATGGACGTTAGATGGCAAAATTTGATTATGTAATTGCAAAAACAATGGAGGACGCTGTTCATCTCTTGAACGATGCGGATATTCGCAGCATCCCTTTAGCAGGCGGTACGGATATTTATGTGGCATTGCGGGTAAACCCCCTCTGGTTTGATCGCCTGGTGGATATTCGCCGCATTCCAGAAATGTCTGTGATCTCTCAGGCTGATGATCAGGTTTCCCTGGGTGCTGCGGTGACCTTTGCGCATGCCATTCAAAATCCGATCCTGCAAAAGACAGCCCCCTTCCTGGTGGAAGCCTGTAAAACGATCGGTGGACCGGCAGTGCGCAATTGCGGCACCTTTGGTGGCAACGTCTCGAATGCTGCCGCCTGTGCCGACTCCCTGCCAGCGTTGGTCTGTCTGGAGGCGGTAGCACATCTGCGGTCATCAAAAGGGCAACGCCAGCTGAAAGTGCAAGACCTGGTCACCGGACCCCACAAAACGCAAATCGCTCACGGGGAGCTGCTGACCCACTTTACCTTTAAAACACCTCCCTCCCATGCAAAAAGTTGTTTTATCAAAATAGGTCGTCGCAAAGCCCAATCGATCTCGCGTTTGAGTATTGCCGTCATCGGCTCAGTTGACCAGGCTGGTGTGGTCGACTATATACGGATCTGCCCTGGCGCTGCGATTGCAACCCCGATGCTGTTCCCTGAAGTTCAAGCACTCTTATTGGGCAAACGACCGGATAAAGAAATCATCGCTTCGGCCGCTGATCAATTGGTGGCTGAGATGATCGTAAGTACCGGCCGGCGCTGGTCAACGGAATACAAGGAGATTACTCTAAAAGCAATCGCTGAAAGAGCGCTTAATAAAATTTTTCTAGAGGATGGGCAGCATGCAAATTAATTTCACACTCAATCATAAACCTGTATCCATCGATGCACCCACGGATATTACATTATTGACATTATTACGCGATCATTTCAAATTAACCGGCAGCAAAGAAGCCTGTGAAGTGGGAGAATGCGGTGCATGTTCCGTTCTATTGAATGGCGAAGTTGTCAATAGCTGCCTGGTAGCTGCTCCTTCCGTGATGGGCTGCGACGTGGTCACCATCGAAGGGATCCATGCCGAAGATGGCGGTCCGAATGATCTACAGCAAGATTTCATTACGAAAGGTGCTGTGCAATGTGGTTTTTGTATCCCAGGCATGGTCATCGCCGGCGAGGCGCTTCTGTCCATCAAATCTGATCCATCCCGGCTGGAGATCAGAGAAGCATTGGCAGGCAATTTATGCCGCTGCACTGGCTATATGCAGATTGTCGACGCCATCGAAACCACCGCCAAAGAGCGGGCTGGCAAGCAGAATCCACAGAAAAGGGAGAACTAATCTCGATGACTAACTTAAAATATGTTGGCCAACCTGCTCAACGTGTCGATGCACTGGATAAAGTGATGGGGAAAACCAAATATGTGGGAGATATGTCCCTACCCGGCATGTTATTTGCCCGTTCTCTGCGCAGTGAACTCCCGCATGCACGCATTGCCAAACTGGATGTATCTCCAGCGCTTAAAGTACCAGGTGTGGTAGCTGTTGTCACCTGTGATGATTTCGTGAATCATGGTAATTTTGGTTTTCCGGTATCTGATATGTATATGCTCGCCTACCAGAAAGTGCGCCATGTCGGTGAGGCCATTGCATCCGTGGCGGCAGAAACCCCGGAAGCAGCCCTGGCAGGCGTCAAAGCGATCATTTGTGAGCTGGAGCCTTTACCGGCTATCTTCGAAATGGAAAAAGCACTCGACCCGGATGCACCTCAGATTGGACCCGATCGCAAGGATGGCATGCATCCCAATTTTCTCTCCCATTCCCCGGTTTATAAAGGCAACCCGGTGGAAAAGTTTAAAGAATGTGATGTGGTCATTGAAAATAAATACGAGACCGTGATGCAGGAACATGCCTACCTCGAAACAGAGGGCGGGCTTGCCATCCCAACCCCCGAGGGTGGTGTGGTGGTGTATCTCTCCTGTCAGAGCCCCTTTATCCCCCGCAATGATCTCTGCAAAACCCTCGGATTACCAGCTGATCGGGTGCGCGTCATCGTTCCTCCGGTCGGCGGTTCCTTTGGCGGTAAGGACGACCTCAATTATCAAACAGCTGGTCAGGTGGCTGCCCTGGCATTGAAGGCAAAACGTCCCGTACGTATGACATTCTCGCGCGAGGAAAGCATCATCGCTGGTTATAAACGCGGCGCGATGCACATGAACATAAAACTCGGCGCAGATCAGGACGGTACATTAAGAGCCTGCAAATTTAACAGTATCTATGATTCCGGCGCTTATTCTTCCCAAAGTCCCTTCACCGGTTGGCGCGCCAGCATTCACGCCATGGGAGCCTACCGCTATGATGATTGTAGCGTTGATATTGATACTGTTTATACCAATACCAGCTATGCCGGCGCTTATCGCGGGTTTGGAAATACCGAAGTCTGTTCCGGGATTGAACAGGCCATTGATGAAATGGCAGATGCCTTACAAATGGATCCGATCGATTTTCGATTGAAGAACTGCCTCAAAGTAGGCGATGTCACCCCACACGGGCAGTTGCTGAACGAATCGGTGGGTCTGACAGACTGTCTGTTGGCGGTTCGAAAAATGAGTGATTGGGATCGCAAACGTAAGGAATTTGCCCAGCAACCTGCCTCAGCCGAAAAGCGACGCGGTATCGGAGTCTCCGCGCTCTTCCACGGCACCTCCCTGGGTGCTGAGGGATTGGATGAAGCCACCGCCACCATCGAAATTCACGCGGATAATCAGGTCACTCTCACGTCCGGATTGACTGATTATGGTACCGGTGCGCGCACCGTCTATACGCTAATTGCGGCTGAGATCCTGGGAATTGACCCGGAACGCATCCATGTCCACAACCCGGATACCAACACAGCCAAAGACAGCGGACCAACCGTTGCCAGCCGCACCACCATTCTGGCGGGTAATTCAGTCCGAGTTGCAGCACAAAATCTGATCCAGAACCTGGATTTAGCAGCTGCTGATTTGTTACAATGCGACGCCTTTCAAATTCATCGTGTTGGTGAGCAGTATATCGGTCCCAGCGAAGAACCAGTCTCCTGGGATGCTGTCGTTAAGCACGCCCGTGAGATGGGATTGGTGCTTTCCGCGTTTGGAAGATGGTCAGCACCAGAAATCCACTGGGACGAGGAAAAGGGCACCGGCACACCTTATTTTGCCTATCATTTTGGTGCCCAGGTAGCCGAGGTTGAGGTAGATACAAAGACCGGTCATACAGATGTGATTAACATCTGGGCGGTGCATGATATCGGGAAAGTCATTTTCCCGCAAGGTGCTTATGGTCAGTTATATGGCGGCATTTCCCACGGTCTCGGCTATGGTTTATATGAAGACCTCGATTACCAGGAAGGCTATGCGCAGGCTCATAATTTCGATACCTATCTGATCCCAACATCCATGGATATGCCCGAAATCCAGGGCGATTTTGTGGAAGCAACTTTCTCTGCGGGACCATTCGGTGCCAAAAATATTGCCGAACCAGCAATGGTACCAACTGCCCCTGCTATCTTAAATGCAATTGCCAATGCCAATGGAAGACGCATCCGTCAGCTGCCAGCCAACCTCGAACGGGTCATGCTGGGGAAAGAACTTACCAAAAAAGGTTCTCCATTTAGCTGCAAGGTTGCTTTAAAAATAACATGATATCCATAATGAAAAAATCAGCTGGAGAATAATTACTTTCACCAGCTGATCACCTTTTAATGCTCTGCTGGGATCTCAAGATGGTTTATTCATCCAGCATTATTGTATTTGCGTAGGATCAATTAACGCAGCTGGATTAAACAATCCCTTCTAATCTTTATTGATCCTTTTAACAAAAATATCCAGACCAAATAAAAGCAGAGCCACCAACCCAATCGGGACCAATCCACCCAGTAAACACAGCAAGCCGACCAGGGCTGCCCCGGTACCATAAAAAATAGCGATCAATCCCAGCCCGACCACAAACAACAAAACAAACCCGCCAATGATCAATTGAACATTGGTTTGCGAGGTGTATTTCTTCAAGTCACGAGACATCCATCCTCAATCTATCCAGTCTAAGGCAAGATCTGCTAGGATCTTTTCTTGAAAACAATGTGGATCGGTGTTCCGGTAAATGGGTACTCTTTTCGAATCGTGTTTTCGATAAAACGCACGAAGGTAAAATGGGCCAGTTTGGGCTCATTACAATATATCAAAAATGTTGGCGGATCAGAGCGCACCTGTGTGCCATAATACATTTTAAAGACCCTGCCTGCTCTGGAGGGTGTGTGCATATCCTGCACATGCTGGAGAATACGGTTCAGGCTGGATGTGGTCAGCCGTGCCAAACGTTCTTCCTGCACCTTCAGCGCCATCGGCATCACCTGCTCTACGCGTTGCCCGGTCTTGGCTGATATGAACAGCAAAGGCACATAATCCATGAAATTTAAATCCTGGCGAATTTGTTCCGTAAAAGCCACCATGGTGTGCGTATCTTTCTCAATCGCATCCCACTTGTTGACCACCACCACGCAACTCTTTCTCGCTTCCAGAACATATCCGGCAATATGGGCATCCTGGGCTGTAATTCCTTCGATGGCATCAATCAATAAGAGCGACACATCAGCTCTCTCAATGGCACGCATGGACCGTAAAACCGAATATTTTTCCACACCCGATTCAACCTTCCCCCGCTTCCGTATCCCGGCTGTGTCAATTAAAGTAACTGGTAATCCATCTATGTCAATATGGCTATCGATTGCATCGCGCGTGGTACCAGGTATGTCGGAGACAATCATCCTTTCATGCCCAACCAGGCGGTTCAAAAGACTGGATTTGCCAACATTCGGTTTCCCCACCAACGCAATTTTTACCGATTCATCCTCTTCGGGTTCAAGATCCTCCGGGAAGGTTGCCACCAATGCATCCAGCAAATCCCCGGTTTGAGTACCATGTAAAGAAGAAACGGGGAAAGGATCACCCATTCCCAATTCATAAAACTGATAAGCTGCTTCCCGAAATACTTTGCTATCAGCTTTGTTCACTACCAGAAGAATGGGGGGAACCAAAGCGCCATTAATGTTTTTTTGTTTGCGGCGCAATATTTCAGCCACTTCCTGATCGGCAGGGGTAATACCGGCAATGGCATCTACCACAAAGAGGATTGTATCTGCATCCTCAATGGCGATATCCGCCTGGGCTTTAATCTCTTCGATAAAATCTGCCGAACCAATCGAAAGTGGTGTTTTGCCACCCACAGACGGGTCAATCCCCCCGGTATCAATTACGTAAAAAGGACGCCCGCTCCATTCTGCTTCAGACATCATCCGGTCACGGGTAGTGCCTGGGATATCATCCACAATTGCTTTTCTCTCACCAGTCAGGCGATTAAACAATGTACTTTTGCCGACATTTGGACGTCCGACAAGGGCAACAATCGGTTTATTCATTACTTACTTTCCGCGTTTATCCACCCGGTGCAGGTGTTGGCGCTTTGATTATTTCTATATCAATAATTCCAGGTTGAATGCTATCAACCGAAATTTCCTCGGAGGGTAATTCTACCACTGGTTCCAGTTGATATGTTCCAATTTTATAATCAGTCAGGTCCAGCACCACCCGAATGTCTTTAGGATTAAGTTGATCCAGGATGGGAAGCGGCCCTGAAATTAATAAGGTTACCAAATTTGGAGCAAGAACTGCTTTTAAATTCTCTGGCAAACCAATTACTTCAATGGGAATATTTGCTACCGGTAAGCTGCTTTGAACAGCGGCGATGCTGACCCGCACCAGGACGGTTCGATTTTCCCCAACCACCAAAACACCTTCCGGTAAATCCAGGAGAAGTGATACATCCACATCATCTTTTAAACCATTCAGGTTCAGGGGCATTGTTTCCACATACCCGGGCAGATCATTAACGAACTGCGGGTTGGATGAATAAACCGTCACAGCCAATGGAATAACAGAGATATTGGTCAAACGATATCCATCCGCCACCTGACCCTCCATATTCACGGAGACGATCACATTGCGATAGCCATAGCGCTGGTTGATTTCCTGAAACACATCTACGCGATCTGGCGTGAGCGTGACATTATTGATAACTGTTTCATTTTTATCCAAAGCGACCAGGTTAATCGAGCGGGAGATATCTTCATATCCCTGGTTTATATCAATCGTAGCTCTTACCTCTGCCACCCGATCAACCTGCGAAATGGGGCCAGTGACAGTGATCTGTTTTACATCTACTACCGGATCTTCTGCCTGATATCCAATCGCTGGTTCCCCACGGACTATTAATGATAAAGGCAACACTTTGCTGGAAAGGTTTTCCAGCTTTACCGATATGTTGCGTGGAGAATAGGAAACAACCTTCACAGGGCGAATATTGACCTGAATTTGTAGTTCAAGCAAATGGGTACCAGCTTGAACACCAGAGAGATCTAATATCGCCCGCACTGGGGTTTGGGTGCTCACTATTTTTTCCCAAACAGATTGCGGTGTATTCAGCACAATGGCCACGCTGGATGGCAATTCACTGGTCATGACCAGATTCGTATCCTGCCCAACGATTTCAATCGGTACTGTTCGGGGATAGGTTCGGTTTTCTGCCGGATCACTGGCGGTAACAGCAATAATCCAGACCGTAATCGCCAGCACCAGGGCTGTTAATAACGTCGGAACCACTCGTTTGGATTTTCGAAGGAAGCCCCACATGCTCAATCTTCCTCCTTTTGACGAAAGCTGGGAATTTTCACTTTCCAACCGAAGATGTTGATATGATCAATAATCCCAGGCACAGGACGGAACAAAGCGATTAACATGTTTTCCAGGCGATCCGAATCCAGACCCCTGATTAAGCGACCAGCCTGGGCAACAGATATTGACCCGGTTTCTTCAGATACCACAACCACAATGGCATCACACGCTTCGGAAGAACCTAAGGCAGCGCGATGACGTAATCCCATTTGACGTTCCGGTGTGCGATTTAAGATGCCACTGGCTGATAAAGGCATGACACAGGAAGCCGCCAAAATTCTATTGCCAGAAATAACCACTGCACCATCGTGTAAGGGCGAATTCGGATAAAAAATTTGTAATAATAATTCCGCTGAAACAACCGCATCTAAATAAACACCGGTGGCAACATATTCCTGTAGAGTATCAATTCGCTCCATCACAATCAAAGCACCATGTCGCCGGGCAGATAGCCTTGCGCAGGCTACACTGATCATATGCATGGTGATCTTTATCGCTTCTTCAGAAGCCAAACTCTTGCGGAACAGATTGGCTGATCCGGCACGCCCTAATCTCTCCAAACCGCGCCGGATCTCAGGCGCAAAAATTACCGGAATCGCCAATAAGAGCGCAGGCAAAGTCGTCTGAATAAGCCAGGAAAAAGCTGGCAATTCAATGAATTGGGTTAAAAAAGCCAGCAAAATGACCAGAAATATCACGCCACGTAATAAAATCGTTGCCTGGGTATCACGTAACAACATCAAAATTGTAAAGAAAATAAGTGTCACCAACACCAGGTCAAGTACACTTAACCAGTTAATTCGTTGGAATATGAATAAAATTTCATTTAAAAATTCTGGCACTTTTTTCTCACTTTAAATGGGTTTTAACACTCTATCCTGTCTTAATTTTTTGAAAAGCAATATCGAACCCTCTGGCATTGTGTCTCGAGCGGCATTTGCCCAGGCAATCACCTTCAATTCATCCGGTGAGCGGATTTCATAGCCTAACTGGTGCCAGATCTGGTTTAAATTGCCCATCTTTGGATTCAAAAACAATAATGATATTTCACATTGCAATTCGCCTGAAGCTCTTTCCATTTCACTGATCAGGAGCGGGATTGCTTTGTCATAGGGAACATTATCAAGAATTTTCAGATCAACAGTCCTGGCGATCAGATTTTCAACCTGCCACCCCAGAATACCAATCATCTTCTCCCCTGCCTGTAATACCAGGAAGGCTTTTTCTCCAAATGCTTCCATAATATCCCGGCGCTCAATGGTTTTGCCATTGTCTGAAAAATAATTAAAGAATTCAGCAATCTCATTGGAACGTCGTGGTGTCCCTCTGCGTACGGTTAATTCACCGCTAATCGATTGGACTTTCGCCAGCGTGGCTTCGCTCTCAGACGACTGTTTGGGCACAAACTTCAGCCAGTTATCATATACTTGTTTCCAGGTATCTTCAACACTGCCGGCGTTGTCGATCACTACATCAGCTGCACTGGTCTTTTCTTCCTGCGGTGGTTGAGCATCAATGCGTTGCTTGGCGTCCAGCACACTCATTTTTCGTCGGATGACCAGGCGCTCAAGCTGAACATCTTCCGGTGTATGAGTAACCCAGATACTATCGCAGGCATCTTTAATTTCTGATTCCAATAACTTAATCGCCTCAATCACCACTACCTTATGTTTTATGCGTTTGATGATGTAATCCAATGCCTGGAAAACGAGTGGATGGATGATGTCTTCTAAGATTTTCAAAGCTTCCGGATCAGTAAAAACCAGGCGGCCCAATTTTTTCCGGTCAATTTCCCCATCTTCATTCAACATCCAATGACCAAACTGAGAAATTACTTGTTTATGTCCAGGGGCACCCTTCGCAATAGCCCGATGTGCAAGTGCATCTGCATCAATACCAAAAGCACCAAGATGTTCCAGCATCCGCCGGACAACACTTTTTCCTGTACCGATATTACCAGTTAATCCAATGACGAGTTTACCCGCCCATTTGCTCAATTTTCCTCCTTAATTTTGGAAAAGAACCTTGATCCTATTTCATTTTAGCTTTGTGAGGCAAGAATGTCAAAGGTTTGATATTTAGAAAATCGGAATATCGCCAAATCAGTCATCAGTGAACGATGAACGGCAGAAATATTCGTTGATTCCACCCATCGGGCAATACAATCGTCCTCAAACGAATTGCAGCATCAAAATTCATTGTGGATAATGGGAGCCAATTGCCATTCTGGTCCTGATACCAGGTTTTATCGGACGAAATTCCCAGATGGTCAACTACAATTGGATGGAACCAGGTTTTGTTCGTCACCTCCAATTCGATAAAAAATTCACGGTCTTCAGGGATGACGAAACCTGGATCGATTAAAATCTGATGGTAACCGCGAAAATCAATCTCAACCTCACCAGATTGATACAATAAATTTGACATTTTATTTCCAGTGAATTGATCATAAATCCGAACATTCACCCTTCCGGTATCGTTCGTCCAGAATTCAATAGCTTTTGGAAATTCATTTTTCTGAACATTAAACATGGCCATTGATTTGCCATGGAAAAAATCCTCGTCACCCGTACTCATCTGGCTGGTATGGCCGGCTTCATCGTAAGAATGTACGTAATTAAAGGGAGAAGGCTTCTCCCAACCGGTTACAGTTGCCAATGAACTGCCAATACCAGCATTTCCATACGCAATATAAAAGTAACCTTCATCTCCCCAACCAGCACCATAGCTATTTTTAACAATCCAGGCCCCAACGGATCCCAATTCATCATCCCATCCAACAATCAAGACCCCATGAGACCAATTATCCTCGTAAATGGTACTGCCTGTCAACACATCCTTCCCTGTATAAGATGAAAAACCGGAAATAGTAGGGTCCATTTGCGTATAAAGTGGTCCATACTCAACCAATTTTTGTTTGATTAATTCTATCGGTGCCATCTCGTCACTGGGGCTGAATTGCTGCCACTCCTTAATGTAATACTGCGTTTGACAAGATTGATTGCAATCAATATCGTCATCCACATAAGGATCACAGGTTTCCAATACCAGTCCCTGTTGTGTGAACAGATTGGCAAGCATCTGAAAATTGCCACCTTCGCAGGTATTGGGTAATTCTGAATAGTTATTGAAGGCATGCCAATTACATTCTTTGGCATGGTTAACCGAAAAATCAATCTTTACAGCATCTTTCTTCCAGATTGCTGCCTGGACGGCATCTACAGCCGCAAACGCATAGCCGGCATTACACCAACCCTGGTCTTTAACCGGAAAATCATACCCATGCTCGCGCCAATCAAAGGAGGGATCACTGGAGGAAAATAAAGGTTTGGTCGCTGAACTATCTGCTGTAGGGAAACGAAGGAAAAGAATAATTGTTGAAAAAATCAAAAATCCCCGTAATAATGTCAGCTTCATTGAAACCTCCAAGTGATGATTGATACAATAATTATAGATGAATTTCATCCCGAAATTGCAACATCCAGGCTGGGTCGTCTCTATCGGGGATTGTCCATGTTCAGGAATACATTTCCCGGATATAATCACGGCTGATTGAGAGTAGAACCCATCACCGAAGTTATCTCAATAGATCAGGCAAGATAAAAATTGGTGAAATTTTTTTTCAAGTATCAGCCGAATGCTGATGGGATTCTGGAGTTTCGATGTCCATGAAAGATTTTAAGAATCAACTAACACGTGAACTATCCACGATGAAATTTACGCGTACCACCTTCAAAGATTATTTCTTCGTCATCGTAGGGGTAGTAATTCAGGCTTTTGCGATGCGTCTCTTTTTGGTGCCAGCATATCTCGTCAGTGGCGGTGTCAGTGGTGCCGCCCAATTAATCAATCATCTGACTGGTTTTCCAATTGGTATGATGGTGTTAATTGGCAATATCCCCCTGTTCATTTTGGGTTGGCGCTATTTGGGTGGACTGCGTTTTGCCCTGCGCACGGCTGTCGCCATCATCATTTTCTCTTTCCTTACTGATTTCCTGGTTATCTTTATCTCCCCTGATGGTGTTACCGATGATCTGGTTCTAAATAGTATTTACGGTGGTTTAATGTATGGGATTGGTCTGGGTATGGTCTACCGTGGAAAAGGCACCAGCGGTGGCAGCGATATTCTTGGTCGTATTCTCAACCACCGTTTTGGGATTTCCATCTCCACCTCTTATCTGATAACCGATTCATTGGTGGTACTGATGGGTGGATTAATTTTCGATTGGGAAAGAGCACTCTATGGTTTGGCGGTGATCTATGTCAGTGGCCTGGCTGCGGAGATTGCTTTTGAAGGGCGTGCCGTGTACCGTACCGCCATGATTGTTACTTATCATCCGCAGGCTGTTTCCGAACGTATTTTCACTACGCTGGAACGCGGTGTCACCATGCTGCATGGCATGGGGGGATATACGCACGAAGAACGCACTGTGATTTATTCTGTCGTCACCCAATCCGAAATTCCTCAACTTAAGGAAATCGTTCAGGAGGTGGATCCACACGCATTTATGGTGATTGGACAGGCACATGAAGCACTGGGCGAGGGCTTCCGCCCCTTAATGGAACCAAAGAATTGAGCGACTAGAGCAAGCCTAGCATGAGGATTGCGCCAAAAGCAATGCCCAATTGCCCCAGGTGATACGTGAACATTACCAGGAAATTTCCATAGGGAACCGGGCGTAAAAATCGCCCTGTTGCCAGAACCGAATCGGAAATCGTAAACAACAACGCTCCCACACTGACCAACAATGCCGCTTCCGTACTCCACTGATCACGAAACCAGGTCAACATAGCCGACAAGAACATCATCGTGATGGTGAGCATATATAAAGCCACCGGCAACCACAACTTTTTATGTTCCAGTCTGCGGCGAATCCCTCCGATGATGCGTGGATAGGCGACGATCACCAAACCAATTACCAAAAACAGAGGGATTACGCCCCATCCATTCAACTGAATTGCACCGTAGCTGAATCCGATAATATAAAGGATATGGGCTGCCAAAAATGATAATAGACCGGCAATAAAAAAACGTGACCGCAGTAGCAAAAAAACATCCCCTGCCAGGGAAAACACCAAACCAGCTCCAAACCAGTAACCGGGGGAAACCCAACCCCCCAGAAGAGTAAAAATCATGATTAACAAGATCAGTGATAGCGGCTTTGTCACGACCCGCATCCAAATCCAGCGTTTGCCAGCAGCCAGCCATTCTAATGGCATGCTGATCGCCAGAGCGATTTCCAAAGCCAGGATCATGGCTTCTCCTGCGTGATATATCCCATCAAGTTCAAAGCATCCGGATTATTGCGCCAATTTTTATGCACCTTAACCCGCAAATCCAGATAAATTTGCCGTCCGGTCATTGATTCAATCTCTTGCCGGGCAGTCTTTCCAATTTCCTTAATCATACTGCCCTGTTTACCAATAACAATCCCCTTCTGAGAATCACGCTCTACAAATAAAGTTGCCATAATATAAGCCTGATCCTCGCCCCGATCCTCATAGGCATCCAATCTTACAGCCACTGCATGCGGAACTTCCTCATCCAGGTGCCGCATCACCGCTTCCCGGATTAATTCTACCGCGATGTCCCGTTCATAATAATCGGTCACCTGTTCCTCATCATAATATGGGTCACCGACCGGCAATTTTTCAATGATGACTTGTAAAAGTTCAGCAACCCCTTTTTGTAATTTCGCACTCAGAGGAAAAGACTCGGATTCCGGCACCAGATTTTGATACAGGACCTGGTGTTTCAGCAACTTTGCAGGTGAAATCAAGTCTATTTTATTGAGCACAATCAATAATGCTGGCCGCCGAGAAAAAGCAGAAATTTTTTCTGCAATCAATCGGTCTTCTTCCGTTGGCTGGACAGAAACATCGACAATCCATAAGATCAAATCCCCATCAAACAGCGTCAGCTCAGCAACTTTGTTCATATAATCCCCCAGCTTATGATGCGCAATATGCAGCCCGGGTGTATCCATGAAAATCATTTGTGCCTGATCAGAAGTTAGAATACCAAATTGTTGTTTACGGGTGGTTTGGGGTTTTGGAGAAACAGCAGCTATTTTTTGCCCAAGAATGGCATTAATCAAGGTCGATTTTCCCACATTGGGTCTGCCGATCACAGCGATAAAACCAGCTTTATATGTATTTTCTGTTTCTGGATTACTCATAAATGTATTCATATGTTTCTTGTCCTCTTTGGTCAATCAAATTACAGTGATACCTCAATTAAAACCACTATACCACCGATTTTCAATCGCATATTAAGATTTCCAAATAAGCACCTTTTTGCCATCACCTATTTTAAATCAGGATAAAAGCAACCAAAAACATGGATTTTATGATTTCTCTCAGAACTGTCAGGTAGTTGGTAGGTGGTCGTAGGGTAAACGTAGGGTAAGCGTCAAGTAATGTTCAATTTGTTCTGGTAATATTGTAACTAACAAAAGGCGACTTCTCTTCTTCTCCTCCTTAAAATGAGAGCCGGGGGCGGCGTACCCGGCTCTCATTAAATTTAAACAACAATCTGAATGATCAGGTTGTTTTTTT
>JAVEYK010000064.1:0-3050 GCA_034003505.1 Anaerolineaceae bacterium | reverse complement strand
TTCTGGTAATATTGTAACTAACAAAAGGCGACTTCTCTTCTTCTCCTCCTTAAAATGAGAGCCGGGGGCGGCGTACCCGGCTCTCATTAAATTTAAACAACAATCTGAATGATCAGGTTGTTTTTTTTGTTAAATAAAATTCTCGGTATCATTTCAATCATTTGGGACTCTGTTTTTTGGCAACCATACACTCGCTAAAAAACAGTGCCTCCTTTTATTGAGATGTTATATTTTTCGGATACAATTAAAATATGCTTATATCGAAAGAGGGAAGATGAATAATAATCGCGATTTCTATCTGGGAAAAGAATTTGACTTCAAAAATAAGAAGCTTACCGACAACATTATTTATTATGATCCGGCAGATCTCACCACCCACATGTTTGTAACCGGCATGACCGGTTCTGGCAAAACTGGCTTATGTGTCGGATTGATGGAAGAAGCCGCCTTGCAGAATATCCCGGCCATTGTAATCGACCCTAAAGGCGATCTCACCAACTTGCTACTTCACTTTCCGGATCTATTGCCCACAGATTTTGAACCCTGGATTGATCCGGAAGCTGCTCGCCGGGAGAACAAATCCCCGCTGGTGATGGCCGAAGAAACTGCAGCAATGTGGAAAAACGGGCTGGCGGATTGGGGGTTAACCGGGGAAGATATTCGAAAACTTCAGGACTCAGCTGAATTTGCCATCTTTACACCAGGGTCAACAGCGGGTATCCCGGTGGATATTCTGTCTTCATTCTCTGCCCCTGATCTGGATTGGGCAGAAAATCAGGAAGGGCTCCGTGAGAGAATTGCATCCAACATCACCGCATTACTGGGATTAATAGGGTTTAATGACATTGATCCACTCAGTTCCCGCGAACACATTCTGCTCGCCAATATCATGGAGCACTACTGGAGCAAAGGTCAATCATTTGATCTGACCGAATTGATCATGCAAACCCAAAGCCCGCCTTTTGACCGCCTGGGTGCCTTCCCGATTGACCGACTATTCCCCGAAAAAGACCGTTTTGCACTGGCAATGAAACTCAATAATTTCCTGGCATCCCCATCTTTTCAAACCTGGATGCAAGGCCAATCCCTGGATATTGAAAAAATGTTATATAGCGAAAATGGGAAACCTCGTCAATCCATCTTCTATCTGGCACATTTAAGTGAAAATGAACGCATGTTCTTTGTCACGTTGTTGTTCGGTGCTGTCGAATCCTGGATGCGCAAACAAAGCGGTACCAGTGGGTTGCGAGCACTGATTTACTTTGATGAAATTTTAGGTTACCTTCCCCCGGTTGCCAACCCACCTTCCCGCCCGATTATATTGCGCATGTTAAAACAAGCCCGGGCGTTTGGTGTGGGGTTGGTACTGGCGACTCAAAACCCGGTAGATATGGACTATAAAGCCCTCTCCAATGCGGGTACCTGGATGATTGGACGTTTGCAAACGGATCAGGATAAAGAACGGTTAATGGATGGCTTGCAGAGTGCCAGCGGCAGCATTGACCGCGCTGAAGCAGATCACTTACTATCGAATCTTGGGAAAAGGATCTTTTTGTTACACAACGTGCATGAAAAAGGGTTGAAGCTGTTCAATACCCGCTGGGCGATGAACTATCTGGCTGGGCCAATGACTCGTACGCAAATACCAGCCCTGAATGCCCTGGTGGGTGCCGGCATCAAGAAACCCTCCTCCAGCCAGCGCCAGGCAGCAGACGAACCGAAAACGCAGCCGGTGAAATCTCAATCATCAGCCGCTGAGCCAGTAATTACACAATCGGTGCTGAAGCCCGTGTTGCCCAGTGGCATTATAGATTATCACCTTCCCAATAACTTAACACTGCAAAACGCTGCCCAAAAAGCAAATGTTCCATTGATGAGTGGTTCAAAAATGGTAGCCATTGAATATCATCCGCGCTTACTGGCTCAGGCTGAAATCCGCTATCTGGATAGAAAATACAATGTGCAGACCATGCAAAAAAAATCAGTTCTGGTAAACGATGAAACCGGAAGAATGATCCGCTGGGAAGATCACCTGGTGGAACCAATTGACCAGGATCAGATTGAGCGCTTCTCCCTACCAGAAACAGGTTACCAGCAATTACCCGTTTGGTTGGCGGATCCGAAAACCATAAAAATTCTGGAAGCTGATTTTCTCGATTGGGTATACCGTACTGATAATATGACAATTCGTGCCAGTCAGAGTTTAAAAATCTTTGCTGGCCCAGAAGTCTCAGAGCAGGAATTTAAAAACCAGATTGACCAGGCAATAAAAGACCAATTGGATCTGGAAATTGAAAAAGTGAAATCTTCGTATGAAAAGAAAATAACCGCCCTGGAACAGAAATTGGAAAAAGAAGAACGTGATGTGGAAGATGCAAAAGATCGTCTCGGTGAAAGACGTCTGGAAGAAGCGGGCACCCATGGAGAAATGTTAATCGCACTCCTCTCCAAACGAAAAAAATCTATTTCTTCATCCTTAACCAAACGACGCATGACCGCGCAGGCAAAAGACAAGCTCGAAAATGAGAAAAAGGATGTGGAATTTGCTATTGAGAATCTGGAAGCTATGCAAAAAGAGATGGACGCTGCAATAGCCCAACTGGAACAAGAGTGGGCTGCCAAAGCGAGCGATGTCACTGAAATCGTCATTACCCCGCTCAAGAAAGATATCTTCGTCGAATTATTTGGTGTGGCCTGGGTGCCATATTATATTGTTGAAATGGATGGCCGCAACCAACGCATCTGCGCATTTGGTAGTAAGTAATTGAAAGACCAAAGTAATAAAGGGCGCTACTTGAGCTGCTTAGCTGTAGAAAACATCCGTGATATATAGAAATTTGTACCGGAAACATCCTGTTATGTGAAATATTCTCATCCATGGATTGAAATCTATGGCTACCCAAGTAAAACCGATTCAAAATCGGTTTAGATTGTTAACCCAATCAATCCTCCATAATTAGTTTATCATCAGGATGATCTTATTTCATTCTCCTGTTGTGGTCTTATTTAATGGAATTAACGGGTACTTCTTCTAGTCCGGTTAAGATAAG
>JAVEYK010000063.1:0-17892 GCA_034003505.1 Anaerolineaceae bacterium | reverse complement strand
ATTTTTGATGGATTAATGTTATTGTTCGATTTGATCTTCTTTTGGTTGATATTTGCTTATCTTAAACAAAATAAGTTATAAATTAATCATTCAAATCTTCCCTGGGAGCTCATCCATTTGTCTCAAAAAAGAATCAACATCATTACGGCAGGAGTCATTCTAAGTCTATTTCTGGCCTCCATGGAAGGAACGGTAATCGCTACTGCCATGCCATCCATTGTTGCCCAATTAGGTGGGTTATCCATTTATAGTTGGGTCTTTTCCATCTATATGCTTGCATCCACAACGACGGTTCCTATTTATGGCAAGGTCTCAGATATATTTGGTAGAAAAAAAGTCTTCACATTTTCAATGGTTCTATTTCTTCTGGGATCTGTTTTGTGCGGCTTTGCGACCTCAATGGAATCCTTAATATTTTTTCGTGCCATTCAGGGTTTAGGAGCTGGCGGGGTCCTACCAATGGCATTGACAGTCATTGGTGAATTGTTCAGTGTGGAAAAAAGAGCAAAAATGCAGGGACTCATTTCGAGTGTTTGGGGGCTCTCTTCAGTGATAGGCCCGCTCATTGGGGGTTTATTGGTGGATCAGATTTCCTGGGAATGGGTTTTTTTCATAAATTTGATTCCTGGCAGCCTGGCGATCGTATTTGTGTGGTTTGCCTGGGTGGAAGAAAAAACAATCATAAAGAAAAAAGTAGTCTTAGATGTGCCGGGTGTTATTCTCTTAACAGTTGGTGTTTTGTGCCTGTTACTGGGGCTAAATGAATTACAAAACGCCTCCGGGATATGGTTCATCATTACAGCCGTAATTCTTTTGAGTGCGCTGATCATTATCGAAAAAAAGGCAGAAGATCCCATCCTGCCATTAAATTTGTTTGGGAACAGGCTTTTCCTGGTAGCTTTTTTGCATGGAATTCTGGCTGGTTGGGCGATGTTTGGGAGTCTATCCTATATTCCATTGTTCGTTCAGGCAGTATTAGGGACTTCAGCGACTGAGGCTGGATTAACATTAACCCCAATGTCACTCATGTGGACGTTCACAAGTATTGTGGGTGGGCGATTGATGATTAAGGTGAACTTCCGGCTGTTGGCGATCATTGGAATGGGGTTGTTAGTGATTGGTAGTGTGTTTATGACAACCATTAATGTAGGTTCCTCGCAACTCGCCATCATGTTTTATACATCTCTGATGGGAATTGGGATGGGATTAACGATTCCGGTTTTTATGATCATTATTCAAACTTCGGTGCCCAGGAATGTTCTTGGTACCGCCACATCCACGATTCAATTCAGCCGCAACATCGGCGGTACCATTGGAGTCAGTATTCTGGGTGTTTTTCTCAGCAGTCGATTGGCGAAATTATTGGTTGAATCAGGTTTTGATATCAGCACCATTTCATTAAATGCACTAATCAATCAAACGCCAGGTTCGGCGGAATCATTTTCCGAACCCCTCAGAATGGCGTTAAGTGTTGCAATGGCGAATATGTTTTACATAGCCCTGGCAGCTGCGGTATTAGGTTTTATTGTGGTTCTATTTACACCAAAAGGAATGGTTACACAGTTGGCTACTTCTCCATCTGAGAATACGTTGGAAACTGTAAAAGCCAAAGAATTATCCAGTTAATCGTAAATCATCTTAATGGCCAGAATAATAAGATCAATGGCATAGCCACAACCACCACAATAATTTCAAGGATCAATCCCATCTTCCAGTAATCTCCAAATTTGTAACCGCCGGGACCCATCACAAGGGTGTTGGATTGATGCCCTATGGGTGTAAGAAAAGCACAAGACGCTCCAATTGCAATTGCAATCAGAAATGGATCGACCGAGACACCCAATCCCTGCGCAATGCTAATACCTATGGGAGCCATCAACACAACAGCAGCCGCATTATTGATAATATCAGACAGGAACATGGTGGCAACCAGCATAATCAGTAATGTGACCTCGGGTGCCATTAAGTGAGCAGCATTTACGACCGAATTGGCGATTAGCTGAGCGCCACCGGTGGTTTCTAGAGCTTCACCAACTGGAATCATCGCCCCCAATAAAACAATGATTGGCCATTGAATGCTTTCATAAGCATCTTTAAGAGAGATTAATTTTGAGATAATCATGATCAAACTTGCTGCAAGAAAAGCAATTTGCACCGGTAATATACTTAACGCAGATAGGAGTAAACCTGACCCAAAAATGACTAATGAGAAAATGATCCGTCGTGGTTGGCCTAATCTCAATCCGCGGTTTGCGAGTGGCAGGCATCCTAAAGTAGACAAAACCTCATTGATCGTATCCGCATATCCTTGTAATAAAAGAACATCTCCATTTTGAAATCGAATTCGATCTAACCTGGTTCGTAATCTTCTGCCCTGACGGGCAATGGCAATCAGGTTTACCATATAATTCTTACGTAGATTTAAAGATCGTGCATTTTCACCAATCAGCATAGAGTTCGCAGTAATAACGGTTTCCATGAGCGTGATTTCATCCGATTCCAGTTCATCCGGCCCAATTTTTTCACTACCAACTAATTCAACACCTGACGAAGACAAAAGATTGTCAAGATTCTCTGTGTCTATTGTCAGAATAAGCACATCATCTTTGGCGAAAATCGTTTGTGGGGAGGGGGCCAGCCTGCGTTCATCCCCGCGTATCAATCCAATGATCATCACGTTACTCTCAACAAAGTTGTGAAATTCACTTAAGCTTTTTCCTTTTAATTTTGAATTTTCAGAGATTCTCACTTCGGTTACATATTTTTCGATGTCGAAGAGCCCATTACCTGATGATTGTCCACGCCTTTTAGGAATCAATCGCCACCCAACCAATATGATATACAGCAGACCCACCAATGCAACACCCACACCGACCAATGCGAAATCAAACATGCGAAAAGGTGGTAATCCGGCATGTTCACGGAAGGATGAAATAATTATATTCGGTGGTGTACCAATCAAAGTTGTCATCCCACCTAACAAGGAAGCAAAAGCAATGGGCATTAAGTACAAAGATGGTGAAACTTGTTTTTTTCTGGCTAATTGAATAGCAACAGGTAATAAAAGAGCCAACGCACCAACATTATTCATAAAAGCAGATAAAATCGTGATAATAACAGTGAGGGCAGCCAATTGTATGGTTATCCCTCCTTCTATTCGAGATAACCGTTGACCTATCACATCAACTACCCCTGAATTTTGTAGGGTTTTACTGAGAATAAAAACCGTCACGACTGTTATCACAGCTGGATTGCTGAATCCACTAAATGCGCTTTCAATCGGAATTAAGCCAGTTATGACAACGATCAATAACGCAATCAGGGCAACCAGATCATATCTTAATTTCCCAGAAATAAAGAGTATCAACGTAATTATGAGAGTTGCAAAAATGATCCATTGTCCGGCTGTCAGCATATATTTTCCTGATGATAAAGAGAATGTGTAGCATCTTAATAAAGTAGGTTTGAGGTGTATGATTGGGACAGGTTTGCTTACCAATAAAAACAGAGCCCAAAATGATTGAATTGATACGAAAATGAATAAATTATTTTAATTAATTATAATGAATATACAAGAATGTAACAAATTTGTTTTCAATCTGACACTTTTTTGGAAGAATAAGGAGTTGAACAATGGAGGAAACACATCTATATCTTCAAATAGCTGATTCTATCCGTCGCAATATACTGGATGGTAAATTTAACCCAGGGGATAAATTACCTTCCGTTCGGGAATTGAGCAGACAATGGGGATGCACCCAGGGAACTGTTCAACGCGCTTATCATGAACTGTCCCAACAAGGGATAATTGATAGTCGCGCAGGACAAGGTACACGGGTAAGTGGAAATCTAACCCAGGCTCAGCGCAATCAGGATACGGTGATCCGCCGGGTAACCCTGGTAAATCGATCAGAAGAATTCTTATTGGAATCACTTTCGAAAGGATACACGCTTGAGGAGATCCAGAACTCCATCAATCTTGCCATGGATCGTTGGAAACAGACTTCCAGTCAGGAACAAACCAAATTAAAGAAAATCATCAGGTATATTGGCAGTCACGATCCCCTATTCAATTCAATTTCAAATAGGTTTACTGAAATATTTCCGGGTTATGGTGTCAAGATCAATTTTTCGGGTAGTATGGGTGGCTTAATGGCTTTGAAAGACCATTTAGCTGACCTTTCTGGGTGTCATCTATGGGATTCTAAAAGTAATACATATAATCAGGTAGCAGTAAAGAAGATTTTCTCCAATGAAAAAATGGTTTTATTGACGTTAGCCCATCGTCGTTTGGGAATAATTCTCCCTCCGGGAAATCCACTTAAGATTTTATCGCTATCAGATATTATTCAAAAGAGAACCCGGTTTGCCAATCGACAATCTGGTTCAGGTACGCGGGTTTGGCTTGATACGATGTTGGAAAAAAATGGGATTTCTCCTGATCAGGTTGTTGGGTATGATAATGAGTATGCTACTCACTCCGAAATTGGTCGTGTGATTGCGGAAGGAAGTGCCGGGGCTGGCGTTGGTCTGGAATCCGTGGCGGTGGCATATGGATTGGATTTTGTTTTCTTGACCACAGAGAGATATGATCTGGTTTTTTATCAGGATCAAATCGAAACGAAACCATTTGATCTGTTAATCAAATGGTTGCAAAGTTCCGAAGGAAAGAAATTTATAAAACAATTCCCAGGCTACGATAATGTGGAAACTGGAAAAATTCGCTATTCCAATTAAAAAAAATGCCTGATCTGTAGGATTAGATCAGGCATTTTAATAGCTTGATATGATTATTTACTCAACGATCACCACATCGCTTTGTCCACGCCCAAAGACTTCCGGTGAGTACATCTCTTCAGCTTTGCTGGGTGGAACGATAAAGGTGCCCGGCATGGTCGCCCTGGCGAAATACGAATATTCATACACTCCATCCCATAATAGACTGGTAAAGGCCTCCACCCGTGAATCACGCATATTTTGATGTTGATACCATTGATTCCACCAATAGAAGAAGGGTTTGGCTTCAGTGTTGCTTTCAGGAAGACTTTCGCTGACAGCCAGATTGGGATTGATAATTTCCAATCCCGCAGGTAACGGATCGACGAGTGCTACGTGATAGCGGCGATTATCTGCCACCATGGTTATTTTTACCCTCACGCGTGTGCCGGCTTTAACGTGCCAGTGTCCATCTTTATCCATCCAGACATCGTTGGGATCATCGACAGCTTCATAAACTCTTTGGACAACAAATCCCATTTCAAGAGGCTCTAATTGTAGGTCGGTAGGTGCGTATTTGAGTCCGAGACGATAATACAATCGGCCCGTCCCATCCTTGGCAAGAATGATTTTTTCAGATGTTTTATCTTCCGTGAAATCTGCCAAATTTTGCATGGGCACCATCGTCTCATAGCGGTCGGTGGAATAACCACTAAAAGTAGATTCTGAAATGTATGTATCACCTAACCAGATGCGGGCAACAAACTCAGGTTCTTGCGACTCATAGGTCTTGAAATAATTATCAAGAGCCAATAATACAAAGACATTCTCCTGTGTGTTATCCCAACGACCTTTGGTCCTGTTGGCCAGTAATCCGTTGACAACTTTTGGTATCAAATCCGACTCCGGATCATCCGCAATCATTGCATCTAAAAGCAAGGCATCTGTTCTGCGGTTAGAATGCAATAAAACATAATCATCATCCGCATAACTATTGAAGAAATTCGCCGCGCCAGCCGTTTCCACAACCTGATTTCCCACGTATCTTCTGATTTCCTGGACGGTGGTTTCGTAATTTGAGTCCTGTAAGAGAACCTGCCAGATCCAGGCGATGGCATCCAACGATAAGGCACTGATTCCCTGATCATCCAATAGAGCCTTGGCTTTTGCAGGATCGGTATCATCCATGCGCATGCGCACATACAGGGCATAGGCACTGATGGTCTGTTTTGCTTTCAGGCTGTACCAGGCAGGATAATATTGTTCGATATTCTGAAGGTAGGTAAGTGCATTGCTCCATACCTGTTCTGAGACTTCAAAACCCATCTCTTTTGCTCTTTGGAGAGCATGGGTTACATGCACCGTATGAAATGGGATTGAATCATATCCCTTTGCCCAATACGGAAAACCACCATCCCAATTCTGCAAGCGGGATAAGCCTTCCAGGTCTTGTTGTATGGAAGTCTCCATTTCTTCCGGGGATGGCAATCCATCGGCGTTGAAAGCAGAGAGAACTTCCCTTAATGCTGCGATCGCCAATATACGGGATGCCATCTGTGCACTGCTATCAAATGGATAGGTTGCCATATAGAGGACTGCATCCGATAAATTGTTTAATGCGGTGGAAGATGTGGTTATTTCCAACCCCCCAAATTGAGGGTAGATGTTTTCTGGCGATAGAATGGGTTGGGCGATAGCGCCATCATCGATTACCCCATAAGTGGCAAACGCTTCTGTGGTTGCCGGTGTATAGACGGGGAGCGAAATTTGGGCAGCATCGGACACAGAGCCTGAAACTGCAGCAATTTGTAAATAAGCATCACCGGCCATAATTGTCCTGCCCGGGAAGCGAACTTCAATACGATCGTTCGCTGGAATTGTCACCCGCACTCCCTGATCTTCAGTTAATTCAAGATTGCTGGATTCAATCACAACTTCTGTAATCTGATCCGCATCCGTCTGGTTTTGAAGGACAACCGGGATTTCAAATTGATCACCAAAATTCAGAAAACGGGACATGGAAGGTCTGACCATCAGCGGTAAGCGGGCAGTGATATTTGCTTCGCTGCTGCCAAACATTTTTCCACCCGGATCAGCGGCAACCACCATGATGCGATAGCGTGTCAGATTATCGGGTAGTTTGTAGCGAACAGTAACTTTTCCGTCCGCATTTGTTTTTTCCTCTGGTGAAAAAATTGCCAGCGGGTTGAAATCTGTACGGACAGCGATTGCTGCGGATGAGGATTCACCTTCAGATTCTGCACTTTCCATCACTGGAGCCTCAGCCATAGGCGCCTCAATTGCTCCGCCACCACGACCATCAGCCATTCCTATTTGTTCAGTTACGGACTTATTTGCGGTTTGGGTTGCCATTGCCTGGGGTAAATCTCCAGCTAAGGTACTGGGGTCTACCAAAAGAATGTTGGCTCTTGCGTATGTGCTGTACACATCTGAATTTCTTTGTGTATAAAAAACTGCAATGGGGTCCGTCAATTTGTATTGGGTTAATGCCAGGATGGCTTCGTCCACAACCACCAGAGCGACTTCTGCATCAGGGATTGGCAACCCGTTTTGATCAAGCACTGTTATTTCAATGCTCGATCGTTCTCCAGGAGACAATAAGGTTTGTTCAGGGTCGATGTCCACCGCTAACGTGCGGCTGGTGGGAGGAATCTCCAAATTTAAAGAACCAGTTGCAAAGGCAGGTCTGGGGGGAATTTCCTCCAGTTTTTCGCCCTGGTCATTCAATCGTGGGGATGCACCATTCAAATCCACCTGGATATTGATATTGGGAATCTGTGATTCTTTGATGGGAATCTCGAGTGTAATGGTCGATTCTTCCATCTTAAAAGGTTCGGAATATAATATTCCACTGCGGCTGACAGTTAATAAACCTTCTGCTGGATAGAATGGTGATTGAACCAGAATGGAGGCTGTTTCCCCCGGTTGATAATTCTCCTGGTCTGGAATTAATGTTACCTGTTCCTGTTCAATATCGCGGGAAGGTGGCAGATCGCCACCACTGACCCAGCGATCAAATTGGCTATAATTCTTTCTGCCTTTTTCATCTGTGACCGTTGCTTTGATTTGATATTTACCACCCATGGGGGTATCAAAACTGCATTGAACAGGTTCTTCTTTTGATGAAATTTTACAATTTTGAATATTTTCAAAAATTTCTACCCATTCGCCTTTTTGATACTTCCACACGATTCTGCCGGCAGTTACTTCAATCATCTGGTTAGGGATGGCATTGCCATCCAAATCAGTCACGATCAGATCAATTTTTAAAGGCTCGTTTTTCTCAACAAAATACTTCTGGCTGCGCATCCCTACATAGATATCGGCTGGATGTACCATCAGTGTTGTCGAACCTGCCCATGCCTGCCGGTTGACATCCATCACAACAGCTTCGGTAACAATGCTCTGTGGTCTGGTTTCTTCGTTGGCTTCGAAATCCATTTGCAAGTAGTGGTTTCCGCTGGCATCTGTTTTCCCTGTAAAGGTCTGAGTTGGTTGACTGGGTTCATATCCCCAAAAATAGGCTTCAGAATCCATCATGCGATATCCAACCCACCAGGGTTCCCATACCCCAAAGGTAAACTCTGGCCAATTAGGGGGCTGGTAGTTGGTGGGAGAATTGCTCACATTCCAGGTGACTTCGGCATTGGGTAATGCTCCCCCAGCGTAATAAGCCGCTTCTACAGCGACGACAGCCTCACCATCAGCATAATAAGGTCCGACGGTTTCATTTCTGGCTAAGACTTCAAATTCTGGTCTGCGGAATTCCTGGATCTGGAAGGAGTGATAGTAATTTGTTTCTCTTACATTTCCTAATGACCCAGAGAGGGATAAAAGAACATTGGCAGCTCCCAGGTTGACCCGATCCGGAATGGTGAATGAAAAATCAAACCCTCCAATCGCGTTTATGTCAGTTGATTTGTTGACGATTTCATTTCCTTGAGAATCATAAGCGCTGAAGTATAAGTCACCCACTTCGGGAGTGACCAAGGAGACATCACCATTTTGTTTGCCACCGATCTTACGAACCCAGCCTTTCAGATGAACTTCTTCGCCTGGTTTGTACATGGCACGATCATCAAAAACGTACCAGCGCAACATATCATTCACAGGTCTTGGCATCCAACCAGTATCCGACCAATAGCTTTCATTCGAAGGCAGCAAGGCAATATCATCCCCGCTTTTGGCTTTCAGGGCTAAGATGCCCTCATCCGGTAGATTAAATTCTGCCAAACCATACGTGTCCGTTTTTTGAGTTACCCCGTTATTGAGGGATTGAACCTCAATATCCTTGAGAGAAGCCCCAGTTTTCAAATCGGTTACCCAGGCAACCAGAGAAGAATGGTCCACAAAGGCATCCAGTCCCAGTTGAGTAACTTGCACCCAAACCTTTACCCATTGCCAGGGTTGGTCTTTCTCGAAAAAGCCTTTGGGGGGTTTTACAAGCACAATATAATGACCAAAGTCGCCTTCCATGATGGCATCCAGGTCAATTTTGATTTCACTTAAGACGTCATCTTTGGTTTTGAGATTCAGGACTTGATTGAATGCCAATCGTCCAGGAGGATCAATTTGAGGGTCAGTCTGATAAAAATCCCTCAGGTATCTCTGGTAAGCAAACCAATCATCTGGTTCCACAGCATAAATTTTTACATCCAGTTTGGAGTAATTAATCGTGTAGAGGGACAACTCTGGTTTCTGACTGTAAGGATCGATAGTAATAAAATTCTTTTGAGGTCCCACTAACATGGGTTCAGCTTTTCCGATGGAAATACTGATGCGTTCTTCCCGATCCAACGTCTGACCAAAGATATCTTGAATTTTCTCAGACAAGGTAATTTTGTATGTTGTTCTACCTTCAGTAGCACCTTGAATCGAAATCGTGTTGCCAATTGCTGTAATGTTGACCCCGGGAATCTCTGGTGTGATGGTAATGAATGATTCATCAAATAATTCTTCATTCAAAGGATTATTAAAACGAATGGAGAGTGGCGAGAGAGGCGGGCAATTGTCCCCATACCAGGAACATCCATATTCTTCAATTCTTAATTGCGGGTAGGTTTGAAACTGGAAAGACTGAGCTGTTTTTGTTGTTAAAGTTCCTTCAGCAGAAGGTGTCCCAGGTCCGATTTCAACATTGATATTCGCATCTTTTGGAAGCGGGTTAAGGGTTTTGATTGCCAGCCAACGGTCTGCGGGATAGTTGTTAATCATTTCCGAGACAGTCTCATCCGCTTCAATTTCTTTTTCTGTTGCCAATCTGAGACTGAAGGATTTCCCATCAACTGTTAATTGGATTGTATCCAGGACGGCCTGTTGATCGATCCTTTGGTCAAAACCAATAAAGATAACAGGCTCTAATGGCTGAGGACCGTAAGAAGGATAGTAAGATTTTAATGTTGCTGTCGGCGTTTGAAATGTCCAGGTAACGGCATCGGAAAGTTCATTCCCATTCACCGAGGTCGTCCCTTCTGGAATCGTCACCCGATATTCTGTGGCCATGGGCAAACGGTCAATTTCATCCGAGTCGAATTCAAAGGTTAACGTTTTTGTGCCAATCCAACGCCAGGTACCCGATAATGCCGGGACGATTTGAACGGGAATTTCCTCTTGAGAGAGTTGTTCCAAAGTTCCCAAAGCCACCATGGGCTGATTAAAAGTAACACTGATAAAGGGAGCCATGGGGATCTCGCCTTCTGGTGAATAGCGCAAAACTTCCAAATCTCCCGTAATCACTTCAGCGGGTTCAGATTGTTCACCTTCAAAAGGAAAAGTTTGGCCGATTGTTTCACCTGGGCGGGGCGGGGGAAGTATTTCAGGGGGAATATTAAATTCTTCCTGAAGATCTTCCATTTGCGGTAAATCAGGTAAACGAGCCAGGATTGCTGCGATTTCTTCTTCTGTTAACGGTTCACCAACGACGACCGGCAAATCTTCTGGCGGTTGATAGTCTGTTTGTCCCTCGCTTAAATTAATCGAGAAATCATCTACTCCATTTTCATCATTTACAAGCAAGTTCATCGTTTTTCCTTGTGTGACAGTAGAGGTGGGATTTCCATTTTCCTGATTATTCCCCTGTGTAGGTATTACATCATTAATTAATCCACATCCCATGGTAAAAATCATGATCAAGGAAATCGACATTTTTTTCAGATTGTTCCATTTGGGGTATTTAATAGTAAACATAAGACTTCTCCCTCACTCATACTCGGTTTAAGTATAGACGAAAATGTAAAGTTTTTTGTTCCTGGTCGCGTATGAATGGTTGTGCATTAACATAATTAACCTTTTGGTTAATCTCCCTGAATTTCCTTTAAACGCCTGCGGCTTGGTCTATAATAAATCTATTATGCATCGAGGAGATAAAATGTCGAATTTATTTGAACCTATCACGATTGGTGATGTCTACTTTCGCAACCGCGTAGGTGTTGCACCCATGTGTCAGTATTCTTATGAGAATGGTTTTTCGAACGACTGGCAGGTGGTACATTTAGGGGCGCGAGCGATCGGGGGGGTAGGACTGGTGATTGCTGAAGCCACAGCCATCCTTCCAGAGGGGAGAATATCACCCAATGATGTCGGTATTTGGTCGGATGATCATATTGAACCTCTGCAAAGAGTAACCAGGAATATTCTCTCAAATGGGGCAGTCGCTGGTGTTCAATTAGCCCACGCTGGCCGCAAGGCCTGTATGCCGCGCTCCTGGGATAGTGCAACGACTATTCTGAAAGGTGACCCGCAATGGTGGCAAAGTGTCGGAGCGAGTCCAATCGCATTTAATGAAAATTATCAAATCCCGCATGAGCTTTCTCATCAAGAAATCCTTGGAATTCAGGATGAATTTGAAAAAGCTGCTCTTCGTAGCCTGGAAGCCGGATTTAATATGGTCGAAATTCATGCTGCACATGGATATTTGTTGCATTCATTTTATTCACCGGTATCCAATCATCGAAGTGACGAGTATGGCGGAAATTTTGAAAATCGCATCAGATTCCTGGTAGAAACTGTTCAGAGGGTTCGAAAAGTCTGGCCAGAAAGACTGCCATTGTTTGTGAGAATATCAGGTACTGAATGGACGGATGATGGTTGGAATGTTCAGGACTCCGTCCAACTAGCAAAAATTCTCAAAGATGAGGGAGTGGACGTTATTGATTGTTCCTCGGGGGGTAATATCCCGGGCGTAAAGATGACCTTAACCCCAGGATATCAGGTGCCTATCGCTGAAGCCATCCGAAATCAAGCTGGCATCAAAACAGCAGCAGTTGGGTTAATCACCGAACCAGAACAGGCGAACCAGATTATCCTTGATGGGAAAGCTGATTTTGTTTTGCTGGGACGAGAATTGTTGCGCAATCCTTTCTGGACATTGGATGCAGCCAGGACATTGGGATTTGCAGCCCCTATTCCGCCTCAATATGCGAGAGCTTATAAATAACCTATTTAAGAAAGAAGGTCATATGTCGATCCATCCCTTAGCTGGCAAAAAAGCCCCCCATGATGTTTTGATCAATATCCCCCGTTTGGTGGCAGATTATTATCTCAAACAACCTGATCCATCCAACCCGGCTCAATTAATTTCGTTTGGCACATCCGGCCATCGCGGATCATCCAGTGACAACACGTTTAATCAGGATCATATTCTGGCTGTCACCCAGGCACTGTGTGAATTTCGTCAACAAAAGGGGTTTGATGGGGTCCTTTTCATTGGGAAAGATACCCATGCTCTGTCTGAACCTGCATTCCTGACCGCAATAGAAGTACTGGCTGCGAATGATGTCCAAGTCCGTTTTCAGGAAGGGATGGGTTACACACCCACACCGGTAATATCGCATGCGATTTTGAACGAGAATAAAGGTAATCAGACTCACCTGGCAGATGGTATCGTGATAACACCTTCCCATAACCCGCCTGGTGATGGAGGATTTAAGTATAATCCGCCCTCTGGTGGGCCGGCTGGACCGGAGATTACCAACAGCATTCAAAAAAGAGCAAATGAAATCCTTAAAAATAATTTGCATGACGTAAAAAGAACAACCATAGAAAAAGCATTGCGTTCAGACTTTGTCAGGAGTTATGATTTTATTCAACCTTATGTGGAAGATTTACAAAATGTAGTGAATTTGGAAATTGTCAGGAAAAAAGGCTTGAAAATTGGTGTGGATCCCATGGGTGGGGCAGCCATAGGCTATTGGGACATCATCGCGGATTATTATGGACTGAACCTGGAAGTTGTCAATCGGGATCTCGATCCACGCTTTCGTTTTATGACCCTGGACCATGACGGAAAGATACGCATGGATTGCTCTTCCCCGTATGCGATGGCAGGCTTGATCAGCCTTAAAGACCAATATGACATTGCCTTTGGAAATGATCCGGATGTGGATCGACATGGTATCGTCACACCCACCGCTGGACTGATGAATCCCAATCATTATCTGGCTGTAGCCATCTGGTATCTATTTCAGAGTCGCGATCGATGGCGAGCGGATGCTTGTATTGGAAAAACAATGGTATCCAGTTCGATGATAGACCGGGTCGCAGATGCGTTAAGCATGGAATTGGCAGAAGTCCCGGTGGGGTTTAAGTGGTTCGTGGAGGGTTTGTTAGATGGCTCGTTCGGGTTTGGTGGAGAAGAAAGTGCTGGGGCCTCATTTTTGAGGTTCAACGGTGAAACCTGGACAACGGATAAGGATGGCATCATTTTAAACTTGTTGGCTGCAGAAATTCTTGCCACAACCGGGAAAGATCCCGCTCAGATGTATGTTGGCTTAACCAAACAATTTGGAAATCCAGTGTATCAGCGCATGGATGCTCCGGCTGATGCGATGCAAAAGAAAATCCTCAGCAATCTAAACCCTGAGAATGTGAAAGCATCGGAATTAGCAGGAGAGCAGATTCTGCAAAAATTGACCAAAGCCCCTTACAATCAAGCCCCTATTGGCGGTTTGAAAGTTGTGACTGAGAATGGCTGGTTTGCTGCCAGACCTTCCGGTACGGAGGATATTTATAAAATTTATGCTGAGAGCTTCATCGGTGAAAAACATTTACAGCAAATTCAGGAAGAAGCTCAAAAGATCGTCAGTGATGCCTTTAAAAATGGATAAGAGGAGTTTGAGATGATTGAGTTACCTGAGGCTTCGGTTTTATCAAACCAATTATCTTGAGGAATCATATTTAGGAGGAAGTATTTATTATTGTTCTGGTTGCCAGGTTGTGTAGATGGGCAACGAAAAAGTCGAACATACCAATCTATTAGGAGTTGAACATGTTACTTTGTATTGATATCGGCAACACCAATATTAAATTAGGGCTTTTCAAAAATGATGAGATGGTGCAGCGATGGAGAATTTCAACTGACCGTACCAACCTGGCTGATGAATATGGTGTTTTGATCGGGGATTTGTTTGAAACCAGAGGATTATCCATCCATGAAATCACCGGCTGTGCCATCTCGTCGGTTGTTCCCACTCTGACTCAGGAATTTATTGAAATGTCAGAAAAATATTTCCTGCTACCGGCCACCATTTACGGACCACACATGAATATTGGCATGAAGATCAACACAGACTATCCTTCGGAAGTGGGTCATGATTTAATTATGAACGCATTGGCTGCCAGAAAATACTATGGAAAACCTGCGATCATTGTTGGGTTTGGAACAGCAACATCTTTTGTTGCCGTTTCTGAATCTGGTGATCTGGAAGGTGTGACGATTGCACCTGGTGTGGTCTCCAGCTCTGAATCCCTTTTTCGGGCAGCATCAGCGCTCCCACGGGTCGCATTAACCCATCCCCAGGTAGCCATTGGGAAGAACACCATCCAGTCCATGCGTGCCGGGATCGTTTTTGGGTTTGTGGGTCTGGTTAAGGAAATCGTCAGCCGGATCAAAAAGGAGCTCGCGGGGGATCCGAAAGTGATTGCCACGGGCGGAATGGCAACATTACTTGGCCCGGAGTGTGAGGTGATTGATATCATTCAGCCTAATCTGGCTATTTTAGGCTTAAAAGAGATGTTTGAGCTCAGTCAACAGAAATAATTGTCAAAACAGGAAATACTATTCGGTTAAAATTACAAATCCGATGACACCTGCTCCCGCATGCACAGATAAGCCCGGTGTGAATTCAGCAAAAATTGGTTCTGATTGGCATGGAAAAGCGGCACATAAATCCTGGTAAAGGCTTTTCGCACCTGCCAGATTGTTTACGTGAATGAAGCCGACCTGTTCGATATTTTTGTCGGCTACAGAGAATTGTGCCAGCTCTATTAATCTTTTTTGCGCTTTCTTCATTGTTCGAATTTTTTCCAATAAATCCAATTTGCCATCCTGGACAGACAAAATTGGTTTTATATTGAAGGTATCCGCCAATCCGGCAGCGATTTTTCCGACTCTGCCACTCATGGCGAGGTATTTGAGAGTTGGAAGAGCAGCAAATACGTGCAATCTCGTTTTCATCGTTTCCAGTTCAGCAATAATCTGATCTTTGTTGTTTCCATTCAAAGCAGCTTTGGCAGCATGGATAGCAAAAAAGCCTTGCGCTAAGGAAAGTTGTGAAGAATCAAATACGGTAATATCCTTGCCAGGAAATTGTTCTTTGGCGGTCAGAGCTGCCTGATAGGTTGCGCTAACTTTACTGGAAACACAAATGCAAATAATAGCGTCAAAGCCATTATCAAAAGCATTCTGAAACTCTTTCTCAAAGGCAGCCGGTGGGGGAGCGGATGTGGTTGGCAGCTTGTTGGTCTGATCTATAATTTCAAATAACAGGGCATCATTGATATCCAGTCCCGTAATGTATGTTGATTCACCAAAATGTATTGTGATCGGCACCTGGTGAATATGATACTTTTCGGCGATCTCTTTTGGTAAACTTGAATCTGTATCAGTGATAATTGCAATTTTTGTCATATAACTCCATTCGTGTTTAATCAACACATAATGATTAATAAAGTTCCGGGAATTGTAATCACACTATCACAAATCCGAAATTACCGGGATAATTTTCCGCTATAAATTCTTCACCATAGCAAATATGTAATTATCCCCGAAACACCTGGTAACGTAATTAACGAAATGGATCATTTAGATTGATTGATCTTCGCCCAACTGTCTCTGAGACTCACTGTGCGATTGAAAACCAAAGCACCCTGGGCAGAATCCAAATCAGTACAGAAATAACCCTGTCTTTCAAATTGGTAACGATCTCCCGGATTTGAATGCATGAGCGATGGTTCGACCTTACACCCAGATAGGGTCGTCAAAGAATCGGGATTTAAATTATCCAGGAATGTTTTCCCTTCTTCTGTATTGTCCGGATCGGGTGAGTTGAACAGGCGATCATAAAGCCGGACTTCAGCATTAAGCGCATGTGGCGCAGAGACCCAATGGATGGTACCACGCACCTTCCTTCCATCTGGAGAGTAACCGCCTCTGGTTTCAGGATCGTACGTACAATGGACTTCAATGACCTCATCGTTTTCGTTTTTAACGACGTGGGTACATTTAATATAATACCCATAGCGTAATCGGACTTCATTGCCGGGTGAAAGGCGAAAAAATTTTCTGGGTGGGTTTTCCATAAAGTCTTCTTGTTCAATGAAAAGGACTTTCGAAATAGGGACAGTTCTTTTCCCGGCATTTTCATCTTCGGGGTTGTTGATTGCCTCCAAATGCTCAACCTGATCCTCAGGATAATTATCGATTACCAATTTTAAAGGATTCAGCACAGCCATAACCCGATTTGCACTGAGATTAAGATTATCCCGAACACAGTGTTCCAAAAGGGAGATATCAACCACACTTTCATTTTTTGCCACCCCGACTTTATCAATAAAATCGCGAATTGCAGCGGATGTAAAACCTCTTCTGCGCATTCCGCATAATGTAGGCATACGCGGGTCATCCCAACCATTGACCAACTTTTGATCGACCATCATTTTGAGAAAACGTTTCGATAGGATGGTGTACGTAATATTTAGGCGCGAGAATTCAATTTGACGGGGGTGAAAAATACCCAATTTTTCTATAAACCAATCATACAACGGCCGATGCGCTTCGTACGCCAGATCGCATAAAGAATGGGTGATTCCTTCAATTGAATCGGATTGCCCATGTGCAAAATCATACATCGGATAGATGCACCATGTGTCCCCTGTCCGGTGATGGGAGGCGTGCAGAATGCGATACATGACAGGATCACGCATGTTGATATTGCCAGAGGTCATGTCTATTTTTGCTCTCAGAACACGGGCACCATCTGGAAATTCGCCCGCTCTCATTCGTTCGAAGAGGTTTAAGTTTTCTTCCACAGGACGATCGCGATAAGGACTATTTTTCCCGGCTTCGGTAAGCGTTCCACGGTATTCCCGAATCTCGTCTGCCGTTAAATCATCCACGTACGCATCCCCTTGAAGAATCAACTGTTTTGCCCACTGATACAATTGTTCAAAATAATCAGAAGCATAAAATTCCCGGTCTCCCCAATCAAAACCTAACCAGCGAATATCTTCTTTGATGGCATCCACGTACTCTGTGTCTTCTTTAACAGGATTCGTGTCATCGTAACGCAGATTGGTTTTTCCTCCGAATGCCTGAGCCATTCCGAAATCGATGCAAAGAGCTTTGGCATGTCCAATGTGCAGATAACCATTTGGCTCTGGAGGAAACCTTGTGTGGACGGAAGTAAAGCGACCAGATCTTAGATCTTCTTCAATGGCTTCTTTGATGAAATTTGTGTTTTCAAATAATTCAGGCATCGTTTAACTCCGTTGAAATTGGATTGCTATAAATTCTAATCGGCTTTAAGCATTGGCGCAACCTGAAAAAATTCTCTATATTATTATTTTCATTCAAACATCATAAGTAAGCAATGTCCCGGGGCTTCTTATTCGTTCTTCAACAAGAATTTTTTGATCATTTCGGCTCTCTCAGTTCTCCCATACAATTGATAGGCTTCAGCTTCATGTGCAAGTGACATGACCGGAATATGCATTTCTTTTAAATCCACCCAGTCTAAATGGTGGCTAACTTCAACCGGAGATGTCCATTTTCCATCAAAATACCAATGCTGCAAAGCGCCCATCACCTCAACCTGAACTCCGTCAATTTCAAAGACCCCAAAATAGGAACGAACACTGTCTGACACTCGGAAGTGAACG
>JAVEYK010000062.1:16404-18210 GCA_034003505.1 Anaerolineaceae bacterium | reverse complement strand
TAACATCTTAATAAATTTGGCGGTTCTACCTGATCCAGCTAACACTTGCTGACAGGTAACCGTTTTTCAGGAAGAAAGTAACCACTACCAATTCCTCATTAATATAGATCAATAGGCAGTAGTGAATTACGCTCTGATGAGAGGTGCTCATGGATTTTCTGAAGAATATCAGGCTCATTCAAGGTGGGATGGGGGTTTATGTATCAAACTGGCGGCTGGCAAAAGCCGTTGCAATGGAAAAGCCAGGCATGACCGCTGGAACAGTCTCGGGGACAGGGTTAGATTGGGTCTATGTTCGCCTGCTACAACTGGGTGACCCCGGTGGACACGTCCGCCGAGCGTTCAAAGCATTTGATGAGCAGTTCCAAACCGGTATTGGTCAAAAGATCCTCGATCACTATTTTATTGAAGGGGGAAAAGCGCCAACAAGTCATTTCAAGAACCCTCCCCAGCAACTAGTTCGGGCTCTGGATGGCAGTGATTTGATCCCGTTGCCATCTCAACCAGAGGAGCACGTCAGACTTGCGCTGGACATGGACAACATTGAACTTTTGATTGCAACCGGTTTCGCAGAGGTGTGGTTGGCAAAAGAGGGCCATAACGGAAATGTTTTTATAAACTTCTTAAAAAAAGTGGAATTACCACTGGTATACACGATGTACGGTGCCATGCTTGCCAATGTAGATGGGGTCATCATCGGGGCTGGGAACCCGGATGGTTTGGCAGCGATCTGTTCTCAATTGGTTAATCATGAACTGGTCAGAATTGATATTCAGGTTTTGTATCGTGAACCTGGTGAAGATTTTTTCGTTCCGTTTGATCCCAAACAAGTAGCAGATGGGAAATTTACACACCAGCCCCTTCATCGACCAGCAATCCTGGCCATTGCATCCCTACAAGGTCTGGTGCAAATATTGGCCAACAGTCAAAGCCAACCACCCGATGGTTTCATTATCGAACATCATACGGCTGGCGGTCATAACGCCGGACCTCAGGGGCCATTGAAAGTAGATGAACTGGGACAACCCATATACAGCGATGCGGACGAGCCGGACCTGGACGCCATCCGACAAATCGGCGCACCCTTCTGGTTAGCGGGTGGCTATGGAAGCCGCGAAAAAATCAAGGGGGCGCTGAGCTCAGGCGCGACGGGGGTTCAGGTAGGTTCAGTTTTTGCCCTTACCGAGGAATCCGGAATGAAACCTGCCTATCGAACAGCCATCCTGAATGAGATCAAGAAAGGTACAGAAGATGCGGCTTTGGTGCGGACCACCCTGTTTTCTCCCACCGGTTTCCCTTTTAAAGTTGCTCAATTGGATGGCACCCTGGCAGATGACGCGGTGTATGCCGCCCGTCCCAGGCTTTGCGATATCGGTCTCTTGCAACAAAGGGGTTTAAGTAAACCGGATGCCAATGGTCAACGCAGGTTATTCCATCGCTGTTCTGCCGCACCAATTGAAAGTTTTGTGAAAAAACGCGGTTTACCCCACAACACCGAATCTCGCCGCTGCCTTTGTAATGGACT
This sequence comes from Anaerolineaceae bacterium, assembly GCA_034003505.1. Taxonomy (GTDB): domain Bacteria; phylum Chloroflexota; class Anaerolineae; order Anaerolineales; family Anaerolineaceae; genus UBA6170. Next base: position 16,685 of record JAVEYK010000062.1, on the reverse strand, counting down.
GCTTTCCACAGTGGGGTTGGGACAGGTTAAAAATCAGGGGGAGGAACCAGCAATTGTTACCCTGGGGAATCATCTGGACGGGGTCCGGAGACTTTCCCATCAAGGGCAACACCCCTATTGGGTGCGGGATGTTGTCCTTGATTTGCTGGGTGAATGAGAAGGGTTGGCATCCCACGCCCCTTGTTATAACCTGGATCTGTCAGATTCAAACCGAATGAATTCCATCCGGACCATCAATCACCGGATGTGGTATCGTATGGGTAATGGTTTATCCTTACCCC
>JAVEYK010000062.1:3868-16304 GCA_034003505.1 Anaerolineaceae bacterium | reverse complement strand
TAATGGTTTATCCTTACCCGAACCAAGGCAGGGACAAGCCGCTGCCCCTACTTTCCTCTTTCCGCTTTCAGCTTTCAACCATCTCCTCTATAATTAACCCATCTCATGAAAAAACTCATCCGACTGCTACCTTTATTCCTCTTTTTGCTGGCATTCAGCGCGCGTATGATCCCGGGTGCGCGCACGATTGATGATTCCTACATCACCTTTCGTTATGCCCAGAATATTCTGGCGGGGGAAGGCTTCGTCTACAATCCTGGTGATCCGGTCTTAGGCACCACGACACCCCTGTACACTTTGATCATGGTGGTATTGGGATCTGTCAGCGGTGGTACACAGGCACCTTTCCCGGAACTGGCCATGCTGGTCAATGCGCTGGCAGATGGTTTAACAGCGGTTTTGCTATACATGATTGGCCGGCATTTTAAAAAGAATTTAGCCGGATTTGGAGCAGCGTTGGCCTGGTGTATCACGCCGTTCTCTGTCACGTTTGCCATTGGGGGGCTTGAAACCAGTGTGGTGGTCTTATTGCTGGTTGGGATGTCGTATTATTATCTGGAGGGGCGCGTTACAGCCGCTGCATTTCTGGCTAGCCTGGCTCTGCTCACCCGCCCCGATACACTCTTACTGGTGGGGCCAATAGCGCTGGATCATTTCATTCGCATCCTTCGCAAACAATCCAAACTGCGCTGGCAGGACGTGGTGGCGCTCCTGCTCCTTCCTTTAATATGGTATAGCTTCGCGACCTGGCAATTCGGATCCCCCATCCCGCATTCGGTGCAAGCCAAACTGGGAGCCTATCGCCTGGGACCGGAAGAAGGCCTGATCCGTTTATTGCAGCATTATGCCACCCCTTTTATGGCAGATCGCTGGTTTGGAGCTGCCTTTGCGGTGGGATCCGGTCTGTTGCTGTATCCTTTCTTATATTTTGTCGGAACACGCTCATTTTTCAAACGGAACACCCGCAGTCTCACGATCATGCTCTATCCCTGGTTGTATCTGCTGGTATTCGCCGTTGCCAACCCGCTCATCTTCCGCTGGTATCTGACGCCACCCTTACCCTTCCTGTTCATTGGGATCCTGGCAGGTGTACAGGAGTTCTTCTCCTCTGTTTTCTTATGGCCAAAATTAAAGATACCCAAATTTATTCAGTCCACCCTGCTGGTCATTTTAATTACCCTGATCCCCTTTGCCAATCTCTTGTGCAATTGGGAGATACATCCGGACCATGGACTCGATCGTCCGGCGCCGGGGATGGCCTGGTACCAACTGGAGTTGCTCTACCATAAAGCAGCCCAAATTGTGCAGCCCTTTCTGACTCCGGACACCACTCTGGCGGCTGGTGATGTGGGTGTGCTCGGATACTACACGCAGGCGCGCATTCTGGATACGGTCGGCCTCAACTCACAGGAAGCCCTGCCTTATTACCCCCTGGATGAAAAATATTATGTCACCAACTATGCCGTCGCTCCCGATCTGATCATCGCTGAGCAGCCGGAACTGGTCATTCTGATGGAAGTGTATGGGCGCCTGGGATTATTTCAGGATCCGCGCTTCATTGAGCAATATGACCTGCTGGCACTGATCCCCAGCGATATCTATGGTAGTGAAGGGATGTTAATTTATATCCGCAAGTAATGGCTATTCAAACAACATCGAGAGAATGATGATGAACGTGGTGGACAGCGAAGCCAGAAAGATGGGAATCAAAACCCAGAAGACCACTACCTGCAAGGGGTCTTCTTCGTTCTGTTTACTCCAATGCTTTTTGCGATGATCAATAAACTGCAGCTCCTGAAAATAGGTCTCTACATCCAGATCCTGCTGGTTTTGTGAGGATTTCTTTTTGGGGTAATCGAACAAGGCGGGTCCCTTCGCTGAATGTGATTATGATTATTGTAGCTGAAGTCCGCTTAAAATGAAATTAAATCAACCGTTTTTCTCTTCTGGCATTTCCTGCAAATAGCGTTCCCGATTGGCATAGCGCGAATTCTTGCCGCTCGAGGTTTTCACCATCCAGCCAGGATCAACCAGGTAGACGTGTCGCAATGCGATGGCAGAACCACGTGTTACCACCGCCCGGATCTGATCGCTGATGTGTTGACGCTCCGCTTCGTCTTCAGTATCAACTTCCGCGACCAAAATCACATTTTCGGTGCCTTTCCCTTCATCATAAATGCCAAAGACACTTACACGGCCGGGATGGACGCCATCCACTTCCATCGCCAGCTGCTCGATATCCATTGGGTAGACATTCTTACCACCCACAATGATCAAATCTTTCTTTCTACCGGTGATAAATAACTCCGCTCCCACCATGTAACCATAGTCACCGGTTAAAAAGAAGCCATCTTCCAGCAACGTCTCCGCGGTGGCATCGGGCCGGTGGTAATATTCCGTCAACATGCAATTGGATTGGACAGCCACCTCCCCTACTCGACGATCCTTGAGCATGTTCCCGTTCAGATCAACAATTTTCACTTCCACATTGGCGATCGGTTTTCCACAGGAGACCATGCGCACAGCAGCCTGGCCAGCCAAAGCCGGTAAGGCGAACTTCTGTGTTTGCAACCGGTCCCGGTCGATATCCTCAATGTACAATGGCTCGCCAATTCTGGTTTGGGTTACGGCGAACACATTTTCCGCCATGGCATAACTGACAGCCAGCGCATTCTCTGAAAAACCATACGGCTTGAATTTCTCGAGGAAGATCTGATGCCCATCATCCCGTACCGGTTCCGAACAATTGATGACCGCCCGCAAGCTGGAAAGATCAACCCCTTGCATGTGGCGCTCACGGATTTTTTGAGCGCAGAAATAGTAGGCAAAATTAGGCAGCCAGACCAGGGTGCCCTTGTATTGTGACATAGCCTGGAAAAGCCGTTGGGGTGCTTTGACCCAGTCGAAGGGAGAGAGCAATACCAGGGGTGTCCCGGTCAGAATCGGCAAAATAAACCCGGCAATCAACCCCATATCATGATAAAGTGGCAACCAGGAAACGACCACATCCTTGGGGCAAAGCTCCAATGCCGATCCGAGGTTCTCGAGTTGATGGAAAACCGCCTGATGCGAGAGTGCCACCCCTTTCTGCAGGCCGGTGGTACCGGAGGAGTGCTGTAAAAGCACAATGTCCTCGGGATCGCGTTGCAACCCAGCCAGGTGGGTAAAATCTGGTGCACCGGGCGCTTCAATCGAGTCACTCAGAATTAAAGCCCTGACTGAGTCACCTGGTTTGAGGGCCGGGCGCACCTCCGTTTCAAATTCGGGGTAGGTCAAAATCGCAGTTGGTTGGGTAACAGCAATGAGCGCTTCCAGATCATGACGATAGCGTTCCGGGAGAAGTTTTTCGGTCAGGTAGGGCATGATGGCAGGAATAGCCCCCTGCAAAACCGCTCCCCAAAAGGCGTACACCAGATCGATGCCGTGCTGGAGGATCAAAATCACCACCTCACCTGGTTGAATACCCTGCTGGGTGAAAGTTTTGGCATATCCGGCAGCCCCCTCCACCAGTTCTTTGTACGTGATGGAGAGATCGGGAGCACCTGCCTGTTGTACAGTAATGATGACATGATCCGGTTGGTTTTGATAAGCGCTTTGAAGCACCTGTGAGAAAGTTGTCAATTGTACTCCTATTGTTTGGATTGGATTAAGGCAACCAGTTGCTCCAGCGTATCAAAGCTATCCGGATTTAACTCGGTGTCATCAATTACTACACCGAACTCATCTTCCACCAACAAAGCCAGGTCAACCAGGCTGAAGGAATCAATCAAACCACTGGATAAGAGCGCCTCATCTGCTTCTATGCTGCGATTGGGTTGTTTAAGAATGGTCTGGGCTATTTTTTGTGCCAGTATAGTAATCATTTCCTGTGACATGCTGCCTCCGACGAATCAATGATGTCATCATTTTATCAGATTATTTTGGTTTTATAAAAATGCACGAAGTGGTTTGACTTTTTATCGATAGTTGAGGCATACTTAAAATAATCAATAACATGACAAAGTATCTCTCATGAGCACAATACAAATTTTTTTGTTCGGCAATTTCGAACTCCTCATCAATGGCAAAAAAATAGACAGCCAGCTTTGGCAAAGCCGCCAGTTGCGTACAATTTTAAAGCTATTGGTTGCCAAACGCGGAACACCAGTGCCAGGCAGCCAGATCATTGAGCATATCTGGCCGGATAAAGATCCTGAGATTGGCAACCAGCATCTATATGTTCGCATCAGTCAGTTACGGAAAATTCTCAAATCCAGCGGTCTGCACAATATCATTCAAACCTGTGGCCAAGGATATGTATTCAATGCTGATGAAAATCATTGTTGGATTGACGTCGAAGACTTTGAAAAGATCGCCGACAAGGGGAGAAAATATCTGGAAATTAAAGATTACAACGCGGCTATTCAATTATTTCAGAAAGCAGCTGTGATTTACCGGGCTGATTATCTGATAGAAGATCTATATGAGGATTGGACCATCAGTGAAAGAGAAAGGCTGCGGGATCGATACCTGGTGGTTTTAACAGAAATGGCAGAAGCCTATGCCCAGACCGGCCGTTACCGGCACGCCATCGATATCAGTCGCAAAATATTAGCACTTGATTCCTATCGCGAATCCACTTTTTTCAGGTTAATGCTGTACTATTATTTTTTGGGTGAAAAAGCGAAATCCTTGGAGATATTTCAGCAATGTAAAGATTTTTTGTACAAGGAAATGGCTGTCTTACCGGACATTGCATTGATCAATTTGGCGAAACGGATCCGATCGGGTGAGCTTCTGGGCGGAAGAGGCACGACCTTTGATTATCCCACGCCGGTTTATACTGGCCAATTATATGAGGTGCCCTACTCACTGAGTGAAACCCCGTTTGTAGGGCGGGACATTGAATATTCCTGGTTAGTTCATCAATTTGACACCTCCGAACCCAGCACGGTTTGGATTCAAGGCGAAACCGGGATTGGAAAAACACGGCTGATAGAAGAATTCACAAAAGGCTATCAAAAAAGTAATGCGACTGTGCTGAAATTACAGCCCAACCAGAAAGACAGTCAACCCTATGCGCTGTGGATCTCGGCTTTCAGACAATATCCACAAATTTTCAACACGGATGGGTTACAAACACAAACACGCGAGACGATTGCCCATCTTTTATCTGATGAAAATTTAACGGCAGAAAAATACGATGATACAAAATTATCCTCACACCATCATCAAATTGCAGAAGCGATTGTGGATATACTCCTGATTAAACGAACTACCCAAGTGATTTTATGGGTCGATGATATTCACCTGGTAGACCCTGCCTCACTGTCCATATTTCCTGGACTGGTTGGAAAATTTCACCTTTTGTTTTCTGCTCCAACTGAAACTGAAAATTATTCAGTACAATTTAACAATTTTGTGAATCGTTATACCAGAGAGATATCATCCCTCCATTTATCCCGCTGGCAAAAGCAGGATTTAGAGGTATTTCTGGAAAAATTAGGCGCTGAGCTACTGCCGGAACTGGGAACAGCTTTGTATTCCATTACAAATGGTAATCCATTATTTATCATCAGTACCCTGCAGCAATTATTTGAAGCGGGAATGCTGTTTGTTAATTTCGAAGATCAATGGGAACAAACCGGTGATATTAAATTCGAAATACAGCACTCATTGGGAGATATGATCTCACTGCGTTTGAAAAAAACGACAGCAGAAGAAAAACGAATTTTGGATGTGCTCGCTGTAGCAGGTGGCGAAATTGATTATGAAATTTTAGAGGATGTGTTATCGCTGGAGATCGCTTTTTTAATCAACCATACCGATAAACTGATCAACCGCGGAATCGTCATCGAACCCAGAACCATCGGCACCGCGGAATTGTGTTTTTCGCATGCTATCTATCAAGATGTCATTTACCAGACCATCCCTCAGCCCCGTAAAAAATCTTACCACCGCAGCGTAGCGGAATCAATGATCAAGCATGGTCAAAACAGCTTGCCATACGCAGGCACCTTAGCCCTGCATTTTTCACGTGCAGCTGTATATGACCAGGCTGCCCATTTTTCGCTGTTGGCCGGGCAATATGCTGCGCAATTATACGCACCACAGCAAGCCATTCCACATTTTCAAAATGCAATAGAATGGTACGCAATCCAGAATGAAACTCAGAATTCCGATTTATTAGAACAATCAAATTTTGGTCTAGCCGAAGCATTGCGATTAACGGGTGATCATACACAGGCAATCAAACATTATCGCATTGCCCTGCCACTACTCAAGGGGGAAATCAAACAAGCGGCTCTGTATCAGATTTTCCAATTGCAGGTACTACAGGGAAACCCACTGACAACCTATGAAGAATTATCGCAGGCTGCTGAGACCTCCATTGCAGAAGAAGGGCTTTCCTGGGCATTGCCATTGTTGTTCTGGTCACAAAGTTTTGTGTACCTGCTCCTGGGCAATCCAAAAGAAACCCGCAACTATAACGCCAAAGGCTGGCGGGTAGCCCGTCAACTAGTAGGGCAAGGCAAACAGCCACCCGGCTGGATTTGTAATCGGGCTTACACGCTGTTAATGCGGGCCCATAACCAATGGGGAAATTATAGAGCCAGTATCCATTTTGCACAAAAAAATCTGTCGCTGGTGCCAACCATCACCCAGGATGCCAATATTAAGATGGTAATCAAAGCATCTTTAGGGGAATCTTTTTATAATCTGGGCGATTATCCAAAAGCCAGGGAATATTATCAGCAATGTTATAAATCGGCCTCCAAAGCGGATGATCTGCGTTTGCAGGGTGAGAGTCTGATCGGATTGGGTAAAATTGCTTTCGAATGCGGTGATTTAAATCTTGCCATGGAAAAATCCAAAAAAGTACTGGCTTTGGTCGAGCAAAAGCTGGACATCTTACGCTTTACCCAGGCACATTTTTTACAAACAAACATCGCTCTTTCCCAACAAAACATCACATCAGAACTACAAACGATTGAAAGTATTGTTCAGATGGCACGATATCAAAAATCAGATCCGATTACTGCACAAGCTTTATTTCTGTTGGCTCAACTTCAAGCAATGCTGGGGCAGATTGACCAGGCATTCACATCAGCCAGCGAAGCCCGGCAGATTAGTGTTTCATGTGGTTTACAAAGAGAATTGTGTCAGACATTACGCATTTTGGGGCAAATCAAAATAAAAAATGGCCAGGTGGATCAAGCATTTGCTTTGGTAGACGAATCTGTCCGGGTTGCGGATCGAATTGAAGCTCCCTTCGAAAAGGGACTATCGTTGCGTGTTCGGTCTGCCTGCCAGAAGGACAAAAATGAGGTGTTGAAAGATCTCACTCAAGCGCTCAGCCTGTTTGAAACGATTGGGGCAAAATTTGAACACCAGTCCACCCGAAAATTATTTCCTCAAAATACCTCAACCTCTTATGAAAATGAATAAGCATGGATAGGCCGACATCAAATACAAACCTGCATAGAAAACATGCCATCTTAGCACTGCTGATCCTTTCATCCCTCAATCTCATCAACCAGATCGATCGGCGTGCACTGGTAACGATTTTCCCCTTACTCAAGCTGGAATGGGGGTTGAGTGATGCGCAATTAGGATTGGCGGTTTCCTTATTTACGGTCGGTCGTACACTGATCACTTTACCAGCGGGCTGGTTAGCTGATCGCAAAGGTGTGCTGAAAATTTTACAACCGATGGTATTCTTGTGGTCATTGTTCACCATTGCTTCGGCCTGGGCAGGAAATTTTTTGACGTTCCTGGCATTACGGTTAGGTGTGGGATTAATGGATGGAGCCAATGGCCCCCTGGATCTGGCCTATTTAGGCAAGGTCAGCCCACACAAAAAGCGCGGCATTTTCCTGGCAATCTATTCGATAGCCCTCTATATTGGCTCTGGTCTGGGGATTATTTATGCCGGGGCTGTGGGTGAGCGTTTTGGCTGGCGCTGGGTTTTTATCATCCCGGGAATTTTGGGATTGATTGCCACCGGTGCTCTTTTTCTACTCCCAGGTAAATCCAGACATGAAAAAAAAGAACCCAAAGAGTCATCTGAAAAAAATCATTTATCAGAATTAACATTCTTGATGAGAAAACCATTACCCGGGGTCTTTATCGGAGGTTCCTTAGGCGTATTTGCGTCCACCGCCCTGGTTTCCTGGCTGCCCACCTATCTAACTCGTCAATACGACCTTACTCTGACCGGGGCTGGATTGATCACCGGAGGAATGATTATTCTTGCCAGTATTTTTGGGACTTTGCTGGGAGGGTTTCTAAGTGATCATTTTAGCGTCACCATCAAAAATTTTCGGTATCGCATCGCATTTGTCGGCTTACTGGCAGCAATGGTATTTGGTTTTATCGGACTTTTGAGTACGGAAATTGAAATCTCGATTGGTTTTTTCTTTCTGGCTTCCATCAGTTTTACCCTCCCTGTCAGCCCATTATTGGTATTGGTACAGGAAGCAGTCAGCAAAGATCGTCTGGCAACCACACAGGCAGCTTTCGGATTGACCACCCAGATTTTAGGAGCCGCCCCGGCGACTGGACTGGTGGGTATTCTTTCCGATCAAATCGGATTGCAACAGGCATTGCTGTTTCCATTTCTAGCGGTTGGCATTGGGGGAATCATCATTCTGTTAACCAGCGCAGGCGCATCTCACCCCGAAATAAAATTGTAAGTTAACTGTAAGGCGGTTTCGGTAAACTATTGGGGGAAAGGAAAGCCAGATTTTTGGCTTAGAGAGTATGCAATCTCAACTGGAACGTAAGACGATCATTTTTGTCGTCCGGATATGGAAAGAAAATTTACGAGCCGATTCACCCCACTTACGGGGTGAGATTGAATTGGTTAACGGAAAAGAAAAACATTATTTCTCTACCATGCATCAATTACAGGAAATTCTGAACAGTATTTGCCTGCCAGTTGAAGACGAAGATGGGACGAGTAAAAACATTTAGGATTTAAAGGAGTTGAAATGAAAAATAAATTTTTATTCATATTTAGGTTTTTGGTTATTGTAATATTTTGTTTTACTTTGTTTGGAAAGCAAACGACAATTGTAAAAGCTGACTTGAAAGGCGGTGGTACGATTTCCGGAATTGTTACCTATACCGGCACTATTGCTTCACCTCATGAGATTTTCGTCTCCATTCACCTTTCAGTTGATGACCCACCCGAGCACAGTGTACAAATTCTAAGCGGAGAAACCTATTCCATAACGGAAATCCCCGATGGGACCTACTACATCTATGCATTTTTGGATGCGAATGATTCTGGTGGTGGCCCCCCTGACCCAGGTGAACCCGCAAGTTGGTTTGTGGATGAGGCTGGTCAACCATTGGCAATCAACATTGCAGCAGGAAATACGGTTGTTGATGTCAACATCTTTTTGGAAGACCCGGAGGAAAATTTTTGTACATGGGATGGTTCTGAGAGTACAGATTGGCATACTGCTGGTAATTGGTCCTGTGAAAGAATACCCACAGAATTGGTTAATGCCATCATTCCAGACGTAACCAATGATCCGATAATTTCATCTCTTATCGAAGTGTATTCGATCACAGTGGAAAGTGGTGCAGTCTTAACCTGTAACAATCCTGAATGGATCTACCCCGATATCCTCACGATTGATGCGGGTGGTTCTATGGTAGCTCTTGGATTTACTGCTATTCAAGCAACGACTATTACGAATAACGGGACGCTGACAGTGGACATAACTGCGATACCAGGATATGCTTTTCTGAACCTCAGGTCAACAACTTTTACGAATGGGGGGACAATTCAGCTTTCTGGAGATAGTAATTCAGCCATGAATATCTACGTGGACTCATGGTTCAATAATAGTGGCAGCGTTTTGATTGATGCTGGAAATATCTCAATAGCAGGCGTTGGCACCCATTCTGGGGAATTTAGCGGAGCTGCAAACACAATTATTTCCTTTAATAAATATGGTACCACAAGCGGACAGACGGTCACATTCGAGAAGGATTCCATGCTCGATGTGCCAATGGTCGGAATCGGTACAATTATAAATTTTAGTGGCGATTTTGGCGGAGAACACCCTTTAATTGAAAACAAATTGGACATCGCTAACGAAGGGATTTTTCATTTCAAATCCGATTCAGTATTGACAAACCTAGATCGAATTCAAATAAATGAAGGTGGTGAAGTTATTAACGATCATCCGAATCATTTACAAATCAAGGAATTAATAATTCATCCTGACGGTGTGTTTAACACTGCGCTCCAGAATAATGGATCCCTCGAAATTTTAGATAACTTTGAATGGCAAGGCATTCTGACAGGAAGCGGTACGACAGAAATTGCTGAAACTTCATCAGTTTTTCTACAATGGAAATATGACCCAATTATTCTTGACGGTCATCATTTGATCAACCAAACCACATTTAATTGGTATGGCGTTGAACTAGCTCTATCAAATGGTGCCACTTTCACCAATAATGGAACTTTTAATGCCTACGAAGATTCAACTATGAGCGGTGCTGGCGACGGTACATTTGTCAACAATGGCCTCTTCACCAAGGACAGAGATGGAACAACCACGACCATTACGACCGATTTCGAGAAAAATGGCGTTGTGAATATTGTGGCAGGCAATTTGCTCTTTACTGGTAATCTAATTTATGGGAGTGATACAACTTTAGACTTAGGTAGCGGAACTTTCGATACTGGTGAAACTCTTATCCTTGAGACAGGAGCAACGCTGGTTGGGTCAGGAACCTTATCCAGTAATCTGGTGAATGGTGGTACTGTCAGCCCGGGCAGCTCACCCGGTATCATCACCGTTGATGGAGACTATACACAGGAATCCGAAGGTGTGCTAGAGATCGAGCTAGGTGGAGATGTAGCAGGTACAGGTTACGATCAGTTACAGGCTACAGGAGAAGTAAACCTCGCTGGATTCTTGAATATAAGTCTGATTGATGAATTTGTCCCTTCGGAAGGAGACACCTTTGACATTATCACAAGCATGTCACTCACTGGTACATTTGGTGAAAATGATCGTAATATTTCCTGGCCAGCACTCCCACCACCATTAACATGGGACATTCAATATAATGAATCTCCAGGAAGTGTAACCATCTCAGTTTCTGGCAGCGGTGGCTTAATTAATGGCACCGCAACATACACAGGCACGAGCTACACAGGACATGATATAGAGATTGGGCTGCATAGTGCGCTGAATGATCCGCCACTTGTCGGTATCAGTAAAACCAGCGGCGATCCTTACTCTTTCGCAGGCGTCCCGGATGGGACCTACTACATCAGCGCTTTCATCGATGCAGATGACTCAGGTGGCGCACCTGACCCGGGTGAGCCATTCGCATGGTATGCGGATGGAGATGGAAATCCCAAAGCAGTAATCATCATCGGTGGAAATACGGTAAATGGGGTAGATATTACACTTGAAGATGTCGTTATTAAGATCTTCTTACCACTCATCTTAAATTAAGATCAATCACTATTCGCTGTTATTTCAAGGGACCCGAATTCAGAAAAAGCCCAGCTCATCAGATCTGGGTTTTTTCTTTCTGAGAATCTAGCGCACGTCCGTCACCGTGGTGATAAAACGTTGCAGGTCGAAGTAGCTTTTTATCTCCCGCCGGCTCAGAAAGAAAAGGCGCTCCTCCACATGAATGGTAAAGCTGCCATTGCCAGCCCCGGATGTGTAGCCACAATCAATAACAGCCTGGATGGATTTCTCGTCCCTGGTGGCGTACGGATAAGCAAAACTGTCAAAGGGAAGACCATATTTTTCGACCAGCCGGGTGCGGGAAGTGCAAACTTCATCCACCATGTTCTTGCTGGTGGGTAAATACGCGTGTGTAGCCGAATGGTTGCCGAACTCCCAGCCCGCTTCGGATAATTCCTCGATGATGGCATCGGTCAGATTGCCGCCTTCATTCAATGATTTCTCAATCAGATACATGGTGGCTGTGTAACCGGCTGCCTGCAAAATCGGATAGGCGTTTTGGTAAACATCCCGGTAGCCATCGTCGAAAGTAAGAATGATCGGCTTGTGCGGAAGGTACTTGCCAACCCGGACTGCCTCCACCAGATCAGCCACTGTAATGGTCTGGTAGCCCTGTTCCTGCAGCCATTGCATCTGGCGCTTGAATTGCTCGGTCGTGACCACATATTCGGAGCCTGATGCATAGGGCAGCACCCGGTGATACATCAGGATGGGGGCCATCACCGGTCCGGGACCGTAAAAGGTCAGGTTTGGATCGGGAGTGAGGCTGGCGGTAGCCGATGGGATTGGGGTAGCGGAGGGGAACGGCGTGCTGGGTAAAAACGCGGTTTGGGTTTGCGTGGGCACATGGGTGGGTGAAGCGGTGGTCGTTGGCGTGGTTATATTGAATGTTGGCTGGCTGAAAGACAACTGCCCGCCCTTACCAGAATCAACATTCAATTTCA
>JAVEYK010000062.1:0-3768 GCA_034003505.1 Anaerolineaceae bacterium | reverse complement strand
GGCAAGGTCTGCCAATCGTCCGGATTCAAGGTGGGATGGGAGGTCGGTTCGGCTGCTGGTGGCAGGGCTGTTTTGTCAATCGTCGTGAGTTTTTCAACTGGTGTCTCGCCCATCACAGCGGTGCCCATTGGGGTTGCCATTTCTGCCTGCGTTGGGGCAACCTGATTCACAGGGATATCGGGACCTTCAGCATGAATGGGAGTTGTTGCTGGCAGAGAGGAAGTCTGGCATGAGGTGAGAATCAAGGCAGACAAACAAAGGATAGAGATTAACTTCCAGCCAGCGTTTGTCGTAAATAACCGAAACATGCAAAATAATTTTTGGTTCATAAGGTTGTGTTTATTCTGAAGTATTATATCAGCCCAGTGGTTATTATAAAATTATTTATCTGGTAAAAACCGGCATCTACGACATTTTACCTTTGGCAATTATTATTCTGACAAAAAACACGCTAACCCCCTTTTATTGAGATGATACGATAATTTCTTGTCAGTGAAGTTGATTGATAAATTCAAAAACTGATAAACTATTATTATCAATCAACAGGAGACATGTATGTTCACTTTGGGCGTTCTTGGTATATTTCAAACTCTTTTTTTCCCCGGGCTCATTATCAAAAAATTTATTCAATATCCACGCAATTTTTTCTTTTTAATAGCTTCCATTGTCGCTTTCAGTCTGATAACTAATTATTTAATTGTTTTTCTGCTGACCACATTAGGCATTTTTATTCGATGGATTGTCATTTTCTTATTCATTATTGAAATGTTCGTTCTTTTATACCTGTATCGGCAGGCGCTATTAAATTTTAATATTGGACAGTTTTTTCAAAAGCTTTGGAATTCCATCGCGCATTCGATTGTTTCCCTTTTCCCAACGGTTGAAAACGATGAGAATGCCTTAATCAAAGTAGTCAAATATGGATTGATGTTAGCAAGTCTGATCATTGGTTTAATCGCTATTGAATGGATTTTCAGATTCTTTCGCTATAACCTCGGTGAAGTCTTTAATACCTGGGATGCTGTTGTTTCATGGAATCGCTGGGCAGTTGACTGGGCCTCCAATCATTTTCCGTATAGCACACAGGATTATCCTCAATTGATCCCCGCTAATTGGGCACTCATCTACCAATTCATCGGAACGACAGAAATCCAATTCTTCTCAAAAGCGATCATGCCACTTTTTCCACTTTTAATTTTCCTGATGTTGTTAGGGTTAGGATTCGAAACAAGAAACCCGGCTTTCTTTTTAGCCATCGAACTCACACGCTTGATCATCAAAAAATTCTCAGCAGAATTTATTGCAGCCGGGTATGTGGATTTTTCATTGACCTTTTTTGCTCTGCTCTCCTTCATCATGTTGTTTTTAGCCTATAAAAGTGAGAAGCTGGATGATCGATTGCGATATCTGTTTCTTTCTTTTATTTTTGTTTCCGGAGCAGTCGTTATAAAACAACCAGGATTTTTTGCCTTATTCGGTATTATTTTGATCACATTATTGTTCGTGGTTCGAAAAGATCTAGCTGGCATTTTCAAACTTTATAAAAAACAAATCCTATTTTTATTGATTATGATGGGATTAATCATCATTCCCTGGTACTTGTTGAAAGGAATTCAGTTCCTCATTGGAACAGATCAAACCCATTTGCTAGGAGCACTGCAAGATACAAACCGGGCTCATAATAATCAATCATTGTTTGCTAATTTAATCCCGGGATTAATGAGTTTGGGGAAATACTTGTATGTTGTTCTATTCATCATCCCTGGTTTATTTTTCATGGAAAAGTTTTGGAGAATTATCGCCCTGCTGATAACAATCCCTTATGTTGCATTGTGGGCTGCCTATGCCAGTTACGACTCACGAAATTTAACAATGATTTATCCTTTCATAGCAATTTTATTTTGTTCAGGTCTTGTTGGCGCAATCTTTTGGGTTTTGAAAAAAATGGAAAAACTTCCTTTATACAAAATTCCTGTGTCAATTCTCTTGTTAATTTCGTTATTATTCGCCATCGGATTAAGTTTCATTTGGTCTGATGAGATTTTGTTTGCAAACCAGATTGAAAAACAAAAAATGATTTTCAGTAGTGAACTTAATGGGAAATTATATGATTATTTTTCCAATGGGCCCGTCCAGGGGAAAATTCTTACCAACTATCCTGTGAATTACTTACCCGGGTTTGAGAAGACTCAAAAAGCAATACTATTTCAAAATGTAAATGAAATTAGAAATAATTTAGAAGCAGCAGAAACCCAATATGTTTTGTATCCAAGCAACGTTTCTGGTGATATTGAAGTCTTAATAGACGATTGGATTGATCTGGGAAAGATAAGTGTGATTTTTGAGACAGATAGCTGGATTCCTTATACTTTCGCCCGGGTGAAAAGATAAACAATTCAGTGCCAGGTTATGGACAAAGACCTGTGAGAATCTCCTCCGCCAGCCTCCGGGCAAATTCCTGCTCACCCTCTGCTGTGAGGTGGATGGCGGAGTTGGTGAATTGATGCGGGTCGATCCAGTCCCAGGCGTCGATGGTGGGGATGGCGAGCTGCTGGGTGCGCTGTGACAGCTCTGTGCGGTACTGATCGTATGCCCAACGCGGGTAGAAGTAGTTGTAGCGTGTGGCGCTGTTCTCACCGGTGCTGATCATGATCGGTTCGTTGACGATCCAGAGCGGGGTCTCACCAGCCAGGTCGCGCGCTGCCAGGAGTGCCTGCCAGAGCAGCTGCTCAGCCGGCAGATGATTTGGGGAGAAATCGTAGTAGTTCTGGTCGGCAGATAGGTCCCAGGCGGCGGGTTCGTAGTCGCCATAATATTGATCCACGCCGGTGGCGGCCCACATCACACCATACGCCTGCAGCCGCAGCCAATCGGCGATCGCCCGGCGCTGACCCCAGAGTGTGTGCGACCAGAAATCCTGCTGCATGGGTGTGACCGCGAGGGGCAGCTCATACTGCTCCACCAGGGGCTGGATGCGCTCGGGATTGTTGAGCGCCAGGGGGGATGCCAGCTGCTTCTCGAACGGGAAAGCCTCCAGGGTGGTCAGCCACAGGATCAGGTCCGGCTGGTAGCGCATCGCGCGGTGCAGCACCATCAGGTCTTTGGTGAGCGAGATGGTGGGGTAACCTAGGTTATAGAATTTCACTGGCAGGCCCTTGCAGGTCAGCGCTGCTGCATTCAAGCGCCCAGCCAGAGTTTCTTCTGGCTTGAGCAACGTACCCCAGACCGAGGAATCCCCCAGCAGAAAGACGCGGAATTCGGTTTTTTCTCCGGAGCGGGCCGAAACTTTGTGGGCCGAGAACATGGCATCCAGATCATACAGGCTCAGGTTATAGGCTTGCTGAGGTGCTTCGCCAAAGGGGAAGCGCTCTCGCCCGGGCACGAGGTGATTATAGAGGGAAAGCTGATCTCTGCCGGTGGATGGGGGCAGAAACGCCAGCAGCAAGTTGAGGATCACCAGCAGCAGCAGGGCTTTGAGAACGACATTGCGATAGAAACGGGTATCCATGCGGCTCCTTCCTTTTAAGATCCCCAGCCAAACAGACGGGCGAAAACCTGGCATGATAACGAAACCTGTGGCAGGGCGAACCAGATCCATCCCAGAGCCACAAAATGGAAGGTGACTACGACATTCAGGATGCTCAATCCCTGCTGCAATCGCGGCTGATCATCCCACCTGGCCACCCGCGGACGTACCCAATCGGAATAGCGGTTCTGGATGAAGAGGCCGAGCCCATGCCAGGCACCCCACAGCACAAAGTTCCAGGT
>JAVEYK010000061.1:11873-18811 GCA_034003505.1 Anaerolineaceae bacterium | reverse complement strand
TTGAGCAGGAGTGTTGTTTTCGGTCGATTGTTGGCGTAATTGTGTCAATTCGTCCAGTAATTGGCTGCGACGATTATCCAGATTTGCCAATTCCGCCTCAATATCTGCAATTTTTTGATCAGTATCAGAGATTTCTACCATGGTTTTATTGTACAACCATGCCACGAGCTAATCAAAATTTTTCAGATAATTTGCAGAATTTTTTGTAGATAGATTTTGAATGAAATCAGATTCTATTTCTTGGCTTTCCAACTTATCTCCAGAAAACAGAATAGTTTGATCATTGGCTAATGGAATATGGTTATGCGGAGAAGTCCTGGAGAAATTTTTATAAATTTCCTATTTCATTTTTGTTTTGTTTGAGTGAAATCCGAAAGATCCTCCCAGATGAATTTCTAAGAATAATCTTCTGATGAAATTTAGCATTAATAAATTTTTTCGCAATATGAAATATCACCTGAATGTGTGCCACTCTTTCTTCGCTCCACCAGGCAGAACACAGAAGCGAGATTCGTTCTTCCATTATTGATGATAAAAAGGCTTTTCAAGTTGAAGATTCTTATTTCACCAATCTAAAAACTTAATAAATAAGTCCCTGTGAAGATCTAGCTACAAAGGGACTTATTTGGATTTCTTATTCAGCGGCTGCTTCTTCAACCACCACCAGCGCTAATGGTTGTGTCAGCCGTTTGAAGGTCAGCGCCCACAGCGAGCCGATGTACGCATACATGATGCCGCTAGCCAGGATCATGAATGGCAAATATAGCACGAATCCGGCACCACTGATGATGGCACCAATTCCAATCACCTGCTCGGTCTGGAATAAGATCGAAATCAGGAAAGGAATTAAGATCAGGAAAATGGGGATCACGAGCACAAACATGACGGCGATTTGGCCGAATGTGGTTGCCAGACCCATCACCACCTGTGGCCAGGGTTTGCTCAGCAGCAAATTCCAGGCACGTTGAATGCCAGCAAAGACGCCTAAATCCTCACCCACTATGGCGACGATTGTCTGTTCGATCAGAATCGTGATAGCAAAAGCCACCACAATCAAGATTGGAATCAGGAAAATCAGCGCCAGGCCAAAGGTGAAAATAATTGCCAGCAAGAGCGGAATGGCAACCAGACCTCCCACAGCAATCGAGGCAGCGAAGAGCAACAGGAAGAACAGGAAAACCCGCCAGTAATAGGGTTTGCTTTCATTGAAAATGCGCGAAAAATTCAATTTTTCTTCCCCGTCATCTGCCAGCCAGGCACCACGCGCTACCCCAACACGTCCTAATACACCCAGGAATAATGACAGCACTACCAATGCCAGAACGACAAAGAATACAGCCATCACCACCAGGAATACTCCCCAGGGCTCTGTATCCCAGGCATGCTGAAGTTGTAAGTACCACTGGTTAACCTGCTTGGGTAGCATCACGTTGGGAGAGGCAAGTCCAGCACCTGAACCGAACAGGTTGGAGCTACCTCCACTACTACCACCTGAGCTGCCCCCTCCCCCCGAACTCGCCCGTGCACAACTGGATAATATGCCAAAAATCCACAAAGCCTTAAACTTCCAGATAATTTTCCAGGCTTTTGAAAAAACTTCACTATAATTCATTGCTCACCTCCAATACTAGTATACGAAATTTTCTATTAAAGGTGTCAGAGTGTTGAGTATTGAGGGTTGAGGGTTTTGTTGAGGATTGAGGGTTGAGGAGCAGAGTGACGCATAGGGCAGGGTGACTATAAGTGCAGAGCATCTTTTTATGATGGCCATTTCCATAATTATTGTGTTGGGTTGATTTTGGGGTGATCATGGAGAATTGACACCATTTTCCATTAAGAGGTAGGTTCTCCATGATCGCCCCGCGCGATCACCCGCCACCATGAAAAGCAACAATCCCGGTTGATATTTGCCTTCGTTTGAGCAAATCACAAAACACCATGTGTGTTCATTGTTTGGATTGATGGATGGTTGTTACCCGTGAAGGTTTAATGGGGATCACATGCGTACGGGCGGGTTCGGAACCCGCCCGTACGACTAGTCAGCGGGAATGCATGGAGGTATTGAACCAAATCAGACCGATTTTAGATAAACTGACCTGGGTTTTTAACCCTGGGTGTGGTCAACAAATTCTGAATCCTGAATCCCCTATCCTACAGCATTTCCAATTCGCTAATCAATCCTTTTAGCACATCGAAGCCACCCTGCCAGAAGTCAGCATCATACACATCGATTCCAGCTTCGGAAAGAACCTGCACCGGCGCTTTGGAGCCTCCGGTGGAGAGGATTTTGGTGTAGCGTGGAACGAAGGTCTGCCCTTCTTGTTTGTATTGCTGGTAGAGTGAAAGCACCAACAATTGTCCGAATGTGTAAGCATAGACGTAGAATGGTACATCAAAGATATGCGGGATTGAGATCCATTCCCAGCGGAATTCATCACTGACCTCGACTGCATCACCAAATTGATCCTTGAGGTTCTGGAGGTAGGCTTCTGCCAGCTCATCCACCGATGCGCCTTTTTCAATCATTGAGTGTGCCTGGCGCTCAAACAGAGCAAAGAATGCCTGGCGCATGATGGTGGCATAGGCTCCATCTACCTGTCCAAAGAGGATGTCCCGGCGTACACTTTCGTCGCTCTCATGCTGGAGGAGATGATCCACCAATACCATCTCGCCAAAGGTTGAAGCTGTTTCGGCTAACGGTAAATTTGAATGGAAGGTAAAAATGCTGTGATCGGCTGCCAGCATGCCGTGCACGGCATGTCCCAGTTCATGCGCCATGGTGGAAACATCATCTGCCTTACCCTGATAATTCAACATCACCCAGGGGGTCAGATCAGGACCAGAGGGCCAGCAGAATGCTCCGCCGCGTTTGCCTTTGCGCACTTCGCTGTCAAGGTGGTTTTGAGCGAATACTCGCTCCGCCATCTCAGCGAATTTCGGATCAAACGCCTGATAAGCATCCAGAACCAATTGGGACCCCGCTTCAAACGGGTATGTTTTGTCTGATTTAACCACCGGGGCATAAATGTCATAGCGGCGCAATTTTTCCATCCCGATCAATTTTGCTTTAAGTTGGAAGAAATGCTGGAAGACATTTGCGTTCTTCTGACAAACATCCAGCAAGGTATCCACCACTGCGTCCGGGATATCGTTGATCAGATTACGAGCAGCAATGGGGGAAGCGTGTTTGCGCAATGATACCTGTTCGTTGCGCCAGTCACGTACCAGCGTCTGGTAGATCTGACCCAGAATGGAGCTATCTTCTCCATAGACTTTATAGAGTTCCTGGTAGGCTTTGGCACGAATTTCAGGATCTGCTTCACGCACATACATCATCAGTTCACCACGGGTTAGTTCTTTAACCTCGCCATCCACCTCTAACTTAAACACATACCGGTTGGTGATCGAAGAGTAGACCATCTGCAGTGCACTCTGACCGGTAACATTCTTGATGTTGATAATTTTTTCTTCGGCTTCGTTAAGCGTATGCGGTATGAACAGGCGCATGGCTTCCAGCCAGTAGGCATAGTCGCCACTGCCGGCCACCAGCTCTTGCGCTTTTTCTGTGCGGAGGGCCTTCCACCACAGGTTGAAGAATAAAACCCGGTTACCCAGCTCGGCCACAAATTGTTCCACTTTTGCCATCAGGTTTTGTGCAGTCTGATTCTGGGTGTCCTCTGAAAAATACAATCCGGCATAGGTATAGATTTTTTGACCCAGCGCTGTGTTTTTATCCAGTTGCTTAACTATGGATAGGAAAGTCTCGAGACTGATATCGTCCGTCAATTCAGGCCGACGTTTTTCAATCGCTTCCACCTGTTTTTCCAACTCAACAAAAGCGGCATCTAATTCAGCAGATTTTGGACCTGGGAATAAATCGTTCAGGCTCCAGCGGGATTGTTGGTATTTCATGATTCTAAATCTCCTTTTTCTGATAAAAATTCTCGTAACTTTTTTCTCAAACGATCGATTGGATAACGCTTGCCTTTATTTTCGTCCAGATAATACCAGGCTGTCCAGCCGTTTACCGGACCTGATTTAATTTGCCGGCCTAGTTGGTGAATAGAACCACGCTTTCCATCCATGGTCAGTGATCCATCCGCCATCACCTGGGCTGATTGAGAACCATTCTCACCAAAATACAGGGTGGTGCCAGGCAAGAGGAAACCGTTTTCCAATAGTTCGCCAAATGGCAACCGGGGTTCACGGCGCGGATTAAGCTGTGAGAGCAGGAAATCCTCACCTAACGGGGTAACACCGGCAATCCGTTCGGACGCAATACGCACATAGGCTTCTTCGCGCTCAATGCCGATGAAGCGCCGGCGTAAAAGGCGGGCTGCTGCACCTGTGGTGCCACTACCAAAGAACGGATCCAGCACCAGATCGCCTTCATTGGTGCAGACCTGCAATACCCGATATAAAAGCGCTAATGGCTTTTGGGTGGAATGAACCCGAGAGCCGTTTTCTTTCAGTCTTTCTTTACCGCTACAGCGTGGAAAGTACCAATCGCTGCGCATTTGCAAATCATCATTCATCATCTTCAGGCTGTGATGGTTAAAGGTGTAAGAAGCACCCCGTTGCTTTTGTGCCCAGATCAATGTCTCGTGTGCATTGGTGAGGCGCACCCCACGGAAATTCGGCATCGGATTCGACTTGACCCAGACCACATCGTTCAGAATCCAGTAATCCAGATCCTGCAGAACACTGCCCACCCGATAGATATTGTGGTAACTGCCAATAACCCACAAGGTGCCGCCTGGCTTCAGGATGCGTTTGCAGGCAGCCAACCAATCACGGGTAAACTGATCGTACGACTCAAAATCTTCAAACTTATCCCACTCGTCATCTACCGCTGCCACGTGCGAAAGGTCGGGGCGGTATAGCTGTTGTTTCAATTGCAAATTGTAGGGTGGATCAGCAAAGATCATATCCACCGAGTCTGGCTCCATCTGGCGCATGACCTCTACACAGTCCCCAAGAATGATCTGATCCTCGTCCCGATTGGCTTGATTCATATGCTTTATTGTACTTGAAAAATAATCTGCAGCCTGTTTTTAGCAGGTTTTTCGTTTTTCAAGACACTTTTTGTTTATCAACATACCACTGAGCATAATCTTTCCCTTTTGTTGGTTGACTTAACTTTCAATCCTTCCTAAAATAAGTGGTATCTATACGATTGTATTTTTTGTTTTTCATTATCAAAAATAGTTGGCGTTTCCTCTTCCTGAATGATCGTCATGGCTTTTTGTATTCTCATACCCTGGAGGTAAAATGAAAAGAAAGATTTTTATACCATTCTTAATATTAATATTATTGTCCCTCTCCTGTAATTTGTCAGCAGAAAAAATCGCTAAGCAAACGGAAGAACCAGCGCGCGTCATTGTTACCGATGAGCCTGTCACCCCATCCGAACCGCTTCCTCCTGTCGAAACAGGCAGCTCTGCAGCGAAAACGATCGACGAAGTGCGACCGGCTGTCTTTCAATTATTTGCTACTGGCACCATCAATGACATTGATCAAGGCTTGATGTTGAACTCTGAGTGGGGCGGATCTGGATTCTTTATTACTCCCTCTGGCATTGGAGTTACCAACAATCATGTGGTAGCCGGTGCTGCTATTTTGAAAGCTTACGTCAATGGCGAGACGACCCCGCGCAACGTGCGTGTTCTGGGTACCTCCGAATGTGCTGACATTGCCGTGGTACAGGTTGAAGGCAGCGATTTTGCTTACCTGGATTGGTATGATGCCGAGGTCAAATCCGGCCTGGACGTGTATGCAGCCGGCTTCCCATTGCTGGACCCGGAGTATAACCTTACCAAGGGAATTGTTTCCAAAGTCAGAGCAGATGGTGAGACATCCTGGTCTTCCATGTCTTACATTTATGAACATGATGCCAAGATCAACCCTGGAAACTCGGGCGGACCGCTGGTTACCGCAGAAGGGAAAGTGGTTGGTATTAATTATATGACCATTTCCTCCTACGATATGCAATTTGCCATTCCGGCGGATCAGGCTATTCCGATTGTCAATCGTTTAAGGGAAAGACAAAATGTTGCCTCCCTGGGATTGGATGGATTTGCGATTGTGTTCGGACCCAACCAGGAATACCCGGGCATCTGGGTCAATTCTGTCACCACCGGTGGAATTGCGGACAAAGCTGGCGTCGAACCTGGTGATATCATCCATGAAGTTGAGGATATTCTGGTCGCTACCGACGGTACCATGAAAGACTATTGTGATATTCTCAAGAGTCATGACCTGGAGGATGAACTCAAAGTGTTTGTCTATCGTTGGGAAACGGACGAGCTTTTTGAAGGCAGCTTAAATGGAACCCCACTTACGTTTTGGGGATATGCCGGTTTAGCTGATACTGCCCAGGAGTGGGTGGATGAAGAGTGGGATGATGATTGGGATGAGGAGTGGGACGATGGCAGCAGCACCTCGAACGAACCATTCCGCACCGAAGAATTTGACGGAAACATCGACTGGTGGTCGTATTTTTGGATGAGTGGTGATGAAGAAGATTTCAACATATATCAAGACAATGGTCGCATGATATTTGAAATTACTGACACCGACACCTATGCTTATGTAACCTATGACGAATATTACTATGACGATGTTGAGGTTCATGCCCTGGTCGAAAATCGAGGTGTTAATACCAATAATATCAGTCTACTTTGCCGCTACGACGAAGATCTCGGTTGGTATGAATTCAATATGACCAATGGTGGTTTATATTACATTTACCGGTACCAAAATGGCAGCGGATATGGTAATCCTATTGCGAATGGGGGTTCAAACTATATAAATCAGGGCAAGGATTACAATGAATATGCTATTCGTTGTAAAGGGAATAATCTGACATTATGGATTAATGGCAAGGAAACTGCCAATATTCGGGATAACACATTTAAGGAAGGTTTAATAGGCATCTC
>JAVEYK010000061.1:0-11773 GCA_034003505.1 Anaerolineaceae bacterium | reverse complement strand
ATGAGCTATCAGCCATCAGCTCAAACCTTAAAACATCCACGCATCCAAAGGCTGCGGACCGGACATCACATCGCGAACAATGCGCAGGGTGCCTACCATGTCCGGGCGGACACTCCAACGCACCATGGCGATTTGCCCATGCCGGATCTCGATGCCAGTAATGCTGAATGGCGAGACCGCTGAGCCGGTGTTGAAGTAAGGCACATGGCTCAAAGCAGGGAAACGCGGACGGTGCGTATGCCCGGCAATAATCATCTGACGGGTCTCTTTGCTCCAATAGATCAGCTTCTTATCCACGCGCCGGGCGATGGTAAAGTTTTTGGCTGCACTGGTGGGATCTCCCAAGCCATACAGTTGTAAATTTCGCCAGAAAGCGCGCACAAAGAAACGTCCAATTGGCCAGTAAAGATCAGAAAGCAAATCACCCTGATGCCCATGTACCAGGAAGATCTCGCGTTGGGTGGGTGCATGCTCCAGAATCAGACCCGGGTAGACTTGCAGACCAGGGAACAAGGGTCGCCTTTGCTGGGTGGTTTCATCCAGATAGGTATGCAGATTCGTCTGAACCCAGCGTGGAAAGCTTTTTTCTATATCGTGGTTCCCCAACATCATATAAAAACGGTTTTCGGCATGCAACCGCATCATCACATCAAATATCACGCGGTGTGCGGTGAATATTTCCTGAAAACTGCGGTTTTTCCAGAGATCGTCGCCATCTCCCAATTCAATATAGGTATACCCTTCCTGGTAATAATACGTGAGCGCATAATTTACCAGATTTTGATTCTTGGCAAAGTCATCCGCCCAGCCATAATCACCACGGTGACAATCGCTGAAAATGATGATACGTGAATCATTATCAATCGGGATACGTTTGGCACTCTCACGAACTTCATTCAAGCGTATAAAAGTGCTCATCTTTGTTCCAGGGAAAACCATTTAGATGCCTCCCCTGTAAATAAATAATTTCATAGCTTACTTACAATTATACGACTGAAAAGATGGGATTTCATCCGATAACAAAAAATATCAAATTTGTAGGGCTTTGCCAAAGTTAACTTTATATAACCCGGGCACGCTGATGATTTTTTGCTGAACTTCATCGAGTAAATTCGGTCGGCGACAGCTAAATTCAAGCTCGACCACTGATTCCATGGTGACCATATCCAAATCCTGACTGATAGAAAGCAATCTGAGATGCTTGTTTTGAAAAATGTTTCGTAGAAACTCCATGTCTGGTTTTTCATCTTTTATCCACATTGTGACAGGGACAATCCATTTTGGATAAAAAAAGCGATGTTCAAATTTATCCAGCACACCGAGGACAATAAAAAGAGCAACGGTCACCATCACAGCAGCAGAAAAATATCCGGCTCCGACTGCCAAACCAACCACTGCCATGGTCCAAATGGTGGCGGCGGTGGTCAGCCCACGAATGTTGGCACCGGCATGCAGGATCGCACCTGCCCCTAAAAAGCCAACCCCGGAAACCACCTGGGCAGCCAGGCGGGCCGGGTCGCCAATGCCGCCTACCGGGGTATATCTGTGCGCCAGACTGACAGAGAGGATCATTGCCAGAGCTGAACCCATCACCAGGATGATATTGGTGCGCAATCCCGCCGGCTGATTATCCATTTCGCGCTCAATGCCAATTACCGCGCCCAATAAAAAAGCCACTCCCAATCGAATGACAATATCCATCTCTGTAATCATATATATCTCCTTGAATCGTTTATGACCATCAAACGATATTTCTTTAAAAGCTTAACCAAATTATTGAATTGATAATTGTATTCTAACAAATTATTTCATAAATAGCTTTTTTTGTCTGAGCTAGAGATGATAAAGTGAATACAGATACAAGTTTATAGAATTAATGTTCTAATTTTATTGGTGATTTTCACGTTTACAATGAGGGCTACAATCAATGCTGATGATGGATAAAACAGTTCTATTTGAGACCAGAACCAATCTCTCACTAAACAACAAGCAGTACCACCCGTTCCTGGTCCATCCTTTTGGCTGTCCGCAGAATCAAGTACAGCATCCCGAAGGATATCAGAAGCAGACCGGCTTCGATAAGCCAGACATGTACGCCAAAGGACATGGCTAACACCGCCAGCCCATCTACCACAGCGTGATACAACACCGCCAGCCAGAACCAGATTGGTTTTCGGAACGAGATGGCCAGCCAAACCATCACGCTCAGGCTGATATGTAACCCCAGCGCTGAAATGCGTTCCACCGCTCCCGCCAATGGCATGTGCCAGGCAGTCGCCCAATAAGCCTGCACCTGTTGCCGGGCTAAATCAGCCTGCCCGGACGGTAACGCTGATAAGGCAGCATCCGAACTTTGCAAGGCGAGCATTGATATCAGCGTAGCCAGCACACTCACTCCGATGAAAATCGCCTCAATCCCGCCATGTCCGGCTCCCAGCGTCAGCGCTGCACCGAAGGAATCAGCCTTCTTCTTCAGAATTTTGTAACCAATCCAGCGGGCTGTCTCTTCAAAGATACCGGCCAGCAGACCCAATACAATGGCGTTGAAATACGGAGCAAAACCAATACTCACATTGGGCAACAAACCAGTTGAAAAAGCCCTGGTCAGCCCACTGACTGCTGGAATATGAAAGATCTGCGAACCGATGAAGGTCAGCACACCGACACCGAACAATTTCCAGCTGGTACCTCTCTTTTTAATGATCCACCAGCCCAGAAGCAGAGGGAAAATAACATTAAATGTGCCGGCCATCAAAAACGTAATGATTAATAAAATGTTTGAACTACTTTCCATTGAAAAAACCTCCCATCCGCTACCGAATTATCGCGCGCTCTGATACAGCAATGCTTTGCGATTGAATTGTTGGATAGCCAGGAAAAACAGGATGCCAGCTGCCAGCCAGATCACGAACCCCAGCACAAGACCCACCCACACGCTCAGGTAAATCAACCCGGAAGCCTGCCCCACCATCAACCCCAACACCAGGATGACCAGCGAACCACTGGCTTGATAAGCACCCATAAAGGTTTGCACCCGGGCGGAAATCAGGACGGTGGCACCCACCCCCAGCGCAGCAAACGCCGGACCAACCCACAAGACCAGTGGATACCAGGTATTCAGCGGGAACCAGATATAGCCAAACAAGGGGTAACCGCCGATATTTAAAACCAGTGTGTAAACCAGAAAACTGACCAGCGAGATCAGCACCGCCGGCACAAAAGCAGCCAGAGCCTTGCCGATAAACAACTCCGTATCAGTCGCCGAGGTATAGAGTAATCCCTCCAGCGTCTTGCGTTCGCGTTCCCCTGCGAAAGATTCGGCTGCAATGCTGGTTGAGAGCATCAGGGGCATGATCAGGAACATCGGTGCGAACAAGAACCCCAAAATCATTGTAACGGTCGATTGTGCCTCATTCATACCCGCCAGGAGGTCTGAAATGGAAGCCGGCATGCGCTCAAACATCATTTGGAGATCCGGATCGTTTAATGCTTCTGCCGAACCAGTACTATTGACGACCACCAGCATGACCGCCGGTAGAACAACCATAATAATCAGTGGTACCATCACCATGGAGATTAACACTGATTTATTTTGCCGCACTTCCAGAAGATCTTTCCATGTAATAATGCGAATCTTGCGCCAGTTCATTTTACACCTCGATTTTGACCATTCTGACTCTTTTGGTTATTGTTCTGTAATTGTAGATAAACCTGCTCGAGTGATATCTCCAGTGGTTGCAGGCGCACAATCTGTGCTCCCAGGCGAACCAACCCGCTGACCACCTGCGGAATGATCGCTTCTGCCTCAATTTCGATTTTCACTTTCTGCGCCGAATGCTCATCCAGGCTCAAAACACCAGCGATACCACGAATCTGATCCATGTTATCAAAAGGATCAAGGAACTGCACCTCGAGCCACATGCCGGGTGAAACCAGCTTGCGCAGATCCGGCAGCGTGCCCATTGCCAGGGCAGCTCCCTGGCGCATGATCAACAAGCGATCACACAAACGCTGTGCCTCCTCCAGATGATGGGTACAGATCAACACCGTCGTGCCTTCCTGCTGACGCACATCGGCGATCAGATCGCGCACCTGTAGCGCTGCCTCGGGATCCAGCCCGGCCGTTGGTTCATCCAGGAAAAGCAAGCGTGGATTGGTGAGCCAGGCTCTGGATAGCGCCAGACGTTGTTTCATGCCCTTGCTGTACGTCCCGGTACGATCATCGGCGCGTTGTTTCAGATCAAACATCTCCAACAACTCATCGCTGCGACGCGCAATCTCCTGATCCGTCATACCAGCCAAGACCCCAAAGAAGCGTAGATTTTGGCGGGCGGTCAGGCGCTCATACAAGGCCGGCGTTTCCGTCAACACACCGGAATGCGCACGAATTTTCTCACCCGACAGCATTGGGTCAAACCCCATGACCGAGATCGCTCCGCCACTGGCCGCAAACATGCCGTTCAGGAGACGGATGGTGGTGGTTTTCCCGGCACCATTCGGACCCAACAAGCCGAACACTTCCCCCTGTTCTACATTAAAGGACAGATCCTGTATTGCCTGAAAATCACCATAGCGATGCTGCAAATGAGATACTTCTATAATTTTTTCCATACTTTTATCCTCGTCATGTTTCACGTGAAACAATCTTCATAGTTTTTGCTCTGTATAAACCGGGCACCCGTTAGTTACAATGATTACGGTTTAATTTCATTTCCATTATTTGGGTGTAATTTCCGATAGGCGAAAAAGGAGTACACGATGGTATAAACAGACACTAACATGATCGGCACGATCATAAACCAGATGGCCAGACTTTGAAAGACCACCCCCAGGATGGTCAGCACACCACTGATTTTAAAGCCTTTTGCCCCAATCCGGTGGGTTTGGTTCCAGACATCCTCATCGGCCAGCGTCCAGGGCGTGCGAATCCCGATGAAATAATTACGCCTGGCCTTCTCCATCAAGACGCCGATATAATAGAAAAAACCACCAAACGCCGGCACCATCATCGCCAACAAATCAAAGCGTATTCCCAGATTAAAGAGCAGGGTCAGAGCATGTATATATATAAAGAAAATCACAAATAACAAAATAAATGTGTTGTATTCTTTTTGAAATTTCTCAATGTTTTTCTTGAGCGGATCAATTTGTGGGATTCCCAGCAACAATAAGGTTAGCCCAATGGTCATTAATGGCATAAACCACAGCCCCATAAATTGCGAGCCATACCCATCGGCTTGCCCCTGTTCGTTCCAGTGAATCGCCATTTGATCCGGAAAGCGGGGTGCCAGGATCAAACCCAGGGCCAGTGCCGCCAGGGATAAGAGCATTGACCAAATTAATACTGTTTTTGTTTTCATTTTTCTCCTCTATGTTTCACGTGAAACATTCACCGTGAATTTTTGACCGTTGTTGTTTTGTTCTCTCGTTTCGTATTTCTTTCCTCATTCAGGCTTCATCTGCCGCAGATTGCGTTGAAAGACTGCCAGAATTTCGGCACCACTATAGCCTTTGTTTTCCAATTTTGCGAGAAATTCTTTCATCAGTCGATCCAATTCTTCACTCTCTGCTGTGTTGTGTGGAATTTCTTGCGGCAAAATGTACGTTCCGCGCCCGTGTTGGGTGTTGATGATGCCGGATTGATCCAACATGCGGTAGGCACGAGCGACCGTGTTGTGGTTCACTTTTAATTGCCGGGCTAGCTCGCGTACGGTGGGCAGTTGTGCGCCGGTTTTCAATTCACCCTGTAAAAATTTGTCGTAGATTTGCTCTACGATCTGATGTGTGATCGGTATGCCTGATCGAAAGTCAATCTGAATTTGGATGTCAACCTCCTGGTATTAGCTCACGGCTCATGGCTCATAAAGCCTAAAGGCTAAAGGCTAAAGGCTAAAGGCTAAAGGCTAAAGGCTAAAGGCTTGACCCTAAACCCTAAACCCTAAAATGTCTCATTGTGCCATTGTATCTTTGTGTGATTGTATCATTGTTTTTCTGGATGTCAAGTCTTTTTAAGCCCTGAAAGCGCGAGTGGGGCAGAATCTATCCTCCTGACCAGGTGGGGTTTCGTCCGCTTACCCCTTTCTGCCCATTTTCTTTGTAGTATCATAAAGCCAGGAGGACTTCATGAAACCTTTCTTAATCGTTCTGGCAATCCTGATCTTGATAATTGTGCTGATCTGGCTGGGATTGCAAATTCAACCACGTCCGTTTACCGCTTATATCGCTCCTACCCAGGACGTGCAAAGCGTTCCCCTCCCGGATGATCTGCCCGCCCCGGTAGAGCGGTTCTACCGGCAATTATACGGCGACAGGATTCCGCTCATTGAGTCAGCCGTCATTAGCGGCATTGGTCGTTTGCGCATCAATGGAATCACACTCCCGGCGCGTTTTCGCTTCACCCATATCAGCGGGCAGGACTACCGCCATTACATCGAAACCACCATTTATGGACTGCCTTTGTTAAAGGTAAATGAACATTTTTTGAATGGCAAAGCACGCCTGGAATTACCGTTTGGGATCAGTGAAGGACCAAAGATTGATCAGGGTGCCAACCTGGCGTTGTGGGCCGAAGCGATCTGGATGCCGTCGGTCTGGGTTAGCGATCCGCGGGTGCAGTGGGAGGCCGTAAGCGACTCCTCGGCCACGCTGGTGGTACCTTTCCAGGATGCGCAGGAACGTTTTACTGTTACTTTTGATGCACAAACGGGTTTGCTGAAATCCATGCAGTCCATGCGTTATAAGGGAGAGGAAAGCAGCGAAAAAACCTTATGGATCAACGAGGTCGGTGAGTGGCAAACGCTCGCTGATTACACACAACCCATCCAGAGCAGCGTGACCTGGCAGGATGAAGGCACACCCTGGGCACGCTTCAGCACGCTGGAGGTCGTCTACAACAGCGATGTGAGTACCACGATCCAAAATTCAGGAATTGAATAATGAAAGCTGCCCAAAAGCTCAGATCTTGCCAGCCGCAAGCCGGAATCGATTGCTAACAACGGGTGCTGGCTTACGGGTGGAAAGCCTGTGGAATGATCTACAGGGCACCCCATTTTCAGAGGGCGCAGACTGGATTGCTGTCGTCACACAAAAATTGAAAGCTCGCGCGCTGCTTACATCCCGGCGCAGGCCAGCCAGCCGGGCAGGTGTTTCAGCAAATTCGCAATCACGCGCTCGGATGCTTTATGATATACCTTAATATCGGCATATGCTTCCCCACCCTGCGGGTTGACCAGGTCAGTGACGGCGCGCAAGATCAGGCATTTAACCCCATTCTTCTGGCAAACCCAGGCCAGCGCGCCGGATTCCCAATCCGCTGCGATGCCGCCAAAGGTGTCCTGCAGCCATTGCACTTGCTCGGGCAGAATATCCCGATCAGCCGAGAGTAATAATCCACGCTGCACCGCCTGGGGATAGGGTTCACACAGCCAGCTCAAATCCAGGTCGGTGGTGTAATGATCCAGCGCCTGCTGCTGGTCACCCATTTGCTCCACGACATCATACACGAGGGTGCGCTCCACCAGAATGACCTGATCGTGCTCCACCTGCCCCTGCAAGCCGCCACAGGTGCCCAGGTTGATCACCAGATCCGGTTTCCAGTGCGAGATGGCATATTGGGCACTGGCTGCCGCCGATATCTTCCCCCAGCCGCCCTGCATGTAAATCAAAGAGCGCTCTTCCTCGCGGATCGCAAAGCACTCCCCAAAGGGGGTTTCCTCTACAAAGGCGACCTTACAGCATTTCCGGGCTGCCCGCCATTCCGACTGGGATGAAAAGATGATGACGACTGTCTGCATATTGTTCTCCTGCGGACAATTGTAACGGAGAAACGCAATTTATGGCAGAATCTCGACCACCACGCCGTTTTCAGCCCAGTTGTAGAGCTCCTCGCCGGACTGTAGATCCAGGATGATGCAGCCATACGAGGCCGGGTGACCCAACACATTGGCCCACAATCGCACACCACTCGAGAGCACCGGCAGCCCATGGATGCCATTCATAAAGCCCGGCACCGCCTCATAAATGCCCATAAAATGCGGCATCCACAAATCCCAGTTGGAGGCATAGGCGTTGATCTCATGCGTCTGGATCTGGAAGACGCCCGGCAGGGTGGGCGAATTGGACATCCCGGTGCTGATGACATGCTCGGATTTCAACTCAAAGTTCTCGTAGACCCACATATGCTGCTCTGCGATGCTGATCACGATGCGTTTGCCCAACACCGGAGGGTAGGGTAACATCTCGTTTTTGGAGGGGATCGTCAACACCTGGCCATAATGGACGCCGAAAATGCTGCTGCCCGGGTTGGCCTCCTGAATCTTCCAGTAGGGCATGCCGACCTTGAAACCGATTCCGATCAGATTATCGCCGTACTGCACCGTATACTCCGTGGACTTATGCCGCAGGAAGATCGTGTACACGCCACCCTTTGCCCAGACATCATCCAGGGAGTCGACCGGATCTTTGAAATCGATTGCGCGGTTGCCAATCGTCGTTTCCCATTCGGCCAAATAGCTTTCAAACTGTTCAGTATCCACCTGGATGGTTGGTTCCCCATACGGGTCATCCAGCCGCACCCAGCCGGCGACCAGCTCCTGCGGCAGGGACCAGGTCAGCAGTTCATCCGTGATCGGATCCCAGGCCCGCAACTGGATGGGTTGCTCGTAATAAGTCGCAATGCGCTCCACCTCAGAGGACAGATCAGACACCGCTGCGGGAATCGCCAGCATGGGCAGCCGCAAATATCCAGCCTGCAAAATCGCCAAAGGATCAGCCTCAATCATGGCAACGGCAGCTTCCACATCCAGCCCCCAGCCATCCAGGCCGGGCTGAGCGTACCAACGCCCGCCTGCATCCTGAACCAATCTGGCATCCGTGGTCGGAATTTCAATTTTAGCAGCCAGGTCACTGAAAACCTCACGCGCATACTCCTCATTAAAGCTGACCACTGGCTGGATATCAAACTTCTGGCTCAGCGCCAGTTGCAGCAATTCCTGCGTGCCCCCACGATCGCGCCCCACCCCGTAGGCCAGTTGGGCGCTTTGAACTGGGTCGATCCACAACCCAATATTGGGCGGCGTGACCGTCCACTTATAGTCTTCATTTAATACCACCAAATGGGTGCTGTTGTTCCAGTAATTGTCAATGTACTGGGCGGCATCGCTCAACGGCAGATTGCTCACGTCCACCGGGCCAACCGAGACGCCCGGCAACACCATTTGCGTTTGACGCACGTACAGGGCTGTGCCAGCCACCGCCGCCATGGGAATTAACAGCGCCAGAACAGCCAGTACCAGCAGAATGCTGCCGAGAATTTTTCTTTTTTTTGCTCTTGTCGTCGACTTACTATGCCTCTGCACGTTGCGCGCAGGGATTGTAACACCTGATTGCATGACTCACTCCGTCTAACAGTGTACTGGTAAAACAGAATCGGTGCAATTCTCGCACCAATATGGGTAAAGACGCAAAAGGTGAGCACTGGGTTCCAAATGGTGGATCTTGGCCAAATTGTCAGGGTAAAGCATTGATCGGAAATTGGGTATCTCCGATCAATGCTTTACCCCAACCCCCCTCTCACAAGATCATCGACTGTGAAGAGACGGACTCCCTCATGGATGGCTAATTCTTGCAGCTCGAGTGTAAAGCCCGTACGGGCAAAGATAGCATACTGTGCTTTCTTAACCCCAGCTTCCTTCTTCAGGATTTGGGCTTTATGTTTGAGATCATCCAGAACTTTTATTCCCACCGGGTGGATACTCCATTTACACTCCCCCAGCAAGGCGAATTTCTCTGTCAGGTTGATTGCTAGAACGTCGATCTCCGTATCCCGATTCCACCAGCCACCAATCCGATCCGGTAGAAATGGTAGTTCCCCGGCTTGTGCCAGTTGAGCGGTGAACACAATTGAAGCCTCTTCAAACACGGTGGCAACAAAATGGTCCAGATCGGGCAGGATACGCTGTTGTAGAATCGCGTCTGCCAACCCCAAATCCAGACTGCCTTGATTGGGATGGACATAGCGGAACCAGAATCGCAAAAAATGATCATCAATCTGATAAATGCCTTTTTTGCTCTTTTCAGGCTGGGTTTCGGTAGCAGGGACGCGCCGCGAGACCAATCGCATCTGTTGCAAAATATCCAGATAGCGGACGACTGTGGTGACCTCTCCAATGCCAGCCGCCTGTGCAATCTCATTCATACGCGTGCGACCCTGGGCAATTGCGCGTAAAACGGAAAAATAATTTCGTGGTTCTCGCAGCTCTTCCATCAGCAGCAGACGAGGTTCGTTAAAGAGGGTACCGGTTTGGGCATCCAAAATATGTTGGCGGACATTTTCTGCGACAGTCTGATGATCCAAAAATGTACGCAAATAAAAAGGCATCCCACCCACAATAGCCCATGTGAGAAATTTCTCTTCTGCTGAATAATTCGGATAGAACATGGCGGATGAAACTAAATCCATGGGGTGCAGCAATGCACTGGCGGTTCGTCTCCCATACAAGGGTGCCTGATACCCCAAGACTTCTGTTTCCATCATGCCTATGTAAGATCCACATAAAACGAGCATCAAGTTCGTATTTCTTAACGTTTCATCCCAAACTTTTTGGAGAATGGAAGGGATGGCTTTGTTGCCGCTGATCAGGTAGGTAAACTCATCCAGAACAATGATCGGACGTGGTTGCATAGGGATGTCCACCAATGCTCTAAATGCAGCTTCCCAAGTTGGAAATGTAAAGCCATTGGATACTACCGTATGGTTAAAGGAATAAATTTGTTGGGAAAAGGTAGCTAATTGCTCGGAATCACTGCTCAATGTGGCAATAAAAAACACGTGGGGTTTGCTACCACAAAAAGCATGCAGCAATTCTGTCTTACCAACTCTGCGACGACCATACAATACAAAAAGCTCTGCCTGATCTGAGCGGTAGCGCTGCTCTAGCATAGCAAGTTCCTTTTTTCGGTTGATGAACATAACTACCTCCGAGAATAACATTATATAATCATGTTTATTATAATCCTAATTATAATAAACACAAATAAATAACTGATTTTAAAGGTTTATGCAATTTCTTTAACCAAATTTCCTTTCAACTTTCAGCTTTTAACTATCCTCTCGCATTTTTGTGGATTATTCCGTATGTACCCAACAACCCGGGCGTAATCCGCTTCATCCCGGATGACATGCTCGTAGTAATTGCGCTGCCAGATAGTAGCACCAGGTGTTTCCAGTAGCTTGTTTATCTTTCGGGAAGTGATCGATTTGAAGTTTTGGACGACCGCCGGGATTGACCCGGGCGCGCTGCCAGTCGTCGGGGTTGGGGTTGTAAGGGTCGTCGGGGTCGTCGGGGTCGGGGTCGGGGATTTTCAGCCACTGCTCCCGGGCGATCTCGCCCACAGGTGTTAGCCGTACCACACCAGCGACCACGCTCCCAAACAGATGCTCCTTTTTATGGCTGTTGATCGTCAGGAAGTAAGCTCCCGCTTGGGAGTAATCAAACCCTGGCAGGCGGATGGAGTGGCGGTTGTGGATGGCGGGGTTGTAGGGCATGCTGTTTATCAAAAAACCGATTTATGATGATAACAAATCTCGCATTCGTTTGAAAAGTGAGATACCGTAATTATTATCAAAAGCACTGTTTTTGCAAACAAAATTTATGACTATTTTTTAATATGCACCGATTTCGATTGGAACTTTTTAAAGAGATACTGATGGATGGGATCTTGCTTTTGATCCAGCTTCGCTGCCAGCCGTACGTACGGGTAAAGCATTGATCGG
>JAVEYK010000060.1:0-18834 GCA_034003505.1 Anaerolineaceae bacterium | reverse complement strand
AGCAAACTTAGATCATTCAGAAACTTTAGACAAATGGAGGAAGTATGTATCAAAAAGTAACAATCGTAGGAAATTTAGGCAGAGACCCCGAGATGCGCTTTACCCCATCCGGACAACCTGTCACCTCATTCCCGGTGGCGACCAATCGCTCGTACACCGGTTCAGATGGACAACGTGTTAAAGAAACTGTCTGGTTCCGTGTTTCCGCCTGGGGAAAACAGGCAGAAGCTTCCAATAATTACTTACATAAAGGCAGCAAAGTTTTGGTCGAAGGACGTTTGATGGCTGACCCTGCGACTGGAGGTCCCCGCACCTTCAATCGACAGGATGGAACGACCGGTGCCAGTTTTGAACTGACCGCCATGACCGTCCAGTTCCTGGATAGCCGTGCGGAGAGTGAACAGGCGGATGGCTCCGATGATATGGGTACTCTCAGCGACGAAGAAATCCCGTTCTAAAGCGCCCATTCCATGACAGAACCTAAACAACCAAAAACCGGCATCCCACCCTTGCGGATGCCGGAAGGTTTACAAACCAAATATAGCAATATGGCGCGCATCTCGCATACCCCTTCCGAGATGATCTTTGATTTTGCCACCATGCTGCCAGGCATCCTGCCGGAAGTGGTGGCACGTGTGCTGATGTCGCCAATGGGTGCCAAGATGTTCCTGCAGGCTCTGACGGAGAATGTGGCCCGTTATGAAGCGAATTTTGGTCCCATCAAATTACCGGCTGGGTCGCCTGATCTGGCAACTTCTTTATTCCGCAATGTGCAGTCACCGGACAAGACCACCCCACCGGAATCTTCTCCAGAAAAGGAACCACCGCCAGACTCCGAGCCACCGGATGCTCCGCAAGGTGAGGCGTGATGGATCTCTTTTCGCAATTATCTGATACGGTCCACAGCGCATTCGAAGTCCGCAATCAGGCTCGTGACAAAGCTTTGATGCAGACTCGCAAGGTTATTCAGCATGCTGCACATGCCATTCGGGCTATTCACCGGCTGGATGTGGACCAGGCAGACGGCTTTCTGAATGACGCCCGGTTGCTGGTTGAGCAGTTGCGGCGTGATCTCGGTGAGCATCCCGATCTGTTCTACGCCGGCTATACCCAGGATGCATTTAAAGAATACGTAGAAGCCTGCGTTACCTGCGCACTGATTCGCGGGCAGGAGCTGCCGCTGCCGGAAGAAATCGAAGTGGAACCGGCCGTTTATCTGAACGGGTTGGCTGAGGTGGTCGGCGAATTACGCCGGCGCTGTCTGGATGTGATGCGCCAGGGTTATTCTCCCGAGGTGGAACGACTGCTGTCTTTGATGGATGAAATTTATGCCCTGCTGATTACGATCGACTATCCGGATGCCCTCACCAATGGATTGCGCCGTCAGACGGACCTGGCGCGTGGCATTGTGGAACGCACCCGTGGTGATGTAACCATCAGTTTGCGCGAACAGCGCCTCTCGCAATCCATGAAGGAACTGGCAGTGCTGTTGAAGACCGAAAGCCCGAGCGACGATGATTTTATGACCGGGATTAAGGAAGAGGATTGAGAAAACGCACTATTCGTGCGTCTGAGATCGGTACCTATCTATACTGTAAACGAGCCTGGTGGTATCAATCCCAGGGTATTGAATCATCCAACCAGCAGGAGATGTCGAGTGGTACGGCCTATCACCACGCCCATGGAAAGATTGTACTGAAGGGCATTCTGTTGCGCTTATTTGCCTGGCTGGTCCTGGCAGCAGCGTTGGTAATGCTGGCGGTCTGGCTGATGCAGAAACTGTTGAGTTAATATGGAAGGGATTCTGGCGTTTCTTTTGTTTCTGGTGGCACTGGTACTCTTTTGGAGCAGCCGCCAGGTTCGTCGGAAGTCGGGGTTACCGTCCGGCAGGATTGTGTATTCAGACCCCAGGTTGTGGGGTCCGACCGAGAAGCCTTTTTATGACGTCGAGACTCAGCTAACCGGCAAACCGGATTACCTGATCAGCCAGGATATGACGCTGATCCCCGTGGAAGTAAAAAGCCATTATGCCCCGGTGGAACCATATGACAGCCATGTTTACCAACTGCTGGCCTATTGCTACCTGGTGGAGCATGCCACCGGTCAACGCCCCCCGCATGGTATCCTGCAATATCGCAATCGAACATTCGCAATAGACTATAGCGATGAGCAGGAGGCAGCTTTGTTAGCCCTGCTGGAGCAAATGCGTAGCGATGATAAAGCCAGAGAATGCCCGCGTTCGCATGCCGAAGCGAACCGCTGCCTGAGATGTGGCTACAACCATGTCTGCGATCAGAAGCTCTGAGCATTTCAGATTGTAGAACCTGCGGTTTGACCACTTGAGACCGATCCGATTAAACTGGATAGTGCAGATCGTTATGAAACGGAGGAAATTAAATGCAGTTCAATGAAACAACCCAGGTGGCGATTATCGGTGCAGGTCCGACCGGCGTGGAAATGGCGGTGGCACTCACCCGGGCGTCGATTCCCTTTTTGCTATTTGATGCCGGCCAGGTCGGGAACACCATTACCTGGTGGCCAAAACACACCCGCTTTTTCAGTACCTCCGAACGAATTGCCATGCCGGGTTTGCCACTGACGATTTTTGATCAACAGCACCCCACCAACGATGATTACCTGGCATATTTGCGCGGGGTCATTCAGCAATTCGGGATACAGGTGCACGCATATGAACCTGTTTTAACGATTGCACGTCTGGAACAGGCTGGTTTTGTACTCACTACGGAGGTTAAAGGGGAGCGGCGCCGCTATCAGGCAGCCTTTGTAGTGTTGGCGACCGGTGGGATGGCGGAACCACGCTTGTTGGATATCCCCGGCGAGGAATTGCCGCATGTCAGTCATTATCTGAATGATCCACATGATTATTTTCAACAGAAGTTACTGGTAGTAGGCGGGCGTAATTCAGCGGTGGAATATGCGCTGCGCTGCTGGCGGGCAGGTGCTGAGGTCACATTGAGTTATCACAAGCCGGAATTACCAAAAGCGTCCATTAAGCCGGCTTTGTTACAGGATCTTGAGACGGTTATTCGTGAAGGTAAATTGCGATTCCTGCCGGGCACCACACCGGTCGAGATTACGATGCATACAGTACTGCTGGCAGATACCGATGCACACGGGGAAACAAAGAGCGGCGACCTGACAAAAATACCCTGCGACTTTGTGTTATTATGCACCGGTTATCGTGCAGATACGACTCTCTTCAGTCAATTGGGCATCGAGTTGGTAGGCGAAGAAGAAGCTCCTTGCTATGATCCTGAGACCATGGAAACCTCAGCAGCCGATGTGTTTGTGCTGGGAACTGCCGCTGGTGGCTCACAGCGTAAATTCACGCACTTCATCGAAACCTCGCATGTGCATGTCCCCAGAATTCTGGCTGTTATTGAAAAACGCCTGGATGATAAAGGCATTGCGATTCGTTGAAGACCGATGACGCGCTGGTATAATTAATCATTATGGTAATAAATCCTCCGCGTAGATTTGCGATTGTAACTCATCCTTCTCAGCCAGAAGTTGCTGAAGAAGCACAGGAATTGGTTAAGCAGTTATTGAACCTGGGTGCGGAACGCGCCTCTACGCATACCATTTATCAACCTGATCTCCGCAAACTGGTCAAAAAGCGCGAGATTGATGTTCTGATTGCATTGGGTGGGGATGGCACCATGCTGCGCGCCGGACATTTGGTAGCGCCTGTGGGCATTCCGGTGTTGGGAATCAATCGCGGACGTTTCGGTTTTTTGATGGAAATCGACGAGTTGGCTGACCCAGGGCGCTTGAATCAATTGCTAAGCGGGGAGTACCGGCTGGAAAAACGCATGATGTTGCGTTGTGTTCACCGTCGTATTGAAGAAAAGTTGGGCGAGTGGCATGTGCTAAATGAGGTGGTGGTCTGCCGCGGGCAATATGTACGTCCCATTCAGGTCAAAGCCAGTCTGGATGACTACGAGCTGGCTTCTTATGTGGCAGACGGAGTGATTGTTGCGACTGCAACCGGCTCCACTGCTTATGCACTGGCGGTGGGGGGGCCAATTATGCCACCCGAGTTGCGAAATATTTTGATTGTTGCGGTCGCACCGCACCTTTCGGTTGATCGCTCGATCATCCTTTCTGAGGGTTCACAGGTTACATTATTGGTCAACACCAATCACGAAGCGGTTTTAAGTGCGGATGGTCAACCACCGGTCATCCTCAAAGATGGGGATGAGGTGGATGTATGTGCCAGTGAATACAGCATTAATTTTGTGCGCTTTCAGGATCAAGGCTGTTTTTATCGCAACCTTCACAAATATATGGAGCGAAATCCAATTACAGGTAAATTATCATGACAGAATCCAACGGGAATAAACTCTACTGCACATGGCATCCCTCCCGGGAAACCTACTTGCGCTGTAACCGCTGTGAAAAACCCATGTGCACCGACTGTGCTGTCAAAACCCCCACAGGTTACCGCTGTAAGGAGTGTGTGCGCGGGCAACAGAAAATATTCGAGACTGCCATCACTCAGGACTATGTCTTTGGGATCGTGATTGCACTCGCTTTGGGCTATATCGGGGGTTTGTTAACCACCCGAATTGGATTTTTTGTGATCTTTCTGGCACCTTTTGCGGGGGGAATTATTGCTGAAGCTGTGCGCAAGGTGATTCAGAGACGGCGGTCAAAACGTTTGTTTCAGGCTGTTACCATCGCTGCAGTGATCGGTGGTCTGCTCAGTGCTTCGCCGTTGCTGTTAGGCTTGCTATTTGGTTCAACCAATCTGTTTGGCATCATCTGGATGTCAGTCTATATCGTTTTAATGACCAGCGCGCTCTATTATCGCCTGTCTGGCATTCAAATCCGCTGAATCACCCATGCTGACCGAATTGCACATCTCCAATTTTGCCATCATTGACCAACTGGAATTGCAATTTCCAGCTGGATTGATCATCTTTACCGGTGAGACGGGCGCTGGCAAGTCCATCATTCTGGATGCCATTGAAGCTTTGGTAGGAGCGCGCGCCGAAACGACCGGCATCCGCGAAGGTGCTGAGCGAGCCAACCTGGAGGCTGTTTTTCAACTCAATGATCACAATCGAGCGGTCATCACCAAAATTCTGACAGCGGAAGACTTGCTGGATGACCCTGACAGCGTTACATTGGGGCGTGAAATCCGGCGCGAGGGGCGTACGGTGGCGCGGGTGAATGGCCGCGCGGTAAACGTGGGTTTGTTAAGGGAGATTGGGGGTCATCTGGTGGACATCCACGGACAATCTGAACATCTCTCTTTATTAAATGTTAAGAAGCATCTTTCCCTGCTTGACCGTTTTGCGGTCACCTCTGATTTGCTGGAAGACTACCAGAATAGTTACCGCACCTGGCAGAGCATCCGGCGTGAACTGGATCAGTTGCGTAAACTGGAACGCGATGCTGACCGCCGTATGGAATTGCTTTCCTTCCAGATCGAAGAGATTGAGGCTGCCAAACCATTGCCAGACGAGGAAATGGAGCTCAAAGATGAGCGTAACCGGCTTGCTAACGCGGAGAACCTGGCTGAGTACGGTCGCACTGCCCTCAGTCTTCTGGATGAAGCCGGCCCGGATATGCCAGGCATCAGCGACCTGGCAGGGCAGGTATTGCAAGCTTTGCACGGACTGGCGCGGATTGACAGTTCTCAAGCCACCCTGGCAGACCAGGCAGATAGTTTGTCGGTGCTGGTAAATGAGCTCTCACGCGACCTGCGCAGTTATCTCGATCAGATTGAATATAATCCTCGGCGGCTGGAAGTGGTGGAAGAGCGCCTGGAATTATTGCGCACATTGCAACGCAAGTATGGGGGGAGTATTGAAAAAGTGCTGGCGTATGCAGCCAAAGGACGTGAAGAACTGGAACAAATCACGCATGCCACCGAACGAATTGAGGAGTTAACCAACCAGGAGCAGGACATCCGTTTGGTTTTGGCTGAAAAAGCACTGCATTTATCTGCTCAACGACAGGAATCAGCCCAAACATTATCGGCTGCAGTTGAAAAAGAATTGATGGATTTGAGCATGGAGGGAGCGCGCTTTGAAGTTGGTTTTGGTGTCCAGCGTGATGGGCAAGGTCTGACTATGGAGGATGGCGCGAGTGTCCGTTTTGATGAGACGGGGATCGACCAGGTTGAGTTCCTGATTGCTCCGAACCCGGGGGAAGGGCTCAAACCGATGGTCAAAATTGCCTCAGGTGGCGAGACTGCCCGGCTGATGCTGGCACTCAAACGTGTTCTGGCGCAGGCGGACGAAGTACCAACACTGATCTTTGATGAGATCGATCAGGGCATCGGAGGGCGGATTGGTTTCGTCGTAGGTGAGAAACTCTGGCAATTAGCACGTGATCATCAGGTGCTGTGCGTCACCCATTTACCGCAACTGGCTGCTTTTGGCGACCAACATCTGCGGGTATCCAAGCAGGTGCAGAACGGGCGCACAGTGACTGTAGTGGAGACTTTGGCTTTGGAAGGACGGCGAAGTGAATTAGCGCAAATGTTAGGTGCCACCAGTGAATCGCATCTGACAACTGCTGATGCTACTTTATCCACGGCTCAAGAGCGTACACGAGCAATCACAAACAACCGATCAAACACATCCTGAATCAAAAATGATATTGGTAAACCATGTCGACTGAAAACCGATTAATGATCCAGTTGCTGGGTCAACCACGCATTTTGTGGGGAGACCAACCTCTCACTATCCCCCGAAAATTGGCACGCGTCTTTATGTACTATCTGGCCTGTCAGAAATCAATGGTAGGGCGCAGCGATCTGGTTGTGTTATTCTGGCCGGAGTCATCAAATTCACGACAACACCTGCGTGATTTGCTGAGTAAACTGCGTGCCGAACTGCCTGATCCGGAGATTATTCGTACTGATCGGGATTGGATTGGGCTGGATTACAACAAAGTCAATTCGGATGTTTTGATTTTTGAAGATTTATACGAACAACTTTCTTTACCTTTTTTAAATATTGAGAACCGGCCACTCCCCGAGGCGATCTACCAGAAATTGTTAAATGCCATCCATATGTGGGCAGCCCCGGCATTCATGTATGGCCATGCACCCCTCGATCGGGAGGATTTAGATGAATGGATCATAGATAAAAACCGGAAACTGCGTTTTAAACGTTTGAGTCTGTTGATGCGGGCTGCCAATCATCAGAAAGCGAAGGGCGACCTGGAAAGCGCACTTTCCTGGCTCGAGATGATCAACGAAAATGATGACGATTATGACTTTCCACAAGTGATTTATCACCGTCTGGATGTGTTGTACCGTTTGGGCAGACTATCACAGGCATTTGAGTACGGCATGCTTTATATCGATGAAATTAATACGGCCTGGTTCGCTGAATATCGTCTGTCTTTTGAAGCCCTCATGAAGCGCATTGAAAACGAACGCAATCAAGAATCGCTGCGCCTTCAACCAGTTGTGCGCTCGACCCATGACAATCTGGTCCCATTTGTGGGTAGAGATGACCTGATCACAGAAATGAAAATGGCTTATCAGCGTGGCGATATTGTTGTGTTGTATGGAGAGACAGGATCTGGAAAATCACGCTTACTGAGTGAATTTCTAAACCGCCAGTCTGTGCCAAATCCGGTGTATATGTTTGAAGCTGTGTATGCCGAACAAAATATTGCCTTTCACCCAATCATTGAGCTTTTACGGAAAACGTTAAATATGGGTGATTGGCAAAAAATTGAAAAATTTTGGATTTCACAATTATCACACCTTATGCCTGAATTGCAGGTTCTGGGGGAGCATCGGTCAGACATCTTTGGATTGATGGAAAATCATCAGCTCGGTGTATGCGAAGCATTTCGGCAGGTGTTAGCGACGCTATCCGGGAAACAAAAGATCATTTTCTGTGTGGAAAATTCGCAATGGCTGGACGAAGAAAGCGTTCGCTTAATTGCTTATTTGACCCACAGACAGTTTTTCAAAGAGAAAGCCCAGCTGATATTGTTGATCGAAAATGATGAGCAGGCTTTACCAATATATCATTACCTGAAGGACCCTGCCCGAGCCAGCCAGGTTGCCTGGATTGCTCTCGATCCACTGGATATGGAAGATGCCGCTATGATCGCGCAGTATTTGCTTAGAAAACCACTCTCAGAGGGACAAAAACATATCTTGATGGCTGCCACGGGTGGGAATCCATTGTTTGTCATCGAAACTTTGCAAATGATTTCGGAAAAGGTGGATTTATTAAAAGAAACAAATCGGGATCAGATGCCATTATCCGGAGTGGTTCAGATCGTGATCCGTGAGCGATTAAGCCATGTTTCAGACCTTGCCAGACAAATTTTGGGTTGTGCTGCTCTGATAGGAACAACCTTCACGTATGATTACGTACGGGTGATGGCCGAATTGCAGGAAGCGCTGCTGGTGGCGGGAATCGATGAGCTGATCGACAAAGGTATCATTGCCATTTCTTCACAAATCCATCAACCATTAGAATATAAATTTTGCCAGACTTTTGTTCAAGCGGTGGTTTTACAGGGACTGAGCCAGACACACAAACATGTCCTGCACAAACGTCTGGTCAGTCACCTGTACACCAAAATTGAAGAAAAGAAAACAGCTGATGAGCTGGCTGATTTAAGCTACCATTTAAGCCAGGCTGGAAAAGTGGAGCAGGCTTTTCAGTATTCGATCGAAGCGGCGGAAATTTTTAAGAATATGGATGCTGATCAAAAAGCGCACAGAGCATACGAGCAAGCCTATCTCCTGTCGCAAGACCGCAACTTTATTCTCAGCGAGCAGCAACTATATGAATTGTGGATCGGTTGGGGTGACCTGGCAACAAAAATGAGTGATTTTGAATCAGCGACGAAATCTTACCAGCGTGCGATTGAGGAGGGTTGGATGCGCAACTCTTCATTATTAATCGGAAGTGGCTTGAGTGGAGAAGGGTACTTATTTACCATGCGTGGTTTGCCGGTTCAGGCAATGCAATACCTGGAGCGGGCTGCATTCCATCTTAAAGATGGTTATCTGGTGGAATATATT
Source organism: Anaerolineaceae bacterium (assembly GCA_034003505.1). Lineage (GTDB taxonomy): Bacteria > Chloroflexota > Anaerolineae > Anaerolineales > Anaerolineaceae > UBA6170. Next base: position 9,800 of record JAVEYK010000060.1, on the reverse strand, counting down.
CAAAATACGAATCGAAAAATGAAGACCCAGCTACAATACTTTGATCTACAATCTATTTTTGATGAATTTGAGTCAATAACCTGGTCCGAGAGCCAGTTAAAAACAGATAAAGATCAGCTTGTTTTTGCCAGCCTGGAAAATACCATAGCGATGGCCTGTGTTCTGGGGGGTAAATTCAAAACAGCAGAGTCCATAGCGAATAAATCCATTCTGAAAGCTTTGAAATTTAATAATTCCCATCTGCGCATCGAAAATGAATTTACTTTAGGTCTGGGGTTTTATTATCAGGGAATGTATAAGCAGGCGTTAGAAAAATTTGGTCTGGCCCTTCAAATTGCGCAATCTTATGATTACTGGCGATTGGTTTTAGGCGTATTGGCAATCAATAGCCGTGTCTTTTTAGCAATCGGAAAAACGTATCAATGTTTGGAAAATATTCAGAATGGATATACATTGGCGAAAGTTTACCAGTATACAGGGTTGCACGGTAACCTGATCAACACCGAAGGTAAATTGTACGTACTGTTCGGAGACTATCAGAAAGCAATCAGCTTATTCGAAGAGTCGATCAAATTCAGTCACAACAAACGCAACAACGCCGCTACTAAAATGTGGATCGCTTGGTGTAAATTTCGGCTGGGAGAAATTGATGAAGGCAGCTCTCAATTAGAACAAGTTGTGGAAGAATTGAAAAATTTCCCATTTGAACTGATATCCATAGAATCTAAGGCTCGACTTGGTCTGGCTTTGTATTTAAAAGGAGATTTAGCGAGAGCACTGACTTTACTGGAAGAAGTAACATTACAATCTCAGAAATTTGGCTTTGCAGCTGCCGGGACAGCCTACGCTTATATCCAGGCCCAGGAAGCAATAAGAACGAATGATCCCGAAACAACAACCAGGATGGGTGAAATCATCCTGCAGAAAGCCAAACAGGAGGAGTCTCCCTGGCTGGAATGGCATGCTCTTGAGATTTTGATGGCGGCTGAAAAAATGACTGGGGAATCCTGTAAGAAATTACAAAATCAAAAACAATTCGTTTTTCGAATCTTAAATCAATCGAAACCGCAAAATCTGGGTTTTACCCTCGAGCCTGACTCTCCACCCCTGACTGTGCTGATGTAGACAAGTTTCCTCAAATGCTGGTAAAATTTGTCTACGCTTTGTCAATGGCAGCCAAGTATAAATAGTTTATTGTTGCGTTGCGAATTTGGGCTCGAGTGGAAGGGGTCTCAGCCGCAGAAAGAGGTCGGTAGTGTTATGGGGAAATCACTATCGACCTGTTTTTTTAATCGGCTTTCAAAAATGAGATGGTGACGCCTTCGCCGCCTTCCCGTTCGACTCCACTTTCCCAATGATCAACATACTCATTCTTGCTGAGTGCTGTGCGCACCACCTGGCGTAATTTGCCTGTCCCTTTACCATGGATGATACGCACGAAAGGCATGCCGGCCAGATAGGCAGATTCGATGAAGTTGAAAAGAGCGGTCAAGGCATCCTCAGCCTGTTGACCGCGTATATCCAATTCCATGCCGGGTGAAGGGTGCTGGATGGAGGGTGGTTGGCTGGGGGTTTCGTCCAAACTTTGCAGGGCTTTACGCACAGTCGAACGCATTTTTGGTTTTTCGGCTTCTGCTTCCTGCTTACGGGTAGACCCGGGGCGCTCAACATCGTGGGCTGCGGCACGGACTCTCAGGTTACCAATCTGCACTTCGAGTTCATCGGCTGTGATGGCAGTAATCACCGCCTGCATTCCCAGGGAACGTATCAGCACTTTCTCGCCCAGGCGCAGGGGTTGCTCATCCAGGCTGGGACCATTTCTGCGCACCGGTGGCAGGTTAACTTCTTCCTGGATATCGATCACTTTTTCTTCAATACTTTTCAGGGCATCCAGAGGCTGGCGGGCACGGGCAAGTTCTTTACGCAAATCTAATAGCTCCCGTTGCAGTTTGTCCACTTCATCTTCGGCTGCCTGACGGGCTTTATCCAATATGGCGAGACGCTCATCTTCGATTTCTTCCAGGCGTTGATTCAGTTTGCGTTCGAGCTGGCGGGCCTGGCTGCGCGAGATTTCAGCTTTGTGACGTTCCTTGCGTGAAATACTGCGCTGGCGGTGGATTTCGTTTAATAAATCTTCCGCTTTCAGTTCGGTCGGGTCAACCATGCTGCGCGCATCCTCGATAATCTCTTTCGACAAACCCAGGCGTTGGCTGATTGCCAGGGCATTCGAGCGTCCCGGTAGTCCAATCATCAGGTTGTAGGTGGGACGTAACGTGCGCAGGTCAAATTCCATGCTGGCGTTGATCAGTCCCGGGGTGTTGTGGGCAACGGCTTTCAGTTCCGGGTAGTGGGTGGCAATTAAACAGGTGATGCGTTGTTTGACCAGATATGAAAGCATAGCCCGTGCCAGGGCTGAACCTTCCTGCGGGTCAGTACCTGATCCGAGTTCATCCAATAGCACCAGGCTGCGCTGGTTAGCCTGTTTGAAAATGCGGGTGATGTTGGTAATATGCCCGGAGAAGGTGGACAGGGATTGCTCGATGGATTGCTCATCGCCAATATCAGCGAAGATATCCTGAAAAACGGACAGACTGGAACCGGATTGCACCGGGATATGCATGCCGGATTGCGCCATCAACGCCAGCAAGCCGATCGTCTTCAGGCTGACAGTCTTACCACCGGTATTAGGTCCGGTGATGACCACGCCGAAAGTGTGTTGATCCAGTTCAACATCAATTGGAACCACCGTTTTGGGATCCAGCAAAGGGTGGCGGGCATGACGTAAGGCAATGGTGCTGCCCGGATGATCTTCATCACGCGGAGCAAAACCCAGCAGTTGTGGTTCAGCGGCGTTCAGATCTTCGGCGTATTTGGCCATCATTAAGCCCAGATCGAAGCGGGCCAGGCTCTCAACAATCGTACGAATCTGGAGCACTTCTGCGCCAATTTGATCACTCAATTCGAGCAGTATACGGCGGATTTCATCCCGCTCAGCCAGCTGTAATTCGTGCCAGCGGTTGTTCAATTCTACAGTGACCAGCGGTTCTACAAAGAGGGTAGCCCCAGAAGCAGATTGATCATGAATGATGGCATTGATGCGGCCTTTGAATTCAGAACGCAAAGGGATAACATAGCGTCCATTGCGCTGGGTAATCAGTGTTTCCTGCAACATTTTGCTCTTGTGCGGATCGGCGATGATCTGGTTTAGCTTGGAAAGCAAGCGATCGTGCGCAACTTTTATCTCACTGCGAATGGATGCCAGTTTTGAAGAAGCGTTATCCAGTACATCACCCCGCTCAGAGATGACCCGCGAGATAGACTCGATAATTCCAGGTGGTGGGGGAAGCTGTTGTCCTAACTGAGCAAGTAAAGGCAAAGTTTCTGCCTGTTCCTGCAAGGTGCGGCTCAAGTCTCGGGCAGCAGCTAATGTATAGCGAATGCTGAGTAATTCGGTGGGTTCTAACATGCCATGCTGTGCCGCGCGGTTTGCCAGGGGGCGCACATCCCGGCTGCCTCCGATGGTGATGTCCGCCTGCATGCTGAGCAAATGCCTGGTCTCACTGGTGAAGGCCTGACGATCTTTGGCTGCCTGTAATTCGCTACTGGGATGTATGGCGCGAGCCAGTTCCTCCGACGCACTGAAGGCCGCGTATGAACTCAACTTCGCGAGTACTTTTTCAAATTCCAGGGTGTGAAGCGTTTTAACATCCATCATATCGAAGCGAGTGTACCATAAAACACCTTCGATTCGAGCAGTTTAACTGAAAAACCGATCGAATGGCGGGGGATTAAACTGGTCATTTAGCAAATAGATGCAAAGTGATAAATGGTGTCGCGGTAGTGCTATTTATTACGTGGTTTTGATGATTATTTTTGTTAGAATGAAAATAGATGTGAATGCTGGTGCATTCTAAGGAGTAAAAAAGGCAGGGTTTTATGACGGGTACTGTGCAGGACCGGATTGACCCCCTAACCACGGTGGGAACCTTGAAAGAGGACCTGGGGGATGGTGTTGTGCGTTGTACCGCCTGTGCGCATCGTTGTCTCATCAAACCGGGGCGGCGGGGTATTTGTCAGGTGCGATTTAACAAAGATGGGGAGTTGAAAGTTCCCTGGGGGTATGTGGCTGCATTACAGATTGATCCGGTGGAGAAAAAACCCTTCTCTCATTTCTACCCCAGTTCGGACGCGCTCTCATTTGGCATGCTGGGTTGTGATTTTCATTGCGACTATTGCCAGAACTGGTTGACTTCGCAAACCTTGCGTGATCCGCGTGCAGATATTGGTGCCCAGTATATCCGGGAACTATCTTCAGAGAATTTGGTAGAAATTGCCCTGCAGAATAACGCACCTATCCTGGTTTCTACATACAATGAACCCCTGATCACCACCGAGTGGGCGGTAGATATTTTCAAACGTGGCAAGAAAGCCGGGTTGTATTGTGCGTATGTGTCAAATGGTAATGCCACCCCGGAAGCTTTGCAGATGCTGCAACCTTATCTGGATGCCTATAAGATTGATCTCAAATCCATGCAGGATAAAAATTACCGGAAACTGGGGGGTGTGCTCAAGAATGTCCTGGATACCATCCAGGGAGCCCAGCAGTTGGGCATCTGGGTGGAAGTGGTGACATTGGTGGTGCCCGGGTTCAATGATGATCCAGGAGAATTGTGGGATACCGCACGTTTTCTGGCGTCCATCTCGCGCGATATTCCCTGGCATGTAACTGCCTACCATCCGGATTACCATATGCTGGACAACCCGGCAACTTCTACCGCCATTCTGCAAACAGCCGGTGATATTGGACAGGAAGCAGGATTAAATTATGTCTATGCCGGGAATATTCCAGGGAAGGTGGGGTCGCTGGAGAATACCTATTGCCCCAACTGCCAGACATTGTTGGTTTCCCGGCGCGGATTTGTAATCCGTGATTATCGCATCACTAGCAAAGGTACCTGTCCAAAATGTGGGGTCAAGATCGCCGGGCGATGGACGGATGAACCCGAGTCAGTGCATCTGGGGGGCTGGGGTCTGCCACGCCGAATTTAGACTGCGTGAAATAAAGGACAGAATCGGTTAACCAAGAGGTTTCAGCATGTACAGCTCACCTCGTTCAAAACCACGCGACTGATAATACTGTCGGGTGCCGATGGCGGCGATCACCGCCAGGCGGGTATAGCCTTTTTCAAGGGCGATGCGACTGGCTTCTTCGAGGAGCTGCTTTCCGAGGCCAATATGTTGGGCAGCGCCTTCCTTTTCTGCACCCACAGCCAGAGATTGACCATAGACATGCACCTCGCGTACCAGAGCAGCGTTGTGTAAATCGGAGAAGTTTAAATCCGCTGAGGGATGCTGATTGGCTGTATCCTGGGGTAGCGAAAGGCGTAAATATCCGGCTATCTTCCCTTCAGGAGTGCGAAAATGGATGAAGTGTTCTTCCGCATAGGCTGGGTGATAAATATGATCTTCCATCCGTAAATCCTCCCCCTGAATCTTTTGCTTCTTGACCTCATTACAGCGGATACAATTGCACTTTTGACCCCGACGAGCGACTTCAGCCAGTACATCCTGGCGTAAACTGGTGCGTTTGTTACCTTCGACCACATGGTGGGATGGAATATCGCGAATCACACGATTTACCCGGCAGTATGGCTGGATCATGGGTTTGACATCTGCGATCAGATGAACCAGATCGTCCTGGGTGTAGGGTTCGTATTCACCATTTTGCCAGCGATTGAAAAGTTCGGTGCCTTCCAGTAATTGTGTTGGGTAGATTTTAATTTCATCCGGAGCAAAGCCATCTGACCAGAGCCTGGAAAAATCAGCCTTATCAGATTGCAGCGTAGCTCCCAGCAGGTTGGGCATCCAGTGCAAAACGATCTTAAAACTGGCAGCACGCAATAAAGCTGTGGCACGCAAGGCATCGGCGACGGTGTGACCGCGTTGGTTGAGCTCCAGAACCCGGTCATCCAGTGATTGGACACCCATCTGCACCTTGGTGACACCTAGTTTGCGCAGCCAGGCCAGTTCTTGGGGGGTAATTTCGTCCGGGCGGGTTTCAATGACCAGACCCACATTGCGATGCGCCGCCGTTTCATTAATGCGGTGTGCTTCTGTCAGTGTCTGGCTGTCAACGTCATTCATGGCATCAAAGCAGCGTTTAATAAAGTGCTCCTGGTAATCTCTGCGATAAGCGCTCCAGGTTCCGCCCAGGATTAATAGCTCGATCTTGTCGGTGGGGTGACCGTTCGCTTCGTAGGAATCCAGGCGCGATTTGACCTGCCAGTACGGATCAAAATCGTGCTGAAAGGCACGTGCAGCACCGGGCTCATCGATCAGATAGCTCTTGGGCATGCGCACGTCATCCGGACAGAAAATACATTTGCCCGGGCAGGGATATGGTTTGGTGAGCACAGTTACCGTCGTTACGCCAGAGAGACTGCGCACCGGTTTGGTGCGGATGCGTTCCACCAGGCTTGGATCGGCTTGTGCTTCCCCTGCTTCCACCTGTCGCTTGTATTCAGCCACCAGAATGGATTTGGGAATATAACCCCCGCTGGGGATTGGATGCATGCTGACCGCCTTAATCACATTTTTCCCCTTGCGGATCTCGGTCAGGATTTTTCGGGCTAATTCCAAACGATCAGGGGTGACCTGATAGCGTTTCGTCCATTTTTCGTATCGGTCCATTGCTTTCCAGTATAAGCGGTTAGGAGTGAGGTGCATTGAAAACCGCAGATTGATTAATTGATGTCCATTGGCTGCCTTGGAATGGTTGCTGTTGGTATAATCATTGGCATGCAGGCAGCAGTCATTCAACAGCTTTTGGATATTAATTATCAATTTTACCAGACATTTGGAGAGGCTTTCGCTGCCACCCGCCGGCGTGTACAACCCGGCATTCGTCGGGTGCTGGGAAATATCCCTTTAGATGGATACTGGCTGGACCTGGGATGTGGTTCAGGGGCACTAGCACAACTGTGGGTAAAGCAAATGCGCCGCGGTGCCTACCATGGGGTCGACTTTTCTGCTGTTCTGTTGCAGGAAGCACGTGAATTGCTGGTCGGAGAGAAAATTCCGGTCGGATTGGATATCCAATTTATCGAAGCCGATCTGCTCTCGCAGAAGTGGCAGGCTTTGCTACCTCAGAGAGCTTATGGTGGCGTGTTGTGTTTTGCGGCTATGCACCATATCCCTGGATATGAGACACGTTTACAACTGGTAAGACAGGTGCGCCAGCTCCTGGGGGTAGGTGGAACGTTCATCCATTCTAACTGGCAATTTCAGAATAGTCCGCGCCTGATGGCACGGGTGCAGGATTGGTCACGAATTGGATTAAAGACTGATAAATTGGAAGAAGGAGACACCCTGCTGGATTGGCGTTATGCCTTACCTGGGCAGCGCGAGCAGGTGGGATACCGGTATGTGCATCAGTTTACCGGGGATGAATTTGAGCGTCTGGCAAATGAGGGTGGTTTTAAAATCAAAGAATGTTTCGAATCGGATGGCGAAGGAGGCCGATTGGGCTTATACCAGATCTGGGTGGCAGCCTAGCCATCGCGGCGGCGCATGTGCGGACGGCAATATCCCAGCACTGTGGCTCGACCAACAGACTGAGCATTGGTCTCGGCTTTCAATTTCGTTTTCAGATTGGCAATGTGCATATTGACAGTGCGCTGAGAAATATTGAGTTTCTGGCAAATCTGTTTATGAGTCAATCCCTGTGATAGCAAATCGAGGACTTCGCGCTGGCGCAAGGTCAGCGTGATATCAATCGGCACGGAAGCACGTGGGTGTTCCTGGGGTTCCTCCAGACTGGCAATCACCCAATTCCCCAGCACAACAGCGCGCAGCGAAATCCCTTTGAGATTCCCTAATAATTGGCTGGCGGGTGCTGGGGGAGTCCATTCGCCATGGTTGATTTTCTCCACCAGTAACAACGCGGGGTGATCATCCTCAAAGGTTAACATGGATTGGTCGTCATAAATCAGTAAAATATGTGTCATAATTTAGAATATACGTTCTATGATATCAGAAAAAAGCGAAGAGTCAAGAGTATTGATTGAAAAAATGGGAAAAGATTACTAAAATAAGTGGAATGAAAGTTGCACGATAAATAATAAGCATTGGTAGATGGCTTGAGGAAAGTATGGCGGATGAATTATCATCAAGAATCCTGTTAGGTGCAGTAGCCGGCGACATTATTGGGTCGCGCTTTGAATGGCATCCAATCAAAAGTGAAGATTTTGAATTGATCCACCCGGATTGCCGTTTTACTGATGATTCTGTGTTGACATTGGCGGTAGCAGAAGCGATTCTGGAGGGCAAAAATTACCAGCAAAAAATATTGGATTTTGCAAAACGGTATCCGCAGGCTGGTTATGGGGGTCGATTTCGAAAATGGGTACAGTCTGGTGGTGGAGAAGCTTATAACAGTTATGGTAATGGCTCTGCCATGCGGGTAAGTGCAATTGGCTGGGCTTTTAATAATGAAGTTGAGGTTTTACAAGAAGCGAAAGCCTCTGCTATGATTACTCATAACCACTCCGAGGGGATTAAAGGTGCGCAAGCAACAGCATTGGCGGTTTTTCTGGCCAGAAAAGGGGTGCATAAAGATTTAATCATGCAAAGAATTGTTGATCAATTCAAGTATGCACTTGATTTTTCACTGGATGATATTCGCCCGAGTTATGATTTTGATGTCACCTGTCAAGGAACCGTCCCCCCGGCATTGGTTGCATTCCATGAATCATTAAGTTATGAAGATGCAATTCGTAAAGCTATCTCTTTAGGTGGGGACGCTGATACATTGGCTGCAATCACCGGTGCTATCGCGGAGGCTTATTATGGCGGGATACCCCTCTGGCTGGAAACCGAGATTGAAAAATATTTGCCCCCACATTTATCGAATATTGTTGAACGCTTCAACCTGGTTGCGAGAAAAAATTTAGAAACCTGGGGCGTCTTGTGACATGAAAAATCAGGTCTTGTATGATAAGATAATGATGGATGTTCATGGAAATGGAGAGTTGTTTCCATCAGAAGATTTTCGGGGTTTGGTACGCACGATGACAGTGAAATCAGCCTTTCTTAATCAGTTTATTCAAAAAGGATGTGATCCGTGAGTAGTAAGATTCTTCTTGTCGACAATGATACCCCCTTACAAACCATGTTAGCTGAGCACCTGCAAAAGGAATATCGGGTGGTAACGGCAAACAATGGTCAGGATACTATGCGTAAAGCATTCCAGGAACATCCACATCTGGTCATTATCGAAGTGGATTTACCTGGTATGGATGGCTGGGAAGCCATTGCTCGTCTGCGGGAGATTTCCTCTATCCCGATTGTCATCCTTTCCAAGCGCAATTCAGAATCAGACAAATTACGCGGTTTTACCCTGGGAGTGGACGATTACATCACGAAGCCATTCAGTTTTGCTGAGTTGCTCGCTCGTATCAAAGCGGTATTGAATCGCACCCATCGGGGCACCGGTACTCTGGAGAACATCCTGATTGTTGATAATCTGATGGTTGATCTGAACCGTCGTGAAGTGCGTCTGGATAGTAAACTGGTTGACCTTACCCCGACAGAATTTCGTTTAATGGAGATTTTGGCCCGCCGGCATGGGAAAGCAGTTTCAGAGGAAGATTTAACCAAACAGATGTGGGGGGAATATCGTCAGGAAGGTTCCACCGTCTTGCGCAGGTACATCTGGTCTTTACGCAGCAAGCTGGAGGAGGATCCGGCCACCCCGAAGTGGATTGTGACGGTGCGCGGATTTGGGTATATGCTGGAGTGAT
>JAVEYK010000059.1:0-19070 GCA_034003505.1 Anaerolineaceae bacterium | reverse complement strand
CTGCGAATCCCATTAACTGACTGACCTTGGTGATCGCTGCTGTCAGCGTGGTCTTCCCATGGTCAATATGTCCCATTGTTCCCACATTCAGGTGGGGTTTACTGCGATCAAATTTCTCCTTCGCCATTCTATCACTCCTCGAATTTATTAATTCTAATTTTCGTTGTGTTTTTCCGGCAAAAAGAGCCCTCAATGGGACTTGAACCCATGACCTCGCCCTTACCAAGGGCGTGCTCTACCAACTGAGCTATGAGGGCTTGCCGTTCCTGTCGTACTCCCTTTTTTGAGAGATCTTCGGCCAGAAAAAGACTAGTGGGCAGTGAAGGATTCGAACCTACGAAGTCGTTGACAGCTGATTTACAGTCAGCCCCCTTTGGCCACTTGGGTAACTGCCCATTCTTTTTCCCGAACCGTTGCCGGTTCGTAAGCAGGATTGTTCGAACCAATCCCACTCACCAACCTGCAACTTGAGCCGACGATGGGACTTGAACCCATAACCTACTCATTACAAGTGAGTTGCTCTGCCGTATTGAGCTACGTCGGCAAGTAAATTGTTAAGTTTCAAGCCTTAAGGCGCGTAAAATTATACCAGTACAACGCCAGCAAGGCAAGGATTTTACATCGGTCGCAGAGTCTATCAGAAACCCCTGACAGAGTCAAGGATTCACCCTGAATCGCGCTATTATTAAGGAAGGATGATTACCCAGTCCACCCCCAATCAATTTGAAGTCAATGCTTTATGAAAGTTAGGTCTTCGTTAAGTATAACAATACAACATCGGATCCCACTACTACATTAATTCAGGTTGCGTGCGTAATTCAATTTCCTCAAGTATAATCATAGCGAAAGGGATCATTTACGATGGAAATTATTTGGTATGGACACTCCTGTTTTAAACTCAATGAACGCGGTCTGGCGACTGTTATCTGCGACCCATATGATAAGCAAGCCACCGGACATGCACCCTTGAGTGTTACAGGTGAAATTGTTACCATCAGCCATAACAAACCTGGCCACAACCATGTGGTGGCGATTAAAGGCGATCCTTTTGTTATTTCTGGCCCCGGGGAATACGAAATTGGTGGTGTATTCATTACCGGGCTCCTGACCAATGCGCATAATACACCATTCGAGTGGGATGAGCGCAACACTATGTTTGTCTATGATTTTGATGGAATTAAAGTTGCTCACCTGGGAGGGATAAATCGCGTTCCCAATCAAAGTGAAGTTGAAGAAGTAGGCAATGTCCATATCATGTTGGTTCCCATCGGTGGCAATAGCAGTCTGAACGCAGTTCAGGCAGCTGAAATTGTCAACCTTATCGAACCCAGCATTGTGATTCCCATGCATTACATGACCGAATCATCGATTATTAAACTTGATCCACTCAATAAATTCTTGAAAGAAATGGGCTTATCGAATGTTGAGCCCCTTGACTCCTTCAAAGTTTCCAGCACTCGCAATTTACCTGAAGAGACCCAGGTAGTGGTTCTGGATGCTCTGAACAAATAAGAGGTGATGAACGTGCCTGTAAAACTAATTATGACCTGGGATATTTTACCTGAACACGAACAGGAATATTTTGAATTCGTGGTGCGTGAATTTATTCCTGGTGTGCAGCGTCTGGGGTTGGACTTGCAGGATGCCTGGGCAACTGTCTACGGGACTCATCCTCAGATTCTGGTTGGAGCTACTTTCCCGCCCACAGTCAATCCCAACGCCATCCTCAATTCTCCGGAATGGACCAGTTTACACAACCAGCTTCAGGACTATATTGAAAATTACACGCAAAAACTTGTAAATCCACAGGGTGGATTTCAGTTCTAAATTTTCAATTCAATCATGATCAGTCAACCACTGCTGGAATGGTATGCTATTTACGCCCGTAAATTACCCTGGCGTGACCATCCAGACCCGTACGCCATCTGGATTTCAGAGATCATGCTGCAACAAACCCGCGTGGAAACTGTCATTGATTATTTCAACCGCTGGATGCAGGCTTTCCCGAACATTGAAACACTTGCCAATTCCTCAGAACAGGATGTGCTCAAACAGTGGGAAGGATTGGGATATTATTCCCGTGCCAGAAATATCCATAAGGCAGCTCGCATTTTAGAGCATGAATATGCTGGTCAGTTGCCTGCTGATCCCCACCAACTGCAAAAACTACCCGGCATCGGGCGCTACACAGCGGCAGCAATCACATCGATGGCCTTTGGAATGGATCAGGCGGCCCTGGATGGCAATATTCGGCGTGTACTCTCGCGGATATTTGATATCGCCCTGCCCATCCGGACACCAGAATCCGAAAAATTATTCTGGAAACTGGCTGAACAAAACCTGCCGGCCGGCCAGGCAGGGGATTATAACCAGGCTTTAATGGATCTGGGTGCGAGTATTTGCCTGCCCGCCAGACCGAAATGCCTGTTATGCCCTCTGCAACAAAATTGTCTGGCTTTCAAACGCGGCGTCCAGGAACTTCGCCCGGTGATGCCTCAAAAGAAACCCATCCCGCATTATATCGTTACCGCAGCCATCATACAACGGGACCAACAATACCTGTTAGCCCAACGCCCGTCCAAAGGTCTTCTGGGAGGCTTATGGGAATTCCCGGGCGGAAAGCTGGAAGCCGGCGAAACCCTGCCAGCAGCCCTTGAACGCGAAATTATGGAAGAATTAGGGTCAAAAATCGCTATCGGAGAACATTTCGGCGAATATCAGCACGCCTACACTCATTTTCGGGTAACCTTACATGCTTTCGTGTGCACATTGATTGCTGGCGAACCGCAAGCCATTGAAGCCACTCAACTTGCCTGGGCACCTCTGGAGAAACTCCCTGAGTACCCAATGGGAAAAATTGACCGAATGATTGCCGATCAAATGAGAAAAAAATTTGGTAAATCGCTATAATAGAGTCAATGAAAGATTTTTCTTTAGAACGCTCAAAAATGGTACGCGATCAGATGGAAAAGCGAGGAATCAAACATCCGGGTGTGCTGGCTGCCATGCGTAAAATTCCCCGCCATCTATTTGTATCCATGGAATATCAAAGTGAAGCTTATGCCGATCATCCCCTGCCGATTGGCTTTGGGCAAACCATCTCTCAGCCTTATATTGTTGCTCTGATGACCGAGCTTCTGCAACCCCATCCCCTGGATCATGTGCTGGAGATCGGAACAGGCTCGGGTTATCAAGCCGCCATCCTTAGCCAGTTGGTAGCCCAGGTACACACCATTGACCGGCATGCAGAATTGGTGAAACAGGCTCAGTCCGCTGCGGAACAACTCAACTTAACCAATATTCAATTTCATGTTGGCGATGGCAGTTTGGGGATGCCACAACATGCCCCCTATGATGCCATCCTGATCACTGCAGCTGCTCCGCGCATTCCCAGGCCGCTTTTGTCTCAGTTAAAAGTGGGCGGAAGGCTCATTTTGCCGGTCGGTGCCCGTTCGCATCAAACCCTGGAAAGATGGATCAAAAAATCTGATGACTCTTTCGAGCATGATCAGGATATTCCGGTAAGTTTTGTGCCGCTGGTGGGTGAACATGGATGGTCTGAATCGGAGTGATTACGATCAATGTACTTTCAGCACCTTGACCTGGATGTTCTCTTCCCCTACCATATCTTTCAAGCGGCGCATTAATTCAGGGCAATAACCGGTTGTGTCATTGGGGAACTCCAAAGCCACCCGTTTTCCATTTTCAAAAATCATCAGACCAAATTTATCCTTGCCGGGGTAAGATCGTAACACATTCACCACACGCCTCATTTGCATGTGACCCCGGCCAAAATCTTTCGGATTGGGCCGCAAAATGATGGTCAGCATGCGGAATTCATCTTTCTTCGGATCGCGAAAATCAAAAACTTTATCAATGGCTGGGATCGTAACCAGAGGTTTTTTCGGGGGAGCAGGCCTATCTAAAATTTGATTTTGACCAGGATTATTTGTTTTTGGTTGAAATAAACGACCTTGCAGGTTATTCCCGCCAGGATCTTCATTCACTCCTGGATTAACATCCGGGGCAATGTCGATGTTTTTCTTGTATGGCTGATCAGGAATTTCCTGCAGCACGGGTTTTTCAGCGGGCATTTGCAGCACTTCCTCTGGTTTCGGAAGTTGCTCTCTTTTTTCGGGTACTTGTAAATTCGAAGCTTTTTCCTGCGGTTCCTCTAGCTCAGATAGGTTTTCTAAATTTTCAAAAAAGGTCGGATCAAAAAACGGATCCATGGAGTCGTCCAGCTCATCCGCATCCATCATGCTTTCCAGATTAAATTCATCCACCTGTAGAACCGCCTGTGCTTCTTCCTGCTCCAGATCAGCACCACCGAATTCAATTTCATAACGAGATCGCAAATCAACCACTGGGGGTTCCAAATGGATTTCAGTATTTTGACCCTGTTCCAACACGGTGGATAATTCGTCATTGGAAACCGAGCGAATGCTATCAGCTAAAATTTTTGGGTCACCATTCACATTATCTACTTTTCCATCAATGATCACGATCCGGTCAATTTCTATTAAATCCCGGCTGGCGTTCCAAATACTGGGAAAGACTACAATGTCCATGGAACCGTATAAATCATCCAGGGTGACAAAAGCCATATCGTTACCAGATTTGGTAAGGTGCTTGCGGAAGCGGGATACCATCCCCGCCACACAGACGCTGCTTTTGTGTTTCACCCCGCCTAATTGAGTGGAATGATGGCTGGATCTCTTTTGAAGGAAATCACGGTAGGGAGTTAACGGATGTGCTGAAACATATAAACCGATCAGTTCTTTTTCCCACTCCAGTAATTCTCTGGGGTTAATTTCAAACCCCTCAGGTAAAACAACTTCTTCAGACACGTTCTCCACCAGGCCGAAAATACTCAGTTGACCACACTCTGCCGCCCTGAAATGGCTGCTGGAGACTGCCACTAGACGGTCTAATGCTTCCAATATGGACCGGCGTTTCCCTAAACGATCCAATGCCCCCACCCGCACCAAACTTTCGAGGGCACGTTTTCCGACCGCTCGCAAATCAACCATTTGAACAAAATCATTGATCGTCCGAATTTCACCCTTCGCGCGGGCATCCATGATCACCTGAACCGGACCCTGTCCAACATTCTTTACCGCTCCCAATCCAAAACGGATTACCGAGTTACCATCTTGCAGATCCTCGATCGAGAAATCCCAATCGCTGCCTATCAAATCCGGCGGTAATACTTCAACGCCCAGATCACGGCAATCCTGCACATATAGTGCAACTTTCTCAGTTTCATTCTTGGTAGCCGATAAAAGAGCGGTCATGTATTCAATGGTATAGTGCTTTTTTAAGTAGGCAGTTTTCACAGCGATCACGCCATAATCAGCAGCGTGACTTTTGTTAAAACCGTAGTTGGCAAACTCTTCCCAATCCTTAAAAATAATTGCGGCGGTATTATCGTCCATTATTCCCCGCGAGACCGCACCTCTGATAAATTTTTCGCGATGGTAGGGAATTTCTTTAACTTTTTTCTTTGAGATTGCCGAGCGCAGTGCATCTGCTTCCGAGGCCTTGTATCCGGCAATCTCCATGGCTGCGAACATGATCTGTTCCTGATAAATGGCAATACCAAAAGTTTCATTAAAGATGGGTTGCAGCGCATCATGGCGGTACTTGACCGGTTCTTCGCCATGCATGCGTTTAATGTAATCCGGGATGAACTGCAAAGGTCCCGGACGGTACAAAGCTACCATGGCAATAATATGTGCCAGATTCTTGGGCTGCATCTGAACCAGATAGCGGGTCATCCCGGTGCCTTCCAGTTGGAAGACGCCTGCGGTATGCCCGGTACCCAGAAACTCAAACGTTTCCGGATCATCAATCGGAATATTCTCCAGGTTCAGGTCAATCCCATGCCGTTTTTTGATCAGATCACAGGCTCGTGCCATGACCGTCAGGGTGGCTAACCCTAAAAAGTCGACTTTGAGCATACCCAACGCATCCAGATGAGCCATTTCATATTGGGTCACGGTCTTGACCGGGGTATCCTCAGAATTGCTGGTTGGGCGGTGCAATGGGACATATTCATCAATTGCCCGATCTGAAATCACGATGCCAGCAGCATGCGTGCCGACATTGCGCACGACGCCTTCCATATGCTGGGCAGTGTCAATCAGTTCCTTTAAATATGGTGTGTTGTCATAAAGCGTTCGCAATTCATTGATGGAAGCCAGTGAATCCGCGATGCTGGCTGGTTTGCTGCCAATCGTGGGGATCATCTTACTCACCTGATCCACTTCACTCAAAGGAATATCCATCACACGCCCGACATCCCGAATAGCCGCCTTGGCTCCCAATGTGCCAAACGTGATGATCGCAGCCACCTTGTCCTGGCCATATTTCTCAGCACAATATTTAATTAAACACGCGCGCTTGTCATCCTGAAAATCCAGATCAATATCCGGCATGGAAATACGGCTGGGATTCAGGAAGCGCTCAAAGATTAGCCCATGATCCAGCGGTTCTACCAGGGTGATATCCAGGGTGAAAGCCACCATGGACCCGGCTGCCGATCCGCGGGCGTTATACCAGATGCCTTCCTGCTTGGCGTACATGCACAGGTCCCAGACAATCAGAAAATAGGCATCAAAACCCATGTTATGAATCACGGATAATTCATAATCCAGGCGCTCACGTACGGTGGGGTCACTTGCCTTGCTTCCGTACTTGCGCAACAAACCTTCCTCGCACAACTTTCTAAGAAAAGTTTCGGCAGTAAAATCGGCTGGTACATCAAATTTCGGTAAGTGATAGCCCTCATTCTTGAGGTTAACATGACAGCGTTCTGCGATAACCAGCGTATTTTCAATCGCTCCGGGAATATGACCAAATAATGCCTGCATTTCCTGCGGTGAGCGCAGATAGTAACTGTCATCATTCATCTTCATGCGGGAGGGGTCTTTTAATAGCGCTCCGGTCTGAATAGCCAGCAAAATATCCTGATATTTCGCATCTGCCTGCTCAATATAATGCACATCATTGGTGGCAACAAATTGCGCCTGATAGCGTTTTCCCAAATCCAGTAAGTGCTGATTGACCTGGCGTAAATCAGTGATGGGATGATCCTGAAGTTCGAGGAAGAAGCGTTCACGGCCAAAAACATCATAATACCAATCCAGCATCCGGGAAGCTTTTTCCAGATCATTTTCCTTTAAAGCGCGGGGAATCTCAGCAGAAAGACAGCCCGAGGTGGCAATCAACCCTTCAGAATGATCTGCCAGAAAATCATGATCAATTCTGGGAACATAATAAAAACCATCAATTTGAGCGGCACTGGCAATTTTAAGCAGATTTTTATAGCCTGTCTGGTTCTCCGCCAGCAATAATAGATGTGAACTACGCTTATCCAGCCGGGAATCTTTTTCAGTCATTCCTCGGGCGGCCATATAACTCTCCAGCCCGATGATCGGTTTTACGCCCTCAGCGTTGGCGGCATTGAAAAAGTCGATCGAGCCAAACATTGTCCCATGGTCGGTAATGGCAACAGCCGGCATGCCCATCTCTTTTGCACGTTTTACCAGTTGTTTTATGTTGCTGAAGCCATCCAGCAAAGAATAAACTGTATGTACATGCAAATGAGCAAATGACATCCGACCTCCTTTTTTAAAAAATCAAATTTCTAACAAAAAGAAATTGCGAAGCCCGCAATCCTTTATCTTCTGGAACGAACCACCTATGCTTACCTTGTTCTCCCCGTCATTATAGCATGAGCAAAAATGAAATGAAGCCCAGAAACCCTTAAAATTTATCAGCCATTTTTGTTTCTTAAGATAGGAAAAAGAAAATTTAAGATATTCAATCTTAACAAAAAATGAACTGATCTGCTATGTTCAACTTATTTATCATATTCTTACGACAATTAATCCTCGACAGAAACCCTTACCTCCGTTAAACTGAGTGACAGTTTTTATTCTGGTACACATCGAAAGAGATTTATGGTCAAGCGTCTATTTTTGGACCGGCGTTTTTATTCTTCCATGCTTCAACTCGCCATACCCATTACAATCCAACAATTAATTTCATCATCCACCAATCTTCTGGACGTGTTGATGATTGGTCAGTTGGGGGAAACATCCATTGCTGCTCTGGGCTTATCAAACCAGATTTTCTTCCTCCTTTCGCTTTTCCTGTTTGGCATCTCCAGTGGTTCGGCCATTTTTACGGCTCAATATTGGGGCAAAGGCGATATGGTAAATTTGCGAAAAGTGATGGGCATTGGGCTCACCATGGCGCTATCTGTGGCGTTATTCTACACGTTGATCGCGCTGATCATTCCGGAAACGATTTTGGGTTTTTACACCAATGATCAGGCAGTCATCGAAATAGGCAGCCAATATCTGCGCATTGTTGGATTTGGGTATATTTTTACAGCCATCTCATTGACTTACATGTCTGTTTTACGCAGTACACAGAATGTGCGGCTGCCCATGACGATCACCATCATTGCCCTTTCCACCAACATCTTTCTCAATTATTGTCTCATTTTTGGCAATTTTGGCTTTCCTGAATTAGGGGTGCAGGGAGCAGCACTGGGAACATTAATCGCCCGCATTTTTGAATTTGTGCTGATGATCTACTTTTCCTATCGTTTCAAAACGGCAGCGGCAGCCAAATTTCATGAACTTCGATACCGTTTTTCATTTTTTAAGCAGGTTTTAAAAACTTCCATGCCTGCCGCCATCAATGAAGTCGTCTGGTCATTGGGTATCACCACGTATTATGCAGTCTATGCCCGCATCGGGACGGATGCAGTGGCTGCCGTGAATATCACTTCCACAATTGAAAATATGACCTTTGTGTTCTTTATTGGGGCAGCGAATGCCTGTGCCATCATGATTGGCAATCAAATTGGAGCAGGAAACGAAGAAGCTGCGTATGATTATGGCAGGCGTTTTCTGGTCATCAGTTTCGTGCTGTCCATCATTTTTGGAATCCTCGTGATCATCTTGCGGCCTTACATTCTTTCCCTTTACAACATAGGGCCAACTTCCTATGAGTATGCCTATCGCATCCAATTTATTTACGCATTAAGCATGTGGATTCGCACAACCAATTTGATCCTGTTTATCGGGATCTTACGCTCAGGCGGTGACACCCAATACGCTCTCAAAGTGGAAATGAGTTCCGTGTGGCTGATTGGTGTTCCAGTCGCATTGATTGGGGGGTTCGTTTTACATCTACCGGTTTATTATGTGTATGCCCTGGTCTTATTGGAAGAAGTTGTAAAATTATCCATTGTCATTCCAAGATTCATCTCAAGAAAATGGATACATAATTTGACGGGCATTACAGGATGATCTAGAATCAGAGAGAAATGATAAAAAGAATTTTGATTGTGACATCTCTGTTAATCCTGCTGCTTTCTGCTTGCGCTGAGGCTATTCAAACGCCACCTGTAGATCGGAAAACTCCGCTTTACGAAACCGTTGACGATTTCCTTAGCCGTTCAACTGCCGAAAAAGCTGCCATCGACACGATTGTCAATCAGTACGGCATGTCTCCCTCGCAAATTCTGCTGTTAGAAACCAGCAAACAAACCTGGGCAGATACCTGCCTGGAAGTTGCTCCGATTAGTGAGGTTTGTGTTCCACAAGAAATCCCAGGCTATTTCATGTTGTTTTATGCCAATCATTCCATTTTTGAAGCCCATGCAGACACCAGCGCACAAAAAATATACGTGCTGAATTACCTGACCAAATATGCAACTCCCGTGGATGTAGCCATCCAGTTGCTGGCTAAACAACTGGCAATTTCGCCTCATCAAGTGCTAGTCCAAGCCAGTGATCAGATGGATTGGCCGGATTCCTGTTTAGGGGTTGAAGCAAGTGATTTGATTTGTGTACCAATAACCACCCCGGGTTATCGGATTCAATTGGAAGCCCTCGGAATAGTTTATGTGTTTCACGCAGATGTTTATGGTAGTCGATTGATACCCATGCAATAAAAAAAGTGACTTTCCAGCCACCTTTTTTGAGATTTTAACAAAATCGGCTTACAAATCCGCCTGTGCCCAGGATTGCATGAGCTCATGGAAGAAAACAATCATCTTGCTGTAAGATTCGATTGAGATTCTCTCATCAATGCCGTGCATCCGCCCTAAATCTTCGGCAGATAATTTAAATGGTGAGAAGCGGTAAGCCGCATCACTGATCGGTGCATAATAGCGGGCATCCGTAGCACCCATCACCAGATAAGGGGCAACGGGCACACCATCAAAAACTTTGCGGACAGTGTGTTTTAAAATCAAGTAGGAATTCGTATCCGTGGATGAAACTGGTGAAGCTTCCCAGGCACCATCAGAAAGCGGTTCGAATTCAATCTCGTCATCTCTGATGATCTTGCGGACGCGATCACACACCCTGGCGATGCTATCCCCCGGCAAAAGTCTGAAATTAACGATTGCTTCAGCACTGGCTGGCAAAACATTTTCTTTAATTCCGCCGTTCACGATCGTTAAAGCCGTGCTGGTTCGAATCATCGCATTGGTGGTGTTATTCGCTTCTGCCTGCATTTTAACAATGGGTTTGAAAAACCAGAGATTTGAAAAGACAAATTGCATGCCGAAGGAAGCAGCAGAACCCAGATTACTAATCAGGTCGTTCAATGCTTTCAATCGCGCGGGTTGCTGATTGGCATCCAGGCGTGCCAGAGCACGCGCCAGCCTGCCAATAGCCATATCTTTCCCCGGCATGGATGAATGCCCTGGGCTGCCGGCTGCGCGCAGCTTGAGACTCAGATGTCCTTTTTCAGCCGTCCCGATTAAAGCAACCGGCACATCCACCCCGGCAATGGTACCTTCCATAATGGCTCCACCTTCATCCACCATGGCAGCCAGGTGAACACCTTGCCCATCCAGATGCTCGACAATTTTTGCAGCCCCAAATTGGCCACCTAACTCCTCGTCCTGGCCAAAAGCCAGGTAAATGGTTCGCTTCGGTTCAAACCCCTCTGTCAGCAAGATTTCCGCTGACTCAAGCGTGGCCATCATCTGAGATTTGATATCAATGGTTCCTCGTCCCCAGATAAATCCATCAGCAATTTCACCAGAAAATGGCGGGTATGTCCACGTTTCCAGGGTGGCTGGGTCTGCAGGAACAACGTCCTGATGTGCTGCAAATAAAATTGGGTTGAGATCCTTCTGTGTTCCCTCCCAGGTGAATAAGAGACTGGCATCGCTGATGATTTCACGTTTCATCTTTGAATGGACTAAGGGAAAGAATTCTTCCAGTTTGTTGTGCAATTGCTCAAATGGAGCATGATTAAAAGTTTTGTGGTCACTCGATATCGTTTCCAATTGAATTACATTTGCCAGACGTTTTATGGCACCCTCTACTTCCACATCCACCAGTTCTGACTCTTCGATCGGGGATAAGGGGCGCATTGCCCGTGCGGTACGGATCAGCATAAATGCTGCCAGAAATAACAAAATTACGACAATAATAATTACAGTTTCCATCTTACCTCGTGTTTCCGTAGTCGATCCTCTGCAAACATCATCCTAAAATCAGGCTGACCAGAAGAAAGATTTTGTGGCACTGATTATAGCATGCCTTCGTATGTTGACATTTGTCACTAAAATAACCGCGAAATCCTTAAAATGGTCAGGCAGTTCAATGATAATTATCTATACATTCGGGAAAATTTCCACTGTGCAGAGATAGGACTCTTCATTAATATTAGAAGATGGATGTTCAAGAGATAGCTTCCTTACCCATATTTGAGTCATTTACTCCCCAACAAATCCAATTGATTCAACCCTTTATGGAGTTTTGTTCATTTCCTGCAGATATGGTAATATTTCAGCAAGGTGATAGGGCAGATAATTTTTATATTTTAACTTCAGGTGAAATTACTTTACACTTTAAACCGTACGACGGGCCAGCCCTGGTCATTACCAGATTGACATTTGGTGATGTTTTTGGATGGTCGGCTGCATTGGGTCGCGACACATACAGTGCCGCTGCCATCGCAAACTGTGCCGTTACCGCGATTCGCCTTCAGGCTGGCAATCTACAAAAATTATGTACAATTGATAAAGAGATAACTGCCCTTTTTCTCAATTGCCTGGTTGGTGAGATATCAGGAAAATTATTAGACTCTCATGAAGAGATTTTGACTTTATTCAGCAATGGGCTAAATCTCAACCATGATTGTAAAAGGAGAATGAATCTAAATGGATCCGAAACCAGAATATACCCTTGAAGATCAAATGCGCGGTCTGATGGAACAATTGGATGCCTATATCAGCACCTATCACGGTGGCTCGGTTGATTATGTTGCCTATCAGGATCGGATTGTCAAAGTACGCTTAGGCGGGGCTTGCACCGATTGCCCTTTATCCGATACAACGGTCAAGGGTTGGATTGAAGGTACATTCAAACAATTTTTCCCTGAAGAAGTAGATGGCGTCGAGCAGGTATTATAAATTTTTTGAATGGAACGCGGCTTATTCGAGAAACACTTCTACATGTTCCCCATCATTTTCATCAAACACATCCACGATTTTGCCAATCGTGCCTTCACGAATAAATTGCATTAATTCTGATGGGTCTAACCCCTGAATTTCTGTTGAAAAACGGGCACCCATCTTCATCCCGGCACCCAACACGCTCACTGGCAGCCGTACATTTACGCGGGCTTTGCCAGTATTAGTATCGGTCACACGCACACGAAAGTACTTGGCTATCCGCCCTGATTCCTCACCAGGTTGACCATCTTTTTCCCGCTTAACTGATTGCTCAATGGAATCCAATAAACGAACACCATCCTCAGCGGAAATGACTCCATCCTGAATCATTTTGAGAATTCGCATCCGTTCATCCGAACTTGCCATGATCAATCTCCTTTAGGAACCCAACAATTATTTCTTTTTCATATTCTACCATGCTGGTTCTTCCAGCGAATGTCACTTTCCTGAAGTCTTTTCCCACTTCCTGACTGCCTGTTGGATTATCCCTTTCACTTCTTCATCTGGAACAGAGTCGATCCCATCAAAATGTTCATTTCCCACCCAAACGGTGACCCCTTTATCGGGCATCTCCGTCAGTCGGATTTTTCTTCCGTTCAAAAGACTATCCTCTAATAAATCCTGTAAAACTTCATCAACCTGTTCCACGATACTTAGTTGCCGCATGTGCTTTTCAGCATTTTTCGTTGGTGCAAGGGGAGCAACTACTTCCGCTGGTTTGTCTTCCTTTATTTTGGTGTGTGGCAGGGGTGCTGGTTTCATTTCCATCCCCAGCCATTGTTGCGCTTCTGCCAGGTTTTTCTCCAGACGGTTTCGTTGCACCAAAGTCAACTGACTGGCCTCCCCGACCCACTCATCACCAAACAAGATCGCAAATCCATCATTATTTATCGCCCGCCCCAGGGTTACCAACTTGGTGAAAGAAGTATCACCAGCTATTTCTTGTTTAGGAATTTCATTCGTATCTGGTTGAATCACCTCTGATAAGGGGGTGGTTTTATCACTTATCTCGGTCTTTTTTGAGGATCTGGAAAAATAAATGACAAGGAAAATGATCAAGCCTAATAGTAATAAGCCGGCCAGCACAAAGATAATGATAAACAAACTGGATTGAATGGTCATAAAACTCAACCTTCCTTTTCTATCGTTCGTAAAGAGGGGGGTCGGGGTTGACACACTGGACAAAAATGAGTTCCGCGTTGACCAACCACTATCTTTTCGATTAATGTACCACAAATCGGGCAGGCTTGTCCACTACGAGCATACACCCGAAATTCATTCTGAAAACTTCCTCCCCGATAAATCCAATCGATACTGGCACCGTTACGTTCTATGCCTTTTGCCAGAACCTGTTGGATAGCTGTCAGTAATTTTGCAGCCTGTTCTTTTCCCAATTTAGCCGAGCTGGCCAGGGGATGGATGCCGGCGATGTGTAAGGCTTCATCTGTGTAAATATTTCCCATGCCGGATAAAAATGTCTGATCCATCAATAATGGTTTAATTTGTCGCTTGTGGCTGATGAGACTCTGGTAGAAATCTTCTGCATCAGCAATTTCAAATGGCTCGGGACCCAGTCGATGCAACAGCTCATCCAGATCCGTCAGCAACCAGACTCTGCCAAATTTACGGGTATCGTTGAATGCCAGATGGTAACCATTCTGGAACCACAATACCAGGCGGTCATGCGGTAATAAAACCTTTTTATTCGCTTCCACCCGCACATCTCCACTCATTCGTAAATGGATAGCGAGATAGTCATTGGATAATTGAATAATGATGTACTTGCCACGCCGCAGGACATCCACAACCTGTTGTTTTTGGATCCGTCGATTAAACGCATCCGAACCTGGTTCAGCCAGCGTCTTACCCCAAAGAACGTCTGCCCGTTCGATCTGCCAACCCACAATCGCCGGCGCATCCCGCCCCCCTGAGCGCAAAGCTTTGCAAATCGTTTCAACTTCTGGAAGTTCAGGCAAATTTTTCCCCTATTCGTTAAACAACTCACCCACGCTGCGGCCTTCATTCGCCCGCCGGATAACTTCACCAATCAATTTCGAGATGGTCAGGATTCTCAGCCGCCCGGTAAAAGCAGCTTCCTTTTCTTTGGAAATCGGGATGGTGTCGGTGGTGATAAATTGCTTGACCGGCAAGGCACCCATCCGCTCAGCAGCATTAGCGGACAGACTGGGATGCACAAAAGAAATGTAAATATCTCCTGCGCCGTTTTCTTTCAGCAGGTTCACTGCTTCCACCATCGATCCGCCGGTATCCACCTCATCATCGACAATGATCACATCCCGACCTTTCACATTACCAATCAGATTCAATGCCTGGGCTTTGGCATCATTCCCAGCCCGTCGTTTCTCAATAAATGCCATCGGTACGTCCAACGCAGCTGCGTAATTGCGGCCTTTTTTTGCAAATCCCAGGTCGGCGGTGACAATCACCGGGTCGACCATGTTGGGTTTCAAAGATTTTAAATAATCGAGTTGTAAGGAAAAAGCGGAGAGCACATCCCCGGGGATCGAGAAAAAGCCCTGTATCTGACCCGCATGCAAGTCCATGGTGATGTAACGGTCTGCCCCAGCAGTTTGGATCATATCTGCCACCAATCGTGCCGTGATCGGGACGCGTGGTTGGTCTTTTTTATCCGAGCGTGCATAGCACAGGTAAGGAATCACAGCGGTAATACGGGCGGCAGAGTCCAGACGCAAGGTCTGAATCAGGATCAGCAACTCCATTAAATTGCGGTGAACTGGGGGGGAAGTCGTCTGCATCACATAGCAATCCTGCCCTCTGACACTGCTATGAAGTTTTACAAACAGGTTCTCGTTCGGAAACTCAATAATATCGCGATCATTCAGATTCAGACGTAAATAATCCGCTATCTTTTGTGCCATGGTGGGGCAGGATGTTCCCGCATACAACTTTATGCCCCCATACATCATTTTTTCATGTCGACCGTGACTGGTATAAGCCATCTTTTTTCACCTACTTATCGAATTTACTTTCGGAGCAATAATACAATCCTGCTAACATCTCATCGGACAGATGGATCCAGGAATAACTTTATCATCTGGCAGGAAACTTCTCGCTGCCAATATTTGGAATCCCGACTTTTCCTATTTAAGTGTAGACCATAATAGCTAAATTGCAACATACTTTTCACAATTATTCTTCCCAGAATTATCAAATCTGTTAATTGAAACTCATGAAATGAAAATGATTGCTGTTAAAATAATGATATGAAATTTCACGCTGGGGATCCATCGGGAAACAATCCAAAAAAGGGGAAGTTTTTGGATTTGTCTTTATTTCCTCTTCTCGCTTTCGTGATTATTTTGTTATTCCTCATAACCGCTATCGGTCCCATCGGTGAGGTGGTTTCTTATTCTGGTTTTACGCATTCTGATTTTCCACCCCGCCCACCTGAAATATCGACAACTGCCACCACACTAACAACGCTAAATCATGATACAAAACTTTCTTTGCCCCCCTTGAAAGCTGTTTTGCTGGTGGGTCCCATCGATGGGAATACCGGTGACTGGACTAAAGAAGAAATAGCCAACATGGATTTGGCAGCCAATGTACTATCCCGGAATGGGGTAGAAGTTCACAAATTTTACCCAGGCACCGGCACGTTTGCAGAGATTGAAGCCGCTGCCGAGGGAGCCCATTTTTTACTCTATCGGGGACATGGGGTCTACGATGGGAATATACCCAATCCAACAGTGGGTGGTTTTTATCTGAGCAGTGGGTTTTACTTGTCTGATAGGATTCAAACCAATTTACACCTGGCACCCAATGCCATTGTGATGTTGTATGGGTGTTTCACCGCCGGATCATCCTCTGCCCCCAAAGATGATGTGGACATTGGCATTGATGAAGCCAAACGCCGCGTGGCACAATATTCTGCCCCCTTTTTCCAGATTGGGGCAGCCGGTTACTATGCAAATTGGTTTGGCAATGCTTTTGAGGCTTTCCTGAACAATCTTTTTGCAGGCCAAACCTTGGGTAAGGCTTACGAAAATTATCCTGATTTTAATAACCAGACTGTTTACAGAACGGTTCACCCTGATTTTCCAACCCTTCAGATGTGGGTTGATAAAGATTTTTTTGATGATGATCCTTATGATGGTAAGGAAGAGAGTTATTGGCATTACGACAACGCTTTTGTAGGACTAGCAGATAAAACTCTGACAGATTTATTTAAACCGCCCACATTAGGTGGACTGCCAGAAAACATAAGATTCTTTTATTCCTTGTCTGATCAGCAATGGATGAATTCAGCCTTTCTAGTTAACCTGGTGAATACCGGCAATGGTTATGTTATTGAATGGGAAGCAGACCCGTCCGAGACCTGGATCCTGGTTTCTCCGGAAATTGGTCAGACTCCCTCCACAATGACAGTCTCGGTGAGCGGTTTTGATCTTACCACCCCGGGTGTTTATGAAGGGACCATTACCATTCGTGCATCTGTTGAATCAGAACCGGTAGGCAACACACCCGTCGTGATACCTGTTACCCTGACAGTCTCCGATAACCATATCAGTAAAGTATATTTACCAGTTCTACATAAATAAATTGTTCGCTGAACTTATTCGACTTCTCGCTACGGTTGCAGGCGGTTTGGCCCTCGGAATATGTACACTGACTCGCGGATGTTGGGCAGCTTGAGCATCACCATCATCAGTCTGGAGAGACCCATCCCATAGCCACCATGCGGAGGGCAGCCATAACGGAAGAAATCCAGATAGAACTGGATCGGGTCAGGGGTCAACCCTTTTTCTTTGGCCTGCTCAAGCAAAACATCATAGCGATGCTCGCGCTGAGCGCCGGTGGTGATTTCCAGCCCATTCGCTAACAGATCAAAGCTGCGGGTCAGATTATCACCCTTCTTCATATGATAGAAAGGTCGCACGGCAAACGGCCATTCCGTGATAAACACAAAATCGCTGCCGGTTTTCTGCTTGATGTACTCTCCCAGTGCACGTTCGGCACCTGGATCGAGATCGTTCTTTTTTTCAGGAGGTAATTGATAACCTACTTCCTTTAAAATTTGATGTGCTTCTGCCATCGTCACACGCGGAAACGGCACCTGGGGTACTTCGATCTCCAACCCAAAGACTTCCTTAATTTCGTCACCATGCGCATCTTTTACCCGCTGGTAAGCGTATTGCAACATGCGTTCCTGATTTGACATGACATCATCTTCATCTTCGATCCACGAGATTTCCAGATCGATACTGGTGAATTCGGTCATATGACGGGATGTGAAGGAAGGGTCCGCCCGGAAGACAGGTCCAATCTCAAAGACACCTTCGAAACCTGCCGCCATGGCCATTTGTTTGTAAAATTGTGGGGATTGTGCCAGAAAGGCTTTGGTTTCAAAGTAATTCAGCTCAAATAATTCTGCACCAGATTCACTGGGGCTGCCCATTAATTTCGGGGAATGCATTTCAATATAGCCACGTTCCACCCAAAACTCGCGCAGTGCCATTTCCATGGTGGTCTGCACACGGAAGAGCAGCAGATTTTCTGTCCGGCGCAAATCCATGAAACGCCAATCCAGACGGTAATCCAGCGCTGGCAAATTGTCTTTTTCACCAAACGGTTCAAATGGCAAAGGGCTTTCTGCCAGATTTTCTACCGTCAATGCTTCCAATTGAATTTCCAGGCCACCCAATTTGACCGAAGGATTATCGATGACTTTACCGGTCACCCGCAAGGCTGATTCCGTGGTCAGTGTGGACACCAATTCTGCCAGTTTTTCGTCGTTTGGTTTCCAGTGGGTGATCTGCACCATCCCGGTTTTATCGCGTAAGACAATAAATTGGATCTTCTTCTGATCGCGTAATACATGCAGCCATCCCTTGATCATCACTGGCTGGTCTACGTGTGCTCTTAATTCTCCGATGGGTGTTCGTTCCATGATCACTTCTCCTTAAGCAATTCAAATCAGGAGCCCTGCAGCCACTCACTGCTGCAAATCTGCCTGGATCTCGCTGTGTGGTTAAATCTCCCCCAAAGTATATCTTAATGCCCCTATTCGGGCAAAAGGAATTTTTTTGGCTCAAAGTTTAAAGCTGAAAGCTGAAAGCAATTAAGATTTAGGGGTTAGGGATTAGCGGTTAGGGGTTAGAGTTGAGTATTGAGTGTATTGAGAGACTAGTCACTTTCCGCTTTTAGCTTTGAGCTTTCAGCTTTCAGCCTTTCCCCTCAACAACTGATCCGCTGCATTTTGTGGTGACAATTTCCTCGCCAGCATCTCCCCCACCACGGCTTCGATCATGTTCTGATCCACTTGTTTGCGCCACTCAGCTGCAAAAGCCGCCATTAACAATTCATTCAACTCTTCCTGCAAACGGGCTGCTTCGCGTAAATGCCATTGCTGATGCGACCGTAAAAAAACTGCATGCGCATAAATTGCCGCAACCACATTTTCAATTCCGATTCCCTCAGTGGAGACTGTTTTCAGTACCGGAGGAATCCATCGTTCATTTTTTTGTTCACTAGGAGCTTGATCGGGTTTAACTGGTTGAAAGGCAAGTTCTTTGTGGTGGTAACTTTC
>JAVEYK010000058.1:0-19149 GCA_034003505.1 Anaerolineaceae bacterium | reverse complement strand
ACTGCTTTTGCTCCGCCACGAGCAGCGTACAGAGAAAAACCACCATTGTAAGAGAAAACATTCAATACGGTTTTCCCAGCAGACAATTTTTCTACTTTGGCACGGTTATCCCGCTGGTCTAAATAGAAGCCAGTTTTATGTCCCTGGATAGGATCGACTTCAAAGATCAATCCGTTTTCTGTGAATGTCACCACTTCACTCAAATCTTTCCCATCCAGGATGGTTCCATCCCTCAACCCATATTCTGCTGCAATATTTTGGGTGATATTGCGGCTCAAGCGAATCACCAGAGTTTCATAACTGAAAAATTCTTGTAAGCTTTCAGCAATCCATTGCAGATAAGGCACCCAGGCAGCTGTGTAGATTTTTATCACAAAAATCCTGTCATACCGGTCAACCACCAACCCGGGTAAGCCGTCATTCTCACCAAATACCACTCGATAGCCATTGGTGTGCTGAGTGGTTAAGTCTTTCCGCAATTCAATAGCGGATTGGATTTTTTGGTTAAACCAATTCTTACTAATATCAGCAGACTTTAGGAATTGCAGAATTCGAATGCGAATCACCGAATCAGGGTCCCATAATCCCACTGCCAGAAAATTCCTGTTAGCATCAAATATGACGGCTAAATCACCTGCTGTTCCTGCATGGCTCTGATAGATTATGGATTGATCAAAAATCCAGGGATGTTTCTTCCGGATCATCGATTCAGCATTCGCTGAAACTCGTACAGCAATATTGCGTCTGGGTTGCGACGATCTAAAATGTGGAGATATTATTTGCATGGATTCAATTATTGGTGAGAATAGCTAAAAAGCCAAATGATTTATTATCTGAAAATAAATATCGTCGACATGTCTTAGGGGATAAATGCCCCCATATCACCGGTACAAGACTCGTTTATGAATACCTCAACCTCTTCACATTTTTGCCTTATAATTAACCATAATCAATTCTTCAGGAGGAATAAATGCGATACGCAATATCTGGAACAGTATTACAAAGCTTGGAAGTTCAACTGGATGCCGGTGAATCGATGTTCACCGAATCAGGGGGGATGGCATGGATGTCAGATGGGATCGATATGGATACCAACACCAAAGGCGGGTTGATGTCCGGTCTTGGCCGTGCACTATCCGGTGAATCCTTATTCATGACCACCTATACCAGTCGGGTACCCAATGCAATGATCACTTTTACTCCCGAAGCACCGGGAAAAGTATTGCCTATTCAATTAGCACCCAATCAGGTTCTCATTGCCCAAAAAGATGCTTTTATGTGTGCACAAAATTCAGTCAAACTGGAAATGCACTTCCGCAAGAAATTAGGTGCCGGCCTGTTCGGTGGTGAAGGCTTTATTCTCCAGAAATTAACCGGACCCGGAATGGCCTTCCTTGAGATCCCAGGCGAAGTGAAAGAGTACAATCTTGCTCCCGGACAAACCCTGAAAATTGACCCCGGTCACATTGCAGCTTTTGATCCGACGGTCAGCTATGATATCACCATGGTGAAGGGACTGAAGAATATCGTCTTTTCCGGCGAAGGTTTATTCCTGGCCAGTGTGACAGGACCTGGCAGATTATGGCTTCAGACTATGCCGATTGCGAATCTGGCAGAAAAAATTAAGAAATATATCCCCACCAAGAGCAGCTAAGTTTGTCAAAACATCTTGTGCTGGTTGCCGGAAATATCGGCTCTGGAAAAACATCGCTCACGGAACGAATTGGTTCGCGATTACGCTGGCGTACTGCCTATGAATCAGTCTCCGATAATCCTTATCTTCCTGATTTCTATGGTGATATGGCGAAATGGTCATTCCATTTACAGGTCTTTTTTCTTGGCCATCGCGCTGAGCAACATCTTGAAATGGCCAACGACCCACGCTCTGCGATCATTGACCGTAGTATCTACGAGGATGCTTTTATTTTCGCGCGCGCATTACATGATATGGGAAATATCTCCGAGCGGGATTATCGTACTTATAGAAAAACCTTCGATTTGATCATTCGTGATTTACCAGCACCAGCTTTGCTGATTTACCTGAATGCTCCGGTTCCAATTCTGATGGAACGCATCCGTTTGCGCGGGCGTAGCATTGAAAGCGGTATCGACGAGGACTATCTCAAACGACTGGAATCGTACTATGTTGAATGGCTGCAATCTTTTGATCTATGCCCGGTGTTAACCATCCGAACTGATGATCTTGACTTTGTCCATAAACCTCGTCATCTGGAACGGGTCGTCAGCCGCATTCAGGACAAATTAACCGGCAAAGAAGAAATGGTTTTCACAGAGTAGAGCATCTTGCAAACGACAACTCTATCCATTCCCGGCAGAAAAAAACCTTATGTGATGGCTCATCGTGGAAACAATGTCCTTTTCCCGGAAAACACACTGGCAGCCTTTCAACAAGCCTTCCAGGATGGCGCTGATATCCTCGAAACCGATCTGCAGATCAGCAAGGACAATCATTTCATCTGCATCCACGATGGTTCCATCGATCGCACCACGGACGGGAAAGGTCTGGTATCGGACTATTCTGTTGAGGAATTAAAAACTTTTTCGGCATTTTATGGCAGGGAAGAATTCAGATCAGAAAGAATCCCATTACTAAGCGAGCTGGCTGCCATCCTGCCTGCCGATGTGGCTCTGGCTTTAGAACTCAAATCCGATCGATTTCTGGAAGAAAAAACCTGTCAGCAATTAATTGATTTGTTGACAACCACAGGGATCAGGGAGCGTACTTTCGTCATCTCATTCTCCAAAGAGCGTGTCCTGTGCGTGCATCGCCTTGCCCCGGACATCCCAGCTGGATTGATCAGCATGTCCGGTTTCACCCCTGATCCAGAAATGCAAATAGTCGGCCCTTTCTGGCCATTATTATTACTCAACCCATTCTATATCCGGCAGGTCCGCAAGAACAACCAGATCGTCTGTCCTCTTGATCCAACTCCGGACAAACGCCTTTGGATTTACTCAAAAATGAAAGTGGATGCAGTCCTGACGGATAACCCACAGAAAACCTGCAGGTTAATCCGTCCCTGATTAATTATTGTAATTAGCTCCAATCCCGCAAGAAGAAGCGGATATCCCGGGGTGCAAGGGTCACCATCTGATCATCCATGACGAAGGTTTTCTCGTTCCTGGTAAAATTAAAAGCAATGCGATGATTTCCACGTTGAATAACAACCACCCCCTCGGGTAAATCCAGAATACCTTCATAATTTACGCTTTTCATAAAGTATTTCAGAATCGATTTTAATTGTTCATGACTGGGATAGAAACCTAAATAATACACATTCCCAGCCCCGAAGTCGTGAGATGTAATGGCTGCCCGACCGGACAAGGGGCCGCCCAAATAGCGCGCAAGGATATTCACAATTTCATTGTCATCCGGTTTAATTGACTCAGTCCAAATTCCAACTTCACCATAAAGCCCGGGGATTTCAGATCGCAATGCAAATTGAACCTGAGTGGGTAATGACTGCCAATCATTAATAATTCCCCCAACCAACGGTCGCAATGCTCCCGGTAATGGCTCATTCACCATGATATTTGATTCATTTTTACTGCCTGATCGGGGACCAAATAATAATGCCCCCCCTCTGGCGACATAGGCTTCCAGACGTGAAATAATTTCAGGATCACTAATAAACATCAGCGGAGCAATAACCAGGCGATATTCACTTAAATCAGCATCATACGGAACCAGATCCGCACTGATGCCTGCTTCTACCAAAGCACGGTAGTAAGCAAATACAGTGCGCAGATAATCATAATCTTTACGATGCGGTTGAATTTTGATCGCCCATAAGTCATCAAAACGGGTCAGAATGGCGACTGGCGAATTGAGTGGTTCATCCCGCAACTGTTGCATGACGGGGGACTCGGGTAATAGGTTTGCGATCTCCTTATAGCCCATATCCACTGATCCATCATGCTTCAATAATCCCGATTGATAAGCTTCTTGAGCAAAACGAGTTGCCCGCCAACGGAAATAAACCACAGTCTCCGCACCATTCGCTACAGCATGCCAGGTCCACAATCGTACGGTTCCTGGGCGAATACCCGGGTTGATCTCCCCCCAGTTGGTTTGCCCAACTTGTTGTTGCATCACCCAGAACGGTTTGGACTTTGCCCCACGCACCCAGGTGTGAAAGAAACCAGTGATATACGGGTCACCAACATCATACGAAAATTCTGGAATTTCATCCCAGGGAGCATATAAACGTTTGGTCAATTTTTCTGCCTGCCCGGTTGGGGATGAATTCCATGACAGGAAATCAAGATCATTACCCAAACGATGTGTATCCAGCTCAAATGAGTCAAAATCCGGATTATGGGTGATGAATTGGTTCTCGGTATTTTCACGAAGAATTTCAACCTGAATTTTTTGAAACTTCACAAATGAATCAGAAGCGAAGCGTTGATAATCCAATACCTGAGATGGATTCGGGGTAGCCACGGTTAAATTGGGTGGATAAATCTCATTCCAATTGGTATATACCTGGCTCCAGAATATTGTTCCCCAGGCGTTATTCAAATTATTTAAGCTCTGGTATTTTTGCATTAACCATTCTCGGAATTGACTGACGCATCTGTCACAATAACATAAAACGGAATGATGAGCCCCAAATTCATTGTCCACCTGCCACCCTATCACAGCGGCATGTTTACCGTAACGGTAAGCCAGCTGAGTCACAATTTTTCGAGTGTAATCCTGAAAAGCAGAATTATTGGGGCAATAGTGTCTCCGAGAGCCAAAATTTTTGCTGATTCCATTTTCACCCACGGGCAAGATATCTGGATGCTCATATATCATCCAGGAAGGCGGGGCTGAAGTTGGTGTGCTCAGTACCACTTGAATCCCTTCCTGCTGGAAAATCTCCAGGATTCGATCCAGCCAATGCCACTCAAACACCCCCTGCGAGGGTTGCATTTTAAACCAGGCAAATTCACCAATTCTTACGATTCGCAAACCTAATTCGCGCATCGCTTGAGCATCTGATTGCCAGGTCTCCTCAGCATTCTGTTCCGGATAATAACAAACACCTAATTTCATATCATTTTGCCTTCTTATAACCAGTCTTCAAGCATAAAAAAAGAAAATTACAAATTCGTGGGAAAATAAAGATGGTATTTCTTCAGGGTAAACACAAAAGATCACTCAGGTTATCCTTTTTGGACCTCGAATTCTGAGAGAAATCCAATTAATTTATTATATAACATTAAACGTTTGCCTTTATTTCCAGAAGTTTACCAAAATTTCGGATATGGTTAACCAAAGGTATGATTAAATATTTACATGAATGGATGTGTGTTAATATGCAACTTTAATTTAATGTTTTCGTATATGAAGATGAAGCAACAAATGGAGCATTTGTGATTAACATCGAGCCTGATATTCTGAAACTATCAATGAAAGGTGATGAGGTAGCTTTCAACCAGATCGTTGAGAGTTTTCAAAAGCCAGTATTTAACCTGTGTTACAGAATGTTGGGCAGCACAGAGGCAGCAGAAGATGCAGCACAAGAAACATTTTGGAGAGCTTATCAATCGATCAAAAAATATAATCCTGATCGGTCATTTGCAACCTGGTTACTTTCAATAGCAGCCCATTATTGTATCGATCAACATCGCAAGCGCAAGCTCCCTATTCTGGATATTGATGACTATCTTACTGAAACGGTAGCAGACCAGAACATACCCAATCCGGAAGCCGTAACATTGCAAAAGGAACATCAATCACAAATTCAGGAATTATTGAATGAACTACCAGAACTCGACCGTGCAGCCATAACTTTGCGATATTGGCATGAATGCTCTGAGGAAGAAATCAGTCAGGTATTAGATATTACAGTTAATGCGGTAAAAAGCCGCTTACATCGAGCAAGAAAGAAGTTGGCTGTTGCCTGGCAATCACAAAATCAAAATTCTCCTCAAGTTGAAAGGATGAAAAATGGATCACCAGCCTTTTGAAGAATGGATATTTGAACAAAAAGAAAGAACAACGCAAGAGAAAATGAATCTAAACCAGCATTTACTGGCATGTGATCAATGCACTGATCTGCAATCCGCCTGGGACCAGGTGGAGACGTTACTGTCACAAACCCCGCTGGTGGCTCCCAATCCTGGATTTTCACAACGGTTTGCGGTCAGGATGGAAAGAAATAAAGAACGCATTCAAAAGAACCAGGCTATCAAAACATTGATTGGTATTGCGATCATATCACTGCTGATTACACTGCTCCTGGGTGCTATATTTTTTCTATCGCATACACCTGGAGAGTTAATCGTTGGTACAGTATCTACATTTACAAGCTTTGTCCAGGCTTTTATTCGTTTACGAGCTATGGTTGTGCAACTCTTTCAAAGTATTCCGACGGCAGCCGTTATCTTCGGGTGGGTCATGCTTTTTCTCTGGGCAATCATCCTTACTCCAATTTGGGGAATTACAGTCTGGAAAGTTTCGAAACAAGGAGTATCCATAAAATGAAATTTACAAACAGAATCGTCTCAATTTTTATCTTAATGTTGCTGGTTGTGCTGCAGGTGAGCAGCGTATCAGCCAACACGCTAATCGATCCCCCTCCTACCATCAACGAAGACCGAGTAGTTTTGGGACAATCATTTACGTTAAAGGAAGATCAAACGCTCAACGGTAATCTTGCTATTATTGGTGGAACCGCAAAACTCAAAAGCAACTCACGGGTCAATGGTGATATTGCCATCATCGGTGGTATCTTGGAAATTGATGGCCGGGTAACTGGTGATATTCAAGCAATCGGGGGAACCGTCACACTTAATCAGGATGCAGTGATTGAGGGTTCCTTCTATAATTTTGGTTCCAACCTGCAACAAATGGATGGCGCGCGTATAGAGGGTACTCAGATTTCCAATCTGCCTTTTAATTTCAAACTGGAAAAAATTGATATTCCCAGGGCAACCCAGATTCCTTTGGAAGCAGCCAGGAATACAACTAATCTCATCACTAAATTCCTGTGGTCAATTTTGCAAATAATCGCCATGGGTGGTTTAGCCATGCTCGTCCTATTAATTACACCGAAATCGACCGAGCGAATTTCTACAGCCATCGGGAAACAACCTTTTACGCATTGGGGAATTGGATTGCTGACTGCATTTGCATTTCCAGCTGTCATCCTGGTTTGTATTGTTACAATAATCTTCATCCCCTTAGGATTGATTGGGATCATGGCTTTGACGGTTGCCGTCACCTATGGGTGGATTGCATTGGGATACGAAATTGGAAAAAGGTTATTTGGACCTACGTCCAATTTATCGCCAGCATTAATTGCAGGCTTTGGAACAATATTGCTTTCAGTGGTTGGACGAGTTTTAGGTGCCATCCCTTGTATTGGTTGGTTGTTGGTCAGCACGTTAAGCCTGTTCGGGCTTGGGGCAATTGTCCTTACCCGTGTGGGTACACGTGATTATCCCGAAATAAACCATATGGATAACAAAAATGCGACCAACCAATCGAATAACATTGCGGGTCTTCCCTCTAACTCTGCCCCAAATTTGAACAGAGAAGACGAAATTGAAAATGAAGAAAAATAAGAAAGTGTTTGAGGTTAAATATGAAAATTAAAATTCTGATGGTAATCTTAATTCTGTTATTCACATCTTTGGCTTGTTCTTTCAATGTGAATATCCCGAAAGTCACAACTTCCACTGAAATGGTTTTCACCATCAACGAAGCTGTTCCTCAAGATCGGGAGAGTTCCGGATTAGAAATCGGGATGGGGGCTGGGAAATTGAATATTTCAGGTGGTGCAGATGGTTGGGTATCTGGTGAAGTGAAATACAACGTATCTCTTTGGGACCCTGAAATTTTCCGAACCAATAATGGAATCCGTATTTCCCAGACAATCAAAAATCAAATTGGGATTCCCAATAACAAAGTCATCAATGCCTGGAACATTCAATTAGGAAATCATCCAACCGATCTGGAAATCAATGCTGGTGCTTATCAGGGAAATTTGAATCTAAGTGGAATTCCACTAACGAAATTAAAAATTAGCGATGGCGCAAGCCAGGGCAATATTCGCTTCGACACACTGAATCCTGTTGAAATGTCATTATTTCAGTATTCAAGTGGCGCATCCGAGATTGAAATTTATGGATTAGCGAATGCCAATTCGGATACTTTCATTTTCGAAGCAGGTCCTGGTTCTTATACTCTGGATTTCTCTGGTGAGTTAAAGAAAGATATGGATATTGAGATCGACTTCGGTATGGGTGATGTAAAAATAATTGTGCCTAAAGGTGTCCCAGCTTATGTAATTGTGGACGGCGGGTTAAACAATGTTGAGCTTAGAGGCACCTGGAACGTATCAGGCAATGAGTACAGCTTGTCAGGGTCTGGCCCACAACTGAATTTTGATGTGAACATGGGTATTGGAAATCTTCAGCTAATCAATCGCTGACAGGAAACATCTTTTTAATAAAAAGGCATCCTGGAGAAATCTTCAGGATGTTTTATATTTTGTTAAGTCTAATCCCTCACATTTATTGAGCCACCGTTATTATCTGCCAAAACATCGAAATAATACTGCTGATCCAGAATTCTCTGGTAAACAACCGGCAAAATGTAGTAACGAAAAGGTCTTCCTTCACGAATACGGCGGCGAATTTGGTGGGAGGAAATCTCCAGCAAGGGTGCCTCGATGAAGGTTACTTTTTTACTGATACCTGGTACCTGAGTTTCGAGTAAACTCATATCAATTTGATCCCCCGGTCGGCGCATGACCCCCAATCCATTCACCTCAACGAGAATGTCCTCTGCACGATGCCAGTTTGGATAATCATGCAGGGAATCTCCTCCAATCAGGTAATAAATTTCCGATCCAGGATAGGTGTGCTTAAGTAGCCTTACGGTGTCCAATGTGTAATGTGGACCCGGGCGGTCAAGATCTACACGGCACATTTCAAAGTTGGGATCGTCCAATAAAGACAACTTCACCAATTCAAAACGAATTTCAATCGGGGTTAAATGCTGATCGCGTTTATGAGGGGGGTCAGGCGTTAAGACCCATAGCAGGCGGTCGAGCTTCATTTGAGAGGTTGCCTCGGCAGCTAAAATGAGGTGTCCTAAATGGGGAGGATCAAATGTACCGCCAAAAATCCCAATACGCATTTTTAGTCTTGCCATTCCAATTCGTAATCGTCAATGAAAACACTTTGACCTTCTTCAATACCCAGATTGCGTAGCGCTGCTTCAACCCCAAGCGTTTCCATTAGTTTTTGGAAGCGCCGCAAGGAACCTTCGTACTCCCAATAAGTCATCTTTGCTGCTCGTTCAATTGCTTTGCCAATCACCCGGTAACCATCCTCTACAATTTCGATGCGGAAATCATTTGGATCTTCTTCCGGACGATAGACCGGCAGTTGCTCAACAACTTCTGGCTCAGGAGCTTTTTGAACTAACTCCAGTGCTTTCCAAAGTACAGGTTGCAAATCCTGATGAATCAAAGCAGATATTGCCATCGGCTGATAGCCTTTTGATTCTAATATTTTTTTGACTGATGGCCATTTTTCCTGAGCTTCTGGTACATCCATTTTATTAAAGATTACCAACTGTGACTTTTGTTTGAGAGCAGGGTCAAATAAAGCCATTTCCGAGTTTATTTGTGAGAAATCAGCAATTGGATCCTTAGAAAGACCATCCAGCATATGAATTAATACTTTTGTGCGTTGAATGTGTCTTAAAAAAGCATCCCCTAATCCAGCGCCCAGGTGTGCACCCTCAATCAACCC
Source organism: Anaerolineaceae bacterium (assembly GCA_034003505.1). Taxonomy (GTDB): domain Bacteria; phylum Chloroflexota; class Anaerolineae; order Anaerolineales; family Anaerolineaceae; genus UBA6170. The sequence continues at coordinate 9,372 of JAVEYK010000058.1, read as the reverse complement.
TGGGATATCCGCAAGCACTAATGAATGATCCATATCCAGATTAACCACGCCCAGGTTTGGTTCAAGTGTGGTGAATGGATAATCAGCTATTTTTGGGGTTGCATTCGAAACTGCCGCCAGGAAGCTAGATTTTCCAGCATTTGGCACGCCAACAATTCCTACATCTGCGATTAATTTTAATTCCAGGCGCAAACTTTTTTCTTCACCCGGTTCGCCTTTTTCACCAACGCGCGGTACTTGATGACGGGCGCTCACGAAATGAACATTCCCTTTGCCACCCCTTCCACCTTTACAGATTAACAATTCCTGATCACGTTCCAACAGGTCCCCTAACAATTCGCCAGTGTCATCGTCATACACGAGCGTGCCAGGGGGAACATCAATATATAAGGTATTTGCGGATCGGCCGGTCATTTTTTGTTTAGCGCCATTTCCCCCGGGTGAAGCTGCAAATTTCTGGTTGAACTGAAAGGAATGAAGTGTATTCATGGTATGTTTGACTCTTAGCACTACATCGCCACCACGTCCACCATCACCACCATCAGGTCCGCCTCTTGGAACATATTTTTCACGGCGGAAATGGACTGCACCATCTCCCCCTTTTCCAGAAGCAACAAATATCTTGGCTTTATCAATAAACATATCGGCCTTTCAAAATCAGGGATCGGATTTTCTCCGATCCCTATTTTTTTCACTTTTTTCTATTTTTCAAATTTTGCTTTGAGAATATCATCCAATGTTGGTTGACCAATCTCTTGCAATTCATATCGAACTCTTTGCATTGGTTTATTGACCTTAATCACTCGATTAAGATCGATAGGAGTACCAGAAACTACCAAATCCACATCGGCGTTGTTGATTGTATCTTCCAGGTCTTTCATTTGATCCGCACCATATCCCATCGCTGGCAGAATCATGCCTGTATCTGGATACTTGTTGTAAGTATCAACAATTGTCCCTACAGCAAATGGGCGCGGATCAACAATTTCTTTGGCACCAAATCTTCGAGCAGCAACAAATGCAGCGCCGTATTTCATGCCACCATGGGTCAGTGTTGGACCATCTTCTACAACCAATACACGTTTTCCACGAATCGCTTCGGGATCATCTACAAACAATGGCGAGGCACCTTCAATTACCTGTGCATCCGGGTTTAAGCGATGAATGTTTTCACGTACCTTGATCACATTTTCCGGATCAGCAGTATCAACCTTGTTAATCACAAATACGTCAGCATGAATGGTATTGGTCTCTCCGGGATAATAGCTGCTTTCATGACCTGGGCGATGAGGATCAACCACAACAATCGCTAGATCTTCTTCGTAAAAGGAGAAATCATTATTGCCACCATCCCATAATACGATGTCAACCTCCTCTTCTGCCTGCCGCAAAATCGCTTCATAGTCAACCCCGGCATACACGATCACACCGTTATCCAGATGAGGTTCATACTCTTCACGCTCTTCGATTGTGCATTCATGTTTATCAAGATCGGAATAATCTGCAAATCGCTGAACTTTTTGTTTGGCGAGGTCACCATATGGCATTGGATGTCGGATAGCTGCCACACGATACCCCATTTCTCGTAAGATTGAAGAAACACGCCGGGTTGTCTGACTCTTTCCAGAACCCGTTCTAACAGCAGTTATTGAAATAACCGGTTTGGTGGATTTTAATTGTGTGTTATTCAATCCCATCAATCTAAAATCTGCCCCGGCTTCATTTACCAGAGCAGCTTTGTGCATCACATATCCATATTCCACATCGCTATAAGCGAAAACAACCTGATCAACATTAAGTTTTACGATTAATTCACGCAACTCAGATTCTGGATAGATCGGTATTCCTTCCGGATAAAGTGATCCTGCTAATACTGCAGGATAACGGCGTCCATCAATATTAGGGATTTGGGTTGCGGTGAATGCGACAACCTGATAATCGCTATTATCTCTGAAATACACATTAAAGTTGTGAAAGTCGCGCCCAGCTGCGCCCATAATAAGGGTTCGAATGGTCATTTGGTTTTATTTCTCCTTTTTATTTTGAATTTTTTTTAACCATCGGTTCACATCGCTTCTGGGGCTGTGATGCCCAGCAAAGTCAGGTTGTTTTTCAAAACCTGACGGGTTGCCATTACAAGGTTAAGACGTGTGCTTCTAACTGGTTCCATTTCAGAAAGAACCGGGCAGTGTGTGTAAAAATTATTAAATGTTTTTGCCATTTCATACGCAAAATTGGCAATTTGTATTGTTCGATATTCACTGCCTGCTCGTTCGACTTCGATGGAAAATCTGGAAATGAGGTCTATGAGCTGAATTTCCTGAGGAGTTAAATCATATGATATTTTTGGTGCGGTAATTTTTTTTGTTTCAGCTTTCTTAAGAATACTACCACAGCGTACATACGCATACTGAATATAGGGTGCTGCCTGACCATTAAAATCAAGCGCTGACTCCCAATCGAATGTTACCACCTTTGTGTTTTCTCTGGCCTGCATGGGATATTTGATCGCTCCGATGCCGACAGCTCTGGCAGTGGCCCATTTTTTCTCATCGCTTAAATCAGGGTTTTTCTGTTGAACAACTTCATAAGCCCGTTTTGTGGCCTCACCAATTAAGTCTTCTAATAAAACCACCGTGCCTTCACGGGAAGCCATGACCACATTCCCCGGCAGGCTGACCAATTCATAGGGCACATGTTCGCATTGTTTTGCCCAGGGGTACCCGGCAATTTCCATTGTTTTAAAAACCTGGGTGAAATGTAAAGATTGTCGTACATCCACGATATACAATGACTTCTTCAAATCCGGATAATCGCTAAATTTTTGTTTCACCAAAGCCAGATCCTCGGTCGCATATAACGCCGTTCCATCTGATCGGAGAACCACCAGTACACGATACTGGTCTTTTTTCAAACCCAGGATATCATCGATTTTGACAATCACAGCCCCTTCAGGACGTTCATCCGTGGCAATATGTTTGTCGATTAATTCCTGAACGATTTCTTTGCCGGGTTTTTCCATCTGGCTATTGAAATAATAGACGTCGAATTTGATATTTAATGTTTCGTAAATCTGATAAAACCCTTGCAAAGACCATTCACGGGTTTCTTCCCACAATTTTACAATTTCCGGGTCACCTTGGTCCCAGCGCTTGTATAACGCTCGAATCTCCGCTTCCAGGTCTGGATTATCTTCTAATTTTGCGTTCGCTTCTGCATAAATTTTTCCCATCCATTGGGTGATGTTCTTGTCTGGTTTTTCACCGGGATGAAAATTTTTATAGCACCACAACCATTTGATCACATGCAATCCCATATCGCCAGGATAATTCGCACGGACAACATCGTAACCAGCAAAATCCAGAATTCTAGCCAGCGTATCCCCCAAAATCGCTGAACGCAAGTGTCCCACATGAAAGGCTTTATGTGTATTTGGCTGTGAAAACTCAACCATTACTCTTTCATTTTTTCTATCAGAGCGGCCAAATTTTTCTTTTTTCACTAAAACTTCTTCCAAAACACGCTGAGCATATTCAGATTGAGAAAAATAGAGATTAAGATAACCTTTAACTGCTTCAACCTTCTCAAACCCGGCGGGGGTACCGATAAATTCTGCTAATTGCATAGCTAATTCATCTGCTCTCGCTGGAACATTTGTTTTTTGTTGTTTTTGCCGCGCCTCAGCTGCTGCTAATGCAAATAATGAAGTGGATATGCCCCAATGACCGCTGAACGGAATCCAGTTCCATTGAATCATAAGTTCAGGCAACTGTTTTTGCCTGGCAAAATCTTTTATGAGTGCTTCGACATTTTTTTGTTCAAGATCAAACATATTCACCTATCTCAGACCTTAAAAATTATAACATTAAGCCCGATGTGTAACATCTCAACAAAAGGAGGTTGGCGTCTTTTTTGGAGGTCGTGCGCTCTCCCGAATTGTTATTCGAGATTGACCTGAAGGTATTCACCATCTATTGTCCATTTTTGAAAGAAATTTTAAGAACAAATTTAAACCAAAAGCGGGAGATTTTCAACTCCCACTTACGGTGCTAAATGTAAATAAACTTACTTTTCTTCTGATTGTAAGTTCGCAAGTCGTTTCATCAAACGGCTTTTGCGGCGTGCAGCATTATTTTTATGAATGACACCTTTTTGTGCGGCTTCATCCAAAGCTTTTACAGCTTCAGCCACACTGGCCAGCACCACTTCTTTTGACTCCTCTTTCTCGATTAAATTTCGAGCTTTGGAAACAAAAGTACGGGCACGTCCACGGTAGACACGATTGAGTACACGACGTTTTTCATTTTGCTTGTTGCGTTTGATCGCAGATTTAATATTAGCCAACTTATTTCCTCCAATTCACCTGATAAGAAGATTTCTCTTCCTGAGAAGGGAACTGTTTGTCCAAAAATTTTACTTACGAAGGGCAGCCCGCGAATTATACCAGAATTTTTATAATTGGGGGGAAATTACTTATCCTCTAAAGCTGCCAACCCCGGTAACATTTTCCCTTCGAGCATCTCCAATGATGCACCACCACCAGTAGAAATGTGGGTCACCTGACCGGATAAGCCTGATTGATTAATGGCTGAAACGGAGTCACCACCACCGATAATCGAGACAGCCTCAGAAGCGGCTACGGCTTTGGCAACACCAAAAGTACCATTTGCGAAATTGGGCATTTCAAATACACCCATTGGACCGTTCCAAACCACCGTTCCGGCGACAGAAATGACCCTGGCAAATTTATCAACAGTGGCTGGACCAATATCGAGGACCCGCCAACCGTCTGGCACGTCTTCTACAAGTGTGGTTTTGTTTTCGGCTTCATTGCCAAAGGCATTCGCAATAACCAAATCGATGGGGAGAAGTAATTTGTCTCCGCCTTTAGCCAACAACTCTTTGGCAGTCTCAATTACTTCTTCCTCCACTAACGAATCTGCCATTTCAAAACCCTGGGCTTTGAGAAAAGTATTTGCCATACCGCCACCGATCAAAACAGCGTCCGCTTTTTGTAGCAAATTATCAATAACACCAATTTTGTCACTTATCTTTGCTCCACCCAAAATGGCTACGAACGGCCTGGCAGGATCCGCAATTGCCTGGCCAAGGTAGCGGATTTCCTTTTCCATCAGGAATCCAGCGACAGCTGGTAAATAGTGGGTAACTCCTTCGGTAGATGCATGCGCACGATGAGCAGAACCAAAGGCGTCATTGACATAAATATCAGCTAACCTGGCGAATTTTTTAGACATTTCCGGATCATTTTTACTTTCAGCCTTGTAAAATCGGGTATTCTCGAGCACCAAAACTTCACCAGGCTTCAAAGCGGCAGCAGCTGTTTCTGCAACCTCACCGATGCAATCTTCGGCAAATTTCACTTTATTGGGAATTAAGGTGGCTAAATGTTTTGCAACTGGAGCTAAGGAAAATTGTGGATCAGGTTCATCCTTCGGACGCCCCAGGTGGGAGAACAAAATCACCGCGGCACCATGCTCCAGCAAATATTGGATGGTCGGTAATGCAGCGGTAATACGGGTATCATCTTTAATTTTTCCCTCTTTGATCGGAACATTAAAATCAACCCGTACCAATACTTTTTTTCCTTTGACTTCAATATCTGAAATACTTTTTTTATTGAACATAATTACTTCCTGTTCTTGAATAAAAATCCTTTGGTATTGATTTAAAATGATGCGTATCACCGCAAAATCCGCAGTAACTACGCATCATATTTTTTCTTACTGAATGACTAGAGTGATTTTGCCATTTTTGCTGCTAAATCCGCAGTTCGGCAGGAATAACCCCATTCGTTATCGTACCAGGTAACGACTTTCACCATCGTTTCACCCATTACCATGGTGTTTTCTGCATCAATAATGGATGACCGGCTGTCACCTTTAAAATCCATCGAGACCAATGGTTCTGTGCAGAAACCCAAGATACCCTTGAGGGGGCCTTCGGCGGCGGCTTTGAAAGCAGCGTTCAATTCTTCCACAGTTACTGGTTTTTCCACTTCAGCGACAAAATCCACAATGGAAACAGTCGGCGTTGGAACGCGCAGCGCATACCCATCAAATTTTCCTTTTAAATCAGGAATAACCAATGCGACCGCTTTTGCCGCGCCGGTTGTAGTTGGAATAATATTCAAAGCTGCGGCACGTGCACGGCGGGGATCACTATGGGCAACATCTAAAATTCTTTGATCATTGGTATATGCATGTATCGTGGTCATCATACCGCGTTTGATCACCCAATTATCATGAACAACTTTTGCTGCTGGAGCAAGACAATTTGTGGTACAGGAAGCATTAGAAACAACATGATGGACAGCCGGATCATATTTATCATCATTGACACCTAAAACGATTGTGATATCTTCGTTCTTGGCAGGTGCTGTGATAATAACCTTTTTTGCACCACCCTTGGTGATATGTACATCCACACCTGGCTTCCCTTTGGCAGGATTACCAATTTTGTCACGGAAGACACCGGTCGCCTCAATAACAATCTCGACACCCAGGTCTTTCCAGGGTAGATTGCCAGGATCTTTTTCTGCAAAAACTTTTACCATTTTGCCATTGATAACCAAATCAGTACCATCTACTGTGACAGTCCCAGGGAAGATCCCATAATTCGAGTCGTATTTGAACAGATGCGCATTCGTAGCAGCATCAAAAAGATCATTGATTGCAACAACCTCTAGCGTATCTGAATACGTTTCTAAAATCGCCTTTAAAACCTGGCGGCCGATACGGCCAAAACCATTTATACCTACTTTTACAGTCATACTATCCTCCTTTAAATTCTTCGACCAAATTTTACCACGTAATTGTACAAAAGTTCACAATTCAGAATTCATCTCTCGGACAATCGGTCCGGTTCTTTCATTATACAAATCCAGGATTGCTGCCGCAAGCTTTGTAGAGTCATGCCGCCAGGGAGCTTCTAAATCACTCAGATTGGTACTATAGATGGGATATTCCTCTTCGAGCCCAGCATCAATGCGCACATAATCGATGTCTTTTGGCAATCGCCCATCGTATTTATCATTACATATAATCACATCAAAAATACCATTTCCGATCATTTTTTCGATTTCTTTAATATGATCACTACAAGCATAACCTTCTGTCTCTCCGATTTGTGTGGCAACGTTACATATCAAAAATTTTAATCCCCGACTGGCACGAATTGCCTCGGCAATATCTGGAACCAGTAAATTAGGAATAATACTTGTGTATAAAGAACCGGGGCCAACGATAATCACATCAGCACTGAGCAGCGCTTGAATGGTCGGCGGGTAAGCTAACGGATTGTTTGGCTCCAGCCACACCCTTTTTATTTTTCCACCCTTGCGTGGAATTTCACTTTCACCACGAATTTTTAATTCCTTGTTTGAATCCTGAACCTGAACTTGAGCTACCAGGCGCACATCATGGAGTGTTGATGGAAACACCTTACCCTGGACGGCTAACACACGACCAGATTCGGCTACAGCTTCTTCAAAACTTCCCGTCAATTCGGTTAGTGCTGTGATGAGAAGGTTACCTAAAGAATGACCATTTAACCCAGCTTCTTCCCCAAACCTGTATTGGAAAAGTTGGGTGGTTAATTCTTCATCATTTGATAGAGCTGCCAGACAACTGCGGATATCCCCCGGAGGAAGAATTCCCATCCGTCTCCTCAGTTCTCCTGAAGACCCTCCGTCATCGGCGACAGTCACAATCGCAGTTATATTCGCTGAATGTTTTTTTAATCCTCTTAACAGAGATGACAAACCGGTGCCGCCCCCAATTACCACAATTTTTTTGCCTTTGTCTAGTCTCTGGAATTGGCTGACTGTGTCAACAAGATGTTTTCCGGGGCGTAAAAAGGGCTTCAAAAGCGTTCGATTGATCCCCCAAACGCCGATAACGATCATTAAAACGCCGCCCAGACCAAAAATAAGCGCCCGGATCGGCCGCGATAGAAATCGCAACGATAGAAAAGCAACCACTGGAAGGTACCATGAGTCCGGGGTATTTCGATACAAATCCAGAACAACCACAGCAAATCCCAAACCGATCATCATGGAACCCAAAACAATCAGCAATCCCCACCTTTTAATTCCGATTCCCGGTCTAAACCAGCGTAAGAATCGAAATATTTGATAGGTAATTCTTTTTCTAAGTGAAAATTGTTTTGACATGATCTAATTGATGATAATTCGGTTTATATATAGAGTCAATAAATTTCTGGGGATGCAGCAAACAACCGGTTGTGATTCCACCGATTGTTTTTGATTGAATTAAAACCTGATTCAGTCATGTCAATTCGTTGTCCACTTTTCGTGACGAAATAATAATTATTATTACCGGTATGCCTATGCTATAATTTACTTGATGGAAATCTATATTGTCTCAGATGTCGGTGGTACTCAAATCAGGGCTGCTTCATTTGATGTAGAGACTTTAAACCCGATCAAACAAAAGAAAATTCCTACCCAATCAAAAGGTCAATTACCAGTAGACCGGCTTATTCAATTAATACAAGAAATTAAAGAAGATCATTTAGTAAAAGCAATTGCGGTAGCTGCTCCCGGTTTTCTGGATCCTGATATAGGCATTGTTTATGAGGCCCCGAATATTCCTGGTTGGAAAAATTATCCTTTGATGAAAATATTGGAGGATGCCTTTCAGGTTCCAGTCCATTTAGGGAATGATGCTAATCTGGCCGCTCTGGGAGAATGGAAATTTGGGGCTGGAATCGGGCACAAAAATCTTCTCTACCTGACAATTTCGACCGGGATCGGCAGTGGTGCCATCATTGATAATCATTTGCTGTTAGGTCATAAAGGCCTGGCTGGAGAATTGGGTCATGTGACCGTATTGCCTGATGGCCCCATTTGTGGTTGTGGAAAACAGGGTCATATCGAAGCATTGGCGTCTGGTACCGGAATATTAAAGTTTGTCAATGAAGAAATCGCTACTGGCAGGGCAACGATTTTGAGCACCTTCAACAAGATAACCGGGAAAGATATCACGGAAGCAGCACAGCAGGGAGATGAATTGGCTATCGAAGCCTATAATCGAGCTGGTTATTACCTGGGGATTGCGGTGGCCAATTTCCTACATATGTTAAATCCTTCTATTGTAATTTTTGGCGGAGGTGTCTCAAATTCTGGTGAACTTCTCTTCGAACCAATGCGCAAATCATTACAAGAACGATTGATGTCCCCCGCTTACCTCGAAGGTTTAACGTTTGCCAGATCCCTATTAGGAGATGACGTCGGTCTTAAAGGAGCTTTGGCATTGTTAGTCACAAAAATGTCTCCTCATCTTCAGATTTCAACCTGAGATTTTAAATTAATATCAAAAAACAACCTTTAAA
>JAVEYK010000057.1:0-19335 GCA_034003505.1 Anaerolineaceae bacterium | reverse complement strand
ATCCTCGATTTTACTCTCAGCGACTCTGAAGCAGCTAACCTGGAGATGATTTGTGGTGGTTCAATTTCTATTTTGGTGGATCCTCTCCTGCCTGATAACAAGGATTTAATCCAATTGTATGGACATGTCTATCAAACGATTGTTTCTCAAAAACAAGGCTGGTTAATTTCTCAGCTACCCGGCAAAATGGACGGTTCCACTCCTCAAAAGTGCTTTATCAGCTCTGATGCTGAGATTTCAGGTTCCTGGAAGCCTGCGACTGAATTTGCAGACCGAATACCGAGAAGGATAAGCTGGCCGGGTGGAGAATTAAGCCTGACTACGTTTGACCTTAAGGTGCCTCAAATCATAGCGGTGGGGAAAAATAAGCTCTTTTTGGAGCCGATTGGGGAACACAGCACGGTTTATATTGTTGGCGCAGGTCATATTGCTCAGAAGCTGGCCCCGCTCACTGCCATGGTTGGTTTTCGCACGATTGTTCTGGATGATCGCGAAGACTTTATCAGTCGAGACCGCTTCCCGTCCGTTGATGAGTGTATCCTGCTGGAAGATTTCGAGGGTGTTTTCCAGACCCTGGCAGTCGATGTGCACACCTTTATTGTCATCGTTACGCGTGGACATCAATTCGATAAGTCTGTTCTTGGCCAGGCTTTGGCAACCAGTGCAACTTATATCGGGATGATTGGCAGTCGCCGTAAAATCAAGTTAACCTTTGAAGCATTGTTGAATGATGGCGTTTCTGAGACAGATCTGGCGCGGGTGCATTCACCGATCGGACTGAATATTGGTGCCGAAACACCGGAAGAAATTGCCGTTAGCATCGTTGCTGAGTTGATACAACACAGAGCACAATCTGCAAGTTAACATCACTCCTGAAAGATGACTTAATCTAAAGAGGCTGCATTTTGATGCGCAGTTAATTTCAGTGCATAGGCTCTGTTGTAAACTGGATGATCCACAATGCCTTCCCACATAATTGCAACTTTTTCCTCCATCAGCTGAAATCCTAATTTCTCATACAGTTGGCATGCTACCTGATTTTCGCTGGAGGTGCCTAAATGAACGCCTGGCACCTTTAAATAACTGAGCTGGTCGAGATAAACTTTCATTAAGCGGACGCCAATGCCATATCCGCGCCATTTCTCGGAAACATTGATGTGTAGGTGGGCTGGATATTCTTCAAGATTTACAGACGGAAAAAGGTGCTTGCGCTGCGATTTCCACATCCGCCATAAATAACGGCGAGCTTTGGAACCAATCTGATAATATCCTGTGAGCAACCGAAAAATAACCCTGGGGTTGATATGCCTGTTCACAATCTTATCTTTTTTGGCTGAATCCACACAGCCGGTCAGGAATCCGACCACTTCATCGTTGGCAGTCGCTACCCATGCATGTTCTGGCTCGTAGTCGGTGTAGTAAGCATAAAAAGCATCCAGGAATATTCGGCGGTCTTCCATGTAAATTTCGATCGGTTCACCAAAAAATGCCGTATCCGCAGCAATTTTGAATAATCCTTCCCGATCTTCAGAACGATAGGGTCGAATAGATAATACGTTGGTTTGTCCAATCCATCTCATCGCATACCATCCGTTAAATTTAAAAAACGATGGTACAAAATAATGCTGCCGGTCACAGCAAAAATTCCAATTTCTAAGTAAGCCAACTGTCACCTTCCCTGGTTAATTTTACCTGCTTTTTTTTTCGCCAAGGATTTTGAATGAACTCCCTTATTCATATAAATTAACCGGAACATCCTCTATAATTTAAAGGGAGAAAATTTTTGCAGGAAACTATGAAACCCGAAGAAATGACTTTAGATAAAAAATTGTTCAACGCCTTCCAACAGCGTGCACAATTATTGGATGGGTTCAGCAATTCGGCTGTCAGATTGTTTAATGGCTTCCTGGAAGGTGACCCACGTTGGGTAGTTGAAATATTTGGAAAAACACTGGTGATCAATGATCATACCCATGCTGAAATAGGCAGTTCTTCGTTCCTCCCAGAAATTTCTGCGCTTTACCGCCAATGGATTCCCTGGCTGGAGACGGTTTTGGTGAAACAACGCTATGCCAGCCAGCTTGAAGAGAAACGAGGAAAGATCATTTATGGGGGGTTACTGCCCAATGAAATCAGCGAAGCTGGCGTCCGCTACGCTTTAAATTTAACGCTCAATCAGGATGCAAGTTTTTATCTGGATACCCGTAATTTGAGAGCCTGGTTGCTGGAACAAATGGCTGGAAAAACAGTACTGAACACGTTTGCTTATACCGGCAGCCTGGGAGTTGCGGCCCTGGCTGGTGGGGCAGCGCACCTGATCCAGGTTGACTTAAATCAACGTTTTCTTGATCTCACGAAAGCATCTTGTACTCTGAACAATATTTCACCGGAGAAAGTGAAATTTATAGTGGCTGATTTTTACAGGGCAATTGGAAACCTGAAGCAGAATCAAAAGTTGGTTGATTGTGTGATCCTTGATCCGCCGTTTTTTTCTGCCACCAATGCGGGAAGGGTAGATCTGGTGAATCAAAGTGCGCGGTTAATTAACAAAGTGAGACCCTTGATTGCTCATCAAGGCTGGTTGGCTGTGGTGAACAATGCCTTGTTCTTGAGCGGTCAGGCCTATATGGAAATGCTGGAAGAGCTGTGTGCTGATCGTTACATGGAAATTGAAACGATTATCCCTGTACCTCAGGATGTGACTGGTTTTCAAGAAACAATCGTTTCTGAGCCTCCAGTTGCGGTGGCACCCTTTAATCATTCTACAAAAATCGTCATTTTAAAAATTAAACGGAAAGACGAGAAAACCACCCATTGATAAAGGGGTTTCTATCATCTAATTTATTAAATTGTGCTTGAGAATGTATGACCATAGAAAGGGATAAATATGGAAATCACAAACAAACGAATTGTCGTCACGGGAGCGGCTTCCGGCATTGGAAAGGAGTTGGTCGTACTGCTTAGTGGATATGATTGCACTGTTATGGCAGTGGATCGCAATCTGGATGGATTGTCTCAATTTCTAGGGACGCTTGCGAATGCCAGGGCAGTTCTTCACAGCTATGCCTGTGATATCGGTTCCCAGGATAATTTGGATTCTTTATTTGACTATGCTTATCAAGCGCTGGGTGGTATTGATATTTTTATTGCGAATGCTGGTTATGCTTATTATGAACAACTCACAACAGCGGATTGGGAAAGAATGGATCAGATTTTTAAAGTGAACGTGCATTCACCGATTTATACTGCCATTAAGATGAGGCTCCTTCATCCAGACACGCCATATAAGGTGGTGGTGACAGCCTCGGCGATCGGGAAACTGGGTTTGCCAGGCTATGCGCTGTATGGGGCCACCAAGTCTGCTGTTGACCGCTTTGCCGAGGCTTACCGCTATGAATTGCCCGATCCTGCTTCCCTGGCGTTGGTCTACCCAATCGCCACTAAAACACAATTTTTTCAGGAAGCGGCCCGGCATACAGCACCGACCCCCTGGCCATCTCAAACCCCGCAACAGGTTGCCAAAGCCATCCTTCGTGGGATTGAGAAGGATCAAAAATCGATTAATCCCTCACTGATTTATCAGGTCTTTTTTGTTCTGGGGCGCCTCATTCCGCCATTGTTTCGTTTGGAACAGTGGATTGAACTCAAAAGGTTCAGGAACTGGATCAAGGAAAAAGGGGAAACCATTTCAGGTTAGGATCTTGCGATAAAGATTGGTGCTAACCAATTCAAACCCCAGTTTTTGATAAAGCTGATTGGCAGCTTCCCGTTCAGGGCGGGATGTGAGGCTGACTGCTTTGGCCCCATTCTGGATGGAGAATTGGAGAGCTGCGCCGGTCATTTGAGCAGCGACCCCCTGGCGGCGTGCTTTCTGATCCACGACCACATCTTCGATCCAGGCATGCACGCCCGTGGTCGTTTTGTAAATCGCCAGGCTTAACATGCCAATGATTTGCTCCCCATCATTTTTGGCAATCCATAAGCTGCTGGCCGGGGAATTGATGATCTCCAGGAGATCAGCTTCATCTGGCATCGGGCTGAAATTCGTCAATTGTGGGAAAAGTCCCTGAACTGCTTGCATTAATTCCGGGTTGATAATTTTGACCTGTTCAACGCTTATCATATGCATGCCTTTCTCATCTGCTCAATCTTGACAATCACCTGTGTGCTGGTTTGTTTTAACATTATGCTATTGATGATTGATTGCTCAGCTCTATATCGGTTTGAATGTGTGATGAGAGCGATAACCATTCATCAGCCCTTCGATGCTGAAAATAATCAGGGCGAGCCAAACGATGCTAAATCCGATCAGTTGACCCCGGGTGAAAGGTTCATCATAAATAAATACGCCGATTAAAAATTGAATGGTAGGGGCAATATATTGGAGAATACCGATGGTGGTGAGAGGGACTTTGGGAGCACCGGAGGCAAAGAAAATTAATGGAATAGCGGTAATAATCCCAGACAATGCCAGTAAGAAAGTTGTCTGCGGGCTGGCATGACCAAAAGCGGCTGTGCCGTTAAATTCAACAAAAATTAAAAAAGCCAGTGCTGGAATCAGTACCGCCCCGGTTTCGACAGTTAATCCCTGAATGGAAGGCAAGGGAGCAATCTTTTTAAATAATCCATACGTGCCAAATGTCGACGCCAATACCAGTGCAATCCAGGGGATCGATCCATGATCAATCGTCAGATAAACCACACCAATTGTCGCTAATAGGACCGGTAACCATTGTAAATTTCTGAGTTTTTCTTTTAAAAATACAACACCTAAAACAACACTCACCAGGGGATTAATAAAATATCCCAGGCTGGTCTCCACCACAAAGCCGGCATTGACTCCCCAGACATAGGTCAACCAATTGATGGCTAATAATGTTCCAGCAATGGTGTAGGTGATGATGATTTTTTTGTTTAATGATTTGCGCAGTTTTGAAAATTCTTTTTTGCTGATAATTACCAAAATCAGAAAAAGGAACGACCAGGTCACGCGGTGTGCCATGATCTGGAGCGCTGGTGCTTCATGCAGGAATTTAAAATAAATAGGAAAAAATCCCCACAGGGCATAGGCTGAGAATACAAAAATGAGACCTTTTTTCATCCGTAAAACGCTTTCCTACCATCCAATGGACGCAATCATATCAGAGAAAATAAAAATTTTGGGAGCTAATTTTAAAAATCTCAGATTTTAAAAATTATTGATAGTATAATCACCTGGTTATCCGGGATGGACTACGCATAGGAATGATATGAAATCATTAGCATTTGTATTTAAATTTGCCCGTCGATACACCACTCCCCTGGTTTTGACGATCGTCAGCATGATCTTGCTGGTGGGGGCACAATTAATAATTCCCTGGATTGTGCGCAATTTGATCAGTACAGTGACCAGCGACAATCTGACACTGGAAAGTTTTAACACCATTACCCGCCTGGCAGTCATTGCTTTGATCGTGTATCTGGTGAAAGCTGGATTACAATTCGTGCGGTCCTACATGGCGCATATCGCCGGTTGGGGTGTGGTGGCGGACCTTCGGAAATTGGTTTACAACCATCTTCAAAGACTTAATCTGCGCTTCTATGAGGATAAACAAACCGGTCAAATGATGTCCAGGGTGGTCAATGATACTGATTTGTTTGAGCAGCTTATCGCCCATGCAGTACCGGAGTTGGTTGTTAACATCCTGACGTTTGGTGGTGTGGCTGCTGTTCTGTTCAGCCTGAACTGGAAACTCACCTTATTCTCCATGCTGCCGATTCCGCTGGTGATTTTCTCGCTACGATTGTATGCAAAACGTGTCCGTCCGGCATTTGTCTTCCGGCAGAAAGAATTGGGGGAATTAAACGCGATCCTGAATGATAATATCTCCGGCATTCGCGAAATCAAAGCATTCACGCAGGAATCCGTCGCTCTGGAAAGAGTTGGTTCACGCGTTGACCATTATCGCAAATCTTTGCTGAATGCATTAAAACTGATGGCGACCTTCCATCCATTCGTAGAATTTACTTCTTCATTGGGTACTTTGGTGGTGATTTATTTTGGTGGGCGTCTTGTGGTTCAGGGTGGATTGCCGATTGCTGATTTAGTGGCATTCTTCCTATACCTGGATCTGTTCTACCAGCCTGTGCGCAATCTCAGCGTTGCCTGGGAATCTATTCAGAATGCATTGGCAGCTTCAGATCGGGTGACGGAATTATTACAGGAAGAACCGGAGCCACATCATTTGCCTGGGAGTACTGAGTTGGAGAGTCCCGTTAGAGGGCAGATAAACTTTGAGAACGTCTCGTTTCATTATAGTGAAGGTGAAAATGTGCTGGAGAATATTAACCTTGACATCCCTGCCAAAAGCGTGGTGGCTTTGGTTGGGCCGACCGGAGTGGGTAAATCGACCATGGTGAGCCTCATTCCGCGCTTTTATGATGTCACGGCAGGGAAAATTTCTCTGGATGGTCAGGATGTCCGCAAGGTTGGATTGGAAGATCTCAGAAAACAAATCAGTATCGTTTTGCAAGATGTGTTCCTCTTCCATGGTACCGTACGGGAAAACCTGTTATTCGGAAAACCAGATGCCAGTGAAGAAGAAATGATGGCGGCTGCTGTAACTGCTAATGCACATGACTTTATTCAACAGCTTCCTAATGGATATGATACCCTGATCGGCGAACGAGGAATTAAACTCTCCGGTGGGCAAAAGCAACGCATTTCGATTGCCAGAGCCATTCTTAAGGATGCTCCTATCCTGATCCTGGACGAAGCGACATCGTCGGTAGACACTGAGACCGAGTTATTGATTCAACAGGCATTGGAACGCTTAATGGTTGGAAGAACGGTGATTTTGATTGCACATCGTCTATCAACGATCCGGAATGCGGATCAGATCGTCGTTCTGGAAGGCAAACAGATTGTCGAAAAAGGGGATCATGCCTCCTTACTGGCAAAAAATGGCTTGTATCAACGCCTGGTCAATGTTCAGCAATTATTGCAACCCATCGCATAAATCAATGGTTTGATAGATCGATTCTTGAGGCTATTCAGCAAGCGCAGGCGAAAAATACAAAATTCCTTGACAGGAATTTGTAGATGTGTGTTACAATCTACCTGCCTGTAAGTAAGGCTCGTGAGCAATTGCCGCTGGACCTGAATGTCAGTGGTAAATTTTTTTACCGGTATGAACCGGTGTAAGGGATACAAGGAAGAATGGAAAACAAATTGTATGTTGGGAATTTGTCCTACGCAACAACAGAAGAAGAATTAAACACTCTCTTCTCAAACGCGGGTACGGTGACCTCTGTAGCAGTGATCAAAGATCGCGAAACAGGTCGGTCAAAAGGTTTTGCTTTTGTTGAAATGAGTACACAAGCAGAAGCTGAAAAGGTAATCAATCAGTATAATGGTTACGCATTGGGTGACCGCGATTTGCGTATCTCTATTGCAAGGCCAAAAGAAGAAGGACGCCGAGGAGACTTTGGCGGTGGACAACGCAGAGGCGGCGGCGGTGGCGGCGGCTATGGACAACGTGGCGGCGGCGGTGGCTTTGGTGGAAACCAGAGTGGACCCAGGGATCGTAATCGCAACTCACGTGGTGGTAGTGGTGGTACCCAGCGTTATTAAAACAACGCTGTTTAACAAAGAAAATTTTTAGAAAGAATAAAGGAAAGTAAAATGTCAGAACGTGTAAAAGGTACAGTAAAATGGTTTAATGGAACAAAAGGCTATGGCTTTTTGGCTCGTGAAGAAGGCCCGGATGTATTCGTGCATTATTCAGCGATCAATCATGAAGGTTTCCGAACCTTAGAAGAAGGCCAGGCAGTTGAATTCACCATTGAATCTGGACAAAAAGGCCCACAGGCAGCCGACGTCATAGTCCTGTAATTCAATTCTCAAATTGAAACCAGAAGACCCCATCGCAAGGTGGGGTTTTTTAATTTCTGGGTTGAAACATGCACAGAAACGGTGAATCTGTTTTGTAATTCTATTTGTTACAGGAGTGACTTTAAATGGCAGCTTAATCCAGCGTGTTGCGCTTCGATTGACTGTTCCCAGCTGAATTTGGAAATGAATAAATCACAGGGGGTGATGATCACATACACCCGGCGATCGTCAATCTTGTGATTAGACCACTACCCCATTACCAGATCCAGTAGAGAGATCCAAATTACTACTACGAATTCCGGAATGCTTCATCGGCAGCTGAGATATCTTCAAAGGATTCCATACTGTAAAAATTGCTCTCGTCCGGATCGTGACTGGCATACCAGACCTGGGCAAAAAAGGGGTTTCTGCGAGCCTGTTCATCTCCATTCCAATCCGCATTAACGCAGACCGGGCACCAATGACCTGCTTTCAGAACCGTGAAGGGCTTGGATGAGAATTCATGTCCGAAGGCACAGACCCAATGCAATGTGCCATAAAGATCACCATCCCAATCCGTTGAAATACATTTTCCCCCTCGAAAAAGAGCTGCTTTCTGTAGATCCGGTAAAGAAAGATTTTGTTTGCTCTCATCATAGCCATGCTCCAGAATTTGTTGTACGGGTTCAATTCCCTTAGAAATATGCTCCGGATCCCAATCCGGTATGGATTCATAGGTTTCATAATCTTTAAAGAATGCGAAAATACGCTGGTCTTTTTTTTGCAAATACCAGTTTCGGGTTCCATTGGCATGTTGCTCAACCAGCTTTTTTAACGAACCATGTGTTTGATATTCGACCAATTTTCGTATGATGGAGAATTTCCTGCATAAAAATGAGAGCGTTTTGAAGGATAAGGGCATACTTTTTTGAAGCTTTTCCCAGATCGTAGTCATAGTATCCCGCGAGTATGTCAGGTAATGATCACAAATATGGCTATCCAAAAAATATTGCAGGTGGAAATTTCGAAGAGCATACCAATTACGATCGGTTGTTTTGTGATGTCCTGATAGCCCCAGCATCCGATAGGTTTGATGCATGTAATCAGATGCGACCATGCGCATTTTTGGACCACCCCCCATGTTGTAAACACGCCGCCAGAAATCCGAATCTTTGGGTATATTGAGTGCATTCACCAGACCATAACCTGCGTCGCGATGACTGATGTTTTCCATGCAGGTATGTAAGGGCATGTGGAACATGATCGGATCCTGTAATTTGATATAACGCTTGAAATCAGTTGGAATAATATAGGTCATCCGAATGGAAACCCAATATTGCAAATCAGATTCGAGAACTGCCCTTTCGCCTTCAATTTTAGTAATGGCATAATAATCACAAACGGAGGGGTTGAGAGGATCACCGACACGCCCCCAATGGATGGGTGCTGGTCGCTCTCCGGTTTCAGCGACGGTCCCGGTATGAATGTAGCGGATATGATTTTTCCCATTCGGTTGTTCCTGAATGGCTTTTAGGACATTGTGAACCGCATCCACATTAACCGCCTTGGCATTTAGGGGATAGTAATCTGCCATGGGAGAAATATAAGCCATGGCGTTCAGAACCCAATCGGCACCTTCAACTGCTTGCATAACATCTTCAAAATTGGTAGCGTCTCCCCAGATTATCTTTAACCCATCACCCTGAACATTTCCTCTGCCAGGAATGGACTTGATATTGGATATAACTTCATAAGGTTTGAATAAAAGTTTCTCGTGGAGGTTTGGCAGCAATAGGAGCACAATCTCATATTGTTTACGTTTTTTCCATAGTTCCTGAAACGCGGCAAAACCCATGGTGCCTGATGCGCCTAATAAGACCACCCGCTCTTTGTTCATAACCCTGCTCCTGTTGTTTTTAATAAATGATTCACCCTCGAACTTAATTCCAGCTTGACATGAAAAAAAAGAGACAAAATGCGATGAAGAAGATTGAAAGAAAAAAGTTAAACCATAGCAATAAATCTTAATATGAGATAGAAGTGGCTGAAAGCTCCCAGGATAACGAAGATATGCCAGACTTCATGAAAACCAAACTTGCCGGGGGCAAAATCCAAACGTTTTGTAATGTAAATGATCGCGCCAATCGAATAAAATAAACCGCCGATCACCATCCAGAGAATGGCAGCGGTGGGCATGGTGCGCAGGATCTCCTGAATTCCCATGATCGCCAGCCATCCCATGACCAGATAAACACCAGCAGTGATCCATCTGGGTGCGTTGATCACAAATAATTTAACAATAATTCCAATGAATGCCAGGCTCCAGATCAGGATTAACATGCCATATTGCCAGAAACCATTAAAAAAATATATACAAATCGGTGTATACGTCCCGGCAATTAACAAATAAATGGCTGAGTGATCCAATTTCCGTAAATTTAAAATGATCGAATCACGCCCAATCAGCATGTGGTAGGTACCACTGGAGGTGAACATCAAAATCAGGCTGATTCCGTAAATGACAAAGGGGATGATTTTCTGAAGATCACCCCATCCAAAGTACAGAAGTACGATCAGTCCCAGCAATGAAAACACCGCTGCTGCAAGGTGTGTCAATGCACTGATGGGTTCACGCAATTTTGAATTGAGAGTGTCCATGTTGTTTCGTAACAACAATAACATTGATAAGTTTTATAAACCAGTCCTAAAAAGGTGTGATTTTTTTCTATGACTGGTAACACATCACTAGTGATTTCCCGGAATCAGTTGTGCGTCACTCTCTGTGATTACCATTCTGGTGATGGCAGTTTTTGCTCGTAACTCGCGGATGGGAGCAAATTCCGGAGAGTTCAACCAATTTTTTGCTTTTTCAGAATTTTCAAACGCAATGATCACCAGTCGTTGGGGATGCCAATCGCCCTCAACCACCTCTGTGACGCCCCCGCGGCTTAAATATTGACCACCATATTTTGCCACAATAGGAGGAGTTAATTTTTTTACTGTTTCATATTGAATTGGATCAGTTACTTCGATATCCACAATTACATAGGCAGTCATAAGGTCTCCTTTGAACTCTTTGTTATCAATCAGCCGGCATTACTACACCAAACCTACTTAATTACCTGGTATTTTCACCCTTGAAAAGACTGATCGCTAAATCAAGCCTGGGAAGTGTTGATTGTGCTAGAATCATTAAATGATTATATCCAACAATCCTATTGACTTCAAAATAAAATATTTAAAGGAAAAATCATGAGTTCCTACAACCTGGAATCCCTGAAACTGCCAAAATTGACCGGCAATATGTTATCCATTTTTACGAATTTAATCGAAACTCCATTTGGGAAAATGCTCTTACTCAATTCGTTATTAGATAATGGCGGAATACCGAAATTAAGGGCATTAAATGTGGAGGATGTGCCTACTTTTTATCCACTGGCAAACCCCAACCCGGAACATGAACAACCTGTGGTGGTCACCGAACCAGGCAATCCGCCATCAAGTTTACCTTATCCTACAGCATGGGATTATTCCAATAAATATAAAAATGAGGAGATAACACCGATCGAAGTTGCAGAGCAAGTGCTCCGCAATATCAAAAGCTCTGAACAGGGGGAACAGCCTCTGAGAATTTTTATCGCATTAAATCGGGATGACCTCTTTTCACAGGCGGAAGCGTCTGCACAACGGATCAAAGCGGGGAACAGATTCAGTCCATTAGACGGTGTGCCGGTTGCTATCAAAGATGAAATTGATATGCTGCCTTTTCCAACCACAGTCGGAACTTCATTCCTGGGCAAACAACCTGCCAGGCAAGATTCGACCGTAGCAGCGCGCTTGAGAGCTGCGGGGGCACTGCTGGTAGGGAAAACAAATATGCATGAGATTGGTATTGCACCCAATGGGATGAACGTTCACCACGGCACCGTCCGTAACCCATTCGACCGCACCTGTGATACCGGCGGCAGTTCCAGTGGATCTGCGGCGGCTGTATCAGCAGGGATTGTACCGGTGGCAATCGGGGCAGATGGTGGTGGTTCCATCCGGATTCCAGCGACATTATGTGGCGTAATTGGATTGAAGCCAACCTTTGGGAGGGTGAGCGAGTTTGGAGCAGCTCCATTGTGTTGGAGTGTAGCCCATTTAGGCCCGTTAGCAGCCAGTGTTTACGATGCTGCCCTGGTGTATTCGATCATCGCCGGGCCGGACCCCAGGGATGCGAATAGTCTGGTGCAACCGCCAGTCACCTTAAAAGGATGGAATATCCCGGATTTGTCCGGTTTGCGATTTGGTATCTACCCGGAATGGAATGAGCATGCTGATCCGGATGTTGTTCTGGTGTTTAAAGAGATGTTATCAAACATGAAAAGCCGTGGTGCAGAGATAACTGAAATTGAAATTCCGGAATTGGACGAGATGCGCATCGCGCATGCAGTTACGATCCTGTCCGAAATGGCGATGTGTATGCGTGTTTATAAATCGCAACGCAAAGAAATGGCAGAAGCGGTGCGTTTGAGCCTTGTTCTGGGTGAAGAGATGAGCTCCAATGACTATCTACAGGCTCAGCGCTACCGCACGCGCGCATTGGCATCTTTTGAGCGTATTTTCTCACAGGTGGATGTCATTTTATCGCCTGGCACAGCAAAATCAGCGCAGGTTTTCCCACTGGCGAATCCTGGCCAGGGTTGGTCAGATCTTTCCATCGATACCGAATATATGCGCTATGTATATAGCGGTAATCTCACCGGATTACCGGCTATCAGCTTCCCAGCCGGCTATGATTCACGTGGTCTGCCTGTAGGTATGCAAGCCATGAGTAAACATTGGCAGGAACATCTTCTTTTGCGGGTGGCTTACAATGCGGAACAGGTAATGGAGAGAAGAGCACCAGCTAACTTCTACCCGTCATTAATCATGTAAAAGCATCCAATCAGCGAATAAAATAGATGATTGAAACGATGACGCCGATGGTGGCCACTGTCCAGCGCAAAGTGGACGGCTTGATTTTGCCCGCCAGTTTGCCGCCTAATGTGCCTCCCAGGATGGCGAATACCGCCATCACCACAGCGGCATTCCAGTTTACCTGGCCCGAAAAGACAAAGAAAATGGCTGCGGCTGTATTGACACTGAATGAAATAGCTTGTTTCAGGGCATTAAGTCTGGTCAGTGAGTCATTGATCAGGAATCCCAGTACTGCCAAAACGATGACACTCAGTCCAGCGCCAAAATAGCCGCCATAAACAGCTGCCAGCATGACTGGTAAGATTGCGTATTGAATATGCTCTAGAGATGCTCCGCGGGATAGCAAGCGCCGATTGATTAGATTTCGCAATGGATCACCAACAGCCAATAAGGCAGACGCCAACAGGATCAGGAATGGCACCAGGGAGCGAAACAGGCGTTCTCCGGAGTTAAGGAGTAAGATTCCACCAATGATGCCTCCAATAATGGATGCCGGCACAAACAGCCATAATCTTTTTTTCTGTGTTTTCAAATCATTCCATTGTGCGATGGTAGCACCCAGGTAGCCCGGGCTGAGGGCAACGGTGTTGGTGATATTGGCGACGACAGCTGGTATGCCCACTGCTGTTAAAACCGGAAAAGTGATGAGTGTCCCACCTCCGGCAATGGCATTAATAAAACCACCTGCCAAAGCTGCCAATCCAATTAAAATATATTGATACCAATCAAGCATGGTCACTCACTTTCCGTAGGATCGATGCAGCTTGTAAGGAGACCCAGCGAGCAGTTTCCTCTTGGTCGCCTAATTCTGGATAGGTGCGTTGACGAAACGGACTGGAACCCTGCCAGCGTCCATTGGGTTTTTGTTTGGAGCGCAACCACGTCAGCAGGTTGGCAGCCAATGGATGATGTAGTTCATCCAGTTCCAACAGGAGTCGTAAAACAAACAGGATATCAGCCTGGTAAAACAAAGGGAAATTTAGCCTGTTCCAGATTTGATGTGTTTTATGTTCTGCTGGGTTGGGTTGTTCAGCGATGATTAAATTGACATTTTCGAGAACAAATTCCAGACCGCTGTGAATTGCCTCTTCAATAAGGTTTGATCGATCAGGTTTTGGGATAAGAATGAGCCCCCAAATGGATCGGGCGGCACCCCAAACACAGGGCATTTGCCAGTTCCATTCGCAATTACATTTTTTATTCAGTAAACTTTTAGCAGTCAGGTCAAGCATGGATTGCAATCGTGGGTCGGCCCATTTTCCGGCATACACACAATAGCGGATGATATTTCCCCACAAGCAAGTCCAACCGGTATTTTGATCCAGTGTATATTTTGAAATTTGTTTGTGGGTGGATGAAAGCATGAATTCAACTGCTGCCTGAAAACGCTCATCCTCAGGATCACATAATAATTCTTCCAGCAACATCATGCTCCAATGTGTGCTGGTGTATTTGGGGGTGTAATAATGTTGAGGATAATGCCAACGTCCTAATTCGACTTGCTGGTTTAAAATCGCTGGCACAACGCCCTGCGATTGAATTGCAGCAAATGTTTCCAGACACTCAGGATGCTTTGCGGGTAGGTGTACCAAATCCCGCAGCGTCTTATAACGTATGGAAGCGGTGGGTGATTCCAGTAACCATTCTATGATTGAATTTTCATCCATGGTTTAATTCCTTCTAGATTGGGAAATTCAACTTATTGGGTTTTGTTTTTCTCTCGCGTGATTTATTTGCAAACAATCTTAAGAATACCACACCGGCCAGGATGAAAATACTTCCAATTACTTGAATGGGTGTCAGACGTTCCCCTAAAATGAGGAAAGCAGTTACTGCTGTGAAGGCAGGTTCGGTCGTTGAGATCAGATTGGCGATGCTGGAAGGAAGATAGGTCAGACTGACATTATAAAAGCCAAATCCTGCCAGGGTGGGGATGGCAGCCAGGAGGATTAGAATGATCCAGCCATCAAAACGGTTCCCCAACCACATTAAATCGCTGGCCTGCTCCGCTTTTCCAATCAGAAAATCGCCTGGGATTAAGTTGAGCATCAGAAGGAATAACCCGGCAAATGCAAAAGAATATAACAGCGTCGTCCAGGGTGAAAGCCCACGTTGAGAGGCTGAACGCCCCATCAAACTATAACCAGCATAAGAGAGTCCGGATAAAATACCTGTTATTATGCCGGCCAGATTAGTAGTCCACAAAGCTGGGTCATAGGCTTCTGCTACCAGCACACAGCCTCCCAGGCTGAAAACGACAGCAACCAATTTAATCCATGTCAGGCTTTCTTTTAAAAACCACCAACCCAATAATACCGTAAACCCGGCAGAACAATAAACCAGTACGGTGGCCACAGCAGCTCCATTAATGGATACAGACAGCGTCCAGAAAGAATTGAAAAAGGCTACGATTATTCCATATAGGATCAGAAATCCCAGCTGGACGGTTTTGATTTTCAGCAGATTTTTATTGATGATCCAAAAAGCAGGGATGAGGGTGGCAACGATAAAAACATTCCGCCAAAATGCCAGAATCAAGGCCGGTATCTGATAGGTCAAGGTCATATGGCGGATAATAATGGATGTTGTCGAAAGAAATAATGCCCCCAGAAGGGCGTAGGAATATCCGCGATTAATTTGTTTCTTAACGATTGGTGGTGATGTCATTGTTGTCTTCTTTGTTGTGGGTTGAACTCGTTACTGTAAGGGTTGAACTTTCTGAATTTTGTTACGGTTGTCATTCTAATGCGTTCATTGCCTGGACTGAGTAAGTAATTTTTGCCATTGCGATGCAGGATCGGGATCCGTTGTCGCCTATGTTTGAATACCGCGCGCATTTCTTCGGATTTGATGGCGTAACTTTCCATCTCCTCCGGCCAAAGATTGAAAATCTCATCAAACGTGGATACAAATTCCTGCCGGAAAGCAGATGATACCTGCTCCAAATGACTGATCACCCAGCATTGGTTTTCGAATTCCCATTCATACGCCATGCCAAGGAAGCGGAAATCCTGGCTGACGTACGGAAAGAACGGAAACTGCCGGCAGCTGATGGCACGATAATTTCTCTGGCAATATTGTACGCCTTTGCAAGCCAACAAAAGCATATTTTCCGGCAGATCATTAACATTTATCTTTTCAGAAACCAATGCGGACTGGCAATCTTCCTGTTTCCAGAGGTGCCAGAGGTCTGTGCTTTTTTTCAAGGTTGCCCATTCGCTCTTATAAACGGCTGGAATTGCGTGGCAAATATCGCAGCAAAATGGAATTCCGTTTGGGTTATAAGGAGCACATTTCTTCCCACAATCCAGGTTGCTGAGCGGTGTATGGAAGGATTTGTACAGTTTATCAAAATTCAATTGGGGATAATCGATCACGTAGCCAATTTTAGCTGATCTTGGTAATTTGGTGGTGATTGATTTTTTCTGATTTTTGGAAGCAGCGCTTTGTCCGTGCCAGGTCCCTTGTCGGGCTTGAAATTGGATTGAGTTTCATGAATTCGGCGCTGAAACTGAAAGAATTATGTAGTATATTTATCCGGCGAGGATGAATGAATTTAGTCAATTTTGAAAAAGTGAGCCTGGGATTTGGCGGTGATTTATTGCTGGACGAAATAAATTTTCGTATCAAAGACAATGAACGCGTGGGTTTAATTGGCCGCAACGGGATGGGTAAAACCTCCCTCATGAAACTCATCAAAGGCGTTTTGAGCGAGGATGCAGGTGTCATTTCCCGCCAACAGAATTTGCGAATCGCTTATTTGCCCCAGGAAGTGCCGGAAGGCATGCATGGTTCCGTTTATAACATTGTAAAAGGTGGTTTGGATGGCATGTCATTCGATTGGCATGCAGAAGATGTGGAATGGCAATCGGATCTGCTGGTTCAAAAAACCCTCAGCCGCATGAAATTATTGCCCGAGATGGATTTTGAGATCTTGTCGGCAGGAATGAAGCGCAGAGTTTTATTGGCCAAAGGGCTGGTGTCTTCACCGCAGTTACTGCTTTTGGATGAGCCGACCAATCACCTGGATATTGAATCGATCCTATGGCTGGAAGATTTTCTGCTGCGCTGGAATGGCAGCCTGGTTTTTGTCACCCATGATCGGGTTTTCCTACAAAAGCTAGCGACACGCATTGTCGAACTGGACCGAGGACGTATTTTTGATTGGGATTGTGATTACTCAACCTTTCTGGAGAGGAAAGAAAACTACCTGAATGCAGAACAGGCACAAAATGCTTTGTTTGATCGGAAATTGATGCAGGAAGAACAATGGATCCGTAAGGACACCGAAGCGCGCAGAACGCGTAATGAGGGAAGAGTAAAGGCACTGCAACGTTTACGAGCTATTCGCAAGGAAAGACGCGAGAAGCCCGGAAAGGTGAATTTACAGGTTCAGGAAGCACGGAAATCGGGCAAATTGGTTATTGAAGCGGAGAAGATAAGTTTCGGCTATGGGGATGACCTAATCATCAAAGATTTCTCATTCACCCTGCAGCGCGGTGATAAATTGGGTATTGTCGGCCCGAATGGTTCTGGTAAAACAACTCTGGTCAACCTGCTAATAGGTAACTTACAGCCCCAAAAAGGTTCAATCGAGTTAGGAACCAACCTTGAATGGGTTTATTTTGACCAATTGCGCTCCCAATTAGACGAAAATCAGACTTTATATGAAAACGTAGCCCAGGGAAGAGATATCATCACGATTAACGGACACAACCGCAATGTATACGGGTATCTGGAAGATTTTCTCTTCACGAAGGAGCGGGTGCATGCTCCCATCCATGTCCTATCAGGGGGTGAACGCAATCGGCTCTTATTAGCGCGTCTATTAACCATGCCAGCCAATTTGTTGATATTGGATGAACCCACCAATGATCTTGACCTGGAAACTTTGGATCTGCTGGAAAACTTATTATTGGAATTTAAAGGCACACTCATTTTGGTCAGCCATGACCGCGCTTTTCTGAACAATCTTGTCACCAGCACTTTGGTATTGGAAGGCGATGGGCTGGTGCACGAATACATAGGTGGATACGATGACTGGTATCAACTGCTCCAGGATAAAAAGAATGAAAGCGATGCGGAAATTGGAAAGGCAACCCCTTCCAGTAAGCAGATGCCTTCTGTGGAACAAGCTGCACCAAAAAAATTAAATTTCATGCAAAAGAAAAATTTACAGCAAGAACTGGATACATTGCCTGAAAAAATCGAATTGTTGGAAAGTGAATACCAACAAACAATTCAAAAGATGTCCTCCTCAGAATTTTACAATCAGGCGGAAGAGTTGATTACAGAGACAGTAGAACGCATCAAATGGTTGGAAAGTGAAATAACCAATACCTACAAACGCTGGCAGGACGTTGAACACTTGCTGGAAGAGCAGTAATTGAATTCAGGATTCAGGAATCAGGATTCACAATACAGGATTCAGGATTCAGGATTTCAAAAAGCACCATACACAGAAACAGCATTTTTTGAGTGATCTTTCAAAACATCTAAGAAGAGAATGATGTGCGGAGTACCAGGTCAGAAAATAGCCAGGAGTCCATCATTGAAATAATCAAATTGTCCCCTTTGCTTTTTTTTCTCGTATTACATATAGAGCTCAAAATTAATAAAACCTGCAGGACATTATGAGAACGATTGGAAAGGGTATTTATGGGATTAAACAGTATTTTATCGTCACACGAAAAGATCAACCCTGAGTCTGATGAATTAAGGATAATTAAAGCCGCAAGAAAGGACCCCAAGGCGTTTGGAGAGTTATATAAGCTCTTTGTAGAGCAAGTTTTCCGATATCTTTACAGCCGGCTTGGTAATGTGCATGATGCAGAAGATACGACTGCTCAGACATTTCTCGCTGCCTTTGAATCCTTTGACACATTTCGACAGAATGGACACTTTGCTCCCTGGCTTTTTACAATTGCCCGCAATAAAGCGGTGGATCACTTTCGGCAACGGAAAAATGCCGCTGCCATTGTTGAGATAGTGGATATTCCTGTGGAATATGACCCCTTATCGGGAATAATCCAATCAGAGCAGGCGACAGCCCTTTCAAAACTCATCCAGGAATTGCCCGAGGAAGAGCGCGAACTGTTGCGTCTACGGTTTTTAGCTGAGATGAGTTTCCCAGAAATTGCCTATTTTCTTCAGCGTAATGAAGAAGCGGTCAAAAAATCTATATACCGGTTACTGGCGCGGTTGCACAGCCAGTTGGAGGTCTCAAATGAATGAACGAAATTTACCCCCTCAGTTTGAAGAGAATATTTCTCAGTCTTTCGGAATCCCGGCAATACGCCCTGAGTTTGTTGATCAGGTGTATGCTGATCTGATGCGGCGTGCTGGTGAAAAACCTCGAAAGTCCAGGCCATTTTTTAGTTTACGACCGGCATGGACTGTCGCTCTTGCTTTTCTAACTTTAATGATTGTTGGCACGCTCGTGATTGGCCCGCAACGGGTCTATGCAGAATTCGCCAAACTTTTCGGCTACCTTCCCGGTGTAGGCATTGTAGACCAGAGTA
>JAVEYK010000056.1:13638-19601 GCA_034003505.1 Anaerolineaceae bacterium | reverse complement strand
AGGTCAGGCCGCCGTCCACTTTCTTTTTACTGCGGCGGTTGAAAATAATCAGACCCACCCCGATTGCCATCGTTATCAGAAAAAAAAGTTCAGCTCACTCATCGGATTGAAAGCATTATTACCTGGACAGCTATGATCTTCGAATGCTTACAGCAGAGATCGGGATAGTAATAATTATTATTCTCTTTCCCCCTAAGATTTCTGAAGAGGCTGGAATGCCAGGCCTCTTCAGAATCGGATTCCCTACATTTATTCCACTACAAACTCAATCGGGGTCAGGTTAATAAGATTGTCCGAAATGGGGCAACGAGCATCAATTTTGTGAATTAAATGTTCTTTCTCTTCCTGGGTCATGTCAGCATCAAGTTTGACGTGAACCCGAATGGATGAAAACCCAGCGCGTAATTCAGTATTTTTCCCCATTAAGACATCTGTTTCAAAGCCGCCTTCAATATCGACTTCGATATTACGAACAGGTAATCGTTCTTGTTTGGCAATGATTTGACCGAGGGTTACAATGCAACCTGCTAAGGATACCAGCAAATATTCCGGAGGTGTGGGACCTGAATCAGTTCCACCACCGGCAGGGGGTTGATCTGTGTAAACAACGTGCTGCCTAACTCTGGATTCAATTTTAAATCCTTCCACCAGGGTGGTTTTAACACTTACATTTTTAATTGGCATAATACTCCTTTAGACTAAGGTTACACCATCATCAAACCTTTATTCAAACATCCGTACAATGATGTAAATCATAAGAATCTAATGTCAGATTGGATTAGAGATTCTCGTTAACACGATGAGATTAAATAATCATCGATAGAATAGGTAGTCAGGAGGGGCATACCTCACGCAAAGTCGAGGTACACTTTCAGGGAGGTTATCCAATGCCTGAGAGCTTTTTGCCATTTTCTTCCGCTTCAATAAATGACTATCCCCTGCGGCTAGTGTAAGCGCGGATCCTTTTTGCTATACTGTTCATAACATCTCAATAACAGGGAAGGGGGTAGCGTCTTTTTTGCTGAGCGTATGCTTGCCAAAATATTGAGGCTCAAATGATTGTAAAGGTTACTTCTACTCACAAAGTTAAAAAGCAATGCGATTAAGGTGGAATTCTGATTAAGAGGATATAGATATAAAGAAAATTGCTTTCATCACAACCAATAAAATACTTGCCCAAAGCCTTGCTGTAGCTATGAAAGCTATGCCAGATATGGAATTTGAAATTTTTATGCTGTTTAATTCGCAGCAGGCACTGTTGGATGCAGAAGTTTTTGAGGTGGATGTTGCCTTGATAGATGTGGTTGGTAATGGTCCAGAGAAAAAAATAACACAGCTGTCATTTTGCGAAGGATTGCATAAACGATTGCCAAATTGCCATATTTTATTGCTTGTTTCACAGGATGACTTGGCAAGCCGTAAGATGGCAGCAGAAGCAAAGCAAAAGAAAATTGTTGAAGACTTTGTGTTTTACGATGCTTCATTAAAATACTTATTTGCAAAGTTAGCAGCATTTTGATAAGTGCCCAATTTTTTGGGGTTTCCAATGTTATTCTCAATGAACTGGTTACACAGAAATCAATGGTGGTATGTTATCATGATGGCAACAACATGGTAGGCAGGTGCTTTAATGGTATTTCATTGGAGTGAGTGGGGAGTGTTAAAGGCTTGTTTTTCCAATTGTAAAAAGCACTTGAGAATTATAGTTGGTCTCCTACCCACCCTGATCCTCACCATCTTTTTATCTGGATGTGCAAAACAATCAATCTCCAATTCAATACGAATTAATCTGGACGATTATTCATCGTATCCAAAAGTTGTGGAACAGATCTTGACTTCATTTGTGATTGAACAATCGGATTATGAAGCCTATTTCAGTTTAGGTGATGGTGCCATTGCGGAAGCTTTTGACACACAAGCTGTCGGTGCGCTTGAAACCGGGATTGCAAAATACTGGTATCCTCATTATCTGGCGACGGTGATTATTGCTGTTGATCGTGATCAAACCGATGTCGCAATTACTGGTTGGAATGATTTGAAGTCCACTCAGCAGGAAGTAGCCTTTTCAAATACATCTGGCGATGTGCAAATGTTGTCAGCTGCCATGTCCTACGGCCTGGAAGGTAAACATTACACTTTATCAAAAACAATCGAACTGTTGGCTTCCTTGCAGGCTAAAGGCCGCCTTAAAATCAATACATTTGAGTCTCCCATCATTATTTGTTATGACTATCAAGCCGTATTTCTGATGGAAAATGGGCGCAATATTGAAATCATCATACCTGCCGAGGGAACATTTACCTACGAAAAGGGTTTGCTTTCAAATCAAACCCTTAATTTCGAAGGTAGCCCGGAAAAATTATTGCTTGATGCCCAGCTGCGCTTACCAGATCATCAAGGTCACAATTCCATCTACCCTGATGAAGCAGCCTATTCCTCCGCCGTCAGAGTTGACGATTACAAACACTTTGCAAAAACCACCCAGAATGTTAGCGCATTAATTGAGCGGGAGGTCCTTCATTCCAAACAGTTTATGTCTATTGACAATCGCGAACACCTGTATTTCGCTTTAATTTTCATCATTTTGGTTACGATCTGGACGGTATCGGTCTTAAGTCGTTCCATGCAAAAGGGGATTAGTTATGCTGCTTTTTTCACCGGGATAATTTTGATTGGATGGACTTTGGTTCGTCTTGTCAAATATCAAATAGTAGCAACTCCCATTCTTACCCGCTATTTATGGTATTCGTTTTATATTTTTCAGTTGTCATTGCCGCTGGTTTTGTTATGGATGGCATGGGCAATCGACAAGCCTAAACACAAAATATTCCCTCCCAAATGGTGGCGGATGATGGCGATCCTCATCAGCATTTTGATCATTTTTGTATTCACCAATGACCTGCATGGGCAGGTATTCCGCCTGGATTTAAGTAGACCGGATTGGGGCAAAAATTACAGCTACGGCTTTGGTTACTATATAGTGCTTTTTGTCTCCATGGTCAATCTCGCCACGGTACTTTTCATGCTGGTGCAAAAAAGCATAAGGAATCCAAGGAAAAAGGGATTTATTTTTCCTCTTGTCATTTTCTTTTTGTTTGGTCTCTATAATTACGGATATATCATACGCAACCCGCTGGTCTTTCAAACTGATGTTACCATTGTGACTGGGCTGTTTACAATGCTCATGTTTGAGGCATCGATTCGTTCTGGGTTAATTCCGGTAAACACTAAATATATCGATCTCTTCACACGTTCACCGCTTAAAATGCAAATTATCAACCATGCGGGTGAGACGGTACTGGCTTCTGCGTCTGCAACCCCCCTGGATGATGAGATCCTTGCTCATGTGATAAATTTATCACCGTTTCCATTTCTACAGGATAAAGATTTTCTGTTATTTGCCAACCCCATTCCGGGTGGTTATGCCGTATGGCAAGAGGATATCCGTAAGATTTCACAATTACAATGTGAAATTCAGAAGTCGACACAAATGCTAACGGAAGCCAATGCCATACTAGCTGAGGAAGAAAAACTTAAGCGCTCAATTAACCAGGAAAAAGCAAAAAAACAGCTGATGGAACAATTAGAGGCTGAGATCGCTGGAAGCATAGAACAGTTGTCAACCATGATCGAAAATTTGCCCCACGGTGAAACTCATTCGAAAGAAACCACCCGGATTGCATTACTACTCTGCTATATAAAGCGCCGTTGCAATTTGTTTTTTCGCGAGAAGGAAACTACCATCACCACCATGAATGAGCTAATTGTGTACATGGATGAACTTTCACAAATAGCAAAATATTCGAATGTTCAGATTGCAACCGTAAACGAAATGAGGGAAAATCTTGCAATCCGGCACGCCACCTTGTTTTACGACATTTTCTATGCTGTGATCGATTTGGCAGTCTGTACAGGCTGCCCTTATATCATCAACCAACTAGGAATCGTAGAAGAATTTCTAACAATGCGGATGCTTCCATCAGAAGAACTGGGAACTTTCAAACCAGAAGTCAGACTGCTTGCAGCGATTGCTGCCGCAAGGGGAACCATAGTTACAAAAGATTTAGAAGAGACGATCGGCATCAGTTCTTCTTTTCCGAAAGAAGGCATAGCATATGATTGAGTTTTTTACTTTTTCACCGGCGGCGCGCGTCTTTATCACGTTAATATTGGGAATTTGTGTTTTGACCCAGACGCTGGCGCTGGTGTTAAACTTTTACCGGCACAGCGCAACCACACACCGGATTTTAGAAACAATGTTTGAAATATCCATATTATGTGAGATTCTTGTCTTTTCGCTTATGCATGGACAGGTTGTAAATGGCTATGAAAATGGATTTGTTGTACCGATTGGATATGTGGAGCTTCGAAGTATCGTTTTTTTCGTGATTTTAATCCTGGCGATCGTGGTTTCTGTTCTTACGAGAAACCTATTGCCACTCAGTGTTATCCCAGCCGCTGTTATCTCTTTACCGATTTTGGAGAATGGGTTAGGAAGTGCCTTCCCCTGGTTTTTTGTTGCCGCTTTGCTCTTTTTTCTAGGCAGAAGCATCAAAATTTGTGTATTGAGTATTATTGCAATAAGGTCAAACATCTCAGCCTTGTCGGTTATCCAAGCCATTGACTCGTTACATACTGGTATATTATTTTCTGAAAACGATGGGACCATACTTCTCTCTAACCACCAAATGCAAAATCTGATGATTGCCATTACTGGAAAAGTTTTTCGTAATGCTGAAAAATTTTATGATGTGCTTGCTTCACACAGATATGAATCAAGATACAAAAAAGCGGAGTTGGAAGGGCAAATGGTTTACCTTCTACCGGACGAAACTGCGTGGATGTTTACAAAAACAGATATTTCGTTTCGTATGAAAAAGTATGTCCATATTTCTGTAGCGGATGTCAGCGAGCTTTGGGCATTGACGGCTGAGTTTCAGCTCCAAAATAAAGAACTAAAGCACAAGAGCGATGAATTAAAGAAAACAATTGCTAATTTATATGCCCTCAGCAAAGAGAGGGAAATTGAGAATGCCCGCATGCGCGCACATGATATTTTAGGGCAGCGTCTAACCGTTCTGCTTCACACAATACAGAAAGACAATAATCTGAATGATGAGTTACTCACATCCTTATCGAGAGGACTGTTAGACGAATTAAAAGCAGAAAAGATTGAAACTGGTCCAAACCATGAACTGCACAGCATTCAAAACATTTTTGCTGCGATCGGGGTAGATATTCAGTTTGAGGGGCAGCTACCGGAAGATACCCAGCGGGCGAAGCTATTTGTCGATATAATAAGAGAAAGCAGCACCAACGCTGTCCGACATGGTTTTGCTACACAAATAAACATTCAGGCTGAGCGAAAAGAGAAAGCTCACAAGCTACTTATTACCAATAATGGACACACAACCTCTGCCCAACCTGCAGCAGGCAGCGGTATCGAGACCATGAGAAAAAAAGTGGGTGCACAAGGCGGTATTTTGGATATCTATCATTACCCACTGTTTACATTGTCTGTGGTTTTACCTGGAGGTACTCAAAATGCATAAAGTACTGATTGTGGACGATCACGAATCGATGTCCGATTCGCTCTCGCATGCTCTCACAAACACGGATCTTTTTACGGTAGTTGGCAGTTTAAAAAGTGCTGAACATGCAGAATTGTATTGCATGAAACTCAGACCTGATTTGGTTCTCATGGATGTCTGTACTGAAGGGGGGGCATCGGGTATTGAGGCAACAAAAACCATTCGGGGAAAATACCCTGATATCAAAGTAATTGTAATGTCAGGTTTCGACGAGATTACCTATGGACCCAGGGCGAAAGAAGCGGGTGCGCAGGCTTTTGTTTTCAAAAGCAAAAGCCTTGACTATTTTGTGCAGGTAGCCGAAGGTGTGATGGCGGGTGAGCGTTTTTTCCCGGAGCCAAAAACCATTCCTACAGTGATGGGCGAAGCTCC
>JAVEYK010000056.1:8473-13538 GCA_034003505.1 Anaerolineaceae bacterium | reverse complement strand
GATGCTCCCCATCTTGGTATGTGGAATGCTGTTGCGGCTTCTATGATGGACATGACCCTGGATATTTCAGAGGTGTATGATGAAGGTGCGTCACTTGAAATGAAAGATAGTGGAAAATTTAAATTGGTCCTGGATGGGGAAAAAGCATACGGAAAATTTACGTATGAAGATGGTCTCCTGAATCTTTCGGGAGATGGACTTGATCTGTCAGGGACCATTGAAAACGATATCTTGACACTTACCAATATGTTGGATATGGGTTTGGATCTTATTTTTGAAAAGGAAGGTAGTAACGCTTATGCGAACCTTCCTAAAACCAGCGGGGACACAGGTTACTATGTTTTGGACCAAGCCACCGAAGATGGTGAAACGATGACGGGCGACGAATTCCGGGAGATGGGTTTTGATTATTATGTTTTACTAAATGAAGATGGCACAGCTGTTTGCCAAACAGACGATATTGCTACTGGAACCTGGGACAAAGGTGTTATGAAACTTCGTAGTGAGGGCGGTGATACAGCAAACATAGAATACGAAATTAATGGTGATGAACTGACCATCGATTGGGGCGGACTCATTATGATTTATGTTCGCAGCAGCGGTACGCCCCCCACGCTGATCGTCAGCGGGGAAACTAGTGGCGCAGGAAAGCTAAGCGAATTGCAGGAGTGGTGGGATGGCGACTGGTACGGATATTGGGAACCCCATAGCGTTACAGATGATTACAACCATCTCGACGAAGGGCGTTGGGACTGCTATGCCACAATCAAAATGAATCCGGATAATACCGGTGTCATCTACCTGTGGGAAGATGGCGAAGACTTTGCGACAGTGGATATCACGCTATCTGAATATGGCGTAGGTGATAAGGGAGCAGCTATGTCTGAAAGCGGTCACTATTGGAATGGGGATGAAATAGGTCACGCTGATTGGATTATTGACCCGGGCATCTATGATTATGAAGATTACATGGTGATTGACGGTCGTTACGTGGACGAAGATGACGAGGGCTTCTATTATATGGTTTATCTGCGTCCTTGGGGTCAGCTTTGGGAGGAAAATCCTGAAGATGAACGACCACCGTGGTACGAAGACTGGTATCTCGGCTGCTATAGCGACCCGATGACCAAAGCGATTCTCGATATCGATGGCTATATTCACTCTGAATTAGTTGATGTTCTTGTCGCCGAAAAACCGGCACCCCCCGAAGGAGCTGCGCCAGAAAAACCAGCACCCTCCGCACCGCCCAGTGGTGGACCGATAAAAGCTGAGTTCGAAATGGAAGGCGTCATGATCTCCGCGACGCTTCCCGCACAGGGCTGGTGTGCAGAACATACAGCGTTTGGATATAATTTGTATCAAGTGGAATCTTGTGATGATATATATTCTAATTCTCCACGTATAAGGATAAATATCGATCCGGATAAGAAAAAATTTGATCGTTATTCTAACGATTTTGAAAACGTACAAACCATCAAAAACAGGACGATTGGTGGAATCGACATGGCCGGACGCACCTACGAATTCGTGGGAATGGACTGGATAGAATACATAGGCATGCTGGACAGTACTCTTGCGGTGAGTGTTAATACTTCCAAAATCGACATTAGCAGTGGAGAAGGAAGTGCAGTAATAGACTCCATAAAATTCAGCATGAACAAACCTGTTTCTGATATTACTGGTGAAAGAATTTCTGCCGGTAACGTTAGTGCGCTTTGTCCCGATGGCTGGAAGAGTTATCCTGTCTGGGATTTGTGGGCTGAAGAAGCGAACACAGTAGACAAAGACAAACTAAAATTTAATAAAGGGGCAGTAAGCGAGGATGACCAACACTTCACGCCCAGCATGGAAATCCGTTACTATGGTCTGAACTCCACGTTTTTTAGACCTGACAAGGATCGCTTCGACGACCCTGAAGATTTGGAACCCATGAAGATTGGTGGACGCACCTGGGAAGGGATTGCCGGGTTGAGTTGGGGTAACAGGCAAGCGTTAATTTGGACAGAAGATGGCGATGATGAGTATTTAATTGCAATCTTACTTGAGTACGATGGGAAGAAAATAACACTGCAGGATGCAGACGTTCAGGCGATCATCGCCAGCATTACAGCACCCTAAAAAGAGTCAAAAAGGACGCCTAAAAACAACAATTTATTTATGACGGCAGGCAGAAGGATCGGGATTGTTTTGGAAGCATCGGGCTGATCTCGAGAGCAAATCCAACCTGAACCTTTCAAAAAAAAAGTTGGACTGGGAAAACAGTGTCAACAGCAGTAGATAATCCAT
Source organism: Anaerolineaceae bacterium (assembly GCA_034003505.1). Taxonomy (GTDB): domain Bacteria; phylum Chloroflexota; class Anaerolineae; order Anaerolineales; family Anaerolineaceae; genus UBA6170. The sequence goes on along the minus strand of JAVEYK010000056.1, from coordinate 11,252 downwards.
CTAATCCTGTTGACACTCCCTTACCATTTGAATGAGGATGAGATGCATTCGAAAAACGATATGGAAACAATCAATCAATTTTGGAAGATAGCATTTGATGAATTACCAATAACGCTGGATATGTTGAAAACATTGCCACAAGCCGACCTACAACAACCGTATTATGCAGCAGTCCTTTTGATACCAGCATTGTGCCAGTGGTTGTCCAACCGGAATGCCGCACTCGCAATGATCGGATTTCTAAAAGGACCCCAGGCACTCTCAAACCACGAAATTCAGTTTATTAATGAGCGGTTGCGTGGCAAAGAATATTTGCCATTTTCCTACTTTGAAGGAAGCATACCCGAAAATGGATATGAGCCAACACGGCCTTACACTGTAACGATATCCGCTGTGCCTACCAGTTTTGATGAAGCTGGATATGCTAAACTCTACTTAAAATCAAGTGGTGCGGATAGTCCCCGCCCTGTACAGCTTCGAAAAAAGGTCACTACTGGTGAGTGGTTTCTATGGGATCAAATGCTGCTTGGCGGGATTCGTCAGCCTGTTTCAGTCGACCGCTGGGGATGATTCTGAAGAATATTATGAGGAAGTCGCATCGCAATAAAGAGGACAAATTATCAATGCGCCTTAGCTCCATTTTTCAAGTGACGCTGGAAAACCTGGCTGCGATTATTGTGGTGAATGGTTTTTAACCTAAAAACAGTCAGGAGGGATAAATTATGCTAATTATTATTTTGATTATGCAGCGCAAGGCGGTAGTGAAAGGTTTAATGGATAAGCTTGGGGATTGCTCAGATGTCCACTTGATTTACGAACCCGACTATCCGCATGCAGATTTTGCTATTCGTAATTGCGATGTTAAAGGAGCACTGATTGAAGCTGCAGAATCTGGGCCTTATGACACGGTTTATTGTTTGACCCTCTGCAAGCAGTTGCGAAAGCAGGCTCCTGGATGCAAGCTGCTCCTGATGTGCCCGGAACAGGATGAAAACAGTATCAAACTGGTCGTTGCTGCCAAGTGGGAAAAGCAAATCGACGATTTTGTGTTCTATGACGTGACCATTGATTATTTGGCGTCAAAATTAATATCTATTTAATCGGAATGTCTGGATTTAGTGCAGCTAAATATAACTGCGCAACAGTATAAATACCTCTTAAGCTTAAAATAATCACCCCGGAAATCGTTTAGTATTTCCAGGGTGTTTTTAAAATCAACTTGAGAAAACCTTAAAAGATTCCCAGCCCACTCAGTAGGACGATGATCAATAGAACGGGTGTGACGAATTTGATAATAACAATCAGTATATTGACAACTAAATCGTTTTTCAGCTGGCCGTTGTTACTCAATGCTTTACGGATATTATCAGCTCCCCATACCCATCCGGCAAAGATCGCGATAAACAATCCGCCGATGGGCAACAACAGGTTTGAAGAAACAAAATCATACAGGGCAAACATGGTTTTGCCAAAAATTGTGAAGTCGGCCATCGAACTGGAAGAAAGCGCAGCGGTCGAACCGATCAGAGCCAGCAAGAGCCCTGTGATTATCGTCGCTTTCGTACGACCCATTTTTGTATTCTCCGCCAGGTAAGCCACTGGCACTTCAAACAGGGAGATCATCGCGCCGGTTGCGGCGAAAGCTGCCAGCAGGAAGAACATAACCATAAAGATATTTCCAAAGGGCATAGAAGCAAAAACAGAAGGGATGGTTATAAAAAGCAGTGAAGGACCTGATGTGGGTTCGAAGCCAAAGGCAAAAACAGCCGGGAAGATCGCGAGACCTGCCAGCAGTGATACTGCTAGGTCAGATAGCATCACTTTCAAGGTTGTGGTGGGGATGTTTTGATTGTCCTTCCAATAGCTGCCGTATGTGGTCATTGTTCCCATACCGACAGAAAGCTTAAAAAACGCCAACCCCATCGCAGCGAGAATCGCCCCACCGGTCAGGTTAGAGAAATCTGGCGAGAAAAGGAATTTCAACCCATCGCTTGCACCAGGCAGCGTAAGGCTGCGAATGGCGATGATAACCAACATCACCACAAGCAATGGCAGCAGTCGCTTGGTGGTGGCTTCAATCCCTTTTGATACACCCCGAATGATGATCAGACTCATCAGAGCGAGCACAATCCACTGCCACAGAAGAGACTGAAAAGGGTTGGTCACCAGGCTGGTAAAAGCCTGCGAAGTTACTTGTGGGTCGGTTGATAGCAGCCCACCTGAAATGGACTTGAACACGTAAGCAAATACCCATCCGGCAACTTCGGTGTAAAATGCCATAATCAGAAAAGCTGAGAGGGCACCGGCGATACCAATCAGCCACCAGGGTTGCGATTTGGAAGGTGATAACTTACGCATGGTTTCGATAGCGTTAGCGCGAGCCTTGCGTCCCAGCATAATCTCAGCAATCATCACGGGAAGCCCTACCAGGAGTGTGCTGAACAGATATACAATAATAAATGCAGCACCGCCGTTTTCTCCCGCGAGAGAAGGAAATTTCCAGATATTTCCTAAACCTACAGCCGATCCAAGTGTCGCGAATAGCGCACCCAAAGCTGTTGCAAACCCCCCTCGTTGAAGCACCTTGCTGGTGTTCAATTTTTCTTGTTCTTTCGAGTTTGTATCACTTTTTCCAGACATTTCTTAACGATTTCCCTTCTTTATAAAAGAAAATTAAAGCATTGGCATCTCTGAAACTTCGTTGGTTAACCGGGGAAGTTTAAACGTCCTTCAGCTTTTTGATTAAAAAAGATAAACCCTTTCCACCCGTTTATTTCCA
>JAVEYK010000056.1:0-8373 GCA_034003505.1 Anaerolineaceae bacterium | reverse complement strand
ATTTCTAGTAGGTAGAAAATCATGAGAAATTCAATCAATCCATCATCTCAAAAATCTAATAAAAATAGCTGTTTGATTCCTGGGCTTTTGGTAGGCGGCTGTGGCTTATTGTTGCTATGCGTAGGTCTGATTGCTGCCGTCATCATCTTTAACCCATTCGCGGAGGAGATTTCTTCCTGGCTCGAGAACCCGGTCGAATTTGATAACCCCGGTTATTCGAGCAGTGGCGGGGTTCTAACCAGCTCGATTGGCGAAGAAGATTACCCATTGCAGCGGATTCGCAGCCCGGAAACCGATCCGGAAATTGTGGAAGGTGTGACCGGTGCAGTTCCCATCACGCTTACTTTGAGTGATCAAACCCGACTGATCTTGCCATCTGGCACGACAGAGGTGGCTGTTAATCTCCAGCGCGAGAGCACTACCATCCAACTAAACCAACCAGGGCTTGAAACCAGTGGGAGCACACGCGTGCTTGAGTTTGAACTGGACAAAGTAACCGCAGATTTCATCCCACAACTGACGATACCAGCCCGAGAGATGGGGGAACTCCATCCGGCGACAGTCAATATCGCTCGGGTCGGTCCACAATGGGTGAATGGTGAAATTCTTCTGGATCAAATAACCTATTTACCCCTCACATTAGATGATAACGGCGATATTCTGATCATTGACAAGGACATTGCCAGCCTGGCCACTGCTTTCGCAGCCTCTCAAAAGACATCTGGCGTGAAACTGGCTGCTGTGGTGCCGCAGTATGGTGACGGCCGTTTTCTGAAGGTTAAATATGTGCCGATGACTTTTCAGAGTCATCTGGATTGGTATGCTTTCCCGCGGTTGGTACGCATGATTCCCGATAAGGATAACCCGGGATTTCGTCATCCTGCCGATTCAAAAATGGATCAGGATGCGCTGCTGAAGCCAATCAGCAACGTGATTGTGCTGGTGCATGGGCACAACGAACAGGAAAAAGATGGCAGCGCATTGGCCACAACTGACGATCCCTGGAACTACTCCTATAAGCGTGAAGTGTGGGACGTATTTTACAAGACATTCTTGGAAACACAGATGGATCAGGTAGATTGCACGGCTTTTTACGAATTCATCTATCCTACCTTTCGTTCTGCGTATAGCCCTCTGGCAGGCAACCCTGTGGAACCTTTAGGAGATACGTTTGCCAAAGCCATGTTGGTTGGCGCAAAAAATGACGGCTATCAGTTAAAACGGATGAGGGAAGCAGATATGAATGTCAATGTGTTTATCACAGCTCATTCGATGGGTGGTCTGGTAGCCCGGGCGGGTGTCCGTCAGTTTGATGAATATATGCAAAACTCTTTTCGCCAATTGGTGACCTGGGGGACTCCGCATCATGGCAGCCCGTTGGTTTCGCTTGGTTACATTTTTCGCGGCGCATACATGGTGAATCCCGGCCAATTACGGGCTGCTCACTGGTTCCCTGACTACTTACCGGAAGGAGACGTTGATAACATCCTGGGTAGCGGTATGTTGCAGTGGATCCTGGATCGGAAGGTTCAGTTGGACACCCCCGGTACACGTGATTTGCGCTGGGATAATGTTCGTCCTTTACGTTTGGATGAAATCTTCAAGGATGATACCAGGGCGTTGATTTTTACTGACCCAGGAAACACAAAATACAGCCTGGTTGATGGATCATGGCTTTATAATCAAAATCTAAAGCAATTTAATGAAAGCGACCCGTACTACAATACCGACAAATATGTGTTCTTTTATGGGACGACCAGCAAGCGGCTGCCGAATCAATCCGGGGAAACAGCCATTGGCGCGACGATATTGCCCACCCTGCTGCAAAATCCCTCGCAGATGATTAGCGATGCGGGTGGTGACCGGTATGAGGGTGAAAGCGATGGGGCAGTTCCACTGGTTAGCATGGCAGGGATGGGTATTGCTCCAAATCGCTATTACTTAGGGGATCTGGATCATGAGGAGTATTACAGCAGCGCCGGCGACAAGGGCCGTGCTGTCGCGCGGGCAACATTTAACTCTTTTGGACTGGAAACTGCACGCTGTGAATGTGCCAGAGTAATTATTGAAAATCTGGAGGATTTCCACACCAGCAATGCTTCGGGCACGCGGGATATCCAAGCCAGGCTGCTTTTGGATCCAGAATTAGCCCCTTCGCCTGGCGATCGTATCCAATCTGCTGAGGCAATGCTTTATCAGGTGGAGAATATTGATAATCTTGATGCTATAGCTGAGTTTTTCGTATCAGAGAATGGTATATTGAGTGGATCGTTCCCTATTCCGGAAGGATTGGAGGAGGGGACTTTCCTGATCGTGCGCGTACTTTTTTTGGATGGAACCCACCTTGACTCCGCACCGATAGTCATTACTGAGTTACCCTGCCTTCCCCACCCTGGCTCCTATTTTGCAATCTGCACCTGTGAAAATACAAAATGTTGGTGGAATGGCATAGAGGCAATGTGTAGCGACGAAGAACCACCCCGCGAATGGTACTGTGCTGACCCATCCGAATACGAACCATAGAAAATCACAGTGGTATTGGTACCATGCTCCTGGATAGCCTTACGGAGTATGCGCACAAAGAAGGCTATCGGTCAGTTCGCCTGGACGACATCATACACCCACTTGCGTTTTTCCTTCAGTGGAAGAAAGCGTGAGAGGGGATCGTAAGCAAGGGCAGAAATTTCTGAACTTGCTACGTGGTGTCCCAGCCTTCATTGGTTCCGATAACGGTTCTTAATTCTTTACCGCGCAGATCTGTGCCTGGCTGAACGAACTGGCTGTGAAATCCTTTTCAACGAGCCGGGCAGTCCTTAGGAGAACGGCTTTATCGAGAGTTTCAACGGCAGGTTCCGCGGCGACCTCTTGAACCGCGAAATCTTTTACACTTTCAAGGAGGCCTAAACCATCATTGAACAGTGGCGAAAGGAGTATAATATGATTTGACCATGTAGCACTGTGGGCTACCGCCCCCCTCTCCCGGAGCGATATTGCTACCTGAACGGGAAGCTCCGCTAGTCACCCGGTAGCTGTCACCACCACTTATTACCTGGGCTGATCAACGGAAGCTGGTCAGAAAGGACATGCGAGGGCAAAATGGAAAAACAGAAGGTTGTGAACGTCACACGCGTCGTGATCATGCTGCTATTAGTTCTTGTGGTCATTCCCCTGCTGCCGATCCTGATATCTGGGCGGTGGGGGTGGTGGGAAGCATGGCTTATGGCAGCTATATTTATTTTGACATTCATCGTTAGCCGAACATTGGCCGCGCGCAAAACACCAGATATCCTCAAAGAACGGGCGAATTACGGCCAGCACGAGAATACTCAGCCGTGGGATAAATGGCTCTCACCGCTGGTGGCCTATGGAAGTGTATTAATCCTGCTGGTTTCCGGGCTGGATGCCCTTTATCACTGGTCAGCTGGTTTCTCGCTTCCGGTGAAGATGGTTGGACTGGTATTAATCGTAGCAGGGTACGTTCTCGCGTCTTTCGCACTGATCGAGAACGCCTACTTCTCAGGGACAGTCCGCATCCAGGCAGAGCGAGGGCACAGGGTAGTTTCAAGTGGGCCTTATGGATTCGTGCGCCATCCAGGCTATTTGGGAAGCCTGGTAGCGAGCCTGGGCATGCCGCTCTTACTCGATTCAGCTTGGGCCTTCATTCCGGTCGTGGTTTTTGGCGCTTTTTTCATCATCCGCACCAGACTAGAAGATCGCTTCTTGCAGGGAAATTTAATGGGGTATCGCGAGTACGCGCAAAAGGTACAATACCGCCTACTGCCGGGTATCTGGTAAGGTCGATTTTTTTGTAGCAATTTCATGGGTGGAAGTACAACGGCTCCCCCCACAATTTCACACATGACTTTTGCGGAAACACTAACTTTTTATGATTGGACAGGAAACTATACCGTATGGGTATCCGGATTTGCAGTGGTGATCCCTATGAATCTGTCACAGAATAGTATTAACGTCGGTGGTGAAATTGCTACATCGGGAATCAAGACGTATATTAATGGCACACTATCCTTAAATGGACAAGTTTTATCTGGGCTGATTACCAATGATTTTGGATACTCGGGCCAATTTCAATTTAAGATGAAAGAAAATATGAACCAATTACAAGGAAATGTCACTGAACCCGGTAGTGTGGAACCATTGTGCGCAGCCCGGAATGGCTCCGGAAAACCCAGTCCATGTATGTGGCCTTAAGGTAGATAAATCTGTGCGTAGTTTCCTCTATTTTTAAGGTATAGTAGACAGAACAACTTAACGCAGGCGGGAGGGCGTTTGGTTTGAAAGAGAATATCGCGCAAGGCTTGAATTAATTTTTTGTTACGCTTCAGGAGATAAAGATTGTGAGTGATGAGGTTAAAATTCAACGAGGATTTTCTGACGAGTTGCGCTCTTCAGCTGCCAAGTTGTACGATGCAGCATTTGGGGCCAAGCTTTCAATCGCTATGCCAAACCCCATTTCACGAATTGCAGTTCTGACTGAGGGTTTCGATCCAAGGTTTTCTTTCGTTGCAATAAAAGGAAATGAATTGGTTGGAATTGCTGGCTTTAAGGTTGCACAGGGTTCGTTCACAGGAGGTATTTCATTTCGTGTGTTAAAGAAGAATCTTGGGTTCTTAAACGCCATTCGTGCTGTACTTGTTCTTACGTTATTTGAACGAAAACATATCGCTGACCAGTTGCTAATGGATGGAATAGGCGTTTCAACCAATATGCGCAGCAGCGGTATTGGTACCAGGCTCTTAAATAGCCTTACGGAATATGCACACAAAGAAGGCTATCAGTCTGTTCGCCTCGACGTAATAGATACGAATCCTGCAGCTCAGCGCTTGTATGAACGAGTTGGCTTTGTGCCAGTCAAGATTGAGCATTTCGCTTATTTGAAATGGCTACTTGGCTTTGGGTCAGCCACACAGATGGAATATCGCATTTTCTAACCACAATAAAATCTGCTTCCAAGTCTAAAACTCGTGATGCCCGGTGCGTGAGATGATCTCCTCCTGTAAAACCTGACTCAGATCACAGAAGTAATCGCTGTACCCGGCAACGCGTACGATCAGGTCGCGGTGTTCAGCAGGGTTAAGTTGAGCTGCCCGGAGAGTCTCCACATCGACCACATTGAACTGGATATGATGTCCATCCAGATTGAAATAAGTGCGCACCAGTTGCACCAACCCGTTGAGCCCCTCTTCATCCCGCAGCAAGCCGGGGGTAAACTTCTGGTTGAGTAGCGTGCCACCCGTACGTATATGGTCCATCTTGGCTGCAGACTTTAATACAGCCGTCGGGCCTTTGCGGTCAGCCCCCTGAACCGGGGATATCCCTTCGGACAGCGGTTTTCCAGCCAGGCGCCCATCTGCCGATGCCCCCATCACGCTCCCAAAATATACGTGACAGGTGGTTGGCAGCATATCAATATTATACTTGCCGCCTTTCGTTGTTGGCCGCCCAACGACCGCATCATGAAAGGCATTAAAGACCAAAAGCATGATTTCATCCGCGCGGTCATCATCATTGCCATAGCGGGGGGTATGGTTCATTAATAGCTGCCGCTGGCGTTCGTACCCTGAATAATTAACTTCCAGCATTTGCAACAGTTCTGCTAGACTGAAGTGTTTATCCTCAAATACATGCGTTTTGATCGCACTGAATGTATCGGTAATGGAAGCGATCCCGACCCCCTGGATATAGGTTGTGTTGTAGCGCGCTCCACCCTCATGATAATCAAGTCCCTTGCTGATGCAGTCATCGATTAATAATGAAAGGAATGGAGCCGGTAAGAGGCGCGCATACAGCCTTTCGATCACCTGGTTACCGTTCACCTTAATCTCCACAAAATGCATCAACTGTTGACAGAAAGCAGCATACAGAGCATCAAAACTGGTAAAGCTGTCAGCTAAACCGGTCTGCAGACCGATTCGTTTTCCACTGCGTGGGTCAATACCGTTATGCAGGGTTACTTCAAGGATTTTTGGAAGGTTCAGGTAGCCTGTGAGGGTGTAATTTTCTTTGCCAAAAGCGCCGGTTTCCACACAGCCACTTGTACCGCCATTGCGCGCATCTTGCAGGGATTTTCCAAAATTGACCATTTCCTGGATAACCGCATCGGTATTGAAAATCGAAGGTTGCCCAAAACCAGTGCGGATAATTTTAGCGGCCCGTTTAATCAGGCGATTGGGTCCTTTTTTGCTGACATGAATCGATGCGCTTGGTTGTAAAAGGCGCATTTCCTCAACCACATCCAGCAGCAAGAAAGTTACTTCATTGACCCCATCTGAACCATCTTCTTTTAATCCGCCCAGATTGATCTGCGCGAAATCGGTGTAGGTGCCGCTTTCGGCCATCGTAACACCAACCTTGGGAGGTGCTGGCTGGTTATTGAACTTAATCCAAAAACACTGCAGGATTTCCTCAGCACTGTCGCGCGTCAGACTGCCATCCTGAATGCCGCGTTCGTAAAAGGGGTAAAGATGCTGGTCCAGTCGCCCCGGGCTGAAAGAATCCCAGGTGTTAAGCTCCTTGGTCACGCCCAGATGGACAAACCAGTAATACTGGATCGCCTCATGAAAATTGCGCGGTGCCCTGGCCGGAACCCAATCGCAGACTTCAGCAATTTTTTCCAGTTCAGCCCGGCGATCAGGGTCTGGTTCGTAGGCAGCCTGGCGACGGGCTTCAGCGGCATAGCGCTCAGCGTATTCGATCAATGCCTGGGCACAGATCTGCATGGCTTTTAATTCCTGTTCTTTATCATAGGCGCGCGGATCATTCAGAAAATCCAGTTTTTGCAAACTCTGATCGATATCATCCATAAAATCGAGCATGCCTTTGCGATAAATCTTATCGTCCAATACGGTGTGCCCGGCTGCCCGCTGTTCCATGAACTCGGTGAAAATGCCCGCTCCGTAAGAATCCAGCCACTCCTTTTCCATCTCGGCAAATATCAGTTCGCGCATCGACTTCCCATGCCAGAAAGGAATTATTTTCTCGGCATAAAGGTTGAAATCCTTTTCTGCCACCTGAAAGGGGATTTTTTCGCGTTCGTTTAAAATTTTTAAATCTTCAAGGCTATGACAGCATAATTCCGGGAAGGTAGGAGCGGCTTTGGGAAAATACCCCTTTTCCCCCACAATTAGTTCCCCTTCCCCCAGGTAGAGGTCTTCATGTTCGAGTAAATATTGAAAAGCATGCGCCCGTTGCAAAGGCGCTGAAAGAAGCGCTTGCTGATTTTGATAAAATTCGGTAAGGAGCTCAGCCCGTTGTGTAGAAATAGAGGCCGGTGTATCCAGGCTTTGTTGCCTTAATCGCAGCACACGTTCACTTTTACTCATGGAATCAACCTCCGATTTGAACTTCTAAATGAAAATTTCTCAGGAAATTAGCCATCTTTTGTAGGTTTTCCTCTGAAGGTGCTATCGTTTCCTTTAATGTGTACACGCGCTGCAGGCGACTATATTTCTCCATTCCGATGGGGTGATAGGGTAACAGTTCAATACCACTCAGGCTGGGAAGGCCGGCGGCGAATGTAGCCAATTGCTGCATTTCCTGAGGGGAATCATTGAATCCGGGCACTACCGGGACGCGGATGATCACCTTCTTACCCAATTTTGAAAGCCAGATTAGATTCTCCAGAATCAGCTGATTGGAAACACCGGTTAAGCGTTTATGCAGGGTTTCATCCATGGCTTTGAGATCATATAAAAAAAGGTCTACCCAGGGTAGCAACTCCTGAAAGACTTCCTGAGATGCATATCCACTGGTATCGACAGTTGTATGAATATCCAATTCCTTACAGGCTTTCAGCAGGTCGAGCAGAATCATGGGTTGCAGCAAAGGTTCACCTCCCGAGAAGGTGACTCCGCCATCGGATTGGTCATAAAAAGAGATATCTTTTTTGATCTCTTTCAGAATTTCGTGCACACTGGGCTGAGAACCGATCAGCTCGCGTGCTGCACTGAAACACACTTTTACACACTCACCACAAAGATCACACTGATTCTGGTCTGTATGTAAGCTGCCACCATTCTGGCTGATGGCAGCTTGTGGGCAGACTTTCAGGCACTCCAGACAACCAATACACAGGCTGGGATGGTACATCAATTCTGGTTGCGATGACTGGCTTTCGGGGTTATGGCACCATAGACAGGAAAGAGGGCATCCTTTTAGAAAAACAGTCGTGCGGATACCGGGTCCGTCATGGGTGGAAAAGTGTTTAATATCGAAAATCATTTCACTTTATTATAAAGGGAAAAATGGTTTTACCTCGAAAAACATGATCTGCTCGTTAATTATTTTTTGTTCTGCGAAAAATCCCCTCGTAGCTCGCATGAGACAAGATGGTGCACACGCTGGGGTTTTTGGCAC
>JAVEYK010000055.1:0-20350 GCA_034003505.1 Anaerolineaceae bacterium | reverse complement strand
AGGCAAAAATGCGGAGACGAGGAATATGAATAACAATACGATTGATAGGGTGAGAGATTTGCGCATGAGATCCTCCTGGATGCATTCTATTGTACGAAAAAGCTGGCGCAAGGATTGTTTTTGTAAGCCAATTGTAAGCTGGGGAGGATTAGGGGTGAGGGTTTAGGGGCTAGGTGCTAGTTGCGGAATTTGGGTCTGAGTGACGCAGGGTGTAGGGTGCCTATGGGGCAGTGCCCCGTTTTTTTTGCCTTTTCCAATCACCATGCGCGTATATTGTCGGGTTGATGGAGGGTATTTTTCCACGAAGGTGAAAATGGATGGCATGCGTACGGGCGGGTTCCGAACCCGCCCGTACGGCCAATCGAACCCGCCCGTACGGCCGACCGAACGGAGGGTATGGGAAGGGAAAAACGATGAAAAATGAAGGATTGGTTTTGTGCTCCAGGATTGCCCCTCCATTCTGCCAGGGGTATACAGACAATTTGTTCACCTTTTTATTCTTCATATAATCTTTTCAGGAGAAAAACGATGAAAATAACAGTTGAAACGACCGTGGATGCACCAATAGAAAAGGTCTGGCGTGCTTATAATAATCCGCAGGACATCATGCAATGGAACGCTGCCTCCGATGATTGGCACACAACTGCATCCAGCGTTGATTTGCGCGTGGGCGGTGCTTTCTCTTCCCGAATGGAAGCCAGGGATGGCAGCATGGGCTTTGATTTCGCCGGGACCTACACAAAGATTGTTCCCCAGGAGTTGATCGAATACTCCTTTGGTGACCGGATGGCACAAATTACCTTCAAAGAAAGCTCGCAGGGTGTCGTGGTGCGGGTTACATTTGATAGTGAGCCTACCAACTCGATTGAACAGCAGCGGGCAGGCTGGCAAAGCATTCTGGATAATTTTAAAAGATATGTGGAGAAATCTAACAGCTATCCAGAGAGTTGAAAAAAGTTGAGCGAAACCAGATGATGACCAATAATTTCATGGTTGTCTTGATAAAAACTCCATTCGCAAAGTTGAACTTCCTCTTGTTATAATTTAAACCAGGATAGATTCACATCCCGGAGGTGTTGGCATGGAAAAGGAAACCCTGAATTTAATTATCGGTGGCGGGATTGGCTTTCTGGCGTCCTTTCTGGTGACGATTGCGACCTTTATCTTTCAGAATCACCAGAATAATAAAAAACGAAAGTGGGATCTGGAAGACCAGCACAGCCAGAGCCACAAAGAGGTCATCAGCCGGCGCTTGAACCAGATTGAGCAGGAAGCCTCCAACATCATCGAGTGGGCGAACAATATTTATCTGCAATACCCATTGTATGCCAAAGAGGGGATTTCGGAAGAAAAATTGAACGAACTGACCTCCGGATACCTCAAGAATACCAACCTGGTGCCCAATGCGATCATGCTGGAGGATAAGGAGCTGGAAGGCGCGGTCAAGACCTTTGGTACCAACAGCCTGGATCTATACAACTGGGTTGCAGAAGGGTCACTGGCAAGCGATAAACGCAACTGGCAGGAGGTTGCGGATATTCACGATCAATTGCGTATGGATTATTCGTATGTGCTGAAATGCCTGGATGACTATAGGGTTGCTAATAGCTGAAAGTGGAAAGCTCAAAGCTCAAATTTGGTGGTGGTTGAGTGCTATGCAAATAAGGTGCGTTGGCACAGTCAGGTATGGGTCCTGGGCGCGCCTGTCCTATCAATTATGAGCGTAAGAAAAGTCAAGATCAGGGTTGACAGCATTACAGGATTGATTATAATAAGCAAGCCTTCCTCGATAGCTCAATTGGCAGAGCGGGCGGCTGTTAACTGCTAGGTTGTAGGTTCGAGTCCTACTCGAGGAGCTTTATTTTTTTAAGGGGTCATGCTTGCAAATTCATAACCAGATTTCCACAGTGGGACTTTAGCTGTTAAGCTGTTGAGCTAACGAGTTATTGAGTTGTAGATCTTTTAAATCATAAAAAGTAAATTAAAATATATGGGGCATGAAAACAAATGACCTGCAGTTTGATGCGTATGAATCACAAAAACAGGCGTCCATGCGAATGCAGGACGCCTGTTTGGGAAAGGTCAATTTTTTTATTGACGTGTAAATGATATCAAGGTGTTATCATCAGCATCGCGCAACTGAAGGGAGTTGCCTGTAATCTGATAACTGACTACTTTATCCAGTGCGGAGAGAAAAGCAGTTTCTTCTGCCATTAAGCCTTCTCCACAGAACATAGCGGTTGCACCAGCATCACTGATAGTGAGGGTGCTGCCGTCCACTTCGTAATTGGCGAAGTAATCATTGCAACCAGCGTTGCCATTCAGCTTGCCTTCCTGGTCAAATGTCAGTGTCTGCTGGGCAGCTTGAATGGATCCAGATGAGACGACATCTTCAGAGGTTTCGCTCATGACGAAAGTTGCTAACCAGCTGGTGCCTGCCAGTTCCTGGCTTTGGGCGTCAAATACGGCCAGAATTTTGCCATCTTCATCCAATAGCTGCAGTTTATTTTCGGTCAATTGATATTTTGTACTGGTCTGTAAAGCCTTGTTGAATTCATCCGCACGCTCCATAATGGGTCCTTCACAGGCCATCAAGGTGCTCATTAGATCATCGCCAACAGAAAATGAGTTTCCATCCAGTGTGTATGAACCACCAAAGTGGTTACAACCATCGCTACCAGACAGGCTGCTATTTTCCAATACCATATAGATATTTGTATCGGATGGCACTGCATTGCCGTTTAACTCAGTCAGAATCCAGGTGCCAAGCGGAGAAGCTGATTGCTTGGGTTGACAGGCTGATATTAACAGAGTCGCTAACAATCCAGTTACCAATAAAAATTTAATTTTTGATCTCATTTGTTTCCTCCAATTTTTCCAACAATAATGTTTCGTACCATCACAATAAGAGGGGCGGCCCCAAATTGTTGATTTGATGCACTCTTTTCTCTATTAAGGACGAAGCCGGGTTCGGAATAGTTCCCCCTTAAGTTTTACTTGACGGGCAACCCGCGCTGCTCTACAATTCAGCCACGTCAAATATACCAGGGAGCAAAAATGAAGAACACTATCCTCATTGGAACACTCATTGCCATCATGACCGGTGTCCTGATTGCCACACAGGCTACCTTCAGCAGCCGCGGAGGGAATATTATCGGGCCGATACGAACCGGCATTCTCACCAATCTGGGGAGTGGTTTGTTTGCCCTGATTTTTATACTGGTAACGATTGCCTGGCGAACCACAGAGTGGCGTAATCTCCCACAGGCAACCATCTGGACATTGTTGTTTTCGGGTGGGTTGGGAATTTTGATTGTGATCGGGGTGTCGTTTTCACTGCGCTACACCGGTGTGACCGCAGGGACGGCTGCCATCATTCTGGGTCAATTGCTGGTATCTACCATTGTGGATGCCACCGGGCTCTCCGGGCAGGCACCCATCCCCATCAACTGGCAGCGGGTGGCGGGGTTATTGGTGATGGGGTTGGCGATCTTTCTACTGGTGCCACGCAAATAATTCTCCCTGATAACCCTGATTGAAACGTATTTCGGGTTGTGTTTTACCGCTTCTATGATTAAATAAAAGCATGTGCTCTGCGACTTCCAAGAAATTCCACATCCAAATCCTCGAACAGAGCTGGCTGGGCAACGAGCCGCCGCCGTTTGATTTGTGTTCACATGGCCGTCTGTTGCTGGAGGTAGATGGGCAGGTTATTCTGGATGGACGCGAGATCTATGGGGTCAGTGAAACCGCACTGGCCTTATTGCGCACCCTCGATCATGATCATACCCCGCTGCAACCCCTGGCCGAAAAGCTTATTTTTCATGGCTGTGGAACTGTCTTGATGATGGGTTGCCCGATTGGGGTGGATTGGACGGTGATCCATGAGGATAACCTGGTGCAGCTCAGCCAATTTACGCGTTGGGATTCGCCGGACGAGCACCATCCGCAGCAATTCCCGGGTCTGGCGGTGACTCTTTCCTTTAAAGAGTATCAGAATCAGATTTTGACATTGGCAGCACAGGTGCTCGATTTTTTCAAGGGAGAGTCAAAACAATTCTTCGATATGCAGGATCAACTGGCGTATGAGCGCTTCTGGTCAGAATTTGAGATGCGATTTAAGTTGCATGCGGGGTGAGTTGGGGTTTTGTTGAGATTGTGAGATTTCTTTGATTGTAAAAAGTTCCACGTTAAATCTACTTCACGCATGAGAATGCAAAATCTCGCTCACGTTTGACCTCCGCCTCACGCGACATCCACCATAGGCGTCCTCCCTCCCATCATTTCTGTTACAATATTTGCATGGCAACCCCGTAAATCCGGGCAGAAGGAGGAAAAAATGAACTACATGGCGCTTTTTATTTTAGATGATCCCTCAAGGTTAGAGGATGTTTTAAGAGCATGGTCGAAAGGGGGCATTCGCGGGGCAACGGTCATTGAATCGACCGGCTTGTATCGTTTGACGCGCAAGCTGATCCCGATGCGCTATTTATATAGCAGTCGCGAAGCCAGCGAGAAAGAAAATGTGACCCTGATCGCCATCGTAGAAGACCAGTCCATGGCTGAACAATGTCTGGCATTAACCGAATCGGTTATAGGTGATTTAAGCCAACCGGATACCGGAATTTTTGCTGCCTGGCCACTCAGTCTGGTAAAAGGTCTCTCCTCACGCGATTTGGCAAAGGACGAGTAAGCATGGTCTGGCTTCAGTTTCTATTTTCAGCGGTTATGATCGTAGTCGCCGCATATTTTTTGGCGAAGTACGGTGATGTGATTGCCATCCGCACCGGGTTGGGAGGTATGTTCATCGGCATTTTGCTCATGGCAGGTGCCACCTCATTGCCTGAGTTACTGACCTCGATGGAGGCCGTTAAACAGAATTCTCCCAATATTGCTGCCGGTAACCTCCTGGGCAGCAATGGCTTTAATATGCTATTGCTAGCGATTCTGGATTTACTGCATCGTAGTCAAAGGATATTAAGGAAAGCAGCCATGCGCCATGCGCTCACTGGCAGCCTGGCAATCATGATGATTGGCCTAGTGTTGTATTTTATTGCCGCCGATGTTCAGGTGAAACTTGGCTGGGTAGGGCTGGATTCGATCATCATCATCGCTGCCTATATCTTTGCTCTGCGTTTAATCTCAGGTGATTCCAAGGCAGAGAAATTGGATCCCAAGGAAATCCCTGCTGAAGTTCCTAAACTATGGGTGGGGTTGCTTGGTTTTTCGGTGGCGGCAGGCGTTCTGATTATCATCACACCTTATATGGTTGGCGCAAGTGTTAGCATTGCTGAAATCACCGGCTTAGGCACCACTTTTGTAGGTACCACCCTGGTGGCATTGGTGACCTCCCTACCGGAGACTGTTACCACCATTGCAGCGATTCGGATGGGCGCCAGCGATATGGCCATTGGAAACCTGTTTGGCAGCAATATGTTCAATATGTTTGCGCTGGGATTGACAGATCTCTTTTACACCCAGGGCAGATTTCTCAGTACGATTGATCCGACATTTATGTTGGTGGGTATGTTCGGTTTGCTGATGACTTCCATTGGCTTGGTGGGCAACCTGGCCAAGCTGGAGAGAAGATTATGGTTTATCGAAATTGATTCCTTGCTGCTCTTCCTTTTGTATTTCTCCGGTATGTGGCTGTTATATCAGCGGGGGGTATCCTAAACCAACTCTTGACCCCAAATATGACAATTCTTGGTACAATTATCCACCGGGCGTAACATTGTAAGGAGGATTGGATGGATACCCCAGAATGGTTGTTTCGTATTCGTAAGGATCTGGAAAAAATTACCGGTCAGGTAGCCTGTGAAATCTGGCCGACCCCGAAGGGGAAACCCTATTTCAATTACCGTCTGGAACACGTACGCCAGGTGGAACGGGATGCGCGCTGGTTGCTGCAGCAGGTGGGGGGTGATGAGGAAGTCGTAATTGCATCTGTCTGGCTGCATGACCGCTTCCAACCGCAATTGGCAAAACCTGATCGGCATGCCCTTCTGGCTGCGAACTGGATTCGCGAGAATCTGGCTGAGACCGGCTTCCCCCAGGAGAAGGTTAACATGGTTGCATATGTGGTCGCCATGCATTCTGGCGAGCCGCAATCCTTGCCCGAAGAGGATCACGAAGCCCGGGTTTTATGGGATGCCGACAAGCTCACCAAGCTGGGACCGCTTTCCTATAGTAACATGCTGGCAGTCATGCCGGCTTACCCGGAGCATATTATGAGCTATGGCGAGATCGTGCGCATGGCCAGAGATGAACTGGAACGACGCAAAGAACTGGTGGAACTGTTCTACTTCCCGGTTTCCCGCAAACGCGCTGCCCAAAGGGTGGCTGCCCAGGAATGTTTCCTGAATCAGATGCAACGCGATATCGCAGGTGTGTAGTGTGGGGGGAAGGCTGAAAGGCGAAAGGCGAAAGGCAAAGACGGAAAGTTAACTTTTGACAAATGTGGGTCATAAGATTAGATTTCACGAGCTAGATTCTGAAAGTCAGGGTTCATAGGCGAGAGCCTTAAAAAAATTGCCCCTAGAGTGGGATCACACCGATTAATTACTCAGTCTTACTCCCACTTAAGCAAATTCTCCAGAAAGTAAGGCAGCTGTTTTTGCCACCAGGGCCAATCGTGGTTGACATCATGTCCCCAGTAGTCCACCCAGGCCGGGATGTTCTTATCGCGCAGGATCTGATCAAGCGCACGCGTATCGGCCAGCATTTCGTCCTCCCAGGCACCCTGACCCACAGAAATGATAATTTTACTCTGCCGGTATTGGGAAAGGTACCATTCATCCTCCAGATTCGGCAGGTAGGCGATGGGTACGTTGAAATAAACAATCTGGTCCATGTAATCCCCGATGAACATGGAGAGTTGATACAACCCGCTCAAGGCAATCATGCCATTGAAAATATCCGGGTGGCGGAAAAAGAAATTGCAACAGTGATAAGCACCCATGCTCGCACCGCTGACGAGGAACTTTTGTTCAAATCCCTCACCCAGGCTGCGAATAAAAGGCACCACTTCGTAGATGATATATTTGTCGTAGGCTTCATGCCGTAAAGCGCGCTCTACCGGGGGGGCATCCCAGTTGGCCCAGGATTGGCTATCGATCGAGTCGACCGTGATGACTCGGATACGTCCGTTATCGATAAAGGGATAGATGGCATGGATCATGCCATTATTCTCAAAATCAAAGAAACGTCCACTCTGGGAGGGGAAAACCAGCAGCGGGAGACCGCTATGGCCATAGACTTTCAACTCCATGTTCTGGTTGAGGCTCGGGCTCCACCACTGGTGATAATCGATCTTCATTGTCTGTCCCTGTTTTGCACAGCCAGGATCGTCTGCTCAGCCCTGAGGATATCCTGCAGATCAGGTGAACGCACGATGTAGCCATAATCCCCCAACGCACTGCGCACAACCGGGCTCATGGTTTGATGCAGCACCAGCATATTGCGGAATTCGGATAGCACCTCCTGATGGGACAGGGCATAAGGGATATGCTGCTTGCGACCGATATAAGCGCAATAATAGGGACGGGTAACCTGTGCATCAAAGCGGTTATGCACAATCATATTGGCGTATTCGGCATAAATATCGATATCATTGGCGTAATTGTACATATCCGTGGTCAGCCCGCCAGGGGGACGCATGTTGACCTCCAGGGCAATCAGGCGGTCATCCGCAGTTCGGAAGTATTCGAGGTGGAAAAAGCGTGACCGGATATTGAAGGCTTTTACGGTGCGCAGACCGACCTCCAGTAAATCCTCGGGAATCTCACGCAGGGAGTAATAAAAGAAGTCCAGGTCGTGATTGACAGTTTCCATGATCCCCTGCCGGAAAACATCCACGGTGTAAAAGACGACTTTGCCATCCTGGTCGGCCAGGCCATCAAACGAGACCACCTGCCCCTGAATGAATTCTTCAAACAAATAATCGACCGCTGGTTTACTGGCAAAGAAAGGTTGCACATCACTTAAGTTGTGTAACTTGTAGGTGGCAGCAGCGCCAACCCCCTTATCCGGTTTGGCAACAACCTGCGTCCCAACCTCTTCAATGAAGTGATGTGCTTCTGCTGGATCGTGGATGATCCTGCCGCGCGCCACCGGGATCCCGGCTTGCTGGTAGATCTTTTTCATCAGCGATTTCTGCTTGACCCAGGCGATCTCGTTAATCTTTGGTCCGGCGATATTGAAATCACTCCGCATGCGCGCCTCAGTCTCAAGCCAATACTCATTGTGGGATTCGAACCAATCTAGCTTGCCATAACGATGGGTGAAATAACCCATTGCCCGCACCAGTTCATCGTAATGATGCATATCCTTCACTCGGTAATATTCTGTCAGGTTATGCTTGAGAGCACCGGCCAGATGGTCGTAGGGGGTGTCCCCAATGCCGAGCACGTTTACTCCTGCTGCGCGCAATTTAATCACGAAGGGATAATAGTTGGTTGGAAAATGAGGTGAAAGGTAAACGTAGTTCATATTTTCTCGCAAAGAATAATTTACGAATTATATAACGAAAATTCAATTACCAAAATATTATTCAAGCCAAAAAGCACAGCAAAAATTGGACACCCTGGGGAAAACCATCGCAGTCCGTTATGATCCTAACCAACCCAAGGATCAAATTCCCTGTTAATGGCTGGTGAGCGTCAACCCTCACAAACTTTACGCTTTGATAGTAAAATTGGAAGGTATTACACTTATAGGAGTTCAGCATGACACACAGGCACGCGCAAGACTTTGACAACCGTGAGAAAAAATATGTACTGGTCGAGTTTCCCTACCCATCCGGGTCAGGACTGCATATCGGCCATGCCTTCACCTTTACCGGGGCGGATGTTTACGCCCGCTTCGAGCGGATGCAGGGCAAGAACGTGCTTTTCCCAATCGGTTGGGATGCTTTTGGGCTGCCCACTGAAAACTATGCCATCAAGACTGGGCGCAAACCGCAGGATGTGACCGCAGAGAATACGGATACATTCCGTAATCAGATGGAACAGCTCGGTTTGTCATTCGATTATGAACGCGTGGTCAATACCACCGACCCGCACTATTACAAGTGGACCCAGTGGATCTTCATTCAGCTCTTTGAGAAGGGGCTGGCGTACAAACAGGAGATGCCAATCAACTGGTGCCCCAGTTGCAAGGTCGGTCTGGCGAATGAAGAAGTGGTCAATGGCAACTGTGAACGCTGTGGAGCTCCCACAACCCGCCGCCGCATCAGCCAATGGGTTGTTCGGATCACCGAATATGCCGATCGTCTGATTGATGGTCTGGAGGAGACGGACTTCATCGAAAAGGTCAAAGCTTCACAAATCAACTGGATTGGCCGCAGTGAAGGCGCGCGCGTTCAGTTTCAACTGCTGGGGGTGGATGAGCAACTGGAAGTCTTCACCACCCGCCCGGACACACTCTGGGGCTGTACCTTCATGGTGCTGGCGCCTGAGCATCCTTTTGTAGAAAAATACTGCCTGGATCAACCGGGTGTGAAAGAGTACGTAGAAAGCAGCCGGGCCAAGTCTGACCTGGAACGCCAGGAAGTCAGCCGCGAGAAGACCGGCGTGTTCAGTGGCCTGACCGCCATCAACCCCGCCAATGGCAAAGAAGTTCCGGTCTGGATCTCCGACTTTGTGCTGTTAAGCTATGGAACCGGAGCAATCATGTCGGTGCCTTCGGGTGACCAGCGCGACTGGGATTTTGCCACTAAGTTTGGGTTGGAGATCCTGCCGATCGTAGAACCGGAAAATGGTTGGGATTTCAGCCAGGGGGCGTATGCCGAAAAAGATGCTGTCATGATCAACTCTGGCCCGATCAACGGGCTGACTGTAAACGAAGCCATCCCGGCAGCCCTCGAGTGGCTGAAGGAACGCGATTTGGGTGAGGCGACCGTATCTTACCACCTGCGCGATTGGATCTTCAGCCGCCAGCATTACTGGGGCGAACCGATTCCGATGGTGAATTGCGAGGTGTGTGGCTGGGTGCCGGTGAGGTTTGAAGATTTACCGGTAGTGCTGCCGGATGTGGAAAAATACGAGCCAACCGATACCGGAGAATCACCATTAGCGAACATCACTGAATGGGTACACACCACCTGCCCGAAGTGTGGCAAACCTGCCAGGCGCGAGACTGACACCATGCCCAACTGGGCTGGTTCGGACTGGTATTTCCTGCGCTTTGTAGACCCGCACAACGACCAGGCACTGGCAGATATGGACAAACTGCGCTACTGGATGCCTGTTGACCTGTACATCGGTGGCGATGAGCATAACACCTTGCATCTGCTTTACTCGCGCTTCATTTACCAGTTCCTGCATGATATCGGTGCGGTACCGGCAGAGATCCCTGAGCCATATTACCGGCGCATGTCGCATGGTGTTATTCTAGGGCCGGACAACCAGCGCATGAGCAAGAGCCGCGGCAATGTGATCGTACCGGAAGATATCATCCACCAATACAGTGTGGATGCTGCGCGTTGCTATATGATGTTCATCGGGCCTTTCGATGCCACCATGGCCTGGAATGAACGCGCCCTGCAGGGCACCAAACGCTTCCTGGATCGCTTTGAACGCCTGGTGGAAATGCAGGCGAATACCAAAGCTGAAACCCCCCGCGAGATCAAAGCCCTGATCCACAAAGCGCTAGCAAAGTGCCAGCACGATTATGAGAATTTTAAATACAACACCGCAGTTGCCAAATTGATGGAGACCCTCAACAGCATCTACGAGCATGGGGGTGCGGTCAACCCGCGCGATCTGCGCATGCTCGTGCAGGCGATTGCCCCGTTAGCGCCATTCTTTGCCGAAGAAGCCTGGATAAAACTAGGTGGCAAGGGCAGCGTGCACGCCAGCGACTGGCCTGCTGTGGACCCTGCTTTATTAATGGAAGACAACGTCGAAATTCCTGTACAGGTGAATGGCAAGCTGCGTGGCACAGTCACCGTCGCGAGGGATGCTGACCAGGCAACAGTGGAAGCTGCTGCCCGCGAGATTGAGAGTGTGGCCAAGTATCTGAACGAGGGTGAGGTGCGCAAAGTGATCTTCATCCCCGCCAAGACGATTAATTTTGTGGTGAAGAAATAGCCGAAAAGCGAAAGTAACACCATCTGTACCTTAGATAATTTCAATGCCACCCTTTCCGACTCAGTGCCGCAGGGTTAGGATGGTTTAGATTCAATACAAGCTCATCAAACAATACTGAAGCTTTGTGAATAATTTGCAGGATTTGGGCATCCTACTTTTGATAGCAGCCACGTTTTATGGTATTGCTGCCTTTCTGTTGAAAATGGATTGAGAAATTGAAATAACAATTAATAATAATTGAAAATTCGATTCATAATTTATTGAGTATATAAAATTTATGATGCTAAAATTTCACTAGAGTAGATGGAAATTTAAATTCCTAAACCCATGAAGCTATTCAATTTAATGTAAACTATTGAAGAGAGGAATCATGAAATTTATTAAGGTATTAATCGTATTATGCATTCTATTTTTCCTAATTCTTAATTTCCAAGTAGTTAAAAGCGATACAACAAATTTTGGTCCACTTGAAACAAAATTAAAGAATATATTCTATACTGATATCTCCTCTGGATACAATCATGTATGTGCAACCAATAATAACAATGAATTAAAGTGTTGGGGAAGTAGTTCTTATAAACAACTAGGTAATCAGTATGACAGATCAACTCCTGGTTCTATTTCTGACAAAGAAATGGAAACTGTGACTACCTTTTCTGCTGGTGGTTATAATACCTGTATTGTCACGACTGAAGGTTCATTAAAATGTTTAGGTAGTAATTTTAAATCAGAATTAGGAAATACAGATTTTAATCGCGAAACCTATGGTAATTGGATTCAAGTAAAAGGGATGGAAGAAGGAGTTACAAAAGTTTCAATTGGCTTTCAAACCATGTGTGCTTTAAAAACCTCTGGAGACGTTTATTGTTGGGGGGCAGATTGGTCAACGTATGATTATTTAAATCCAAATAGTGTGTCAATAAGACATGAACCAGTAAAAATAAATTTTGAGGAAAAAGTTGTCAATATAAATCTAAATGGCATTCATGCTTGTGCGATAACTGAATCTAATAGAATGGTTTGTTGGGGGTATGGTGATGTAGGACAATTAGGAAATGGTGGTTTAGATAGTCAATCAGAACCTGTATATGTTTCTAATTTGGAGTTTGTATCAAAAATAGCGTTAGGAAGCGAACATACTTGTGCAATAGGAAAATCGTATGATGATGAAACTCAAAAATTGTGGTGTTGGGGTTCAAACAATTATGGAAAGCTAGGAGTCGATCCATTTGTATATTCGTCGTCACCTATTCCTTTAAAAGTTCAAAATATACCTGGTCAAACGATTGAAGTAGCTGCTGGTAAGGAACATACTTGTGCAATAGTTAATAATGAGGGACAGAATTCTGTTTTTTGTTGGGGATTAAACCGAGAAGGACAACTAGGTATTGGGTCAACATCTGAATGGGATCCAATGGTGGGAGATTTATTAGTCCCAACATATGTTCCCGGTTCTGAAGGTGCTGTGAAGATTGCTCTGGGGGAGGCACATACAATAATTTTAAAGGAATCTGGGAAAATTCAATCATGGGGAACAAATACACAAGGGCAATTAGGAAATGGTGCGTTTTTTAGGCGACAATTGCCAATTCATTTACACAGTGTCTTTCCAGGGTTAGATCAACCAATAGAAGACATTGTAATGGGTGATTATTTCACATGTACATTAATGGAAGACGGAAGCGTTTATTGTTGGGGAAGTAATCGGTACGGCCAAATTGGAAAAGGAGATTTGGATTATGCACCGGAACCAGTGAAAATTATTGACTCAGGAGTGAAAGCAATAACTGCTTCAAATGAAAGAGTCTGTAGCTTATTAGTTACAAGCGAAGTTAAATGTTGGGGATTGAATTATGATAATACATTGGGTACTGACAATCCTCTCCTATATCTTTCAACTCCTTCTTATGTTTTGAATGAGGATGGATCTAGATTTTCACGTGCTGTTAGTTTTGCTAATAGTAAAAGTTATCCCTGTGTAAATAGTGAAAATGGAGGAATTTATTGTTGGGGCTATTATAAAGGTCAATATCCAAATAACGAAACAGTCTCCTATCCTTCACCAATTGAACATTTTAGCGATAAAAAAATAATATCTTATACAAACGGTGGTAATCATTCGTGTATTGTGAATGAATTCGGAGAAGTATATTGTTGGGGTATGAATTATAGTGGAGAGCTTGGGTTAGGATATGCTGACTATGAAATACATACTATCCCAACAAAAGTAGAGGGATTAGATCGTATGGTTGTTGAAGTTTCAGCGACTGGAAATATGACCTGTGCAATAACCACATTAAGGGAAATTTATTGTTGGGGTGGAGGAAGTTATTCGATGTATACACCTCAAAAGATAGAAGGACTTGGTGCAGGGGTTGAGACAATTTCTACCAACTTGTCATACATCAGTGGGTCTCATTCCTGTGTACTCCTTCAAGAAACAAAATCCGTCAAATGTTTTGGTGATAATAAATATTCTCAACTTGGTGATGGAACATATAGATTTTATGGAAACATTGTTCCAGTTGATGTTTTAGGCCTTGAAGGAAATGTTAAAAAAGTAAAAGTTGGCGGTTCTTCTTCATGCGCGATTTTTGACTCAGGTTCAGCTGCATGTTGGGGGTTTGATTATCAATTAGAGACTTTGCCTGTTGATCTTGTTGAAGTTGATGAACTGGATCAACCACCACCAATATTCTTCAGTAATTATTATTCCGGTTCACCTGAAAGTTATTTTGTGATAACAGGTTTGTACTTTACCCCCAATCAATATTATGATATTTCAATAAACGGAGTAATTAGAGGTCGAGTCTTTGCTAATGAAACAGGAGTATTTAAGTTTTTTACCTATTTTGATGAAGTTGGTGAATTTAGAGTAAATGTTATTCCTGTTATTAATATAAAAAAGGATACGATTAATAATGCTTTTGTTTTGAAAAATTCCTTGCTGGGTGATTCCCAAAAAGAAATAATAATTAATGTTGAAGAGGGAATAATTAAAAGAATTAAAGAAGGAGATGGATACACTGTAGATTTAACAAATAATCATTTAATTTTTCTCCCATTATTAAATCGATAAAAACAAAACTAAAGTGTAGAGTCTATAAGTACGTTCCTAATGGATCCTAAATACTGAGCAGCACATGGAGTGCGAAAGCGTTAATGTGAGAGATTTAAATTGGATATGAAACCAATGCCATCATTTGAAAAATGGCGAGTTGAAATAATAAAGGATTAGGAATTTTTGTCAGCTTCAAAAGAGGTGGAACCGGTATACCAGGTTGCCAGACTGAGAATGTTGATTTATACATATCTATACTAGTACCATTCCTTGCTGAAGAATCCTAGACGAAACCGGGTGGCAAGGATTGTGTGTATGCCCGCGACTTGCTGGTGGTTGACCTACGTAATTGAGGAAGACACTGCCATTATGCTGGCGAGCGTGGAGAAATATCTGAACGAGGGTGAGGTAAGCAAGGTGATTTTAGTCCTCGCCCGGATGACTAATTTTGTGGTTGGTTAGTTCTAAGCGAAAGTTTGAAAGCTGAAAGGCGAGATGGTGCGTTGGCAACGCACCATCTTTGCTTTTTTTTCGATATCTAATATTCCTACTTATGGAAGGCGAGGTCACGCTTTTCGGAAGCAGAAAATGTTATGAATTTTTATCAAACCATCTATAAACTCTTGACCATTATAACGATTTTGTTATAATATTTAAAAAAACATGTGGAACATTGTATTTTACATTGATCATCGTGGAAAATGTCCGCCACTGGAATTTATTAATAAGCTTCCAGTGATGGATCAGGCAAAAATTCGGAATGCCTTAAGATTATTGCAGGAATTCGGGCCAAATTTGAGTTTGCCACATGTAAAACAGATAAGAGGAAAACTATGGGAATTGCGTCCTGGAGGGATCCGGTTGTTTTATTTTGCATACTTAGACCATCAATTTGTTATTTTGCACGGGTATCGAAAGCAAAGCCAAAGAGCCCCTGACCGAGAAATAGAAATTGCAGTACGAAGAATGCAAACGTTTGTGGATGAGGTGTAATATGGTAGATAAACAAATGCCCACATTTGAAAATTGGGAAGCTGAAAAAATAAAGAATTCAGAATTCTTAGCAGCTGCAAAAGAGCTGGAACCGGGATACCAGGTTGCCAGACTGCGAATGTTGCGGGGATGGACACAGACTCAACTCGCTGAAATGGTTGGTACCCGGCAGCCTTCCATCGCAAGGTTGGAAAATGGATCGAGCATTCCAAGTTTATCTTTCTTGAATAAAGTAGCTACTGCTCTGAATGCAAAAATCGAGTTAAGATTGGTGCCTGATTCGAAATAAGTGAGTAGGGTACGTCAACGTCATACAGTCTATGATTTAAAAGGTATATGAAAACTGGTGCATCAGCGATACACCCACAATAAAATCTTGCAATACGATTTGTTGTAAAATAGTACCCATGAATATTCTTATCATTGGTGGCACTATCTTTCTCGGGCGGCATCTCGTAGAGGCTGCCCTGGCCTGCGGCCATACTGTGACCCTCTTCAATCGTGGCAAAACCAACTCGGACCTCTATCCAGAGGTGGAAAAAATTCGAGGAGATCGGACGAAGATTGAAGATTTTCAAACCCTGCGCGATCGTCATTGGAATGCAGTCATCGATACCTGCGGATACTACCCTCACATTGTGCAATTATCTGCGCAAGCCCTGGCTGGTGCGGTCGAACGCTATGTCTTCATCTCGAGCATTTCGGTTTATGGAGAACCACCGACCACACCGGATATTAATGAAAATTCACCAGTTTCTCGGCTAGAAAATGAAGATCTGTTAAGCTATGAAAAAGAATCCTACGGCAATCGGAAAGCCCTGTGCGAGCAGGTCGTGGAAAACGAAATGCCTGGCCGTACCCTCATCATCAGACCCGGCCTCATCGTTGGGCCTAACGACCCATCCGATCGTTTCACTTATTGGCCAGGCCGCCTACAACGCGGAGGCACTGTTCTGGCTCCCGGCAATCCTGATGCTCCTGTGCAAATTATCGATGTGCGTGATCTCGCGGAATGGACGATCAGGATGATTGAGTACCAGCAGATAAGTATCTTTAATGCTACCGGACCAAGCATTCCCCTCAGCATGCGCCAGGTACTGGAAGCCTGCCGACAGGTGGCTGGTACTCCGGCTGAACTTGTTTGGATGGATGATGATTTTTTGCTTTCGCAGGGAGTGGCCCCTTTTACCGATTTGCCTCTGTGGCTGCCCAGCTTTGCCGCTGTCATGCACCAGGTCAACATTGCCAAAGCGATTAATGCTGGACTTACTTTTAGACCACTTGCTAAAACAATCGCTGACACCCTTGCCTGGGATAATACCAGACTGTCAGATGCGCCGCGTGCGAATGGCATTAGCCCCGAACGGGAATCTGAATTGATTGACCTGTTGTGAAAAGCGAATGAGATCGTGGAGCCTTCGTAGCATTTAGGCGATCATAAAAATTTCAAGGTGGAAACAGAATAGCATTAAAATTGTGCCTAAACTATACCCAGCACCTGATTTTCCGTAAAATGAAGAGAATCAGGTATTTTTATTATTACAATTGGGAGGTTTCCATGGCAGTTGCAAAAGCATCGGCAAAAAGATCAGGCAAGAATTATGTGGATTTTTCGGAAAAGATGACTTAAGTACTCGAGAACATTAATACAGTGATAGTTGATAATCGGTCGACATTGGATTCAATCCAGGATATGGCTGTCGAGTTGACGCGCTCTGTACAGGTGCCGGAAAAGGCATCGGTAAAGTATATCCGCCTGGTGGATGGTGTTCTGGAACAGGTTATCCCAATCATGCGAAACTTTCCGCTGGTTCCGAAGAAACTGCTGGCGTTGTTTGTTAAAATTGAAGCCACCACGACCAAATTTCTGGCTGCCTATGAACTGGCTGAGAAAGTGCTTCCCGGTGTAGAGGAAGGGTTGACCACCGCCAACATGACTAAAGTACAGGCATCTAACGGGGAAGTGCAACGCCTGACGGCCACGCTGCAATCGTTGGTGGGTGAGATGGATAGGAAGAAATAATTCGGCTGCTGATGGGAGGGGATTGAGCTGCTTAAAGAGCCTCAAGCATGCATGAAGTCGCTTTTCTCTTTTCTAATCTCTGTTCTTGTGATAGAATCTTCGCACACTTGGAGGGATGACCGAGTGGTTTAAGGTGCCTGTCTTGAAAACAGGTGTGGGGCAACTCACCGTGGGTTCGAATCCCTCTCCCTCCGCTGTGCCCGGGGAGGTGCCAGAGTGGTTGAATGGGGCCGCCTGCTAAGTGGTTGTCGGGTGTCAAGCTCGACCGCGGGTTCGAATCCCGCCCTCCCCGCCAGAAGAAACGATCCAAAATTACAATCGGGGGATCAATTTGGGTGTGTTTTTTCGATAAGCCTCATAATCTTCCTGGCCACCCCATTTTTGATTTGCCTTTTTCTCCAGTAGTGGAATGCCACTGACACGGGTGAGAAGCAAGATGACAAAAAATGGAGAGATCAGGGCGATCCATTGCCAGCCTTGTAGAACCGGTAATGCGATAATCGCTACACCGATCCAGAGTAAAATTTCGCCAAAGTAATTGGGGTGTCGTGAGCGCGACCATAAACCAGTATTTATAAATTTACCTTTGTTTAGCGGGTTGGCATTGAAGCGGCTTTTTTGAGTGTCAGCTGTTACCTCGATCGAAAACCCAATTACCCATATCAGAAGGCCGATAATCGCAAAAATATCCAATGGTTTGTGGTTGGTTGTTGTGATGGCAATCAGCGCTGCTGCCATGGTGAAAGTGACCCACAAACCTTGAATGGTCCAGACGTTCAGGAACCGGATAAAGGAAGGTTTGATTTCGTCAAAGCGGTCATCCTTACCTGCTTTTCTGACGCGTCGGAACAGAAAGGTTCCCAGTCGGAATGCCCAGATCACTACCAGAGCCCAGAGCAGGATCGACCTTGCATCCAACCCAGCGCTAAAGAGCGCAGCGATGCTGATTACGGAGATGTAGGTAATACTGCCAGTCAGATCAAAAAATTTTTCGGTCTGCAACCAGAAAGCAGGGATAAAAACCAGCCATTGAATGAGAAATGCCAGCCCGACGGATAAAGCAAAAATAGGGATACCCCCAATTTTGCTCCCTCCCTGGCTGCCTGCTAAAGCGACCAAAAAGCCAATGATGATGAGGATGGGGAATACTAGGATTGCTTTGCGATTGTTTTTTTTCATAATGGTTACTCCTGAGATAATTGGTTCAAAAAGTACAAATTTGTAAAATGACAGAGGTTTCTTCTGTTATGGCCTATTAAATAATGGCATTTATACATGGGCTATTCCGGTCTCGGTGACAGGTGATCGATGATTCCATACAGCAGACTTTTTAAAGTTGTCAAATCTTCCACCTTCATTTTTCTGGAAGTTAAACCTTCCAATAGTTTTTCTGGAATGGAAGCAGCTTCGATCTGCAATACCTGGCCTCTGGTAGTGAGGGAGACAATCACTTTACGTTCATCATTTTCTGAACGCTGGCGGGTGATGATTCCCTGCGCTTCCATCCGTTTGAGAATCGGCGTGACTGTGTTGGTGTTCAGGATTAACCTCTGTGTGATTTCGCTCACTGAAATACTGTCCGTCTCCCATAATACCAGGAGTACCAGGTACTGTGGGTAGGTGATGCCCAGCTTAACCAGATAAGGCTTATATTCCTGGATAACGAGCCGAGAAGCCGCGTACAGCGGAAAGCATATTTGATTTTCTAATTTTAATTGTTTATTCGCCATACTATGCTCTTAATTATTCTGGCTTTACAGATCGTAAATCATTAAATTCATTACGAAATGAGAAAACGCACACCCAGGTATACCAGACAGATTTCAGTAAATCAGTCATGCAAGGTTTCACGTAAGACAACTTCAAGACCTGCCACTCCGTTGGTCACCCCGGTTATATACTTCAGCAAGTAGCGCGCTCCATGCGCCGGTGGCCCATAAAGCCCAGATTACCAGCAGTGGTTGGAAAAAAAGGCGGATAAAACGAGCCTGGTCGGTGTTCAATCCAAAAGCATCAATCCGGTTGACGTATTGTGAGATGTTGCCAGGAAAAATGAGTATAAAGAACACGGCTGTAGCCAATCCTACCAGAACGCGTTGCCTGACCAGAAATACCAGACCGGCACCCAGCGTGATCTCCGCAAGGCCTGATAATACAACCACCAGGTCACCATCCAGCGGTACCCACGGGGGTACCTGTGCCAGAAATTCCACGCGTGCAAAGGTGAGGTGGTTAACCCCAGCAAACACTAAAAATACACCCAAAAAAATTCTGAAGATTGTTTGCAAACTACCAGGTTTTTTCGGTTGAAGCTTGTTGTTGGTTGTCATTCAGGTTCCTGTTCTGTATAAAATCTCTTTCACCGTTAATTTAAACAGCATTTAAATCGTCAAAGATTATATCGGACGCGATATACCTATTTTCTCAGAATTCACAATGTTTTGGTAACTTTTGTACAAAGTGATCATATTGAGGATGGTCCTATTTTCCACTGTCGTAAGCGGTTGTGATGGTATATCTGAATGACTTGGGAAATTCAAATACTCTCGAAAAAAAAGGGAAAAGTTCAAAGGGGATATGTCTGCCAGTTAGGAGTGTGCCTGTTTCACGGCTGAGAAGGGCTGCATTCGATCCACTGTCAATGAAATCATTACATCATTTGTTTCCATTTCAAATGGAAACATTTGCATGGTATTTTCATCTTTTTCTTTCTACAAATTATTGACTAATTCCATAAATATTTATAATGGAGTCATTCCTGAAGATTATGATTGGAGGAACCATGCAAACTAAACTAAACCCCTATTTAAACTTTCGGGACAATACCCGTGAAGTAATGGCATTCTATCAAACCGTTTTCGGCGGAAAATTAACAATGAATACTTTTAAAGAATTTGGTGTGTCACAAGATTCAGCTGAAGAGAATAAAATTATGCACGCCATGCTGGAAGCTGAAAATGGTATAACGATAATGGCAGCTGATGTGCCTAATTCAATGGATCTGACATTCGGCACAAACATCAATCTCTCTCTGAGTGGGGATAATAGCGAAGAATTGACCCGTTATTACAACATGCTCTCTGCGGGCGGAACTGTGATCGAACCATTGAGAAAAGCGCCCTGGGGCGACTCTTTTGGTATGTTTGAGGATAAGTTTGGCGTAAATTGGATGGTGAATATTTC
>JAVEYK010000054.1:0-20363 GCA_034003505.1 Anaerolineaceae bacterium | reverse complement strand
TCACCCCCGCCACATTCGGCGACACAATCATAAATCCCAAATTTCCAACATCCTTCGGCAACAACCATTCTATGTTATCACCCGGCTCACCCTTTCCCGGATCGTAATATCTCGGATAAAAAGCTTTGGTGTGGATAAAAACCAGCTCCGGATCTTCTGCCAATCCCTCAACAATGGATGCTTCTTCAATCAAATTCTGTGAAGTAAGTTTCTCGAGAAAAACCTCCCTGCTTATCTCTCCTCCGTATTTTTTGTTTATGAGTAATTCAGGCATAAGCATCCCAACCGATAATAATACAACGAAAGTGGTATTCATCATCAAAATTGGTTTTCTAACATATCGTTCTTCTTTCACACGGATCGAATCGGATTCCATGTTGAACAATAACCCTGAGCTAAAGTTCACCAATCCGATCTTGTGCAATAAAGTATATAAAACCAGAATACTACCAGCCATATAATACAAAATGATGACCCAATCGGTGACAATCACATAGCGCCAGCCAGAAACTCTGGCAATCCCATTCGATAAATTATAGAAAAGATGAATGGATAATGGAAATAGTCCAAACCATCCAAATTTCTTGTAACTGAGCGAAATTCCCAAACCAATCAAAACTAGATTTATAAAAATTGCCATGAACTGCCTTAAATTAATCTCGCCTAACCATGTTTCCTGAATGTATTCATTATCTGTTACTATCCATTTAATCGATTCCGCAAAGATGGAATTGGGAAAAATCAGCACAGAATGGATTTCATTATGCAAAAAATTTGCAGTTGTAAATCGTAAAATATTGAGAATTTTTTTTGAATCAAAATTGGGTTTACTTTCTGGCATTATCATTTGATCAGGTTTTGATGAACCTGGTTCAATTGAATCAGCATTATCGTTAATTTCAAACCTGGTATCAATCACCATTCTAAACTTTTGAGGCTCAATCCCAAACTCCCCTATTTGGAAATAGTTTCTAGACATCCAGGGTAATAAAATAAGAAATGTAGCCAATCCCAAAATTCCGATTCTTTTAAACCTTGAGGTGAGGGTAATTTTATTTTTAAGAAAGACAGTTAAAAATATTGGAATGAAGATCAATAATAGATTGAGTCTCAGCAGCAAACTGATTCCCATAATTGCACCAAGAAGAATCAGTAAAAGATTGTTTTCTTTTTGTTCGAAAAACCAAATACAGACTAACAAAGTAATCAATAAGGCAAAGAAACCAGCCCAATTATCCGTCATGTATAGCTTTGAATGAACAATTTCCATCAGAGGTGACGCCTGAAACGCTGTTAATTCCCTTAAAATTGATAGAACCCCTAAAGAAATGCCAATAAATGGAGAAAAAAGCTTTTTCCCAAGAAAAAACATGAGTACAGGAAAAAAAGCGTAAAGAATTGTCTGCAAAAAAATAACATTTAAATATTTTTCACCTACGAAATTATGGAATAGAAACAGCATGAATCCATACAGAGGTCTCTGTACAAATCCTCTATTCATGTATCCTTCCCCATTTAATAGGGATTGTGCGGTCATGTCATAAATTTGCGCATCAGAATAGGGATAATACTCATAATTCGGTGGTTGGACTTTTGGGGCAAAAAAATGCGGGGTAAAAGGTTCCAAATTCCAGATCAGAATTGCACTGAAAAATAAAATGAACGGAAATATTTTAAAGATCCAATTCTTTTTTCCACTATTTTGGTTATTTAGGAATGATGCAAACAAAATTGGGATTAACAATGAAATGTAAAGCACTAAAGGTAAGATTGGAGTTGCCGCTCCACCCCAAAAATCATGATCAATATTTAATCCTATGCGTGTGGTGATTAAGAATGTCCATACCACCGCAATAATAAATGTGAATACAAGTAATAATTTGAAATGAATATTCGATCTTAAATCAATTTTTTCCTCACTAATCCTGAATCTGAGCAGAATTAAGAATGTAAAAAGAATCGAAAAAATTAAAACAACCAGTGGCTGCAAACGCGAGTAAATTACTTCATATTTACCAAATCGATAAGCAGGAAAAATGATTACTACCCAACTTGAAAATAAGAGTAAATAGTAGAGCCAATCATACTTCAGAAAGAATTTCTTTATTGTGAATACCAATCGAGGCACTTGTGAATTTATCCTCAATTTTAATAATTGGGATATGGAAACACCAAAAAATAAGAGCATTAATCCCAACATCAGCAAACGGTTGATGGATAGTCCTGCAAAGAAAACATTCTTCGGATCTGTTGGGATCTGAGCCAAAACGATAAATGCAATGATTGTCTCGATTGCGGAAAAAATGTAGAATATCTTTATGGGGAATCTATGATTTTCAAGCATCGTTTACGAATTATACCTGAACAATATTTGAAATCATCATATAATCAGGATAAGGGATCATCTCAAAATTATGGCACAGCTTCCAACACATCAAAAAAGTGGAAACAAAATATTCGATAATTGGTGGGTTCTCCTTCTTGGTGGAATTACAGGCGCTTTGGTGGCTTATTTCTCATCTTTTATTTTTATATCTCCAGTATATGTTGCTGAAGCTCAGTTGTCTGTGGTGATTAATTTTAAGGAAGTTGGGCATCTTTCACAATATGAACAGGACCAGATGATTGGCAATATCATCAGCCTATTTTACACAAATGACGTGCTCAGTGAAGCAGTCGCGAACATTGATGATCCAGCGATCACCGAATCGGATTTTAAGAATTCTTGTTTTATCGAACGTCAGGTAAATTCAATTCTGTTTCGATGTAAATCTGGTGATCCGTCAATTGGTATGAATTGGGCAAACAATTGGGCGAAGACTTCACATCAGGCATTATCAGAAGCATATTCACATGCTTTGAAATATGAATCAATCAAGAGACAACAAATTGCTTATGAAAGTTGTGTCCAAAGATCTTATTTCGTTTTTCCTACCCCTGCCGAATGCCAGAAAATTATTTCAGATCAGGTTACTGAAGAAAAGTTAGAAAACGATCTCAAACAGGAAATGCTTTCGAGCAAAAATATTTTTCCAGGAATCAAGTTTTCTGATGTGATTCCAGCGGAACCGCCCCATAAAGCTACTCGATTTCAGACCAACTCTTTGGTGCTGAGTGGATCGATTTTTGGATTTATATTATCTTTTTTCTTTCTCATCAAAGATAAATATGGAAAAAAATAGATTAGACAGGTTTAGTCAATCGATTTGGTATGTGCTTGTTTTTCTATTACCTTTTACCAGCCTTCCTTTAGCCAGTAAGCTGCTCGGATCAGAAATGGTTGCAGCACCCTCAATCGTAATTTTATTTGTGTTATTGATTATCCTCATATTTCATCTATTGAAATCAAGAATAATCGTAGGGAAATTTTTTCAACCTCTTCTTGTCTTTGTAGTGTTCGCCATTATTTCATCATTGCTTGCGTTTTGGCTGCCTATTCCAATTCAAAAAGATTTTTCGATATTCAGAAATATCTTTGAGGGAATTGGGACATTATTGATTGGGGTTTCTTTTTATTTCGTAACCATCAATATCATTCGATCACAGGAAATTTTAAACAAAACGCTGCGTATTGTTGTCTATAGTTTTGTTCCATTAATGGTGTGGTGTTTGTTTCAATTTATATTTGGACAATTAATTAAGGATTATCCTGCCTGGATGGGATCAATCCAAAATTGGTTGACGACATCCGGCACACTATATCAATCCAGATTAACAGGCTTTGCGTTTGAACCATCCTGGCTGGCTCATCAATTGAATATGTTTTATATACCCATTTGGACCATTGCAACAGTTACAAGAAGAAGTGTGTTTAAAAAACAGGTAAACAAGTTGATCATTGAAGATTTCTTCCTCCTGGCTTCCGTATTTATTTTAATATTTACGAAATCCAGAGTTGGGTGGATTACATTTATTGTCGTCGTGACTTACCTGTTTATTACTCTAAACCTGCGTTTCCTCAAAGTAATTAAGAACAAGTATCAATCCAGCAAGAAGCGGAATCCATTAAAGTACCTGCCCGCTATCTTCATCCTTTTTTACATTTTTCTGCTAATCGCTGGATTGTTTTTCTTCAGCAAATTTGACTCCCGCATGGAATCGCTTTTCAATATTGAGACATATCAAAATCAAAATATCTTCTCTATTGCAAACGAATTTGTTTTTGCGGAAAGAATCCTATATTGGCAAACTGGCTGGCAGGTGTTCAATGATTTCCCTATCTTTGGCGTTGGGCTGGGAAATGTAGGATTCTTCTTCAATGACTATATGCCTTCGTTTGCCTGGGCGTTGGATGAACCACGTCATCTGATTTTTCAGGCAACTTATCAGGGAAATGTTAAAAATCTTTGGTTCCGCTTACTTGCCGAAACTGGTATGATCGGATTTTTAAGTTTCGGAACCTGGTTATTTTTAATCCTGTTGAAATCTAATCAGTACCAAAAAAGCCATTCTCAAACTCACAACTATTGGGGGTTAGTAGGGAAAATTGTTTTACTCACAATCATAATTGAGGGTTTTAGCATTGATAGTTTCGCATTACCCTATTATTGGATAATATTTGGACTGGTTTCCAGTCAATATTTAGATAATTCGTAGCTTTATTTCCTTAAATTTTCAGATTCATTTTTTAATTTTCGAATCTTCTGTTCCTTAATTGCTCCAGAAACAAGAATTACCCCAAAAATAGCAGATAAGACAATTACCATATGAAAAAAAGGTAAATTTCCAAAAATTCCAGTGTATCTGGATATATACCATTGTAAAAAGAACAAAATAAAAACGATTTCAGCCACGAAAATTCTAACCAACCAATGATCTTTTGATTTCCAGCCATGGTAAAACGCAATGCCAACAAGGTAGGCAATAAATAAAAGAAAGCTTAACCGATATCGCGGGTTATCCCACATGTCTCCACCAGCTCTGATGGACGATAGGAGGATCCAAAAAATACTTATTGACCAAAGGAATAGGTACTCAAATTTTTTATCTTTTTGTTTTTCTCTTAATATATAAACTATTCCGTACACCAAAACCGGCATAAGCAGGTACCAGCCAAGGGCTCTGAGCGAGTTGGTAAGACGCCAAAATAATTTCGATGGTTCAACCATGGCGGCAGGTAAAACCGGTTGGAATAATCCATAAGCGGAGGCGAAAAGTAATCGATATCTTTCCCCAATGATTGATACGATATATTGAACAAAACCTGAACTTCGTTCAAGTAAGATCGCATCCCATTTTCCGGCTTCAATAATCCAATTATAAGAAAAATATAAAGCAATCACAACGAATAATATTATTGGAATAACGATGAATTTGGAAAAAATACTTGTTTTAAATTGATTGTAAGGTTGAAATAGCATCCATACCAAAAATGAAAAAATGATAAAAATGCCAATTTTCAATGAAATCAATAATAGAAGTATCGAAATGAGGAAGAAAATCGAAAATCTACGCCAGATATTCATTTCTTGCTTGTGTATTATCCAGAATAAACAAGCTGAAAAACCCAGTAAAATGGGTTCTCTCATTTGGGATGAGCTGAATAGAATCGCATCCGGATAAAAAGCAAATATCAAGATCACAAATTTTGACGTCGTTGAAAGTACTTCTTCTTTACTTTTTTCCTTTAATCCGGCAGCGAGGAAAATAATACCTATGATATTGATCATCGCGACAAAAAAGATGATGTTAATCTGAAAATGAGCCTTGGGAGTAAAAAGTCGATAGATTGAACTACTCAAAGCTAATAATCCACCATATTGGTCAGAAAAAAAATCATTTGAAAATGCTGACCATACGGGTTGGTCTGAAATTGCCAGGTCCCACGCCTGCAGATCACGACTATACGCATCTTTGAATAAATATCCACTCTGATATGGCTCCTGATCATACCCCCAATCCAACAAATGCTCAGTAGTGACTAATCCCAATCCTATTCTTAGAAAGAGCGCAAGACTAATTACGATAGATAGGAATTTTGTTGTTCCAAATTTTTGATATAGATTAATTACAAATATAAATAAAAATGAGGTTAAAACCCAGGTTCCCCAGAAAACATCTTTGGCCCCATACGTAGATGAAATAATGAATACCCAGGTGATAATAAAGCCAAACAGAATAGGGAATCCGAGTCGTTTAAGCCAAATCATTCTAAAAATCCGTGTAATGATTTTCTCGCTCGTTCAACCCAGGAATACATCCCAACATCCAATCTGGCTTGTTCTCCGAGACTTTGACCCAAATCCGGATTTTCTTTGATCAAATTAATTGCATCCACCCATTGATCAAGATTATTATATTCACAAAAAATCGCATTTCTTTCGTTCAAAACTTCATGAAGAATCGGCAAATTGCTCGAGATAATTGGTTTCCCGGCAGCCATATATTCGAACATTTTCATCGGGCTGCAAAAGTCAACTGAATTACCACCACTGCTCCCGGCAATACTGGTCTCATAGGGCATCACGAGGATATCCCCCAATAATTGGTAGGCGGGTATCTTATCATTTCCAACAAATCCAGTCAGAAGAATATTCTTTATTCCTTTTTCAGTAATAAAAGTTTTCCATCGATCCACATCTTCATCTTTTCCGCCAACCCACAAAAATTGAATCTCCGGTAGAGCCTTAGCTAAGTTGACCAGTAAGTCCATACCTCTTCCCTGGTATAAATGTCCGGTATAAACAACTGTGAATTGGTTGTTAATCCCTAAATGATTTCTGATTTCAGAAGTTTCTGGAGAATTCAAATACGGGTCAAGCACAACCCCATTTGGGGCGATCTGAATCTCGGACTCTTTGAATTTAAAATTATATTCATTCTCATACATTAATTTGAGTGCATTCGTAATACATAAAAATCGTTTTTTATGTTCTGAAAAGATTAATTTTTTATACATTTTTGGACCAACTTTTCCGGTTGGCATCCCATGTAATTCAATAATATATGGTTTTCGTAAAATCCCAGCAATATTGGCTATCTGCGGCATCCAGGTATGCACTACATCAAACCGATTAAACAAAAGGAATAGGCCTGAAATTAAGGTGAAATCATATTTTCTTAATTTTTTAATGATGGGTATGTATTTAATGGGAAATTTGGTTTTTATCCCGAAAATGGTTGAAATCTCATCCCAATCAGCGGTTTTTTTTCCAGGAACAATTAATGTCACCTCATGACCTAATTCACAATAGGACTGACAGACTTTCATAACCTGGATACTGTTTGCCGATATGGAAGGAACCTGGCTAGTTGTTATTACAGCTATCTGCATTAACGAACGCCACCTTTTCTTCAAAGGAAATTTTCTTCAATCCCAAGTATACCATTACACCTATTGAGACAATAAAATAAGAGCTTAATAATCCAGCTTGCATTAAGTATCCAAATTTCGGAACCAAAATGAACATTAAAATTGTTTTTATGCCCCCTACAATTGCCATTATTTTTATCGGTAGATCAGGTAAATTAAACGACAATAAAAGATTTCTGTTCCAAAAAAAGACGCTGGCGAACCCGTATCCAATCATTAAGACATAAATATATGGTAACGAAGGAATGTATGCTCCGCCTTTTACAAAAGACAATAACCATTCCCCAAAAATCACCAATCCAATAAAACACAGAATAATCCATACAAATGCAATTGTACTGGTGCCTCTTAATAATCTTTTCAGGTCTTTCCATTGTTTGGAAATTATTTTCTTATTGATTTGTGGATAAGTAACCGTAATAAATTGCGATACCGGCAAAATCACTGCATTAATGACAGCCACGCTAAATTTATAATAACCTGCATATAACGGGCTGAGGAAAAATCCTACCAATAACACTTCACTATCACGGATAACCAGATTGAGGGTGCTGCTTATATTGGTGCTGAAAGCAAATTTGATCAATCCTTTTTTGTCTTCCAATATATTTAACTTTGCATTCCACCAATTTGTACCTAGCAATTCACGCGTGGTTTTAATGCTTAACAAGAATATTCCGCTGCCATACAGGAATTTTCCCGCTAGGTAAGCAAACAATACCTGAATCAAATCACCTTTGGTAAAAAATAAAATGATAATCCAAATGGCTGTCAATAAACTTTGCAGAAAATTCAAAACAGCCAACCTCCTAAATTGATCTCCAATTTGGAGGATGGCAGTTGAAGTTTCTGTCATAAAGTTCGCCAGTAAAGCTGTTCCATAAATTATTATCCACCTGGCGATGGTTGGTTCTTTAAGAATGACTTGTGCTGCCCAGGGTGCTAAAACAATTAACAATAGATAAGCCACAAAAGATGTGATAATTTCCGCAAGGCCTGCAAATTTTATCACCGCCGCGGCTCTCTCTATTTCTTTTTTCTCCAGGTACTCTCCGCCGAATTTAACAACCAATTCCCCCATGCGAAAAGATAATAATCGATTCACATTTGATGCGAATGAAACTATCATTCCAAGTAAACCATATTCTACCGGACCGAGGATGATGGCAGCCAGCATCCCCTGCACAAAAGTAAGGCCAGTACTGGCTGTATTACTGGTCACCATGTAGCCAGTGTTTTTGATGACTTCCCCTAAAGATTTATCTTGTTTCCATTCATGGTAAATCTTTAAAGGTGATTTCATGGAGTCGCGACCTGACGAACCCACTCCCTTTCCTGAATGTACCAATTGACCAAATTCGTAATTCCCAGATCTAAATTTACTTTTGGCTCCCAGTGTAATATTTGTCTTGCTTTTTCAACATTGGCACAATTTTGCATTACATCCGCTTTATGTTGTGTAACGTATTGGATATTGGCTTTTTTACCAATCTTTTCTTCGAGGATGCGAACCAGGTCATTAATGCTGATCACTTCGTGCCCACCAAGATTAATTAATTCATAATTCAATTCTTTAAGTCCAAGTATCGTTCCGCGTGCAATATCATCAATATAGGTAAATCCACGTGATTGATTTCCATCACCGGTGATATAGACCGGTTGTCCTTCAGCAATCCATTTTGCCAGCCGGAACATTACCATGTCTGGTCTTCCCGCTGGACCATACACTGTGAAGTAGCGGAAAACAGTTGTATCGATTCCATATAGATAGTGATAAGAATGGCATAAGGCTTCTGCCCCCTTTTTACTGGCCGCATATGGTTGCAATGGGTGGTCGCTCTCGGCTGTTTCCGGTGTTGGAAATGGGGGGTTTTCTCCATACAAACTTGAGGTGGATGCCAGAACATACTTTTTAATTTTTAAGTGCCTGGCAATCTCTAATAAATTCAAATTTCCAACCACATTTGTATTTACGTACACCCAGGGGTTTTCGACTGATTGACGTACACCCGCCCGGGCAGCAAGATTAATAATTGCATCAATTGGATGATCAATTTGGGCTACCCATTTTTCCAGATTATCATATTCACTGATATCTAATTGTTTGAAATGGAAAAATTTGTTTTTTCTTAATTGGGTTAATCGCCAGTTTTTAACACGTACATCATAGGCTTCATTCAAATTGTCCAGGCCATACACCGTATGCCCATCTGCCATCAACAGTTCGGAAACACGTTGGCCAATAAACCCTGCGGCACCAGTAACTAAATAATCAGCCATTACAGTCTTACTACCTTGGGGCTTTTTCTACCGTTTTCGCCAAGTGCATTTCTGGAATCCACGATTAATTGAGCCTTATTGAGTATCTCTTCATAATCATAGACTTTATGATTGGTGACAATGACTACACAATCAGCTTTTTCGATTCCATGGTTAAGATCTTGTATGGATTCCATTTCCCATTCTTCATGATGAATGTATCGCACATAAGGATCATGGTAACTAATCTTAGCGCCTTTTTGCTCCAGGAGATGAATGACGTCCAAAGCGGGTGATTCTCTAATATCATCAATGTCTGGTTTATAAGCTGCTCCCAGAACCAAAATATCGCTGCCTTTTACCGGTTTGCCAACATTATTAAGTGCGTCCTGTACTTTGCTAACCAAAAACCTGGGCATATTGGTATTTATTTCTGAAGCAAGCTCTATAAATCTTGCGTTGTAATTTAGTGATTTTAATTTCCATGATAAATATAATGGATCAATTGGAATACAATGGCCACCCAATCCTGGTCCGGGTGTAAATTTCATAAAACCAAAGGGTTTGGTCGCCGCAGCTTCAATCACTTCCCAAACATCAACATTCAAACGATCACACATAATTGCCAGTTCATTTACCAATCCAATATTAATCATTCGAAAAGTATTTTCTAATAGTTTTGCCATTTCAGCCACTTCAGTTGATGTGACAGGAACAACTTTTTCAAGTGCCTGGGCATACCATTTAGCAGATACTTCAGAACAATCTTCAGTGATTCCCCCAATTACTTTAGGTGTGTTAATGGTTGTCCAGTCTTTACGCCCAGGATCAACCCTTTCCGGAGAAAATGCGAGGAAGAAATCCTTGCCTACTTGATAGTCACAACAATCTACCAGGCGTGGTAATACCATTTCACGGGTCGTCCCCGGGTAGGTACTGGATTCCAAAACAACAACCATTCCCGGATGGATAAATTGTGAGAGCGATTCTGTTGCCGATACGATAAAAGATAAATCCGGATCACCGGTTTTTCTTAATGGGGTCGGTACACAGATCGATACAGCATCCATATCCTTGATGACTGAAAAATCTGTGGTTGCATGCAACCGTTTCTCCCGTATTAATTTTCTCACCTGTTCCGTAGGGACATCGATAATATAACTTTCCCCATTATTTATGAGATCGATTTTCTCCTGAATGGGATCAATACCAGTTACATCAAAACCTGCTTCAGCAAATACAACTGCTAATGGTAGACCGACATATCCCATACCCAGAATGGCTATTTTAGCTTCTTTATTTTCAAATTTATCCATTAATTTTTGCTTATAATTCATTTATCCCTCACCTAGATTAAAATAAAGATAATTGCGTTGGCGCATCTTCATCCTTTTCAACCGCAATTGGACTGTATTTTTTTAAATTATTATCTTTTATTTCGTTTTCCGATTTTATTTGAATCATGTAATTCTTCAGTTTTGCAAAGTCACTTAATAGCGTGTTTTTCAAGGCAGGTTGATGTAAAGCTGCTGCTGGATGATACATGGCAACGATATATCTTTGTCCTATTTTCCTCATATTTCCATGGATCTGACTGATCTTCACCTGACCAAAAAATTTGGCCATAGAAAACCGTCCCAAAGTTACAATCATTTCAGGATTTATGATTTCAATTTGTCTATCCAGAAATTTTGAACACGCTTCCAGTTCTTCCGGTTGTGGATCGCGATTGCCTGGTGGACGACATTTTACTACATTTGTAATAAAAACTGTTTCCCTTCTTAATCCGGCTGCGGAAAGTAGTTCATCCAAAAACTTCCCGGCCTGTCCGACAAATGGTCTTCCCTGTTGATTTTCATGGAATCCCGGTCCCTCACCAATGAACATTACATTTGCATTTTCAGGTCCTTCGCCAGGGACTGCTTGAATCCTTGAGTGGTATAAGGGGCAATTTTGACATTTTGAAACCAGGGCAGCGATTTCCGCTAAGTTCTTCATTTTCAATCTCCTTTCTGGTTAATCATTTATAAATACCATCCAGAAGAAATCTTTCATAAAAATTTCTTTCGTTCACTATCGCACTCATTAGGACAGCGGTTTCGCCATTATCACGATAATAATGTTTTCTTTCACCATCGATGGTAAATCCAAATTTCTGATATAAATTCAGTGCAAAAAAATTGGATTTTCTGACCTCCAAAAAAATTTTTGTCATCTTTTGTGCGATTAATTGCAA
This sequence comes from Anaerolineaceae bacterium, assembly GCA_034003505.1. Taxonomy (GTDB): domain Bacteria; phylum Chloroflexota; class Anaerolineae; order Anaerolineales; family Anaerolineaceae; genus UBA6170. The sequence goes on along the minus strand of JAVEYK010000054.1, from coordinate 8,556 downwards.
GCAAATAAAAGCCAGAAATTGCTGTCCAAACCCCCTTTGTTGATATTGAGGATGAATTGCAATTGTACCAATATGGGCTTCGTCCAATATCATCCATAGCACCGCAAACGCAATCACTTCAACATTGTCACCATCCTGAATTTCTCCCACCCATAATCTGGCATCGGAATTGTTTTCAAGCTCGTATTGAAATGCATTTTCAGGCCAGGGATTCGGAAAAGCTAGTTGATCAATTGTTTTAACGATTGATAAATCCTTGGAGTTCATTTGTCTAAATTGCAACTTCAAATGAATACCCTCTGCTTACAATATTGGATTCGCGATGTGAATATAGATTGGTGATAAAAAGCGAACGTCATCCAATTTACCGGTTTTTAATTTTTTCCAGGCAAGGTAGGCCAGATAAGAAGGTCTTCGCAGAGATTGCACAGGTGAAGCCAGGATAAAATTTTTATTGTTTTTCAATAAAAAATGCCGGTCATCGGTTAATAATTCTCCACAAAGCATTGTCGGGGATGTCACCATCTCAGAAATTTCATCTATTTTTTTTATCACAATTTCCCCCTCCGGCATCCAGCCTTTGGCGTGATGGGTATATTTTCCGAGAGCATATCGATTCCGCCCAGATTGAAGCAGGGCGTACATAGGAATATCTCGTAGTGGTTGTGCTGCCACCAGAATATCAAGAGTCGGTATGGCAACAGCAGGAATATGCAATGCCAAAGCAAGACCTTTAACAATCGCAAAACCAATTCTCAAGGAAGTGAATGAACCAGGACCGGCTGCAATTGCAAGACCTTTTAATTGTTCATAATTAATTCTGCATTTTTTAAATAGCTCATCAATCGCTGGTGACAACTCAACCGTATGGTGGCTTCTGGTTTGCCAGATGATTTCCCCGATGACTTGAGAACCATCGAATAAAGCAATTCCTACCGTTTGTGTTGAACTATCGATTGCCAGTAACATTAAGAATTAACCTCCAAATGCTTTTTGACGGAACGCAGTTAATAACGACCTGTAACGGTCGCCCATCGGAGTAAAAACCATTCTCCTCTGAAATTCATCCACCCATGATAAATCAATCCAGAGATATTCACCAGGTAAGGCTGCTTTAATGCGATCAGGCCACTCTATCACCAGAGCCCCTGATTGAACCATTTCATCAATATCGAGAGAAAATGCTTCCTCTGCATTTTCTAATCGATAGGCATCCATGTGATAAAGAATAGTGCCTTCGGGTTTTTTATATTGGTTCACAAGAACAAATGTAGGGCTGGTCACATGATTAAGCGATCCCCAACCTTTTGAAATTCCCTGCGTAAAAGTTGTTTTACCTGAACCCAGATCTCCAGCCAGACAAATAACATCTCCGATCATTAAGCCTGAACCGAGACGAGTGCCTAAGCGCCGCGTTTGTTCACTACTTTTACTAAAAAATTCAAGGCTGTGAGGATCGAGTATTGGCATACAGATGATTATACACTTATCTAATCTCGATTTCCCATGGAGATATGTACTTGTTTTACAAGTTCTCTGGCAATTTCTCTGGAAGCATTTGGTTTTGCTAAATGCTTGGATCGGTTTGCCACTATTTTCAATTCATCGGGATGAGATAACCAATATTGTAAACTTTCTACCATTTGATCAGGGTGAGGTGCCCAGATTCCGGCTCCTTGATTGATGACATAACCTACATTTCCATCTTCCTGACCAGGCATCTTGCTATATAAAATTAATGGCAAACCGGAGATAAATGCTTCACTGATGGTTCCTGGTCCTGCTTTTGTGATCAATACATCTGCCGCTTGCATAAAGGCCGGCATTTCGTTCACAAAACCATAAATTTTTGTTGGCATGTTCCAACTCTGGTTCTCTAATCTAGTTTGTAAAGATTGATTCCTGCCTGCCACAATAATCAATTGAATGGATAGATGAGAATGATTCAATGCCATCGCATGCTTTTCTAAATTGCCCATCCCTTCACCACCACCTACTAAAAGAACGGTGAACAGATTTGTTTTCCAACCTAACTTAATTCTCAATTCATCTTTCGTTAGTATTTGGCTGACATATTTTTCTGCAATAGGTTGACCAATCACCACCACTTTCCTATTGGGTAATCCACTTTTCAATGCTTTTTCTCTAGCCGGGATTGTGGGTACGATTACCAGGTCTGCCCCAGGATGATACCAGGCTGAATGAGTGGATACCAGATCTGTTACTACCGTGACGAACCTGATATTTGTTTTCAATCGAGACCTTAACAAAGGGATATTGACTAATTGATGAACTGAAACAATCAAATCAACTGGGTTTTCTCTTAGCAATTTAATAACAGCTCTGCGAAGATATGGCCACATAACATCGTAAAAAGCTCGAATTCTACGAGTTCCATTACTTGCTTCATATCCTAATTTCCACATTTTTGGATAGCGGGATAAATGAGGATAAATCTCCGGGGCATAATTTAACGGTAAGGGAGCATAATGACGAAAAAAATCGATCATTTTGGTATCATACTGCTCCGGGTATTCTAAGTCTAAAGCTTCAATGATCGCTTCGGTTGCACTTCTATGCCCCCCGCCAGTATCAGAAAATAAGAATAAAATACTGGGTTTTCTATTGATCATCAGTTAGATCAGCTTCTTTTTTCAGATAGGTCTTCATACGCCTGGCCAATTCCCGTCTGGAAAGCAAAACCTTCCGCCCACATTGACAACACACCAGCCCAATATCCGCGCCCAGTCGAACTACTTCCCATTCATAACTGCCACAGGGATGTGGTTTTCTAAGAATTACCCGGTCATGTAAACAGATTTCTGGCAACACGATACGATTATACCACCCGTGATATAATCAAAAACCTAGGTAAAAAATGCTGGGTCTATCTATTTCAAAGCTTATCATCCGAATTATCACATTAGTAATTGCATTCAGTGTGCATGAATTTTCACATGCCTGGACAGCTAATTATTTTGGAGATCGAACTCCTAAAGATCATGGACGATTGACATTAAACCCATTGGTTCATCTTGATCCATTCGGAAGTTTGCTGCTACTGGTAGCTGGCTTTGGGTGGGCTAAACCTGTCCCGGTGAATCCATACGTTCTCAATCGCCGCTCTCCCAGTGCTTTTATGTGGGTTTCTTTGGCTGGTCCCTTATCAAATCTCTTGATGGCGATTATTGCCTCCATTCCTGTAAGATTGGGATTAATCCAATATCAGGTGTCTTCCTCAAAATTCATTCCCACTCCTTATGAATTTGCAATTGAGTTTATCATCATCAACCTGGCTTTAATGCTTTTTAATTTAATTCCTTTAGCTCCCTTGGATGGGGAAAAAGTGCTGGACTTTCTTCTTCCCCAAAATTTGAGGCAGGGCTGGAATAAAATTAAACAATATGGGCCATTTATTCTTCTGGCAATGGTTTTTGTCTTACCTATGATTGGTATCGACATTATCAGCATGGTATTGACTCCGGCTCTATCAGGTTTATTAAGAATTCTCATTGGAGGTTTCTGATGACGATCAATTTATCTGTTGTTGGTTGCGGAAAAATTGGGACTTCAATTGGGCTTGCGTTAAAAGACCAAAATCAGGTGATCCATCGAACTGGTTTTGACAGATTCCCTCCCAACTCCAAAAAAGCATTTGATAAAGGCGCATTTGATACAATCGCTTTGAAAATAGACGAATGTGTGGAAAATGCAGATATTGTCATTCTTGCCTTACCAGTTGATGAGATAAAAATTACCATTGACACGATTTGCCCTCTTTTAAAACCAGAATCAACACTGATCGACACATCTCCCATCAAAATTAATATAAAAGAATATATAGAAGAAAAATTACCAGAAAATCGATATTTTGTCTCCTTATTTCCTACCGTCAATCCAGCCTATATCGAGGATCTAAATAACTCACCTGAAAATGCCCGTGATGATTTATTCCACCGGTCTTTGGCCATCATCACAGGTTCTTCACGCACAAACAACGAAGCGTTGAAATTGGCCACGGATTTATCCAAAAACCTGGGGGCTCAGGTATTATTCGCTGATCCGTATGAAGTAGATGGTCTGCTGGCAGCAACAGAAATTTTGCCGAAATTAATTTCATCGGCTTATATTCATGCTGTGATGGATCAGCCTGGCTGGAAAGAAGGCAGAAAATTAACAAACCCTGCTTTTTATTCACTGACAAATTTAATTACATCCCTTGACGAACGAGAAGACTATGGGATGTCAGCATATTACAACAGAGAAAATATAATCAGAACCATTGACAATTTAATCTTTTCTTTAAGAGATATTCGAAAAGACCTCCATGAAGAAAACCTTCCTGCTATTCAGAAATGGTATCAGGATTCTCTTGATAACCGAAAGATATGGTCTCAGGAACGGGATTCCGAAGGTTGGAATAAAATTCCAGGCATCGAAAATACTCCATCCAGTGCCGATTTTTTTAAGAATTTATTAGGTTTTGGAAGAAAAAGAAAAGATAAATAGGGTGTGAATAAACCTGTCTATTGCTACATGATACTATGTGAAAATCAGGCGTATTATACCGGCTGGACAAAAAATATATCTGAGCGTTTTCAAAAGCATAAAAATGGAAATGGTTCACGTTATACCAAACTGAACAGACCAATCAAAGTAGTTTATTGGAAAACTTGCAAAGACAAATCGTTTGCAATGAAGACCGAAATTGGAATAAAGAAGTTAACTAGAAAACAAAAAGAGAGATTAATTTTTGGGTGGAGAGAAGAAATGAATTTGCCTGAAGAGTTTGATCAATACGAGTATCTATCAATTGCTCCCGGAAGAGTAAATATTTTGGGAGAACACATTGACTATAATGGTGGTTCGGTCTTACCAGCAGCGATTGACCGCTATGTCTTTTTAGGGGCAAACAAACGTACTGATCAAATGATTAAAATCACCGCATTGGATTTAAAGGATACGATCACATTTCGCATTAATAATATTGAGAAGAAAATCGACATCCACGGAAATCCATTACCAGATTGGGCTTTATACCCAGCTGGAGTTTTTTGGGCCGCAAAAAAACAAAATTTGGAATTATCTGGTTTCGAAGGAATTTTCACATCCAGCATTCCCATGGGTGCCGGATTAAGTTCATCCGCAGCCGTCGAAGTAGCCTTTGCAGCCCTGATGCGTGAGTTCTGTTCCTGGGATATGGACAATATGGAATTGGCAAAAATGTGTCAATACGCTGAAAACCAATATATTGGGGTAAATTGTGGGCTTATGGACCAGTTTGCTTCTGCGAATGGCATAAAAAATGCTTTTCTGTTTTTTAACACAACCAATCTGGATTGGTATCCGGTAGAAATTCCAGATACTATTTCTATCGTTATCACGAATTCAAAAATTCCTCGTTCACTTGCAACTTCTGCCTACAACGATCGTCGAGTCTCGTGCGAGCAAGCTTTACGAAAATTCCAAAATAAGTTTCCTGACATTCAAAACCTATGTGAACTTTCTTTATCCGAATTTGAAGAAGTACAGAAAAGTGTAGACGATACACTTCAAAAGCGCTCAAAACATGTTGTTGAAGAGTGTGCCCGGGTAAACCAGGCGATTGATCTTTTGAAAGATAATCAACTAAACGAATTTGGCAACCTGATGAAAGCCAGCCATAACTCCTTGCGTGATCTGTACGAAGTGAGTACACCTGAATTGGATGATTTGGTATCCATAGCATCCGGCTTACAAGGATGCTATGGATCAAGATTAACCGGGGCTGGGTTTGGTGGCTGTATTGTTTCTCTCGTTGAAAAAAAAGCGGTATCTGCATTTGTTTCAGCGTTAGCATCTTCATATCGTGCCAAAACCGGTAAAGAGATAGAGACCTACGTATGTACAGCCAGTGATGGTGTTACTGTGCAATGGTGTGAAAAAAATAGTTCAAAATGATATTGATCATTGCCCTTCTCCAATGAATATTGTTGAAGAATGTGTGACCCTGGTTTAAATTTTGTATAATAGAATAAAGACGATTTGTTTGGAGGCAAAATGCGAGTCTTAGTTGATCCGGATTTGTGTATGGGTTGTGGGGTATGTGAGAGTATCGCTCCCGATATTTTCGAATTGGGTGATGAGTTACATGCAATCGTAATTTTGGATCCAATCCCTGAAAAGTTCAGATTGGTTGTTGAAGAAGCAATAGCTGAATGTCCTGAAGTGGCAATCACCATCATTGAAGATTAAAAAAAGTGCAATTAAGCACTTTTTTTAATCTTCAAAACTTTGGGTTAATTTTCATTATTCAAAAAATAAAGGCAGATGCCCAAGGGATGTGATTCCTCCCCATTCTTTTGGATCACCTTCTGTAAAAATCGCAACTTCTTTCACTATGATTGCTCCAGCCATTTCCATTAATTTTCTCATTGCTTCCAAAGTTGACCCGGTACTGATCACATCATCAACAACAAGTACTTTTTTACCTTCAATCAATCTCAAATCTTTTTCATCCAGAAATAATTTTTGTTCCGAACCTGTCGTAATTGAATTGGTTTCAACCTGCAAAGCATTTCCCATATACGGCTTGTAAGCTTTTCTTAAAACCACATATGGTTTATTGTTCATAACTGACATTGAGTGAGCCAGAGGAATACTTTTTGATTCTGCTGTGACAATTAAATCATACTGAATATCGTTTAATTTTTTCATTAATTCTTTCGCGCTGGCTTCAACCAGTTCGGTGTCCCCCAGAATATTCAAAACAGCAATCCTTAACCCTGGTTTCACCTCAAATAATGGTAAGTTTCTTTTTACGCCAGCTATATCTACCGAATAGGTTTCCCTCATAATGTTCTCCCTGCGATTTCTTTAAAAGTCTCAAAAGACTAACCAATAATTTTGATTATCATCAAAAGTTTATCATAATTTCGATTTTGCTAGAGAAAAATCACCTCTTAATTTCCATTCAATCAATCGAACCAAACCATTTCTGAATTCGTTATAATACTATGAAAAGAACCAGTAGGAGCAAATACAAAAATGAGCTTATTTGATGGTCATCGCCTGGATAACGAAACATTTAAATTGGATATCGACCGCATGCGCAAGGGATGGTACACAGACAAATATTTCACAAATATCACGATTATGCTGGAAAAACTTTCCCATTTAAATCAAGCTTTCTCTGGCTCTACTCTCAGGATTCCTGAACACCTTCGTGATACAGAGATTAATAATGGTGATATCGAAGTAGAAATGCAATGGTTCACCAGGCGACATGGAAACACAATTGTCGTTGGAGTTGATAAAGCATTATCGATGTTGAAAAATTGTTGTGGTTATTGGGAAGGGGATCAATTTGTTGATACCTCTGCCAATTTGAAAGTATGGGCTATTCAGGATGGCTGTAAAGTATTCAGTACCGGTGACCCATTAAATGTCAGCCCTGTCATTCGTGTGCAGGGAAGATATCGAGATTTTGCAATACTGGAGACGCCAACCCTGGGAATCCTGACTCGCGCAAGCCGGGTGGCAACCAATGTGTATCAGACTCTGATCGCATCCAAAGGGAAACCCGTACTATTTTTCCCTGCCCGTTTCGATTTGCATGAAGTACAGGCTGCGGATGGCTATGCCTATAATATCGCTGTCAAACGCTTTAATTATGATTTTGCGAACCAGATCGATACATTCGTCTCAACCGATGCACAGGGAGATTGGTGGGGAGGATCCGGAGGGGGGACTGTTGCTCATGCAGCGATTGCGGCGTTTATGGGTGATACTGCCGAAGCAATGATCAACTTTGCCCGGCTTTTACCTGCTGAAATTCCCAGAATTGCGCTCGTTGATTTTAATAATGACAGTGTGACCGATTCATTAAAAGTATGCAAAGTAATGTTTGAAAAATATATGGAAGAATTGGCTTCTGGAAATGAAGAGGAGGCGAACCGGTATATCCTTTATGGGGTAAGGTTGGATACCAGTGGTTCCCTGCGGGATGTTTCAATCAATCCAATAGGTGATCCAGCATTGGATTTGGGCGTCAATCCTCGTCTCGTTTTTAATGTTCGTCAAGCCCTGGATAATGATTGGCTATCCTGGGATATTCCACCAGAGTGGAAAGAAAAAGCAAGGGAATACTGTGAGCAGGTAAAAATTGTGGTTTCAGGTGGCTTTAATCCCGAAAAAATATCCAGGTTTGAAAAATTATCCGTTCCAGCGGATATCTATGCTGTGGGATCTTATTTATTCGATAATCATGGCATGACTGTAACTGATTACACTGCTGATGTCGTCAGAGTCAAGATTAATGGGAACTGGATTGATATGGCAAAAGTCGGCCGAAAACAATTGGATAATCCCGACCTGGAGCGAGTTTGGTGATTTAATCTACTTTTTGGAAGGCTAATCCGACCCAATCATTGATCATCACTTTTTTGACGAGCTCGAATCCTTCTTCCACGGCTTTTTGAACCACTTCTTCAGATTGAAAATCAAGGATACCCGAAAGAATCAGGTATCCATTTCCTTTCACCAGTTTTGAGAGACCCTGATTGAATAATCTTAAAA
>JAVEYK010000053.1:0-21219 GCA_034003505.1 Anaerolineaceae bacterium | reverse complement strand
GCCAGATATAACACCTCGGGTTGTTGGGGATCCAGATCCATTGAATAGATTTTCGAATTCAGAAACTGATTGTTCCAGGTTGCCCCATTATTCGTAGATTTATATACACCGGTTCGGTGCCAGGTTCCATAGTAGAGCGAATTAGCCCCTGTCCAGACAGGATTTATTGCCAATGCCCTGCCGGACAAATCACCCAATCCATTTCCATTTATTCCCGCCCAACTATCACCACAATTCAGACTGCGGTAAATCCCATATTCATGCATCGCGACAAAAACCATACAATGATCTTTCGGATTAACCACAATATCATACGCCCAATCCTGCTGATTTGAACCGCCAACATTTTCCAGAACAGGTGACCAGTTAATTCCTTCATTTGTACTGCGGTAGACAACCCCTTTCCAGGGTGGTGGCTTGACAACATCCTTTCCCCTAGTTCCAATATAAACAATATCCGGATTATGAGGGTCGATAGCAATCGTATAAACAACTGCATTATCCTGAATGCCCTGACTGGAATGGAACCAGGTCTCACCGGCATTCGTTGTTTTGTAAATTTCATCATTGTAAGTGCCTGCATAAATGATTTTTGGATTTTGCGGGTCAATGGCCAGGGAGTTGATCATCAAATCCCCTAACCCAACACTGGTTTTACGCCAGGATAATCCCCCATCCAGGCTTTTAAAAACCCCATTGCCCCAGGTGGCTGCATACAGGACATTGGGATCGCTTGGGCTGGCAACCAGAGTGACTACAAATCCGCCATCCGGACCTAACCACGGATTTGTGTATTTTTGGTTCGACACCAGTGGTAAATACACCACTCGTGGATCAACCTCATCTTGAGCTTGTACTGGATTAAAAATTAAAGTGAGTATGCTAATGAATAAAAAGAGAATTTTCAGAATTCGTTGCATGGATACCTGCCGATTTCACAATGTTTCTAGAGAAAAATGCAATATCCATGCCAAAAGGTATATTTTAATCTAATTTAAAAGTTATGATTTATACGGATTGTATGTCTGAAATAAGATGGAGATTAAATAAATCAACCTCAGGTTTTTCTCCCGAGGTTGATTTATTTTATCCGATATTCTGAAATTAATCCAATTCAGCTACCAGATCGTTTGCAGTTTCTGTAAGGGTTGCCAGAATGGCCTCAACCTGTGCTTGGTCGGTGGCATTCCACAGTTCTGCAGCAGCATCACCGATAGACCGTCGCACAGATGACCAGGCTGGGAATGTCTGTGGTTCTGATGGCCCAATAGCGGCTAAAGCAACACCAGAAGCCCAAACCGGGTTCTCGGTGGCATAATCAGCAAGGAGCTCTTCAGTGGTGTATTGTGTTCCATAATAGCCACTAATCTGTACCCATCGGGCTTGAATCTCTGGTGAGGTTAACCATTTCACGAATAACCAGGAAGCCATTTGTTCATCTTCAGTGCTGGGAACGATACCTAACATCTGCTGGAAAGCGTCTACTGCCATCGTTCCATCAGGACCAGGAGCAGCTATCCAACCCCACTCATCCGTGGTATTTCCGGCATCTTCAAAAGCTGCGGCATAATACGGAGCACCAGCGGTTGAGCTCATGGTGATGATAGCCTTGCGCATGGCTTGTTCCGGATTTGGATAACTCTCAGTCTGCCAGACACAACCTTCTTTTTTCAGGTCAAGAATGTACATAGAGGCATCAACTGCTGCCTGTGATGTGAAATCATAGGCATCACCTGCGTCGTTAAGTTCATCGCCACCAAACGCGTACAGGAAATGCAGCCAGTTGGTGGTATTTGGATAATAAACGAGCCCGCCAGTTCCTGCAAAATCCCCACCCTTCGCTGCATTTTCCGCAGCTGCTGCACAAACAAGCTCTTTCAATTCAGCAGAGTTAGCGGGGGGATTTGCAAAACCGAGTTCCTCAGCCCAGGTAAAATTGTAAACCAGTACGTTGGCTGATTGTGTCATCGGGTATGCAATCCAGGCACCATCGGGAGTAGACCCTGCACCTTTTAAGTGCGGGTAAAGATCATCTAATTGATCAGCTGTCAGCCCGTACATCGCATCATCAACATAGGGGTTCAGGTCCAAGATGGAGTCAACTGAATACCAATCTGCCAGAGAATTGGTATACGCCATGACAACATCCGGTAAATCGCCAGATTGGATACCAGCGTTAAATTTATCTTCAACATCACCATAATTACCCTGGTTCAGAGCTTCCACCGTGATACCATATTCATTGGTGGCATTAAATCCATCGACCAGCGTTTGTAATCCTTCACCGGGCGCATCAGAATAAACATGCCAGAATTCAACAACGGTTCCTGCCAATGGTTGTTCCACGACAGTTTCTTCGGTTGACTCTTCAACCGGTTCTGCTGGTTCTTCGACTGGCTCTTCAACTGGTGCAACCGGTTCTTCCACAGGTTCTTCAGGTGCCATTGGCTCTTCTGTGGCAGCCGGTGCACAGGCTGATAAGACCAATGCCAGCACCATCAGGAAAGTTAACAAAAAACTAATTTTTTTCATGATTTTTTCATCTCCTCATAACTAACGTTTTTAACAATCGATTTTGATAAATATTTTTCCAGTTTCACCTCCGTTTGGTAGAAAAATTATCCTTTCAAGCCTGATCGCGCAATGCTCTCAGTGAACTGCTTTTGTGTGAAGAAGTAAATGATCAGGATCGGAACGATTGTGATAAAAGCACCAGCCATCGTCAGGTGGATTTCCTGACCGGCTTCATTGACAAAATTCATCAAACCTACCGAAATTGGCCGCCAATCTGGGGTATTGGTGACCAACATTGGCCACGCCAGTGAATTCCAGGTGCCTATAAAAGATAAGACCAGAATAACCATTAATGGTGCTTTGGATAAAGGCAGTACCACTTGCAATAGAAATCTAAAGTGCCCTGCTCCATCCATTTGCGCCGCATCGAACAACTCATCCGGCACCTGTGCAAAGAATTGTTTTAGCAGAAAAATTGAAAAAATGCTGCCCATAAACGGGATGGTTAACGCCGGCCAATTATTAATCCAGGGTATAGGACCAATCCTTCCTAACCAGGTCACCGTCAGAAAATTTGGAATGATAAAGACCATGGCCGGAATCATGAGCGTACTGAGCAATATCGTGAAAATAAGATCTCTTCCAGGGAATTTCATCCTGGCAAAAGCATATGCAGCCAGGACGCTGAAAGTAATTTCACCCGCCAGGGTAATTGCTGTAATAATGATCGTATTGATGAAGTAATCCGAGAAAAGTGCCCGGTTCCAGGCTTCAATATAATTTTCAAAATGCAGCGTGGATGGGAAAAATGAAGTACCTAATGCTTCTCCCAAACTTTTAAGGGAGGTGGATATCATCCAGATGAAAGGCAGCAAAGATAGAAAAGCACCAGCGATCAAAATAAGGTAGGTCAGAATCTTCCTTTGATTTGAAATCGTAAAACGGCTGAATTTCTGTTTATTATTAACCATAAAACACCCGCGATCCCTGGACTTTGTTGTTGACGTATGTCAAAGCCAGAATGATGGCAAACAAGACAAATGCCATGGCAGAAGCATATCCATAGCGAAGTTTTTCAAAGAATTCAATAAAGATGGTTACACTGAACGTATCTGTCGTTCCCAATGCCAGGCTATCCCTAAAAATCCAGATCGTATTAAAAGCTTTGAAGGTACCAATGATGGCGATCAACGACAGAAAATAAGTGGTCGGAGATAATAATGGGAAAGTGATGTGCCTGAAAATCTGCCATTTATTAGCACCATCCACTTCCGCGGCATCCACCAACTCCGTGGGGATGTTGCCTAAACCAGCCATGTAGATAACCGTATCGTAGCCAACATACGTCCAAACCGAATGAATAATGATCACCAATAATGCCAGACTGGGACCAGCAGCCCAATCCGGGGTATTAAGACCAAGATTATTTCCGAGAAGCGTGAAAATTCCTTTGGGTTCAAATAACCATTGTTGCGGATTACCCCCCAGTGCCTGAATAAACATATTGACCGGTGCTGAATGCCGGTTTGAAAACATTTGTTTAAAAACAGCCGCGCTGGCTATCGCTGGTGTCACGTACGGAATGAAGAAAATGATCCGGAAGATATTGGCTCCAAACAATTTCTGAAATAAGAGAATGGAGAGGAACAATGAAATAGCCAACTGGAAAGGAACAGTGCCAAGCGCAAAGAATACAGTTACCTTCAACCCTTTCCATAAATCCTTATCGCCAGCAGCAACAATCGTGGGAATTTCACCAATCAACAACCAACCGCCCACCAGTAAAACCATGGTGGCCAGCACATGCAGCCAAAAACTCAGGTTGCTTACCTGTTTTTCAGCGCGTTTCCACACATACCAGCCCAGTCCCAGCAGCAGAACCCCGCTCGTTATAGTGATAAATTGCGGCCAGATGCCCGGGTCTGTGTCTGTCGCTACGGCAGCTTCGTACACCAATGAAATTTGGTGTTGAGTGTAGTATAGTAAACCAATGCCCACACCCAATGCCAGAAAAATTAATCCAAATTTCGCCTGGTAGGTGAAATTCCTTGGATTGCGCCATAAATACCAAACCAATCCGGCCACAACAATCCCGGCCATCAATATCCACACGAAGAGGCGCCAGGCTGGCAGAACGCTTTCTGCTCGAAATGCTTCCCCTAACAAACGCATAAAAACTTCCTGTGATCGTTTAAGACCGCGTAATTTGTCAGCGATCCCCAAAACCTCCGGCAAAGCATTGTAGATCCAATTGAGGAGGGAGAAGGCGATTAAAGCATTAAATATTCCCGGAATAATACACAACCACGGCCGCTCGTTATGCTCCCTGGCCATTTTTAATATATTTTTTAAAAGAAAATAGATGGCGATCAATGCACCAATCCCTAGAAAGAAAATCACCACATATGCTAAATTACCAACTGCATCGGTATAATTTTCCAGCCCAATCAATTTTGTGCGCTTAATACGCCATTTATGTAAACTAACATATAATGCAAATCCCACCGGGAAGATACCGAAAATAAAAATCAGAATGGTAGCAGGAGCAATGAAGGTATAAGCCGTCAAATATTCCCGAAGCTGTCTGCCTTTTCGTCCTGTGAAAAATTTTTTTAAAAGGTTTTTATTTTCCATTTCAATTTGCTCGACTTTGATCGTGGAGAAAATCTATCCATTTAAAAAACCATGCTCATAACTTTACAACATTTTCGTAATCTTTTCAACTCTGATTGCAACCAGATTCGTCATCTGTTTTTTTTCACAGAAAGATTATCTAATATAATTATACAAGAACATCATTTTAGAAATATTGTCGCGTTTTTTCGTGCTTTTCGTGCCACGTGATGAGTTTTTCAGCTTTTGTCTGCTCACTTAACCCAATCATTGAAAGGAAATCAAATGACAAATCCATTAAATCCGGATCTTCTCACCGACTTGCAAAGGACAAGGTTTTCAGGCATCGAGTTTCCTGAGAATTTTATTTTACCCGCCTACAATGGACAATCTATTTTGAATATACCGGCAGCAGTTTGCCAGTCCTTTGGAATACCCCCCATTCATTCTGTTCCATTGCGCCCGGAAGTGTTTCCCATCCCTGCTGAAAATATCAAACGCATCATCATCATTCTCATGGATGGTCTGGCACTCTCCCGCTTTACCTCCTGGCTGGATGAAGGCAAAATACCTGCCTGGAACCGTTTATTGTCATCAGGCCATCTGGCACCCATCACTTCGATTTCGCCCAGTACGACCTCAGCCGCAATGACAACCCTCTGGACAGGCCACTCAGCCAGCGAACATGGCGTGATGGGGTATGAAGTCTGGCTTAAACAATTCGGTGTTGTTGCAAATATGATCACCCAGGGACCCATGAGTTTTAAAAAAGGACACGCTAACCTGGACCAGGCTGGTTTTGTTGCTGAAACCGTGCTGGAGACACCAAAATTAGGAGAACATCTGGCAAATTATGGTGTACAAACCTATTCATTTCAACATTACTCCATCGCAAACTCAGGCTTATCACGTACATTCATGAATGGAGTCAACATTTATCCATACGCGAACGAAGCCGAGTGTTGGGTGAATGTGCGGGAATTGATCGCAGCAAAAAAGAATGAAAAACTGTATTTGTGGACATATTGGAGTGCTTTGGACAGTCTCGGGCATATCTATGGTCCCGATGATGAACGCACGGAGACCTATTTTTCAAACTTCAGTCGCAACCTGGAAGAGAACCTGATCAACCGTCTATCACCGGAATTGCGTGATGGAACATTGTTACTTTTCACGGCTGACCATGGTCAGGTGGGCACCATAAAAAACCCTCTATTCAGCCTCTCCAACCATCCCGAATTCATCGACTGCCTGCATATAAAACCCACCGGTGAAAGCCGCTTCACCTATTTGCACGTCAAACCGGGCAAAGAAACTACCCTGAGAGATTACATTACCTCAACCTGGCCGGATAAATTCCTGGTGATGGAATCACAGCAGTTGCTCAACGCAGGTCTATTTGGGCCCGGCGTCCCTATGAACGATATCCATAATCGGATTGGTGATATTACCTTGTTAGCCCGAGATCAAAACTACCTGTGGTGGTCGGATGAAGAGAATCCATTAACTGGTCGCCATGGTGGTTTATCTGCTCTGGATATGATCGTACCATTCGTCGCGATTCCACTTTAAGTCTCTCATGAAAAAGGATACCGCATGCTAACTACTCGAAAACTATCATTGGTAATCATGATTCTGATTTTACTGGTGAGTTGCACACAAAATCAAAGTGCACCGCCCACACAGACCGCACCAGTACTGGTGGCTGAGCATTCAGGCACAGATCATCTGCTGATCAGTGAAATAATGGCTGGTTCTGCTGGGAACAATAATCTTGACTTCATCGAACTATATAATCCCACGCAAGAAATCGTGAATTTACAGGGTTACTCCCTGTGGTATCAGCTAAAAAAGGATCAGGAAGATGTGCTGATTTATACCTGGGAAACATCCGCATATATCCCACCCAGCGGTCATTACCTGCTTTTGCGGGAAAACCAGGAGATCGGATTGGAAGTGGATGCCTACTTTGATTATTCTCTGGTGCCGCAACGGGGCAGCTTGGCTTTACGGCAACGAACCACAGGCATCGTAGACCAGGTTGCCTGGGGAGATACAGATGCCATTTTCTTTGAAACTGATAAAGCACCGGCATTCTCTACTGGTGAATCTCTGGAACGCTTGCCAGGCGGCAAAGGAGGCAATGGACAGGATACGGATGACAATGCATATGATTTTAAAGTTAATAAATCTCCCGGTCCACAAACCTCTGCCAGCCTGTCCACCCCCGAAATTGAAAAAGAACTGGATATTCAGATCAATGTTGCTGGAAATGTGACCCCTGGCAGTCTTTTAACCTATGAGATTTTGGTTAGGAATTCAACAGCAGAAAATAAGAAATCAATCAGATTGTATTTCCCCTTATCAGAGGATCTGGTTTTCATTAGCAGTTCGATTGAATCCACCCAAAATGATAATCCATTAACATTTTTGCTCGGGGATTTAGCTGCCGGTTCTTCTTTGACTCTCGCTGTCACCTTTGAAACCCCCTGGAAATATACCACCATCACAGTACCGGGTATCTTCCTTGATTCTGATGAAATGAATTCCCCTGTATTCAGTGGACCTGTACGCACACTGGTTCAGGGTGGAGCTGTGCCAATTGGCATTGCAAGAAATCTGCTGGGTGGGGAAAGTGTAATTGTCGAAGGCACCGCCACCATGTATACCGGGGGGTTTTTTGCCGGGTCATCAGGTACAAAATTCTATATTGAAGATAGCACCGGAGGTGTTCAGGTGTATGTTCCCGGAGGGGCAGGAAAAGTGGAAGTGCCTCTGGGAGCATTTGTACGGGTACAGGGTATCCCTCAGGCCTATCGTGGAGCTATTGAGATTATCCCATCTCCGGAGGACGTCAGCATCACCCGGCAACCGGTTGATCCTTTTGCCTGGGAATCTCATCCATTAACCATCAACGAATTGTTAAAACAACCAGAAAATTTTTCTGGTGAACTGGTTACTTTAAGTGGGGAGTTGTCCCGAGTCGAAGAGTTCTCCTTCAGTTACGAATTGGACCTGGTACAAGATGCAGAATTTATCACTGTTTACATCGATAAATTAACCGGGATGAATCTGGAATTGGTTGAAACCGGACAATATTTTCAGATCACAGGGATTGTTGAAATGGTGGATGATGATTTTAAGATTTATCCACGTGTGCAATCCGATCTGGCTGAAATTCAGGCACCCAGTGTCAGTTTAACAGCCCAATTACCCGTCAATTATGATCCCGCTCAAGACTTCACCATCCATATTAATATCAATAATCACCTGCCAGAAAGCATTAATAACCTCGATCTATCCCTGGCTATTCCCACTGGTTTTTCAGTTAAACAGGTTTCAGATAATGGCATCGTTGAAAATGGACAGGTATCCTGGACCTACGTTACCCTCGCTGGAAACGGTAGCGAGAAAATCTTCACTCTTTCCGGATCGATATCAGCGAATATCGAATATCTTCTGCTGGAGGATTACAGATTAATAATAGCAGACCCGGAGGATATCATTACCGGGGAGCCTGTTTATAGTTTTTCAGGTGATTCTGTTCCGGTTTGGGCCCTTCAAGGCACAACATCTCGTTCGCCATACTTACTCCAACAGGTCAGGACCAATGGTGTGGTCACTGCAGTTTTTCCGGAGATGGAAGGGTTCTTTATCCAGGGAAAAGCAGATCAGGATCCCACCACCTCTCAGGGTATTTTTGTTTTTCAACAGGATAATGACAACACCATCCAACCCGGTGACCTGATTACCATTCAAGGGACAATTCATGAACCCCATACCGAGACGCAATTATTCCTGGAAGAATGGCAAATCAACGCTTCCAATCAACCACTACCAGCAGCTATCGAGATAAATCCACCCGCCGACGATACAGCCAGCACTAATTATTATGAAGCCTTGGAAGGAATGCTGGTCTCGGTGAATGGCCCTGTTAAAGCTGTCTCACCGACCAATAAGTACGGGGAAACTGCGGTTGTTCTTCCTTTATATACAGGTACGCATTTGATGCAGGGAGAACCAACCGGAATGGCAATCCGAGTCGATGATGGCTCTTTCACCACCCACACGGATCAATCCAGCATGCTGTATGCAGCCACAACCGGTGATCTCCTCTATGATATCAGTGGTCCTTTAACCTTCAACTATGGTTATTTCAAAATCGAACCGCTCAGCGCACCTCGGGTTGAACCGCAATCGCAGTTGGTGGACCCATTGTCACCGACAATCAGTGATGAATTCCGTGTGATGACCTGGAATGTCGAGAATCTCTTCGATTTTCTGGAACCCCATCCCAGTGACCCAGCCTTGCCAACAGTGGCAGAGTACCGGGTCTGGTTGGAGAAAGTTGCCAGCACCATTCTACTCGCCGGATCCCCCGCGGTGATTGGTTTACAGGAAGTAGAAAATATTGACGTCCTGGAGGATATTGCCGGGGTCCAGAGCATATCAGAATTTGGGTATCAAGCCGTGTTAATGGAAGGGACAGACAGCCGTGGAATTGATGTAGGCTATCTTGTACGCGGGGATATTCAAATAAAGAATGTTCAACAATTCCCTGCCCCCAATGAACTAACGCCGCGTCCACCTTTGCTCCTGGAAATTCAGGCCAGTTTGGGAGGACAAACCAGGGTTGTCTTCCTGCTCAATAATCATTTTCTTTCCATGAGTGGCGGGGAAAAAGCCACAGAGCCACGCCGTATTGCTCAGGCAGCCTGGAATGCTGAACAGGTCAGTAAAATTCTGCAACAGAATCCGGATGCTTTTGTGATAGTAATGGGTGACCTGAACTCCTACTACGACTCCCCACCCATCGACACTCTGCGATCGGCTGGGATGATACACGTTTTTGATCAACTATCACCCGAAGAACGCTATACCTATATTTACCAGGGCGTGGCGCAGGTGCTGGATCATATTCTGGTGAATGAGATCTATGAAAGCTCAATTTCCAGCGTTGACATCCTGCATGTAAATGCCGATTTCCCACTACAGTTGCCAGGGGATACATCGGTTTTACATAAATCTGACCATGACCCGGTGGTGGTTACCTTCCGGTAATTTGGTCTGTTCTTCGCGTTGTATTTAGTATAAGAGTGATTGCCGCTGGGATTTTGAAGCACTAATATGGATACGTAAAGCTGGTATTCGCAACCGTTATCATGGTGATCAATAATGCATTCACGAATCCACCCAGGTAAATATTGCCGGTTAATCGGAAAAATTTGATTGCGGTGACGGCTGCAATCGCCAGTATCGGTACGAAAGGGAAAAGCAAGATGGGAAATAGTGCCATCCCACCACCGATCATACCACTCATGAACAAACCTGAGAAAGTACTGCCGGTAAATAGAATAGGAAGATATTGAATCGCCAGGAAAACACTCACGCCGACGATATTAAACAGAATACTAACCCAGATTTGCTTGCGTTTACTCCAATTTTCAAAGCGGTTGCGATTGACCGCAAGACTATTGAGCAAAAAATAGCCCAGGAAGAATGGTGTATATTTCAATGCCACCCATATCTTATTAGCAGAAAAAACCCGCACCGCAAAACTCCAGATGCGGAAATCAGTTTTTAGAAAATAATCAGCAGTAAAAACAAGCAGATAAGTGATCGAAACGACGGCTACAGCTAATAAAATGGTCTTCAGTAATGGCTTCCAGCCAATCTTCGATCCAAATTCAGCACTTCGCCCTTTCATCCTGCCACTGGTAATGCGTACCATCAGTAAGCCAATCAATCCAGAGCCTAAAGCCCAAACAGCAATCGGACTGGTGGTATCCTGTGGCCAGAAAGGATTTACCAGGCCCATGCCGATCACGAAGAAAGGAATAATCATAATGCCGGTCAATAAACCACCCGCAATCCCCCAGATCCAGAATTTTCTTTTTTGTTTTGCAGAACCCAACGCTGGTATTGGTAAAATTGTTCTCGCCCGCAGTTCGCTAAAAAACGGAATGGAAAGAAGAACCTCTGCAAGAGGAACAAGAAAGATAAAGAATCCAATCAAACCGAGCAGGTTAAATAATTCTTTCAACCACCAGATCTGATTGCTGCCCTGGATTGGAAGGGGTGCACCTAAGCTTGTTTCAAAAAACTCAATCGTATGGCGGGAGGTCGTCGTAGAAAAATGGTTCCAGGGGTGAATTTCCCAGGGAGAATAGAATACAATGCCATATCCAGTCTCAGCATTATTGTAGATTTTCCCTTCAACTATGGCACCTTCTGTAACAATCGATTTATTCTCAGTTTGTAGAGCTACAAAATTCTTGATAATATCGTTTTCGAGTAAATTGACAATTGATCTCCCCATTAGAGCAATAGCAAACTCATCATATCTAGCCTCGATCACCCCGATATCCGCCAGATAAGGGGCACTACCTTTTTGTTCGGCTCCCATAATATTAATGCCGCCTGCCAAACCGGAGGGAACATTCCCAACAATCAAGCCGGCTGCCACTTTATTCATCGATTTTGCTTCCTGTGCTGATTTCCCCTGAGCCAATGCGTCTTTCTCCAGGTCACTGTAATAAGCCAGGGTTATATCCGCAAACCCACCTCCCATTGAGTGACCGGTGACTCCAATCCGGGATTGATCCACAAAGGGTAGTGTATACACATATTCAACGGCATCAATCATGCCGCCATCGCTTATCGAGACCAGAACACCATTTTCATCAACCGGTACGGAGGAATCACCATGCTTATAGGCGTCCATAGCAAAGACAACATAACCACGTCGGGAAAGTTCCACATAGGTAATGTCCTGCATTTCACGATTATTGAGATACCCGTGACTGGTCACCACGGCTGGTGCTGGTTGACTGGCGGAAGCATTCTCTGGCATGAGTAAATATCCCGTCAACGTACCATTGCCCGTTTGAAGAGTAATGTCAACAATCTTTACTTTGCCAAAATTGTTCTGAATCAATCCTGAAAAAAGCATGCTGATAAGACATAGCAGAAGTGCCACAATAATTAATTTTTTTGATTTGGTCCTGATTGACATGCTGCCTCCGATGAATTTTTTATAAATTTTTAGAAAATTTGTTGGTTAATGCTAAAAGTGGAGCAGATCGTCCGTATTTCGTCACTCGTCAAACCATCTGCCATTTCCGCGTTGATTAAATTGAGATACTCATAGTGTGCGGCTGTTTCAGCATATTCCAGCAGGTCAACAGCACGCTCTACAGAAACATCTGAGCGAACCATGACACCATGTTTTACCCAGATCACAACCCAATGTTTTTGCATGGCAGTCACATTCCCAACCATCAATTCTAATGAACCCGGCACTTCAAAAGGTATTAATCCAATCCCTTCGGGTAAGTTTAAAATGGTTTCGGGTTGCCAACGTAACAGGTGTGTATTGAGATATTTGGCATCCTGATAACGTGAGATGTGGCTCAAGTAAGTCAGATATATCGGCTGGGCATGAATAAGTGCCTGAAAATTTGTTTTTGAAGAGCACATTTGATGATCATGAACAGCCAGGTGTGAGTTGAATTCACTGGTAATGCGGTCAAATTTGCAGTCATGGGCTTTGTGCAATCTCGCAGTCTTGCCACCTGCATTAAACACCAGGCATGCCAGATTAGCAGTGGGATGGCAATGAATATCCCGCAAGCGGGTACCCGATCCAGAGACAATGATCGTGCTGCCTGCCAATTCCGGAACAGCTTGCGGAAGTTCTATTTCACTGATTATTGGGAATAGACCATCTACATCAAGCTGCCAGCGGGTACAAACGGAAATATTCCCCGCTGCACCTTCACAAGCTCCCATGGAGGACAGGTGCTGACCGGCTTTACCAATCGATTGCAGTAAATCTTCAAGTTCCGGTTCGGGAGGTATGATCATATTCTTATCCTTACTGGTTCTAACGCTCAACATGGAAAGATAAATCAAGTGGTCCTTCTTAATTTTACGTGTAAATCCATTAATCAAAAGCAGAATCTGGAAACCATTGCAAACCAGCAAAAGAGCCAGTTCTGGACCGGTATGGTCCTTCATTCTGAATTTATTCGCCCCCTGATTTTCTGAGGTGTTCTACATATTGTAAGAAGTTCTTCAACAATTAACGAAAGTTAATGACCTGTCAGGTAATCTTACCTACAATTAGGTATTAAGGATATTATTACATTCGTCTATTGGAATTAATTGGACATAACAATAAGTATCTGTAATAATACAGTAAAAAGGAAAATATCGCTAACAGTAAGATTGTAAGTGAAAGGGATCTTCACAAATGATTAATCAAGATGTCCTGGTAGAAAAGCTCTCGAATGTCCATCTTTTCAGACATTTGCCGTTGCATGCCATTAAAGAAATCGTTTTTTCGGGAAGGATAGGCTTTCACCCGGCAGGATCTCTGATTTTTCGGGAAGGTGAGCCCTGTGCCGGGTTACACGTTATATTTAGAGGACACGTCCATTTGTACAAATTGGGCATTCAGGGCCAGGAGTCGATCATCGCCAGCATCAGACCGGTGATCATGTTCAATGAAGTGCCGGTATTAGACGGTGGTCCTAATCCAGTGTCTGCTGTAGCAGCAAAAGACTGCGTGACCTGGTGTATCAGCCACGAAAATTTTATCAACCTGATGAAATCGTATCCTGAACTGGGCACAGGCTTGTTAATGGTTCTGGCATCCCGAAATCGACGATTAATAGATCAATACGAAGATCTTCTCAGTCGTCCGGTCATGGCTCGCGTTGCAAAAGTAATTTTATTTTTAAGTGAATGTGGTAACACACAAATTAATCGCTATCGATATGACAACCAAAAACTGGCAGCCTTAGCGGCATCAGTACCTGAAGCCATTTGCCGTTCCATTAAAGCTTTGAAAGATGAAGCGATCATTGATGTAACACGTGGAAAAATTATTGTGTTATCAAAAGATCAATTATGTGAAAAAGCCTTGTTAGAAACGGATGACCTCAGGTACCTTGCATTAAAATAGTTTTTCCGATTAATTGGTGTCAGATTTTGATAATTCCAAACTCTTTTGTGCGATTTCCTGGTTAAACATCGAGATGACCGACCAGACCAGAGCTCCTAATCCACCAGCCAGGAATGTTATTCCACTCACCATCAGAGGTGCGTAGAATACGTAAACCCAGTTCTGACCATTCATGGTATGTGTTGGAGCAGCCCAATCAAATACGGTCAGAACGATGATCCCGATCACAATCGCTGCCATACCGGCTGCTGCTGTTTTTTCGGTTTTACCACTGCCGCCAGACGTAAAATCAATTTTATTACGAATACCGGGTAGATTGATTGCCAAGAACAACAACAGAGTGATCAAATTCAGATAGAATTTAACATTAGCGGGAGCTGCTTTACCGCGTAAATTTAATGATACAAGGTAATGAACCGCACCGATTAAAGTACCTACAACCAGAACAATCAATGCGGTACGATATACGGTAGGACCACCGCGAATTAATTTTATAGTCGCCCATATCCCAACGATTCCAATGATTACAGTAGTAACCACAAAGAGTTGATATAACCAACGAACGTCCATCAACTGTTTGAAGGCCATGCGATAACCAACATTATTAGAAAAAGCCACACAGGAAGTTCCTGCTCCTCCTAATAAATTCATGGCAGAAGTTAAGCCAAAAAGGATAATCGCAACCAGTTTGATTAATTTGCCTGACTTATCCATAATAAATTCTCCTTTTTATTTATCCATTTGCAACAGTAATATGCTTATGGTATTTCAATGTCAACGGACAGTTCCCAAGGATTTCCATCAAAATGACAACGCTCACAATTCACTTCCAGCACAGTGTTATGAGATACAAAAGGCATTAAGCCTGTCTCAGACCCACCTTCCGAATCAACCACCCAGGGTGCATATGTGATCCAAATTCCCGTACCTTCGTCCGGACCAACCTCCAAACCGGCAGCATCATGGCAGGCTTCACAGGAGACATTTGCATGATCTTCATCATGACCAACAATCACTTTTTCAGGATCCTGCATGCCCTCATGGCAGGTACTCTCGCCACAGGAGGTGGTCAAATTATGGCTGTTATGGCAATCTGTGCATAAATATTCCGCATGAGCACCCGCGACCTCAATCGCAACGTGTTCAAATAGATTAACCGGAGCATGGCATTTCATGCACAACTCACTTGAGTTTTCCACTTCAGCATACTCATCCAGTGCTGCCACTTCCAGCCAACTGATTTCTTCCTTGACATTCCCTTTTTTGTCTACCTGATGACAGACCTTACAGGGGATGGATTGCCAATCCGTTTCGGCGATCGTAGCCGGAGGTTCGCTCAACTCAAATTTACATGTGAAACAACTCTCCGGAATATCATCCATGCTTGGCGCCCAATCAACCGGGGCATGACATTGCGCACAGGAGTTATTTTTTCCTGCACTATCCATTACATAGGTATTCCCATGTGCACTCTCACTCCACTGTGAAGAAATCACATCAGGATCAGTTTCTACTTCCGGACTTTTTTCACTTTCAGACGTTTCATTGACCTTATTATTCTCATTTGGTGGTTGTTTTTCAGTAGCAGATTCAGAAGTTTGACTGGTTTTATCACCAGGAGAAACTTCAACTTCATCAGACTGACAACCAGAAATTCCCAACATCAAAATTATCATTAACAAAATTTGTATTAGAAATTTATATTGTTTTTTGTTTTTTTTCATAGTTCATTTCTATATGTGGATTGGGTGAGGTTTCCACCCCACCCAATTTCCAATTTCTAGATTAAGGATTGATCATAGATAAAGTTTACAAAAATATCACAATCCTATGTTGAGACCTTTTTGAAATAATTTATCCTTCTTCCTCAGCCTCAACTGGGGAACCATCTGCATTCAGAACTGGCAACTCATGTGTATTGCCTTCAAAATGGCAGCGGTCACAACTAACCAACCAATTCACACTGTGAGATGTAACTGCAGTAGTTGACATTTGACCTGATCTGCCCATTTCAGAAACAATCGGCACCCAGATGCCACCCATGGCTTCATCAGGATGAGGACCTACATCCATTCCAGTAGCTTCATGGCAACCCATGCAGGAAACTGTATCAGCCATCGCCGGGTAACTACCCTTTGCGTGTTCAGCTGCATTGATTTCATGACAATCTACACAACCCAGTGGCTGTTGCGTATGTGGATCATGGCAATCGGTGCAGTAATCTGGTTTTCGCTCAGTGGTTAATACACCGGCCCAGTTTTTATGAGCGCTTCCACCCAGATAAATTTCATGGCTCACACCTCTACCACCTGTAGCGGATACACCTTGTGAGGTGAGATGGCAATTGGTGCAGAGTTCATTCGGTGTAGCTACATCCATATACTCACCGGTCAATGGGCTCAACCAGGCATTTCCTTCCTGGACTACACCATCAACAACTCGATGACATGTTTCACAATTGATTCCAACCCAATCTTCTTCTTCCACAAAATCCATGGTCGTAGCAATTCTCAACTCAGGATCTGTTGGGAACTTACAGGTAACACAATTGGGTGGTCTGTCAGTTGTTGATTCCGGGTCCCAGTTCTGTGGTGAATGACAGCGCGAACAATACGTGTTTGGACCTTTTCCAAGATCATACGTATTGCCATGGGGGCTTCCTTCCCAGGCTAACATAATATCGGAATGGTCTGGGGCTGGTGGAGGTGCATCGGTTGGCATGGGTGTAGGCTCAACTACGACTGTCACAATGACCGTCTCGACGACTTTCTCTACCACTGGGGGTGCCTGTGTTGGTGTGCAGCCAGCGATTAGCAGCACACTAAGCAAAAGCGCCCCGATTAATAAATAAATTCGAGCTTTTGTTACATACATTCTTTCCTCCTCTATTGATAGTTTGATGCAAGTGAGTCTTGAAAAAAAGAACCTTCCTTGTTTAGTTCAAGATATCACAATCCAGAATTAATTACATTGACTTTTATCAATTACATTAAAATTAGATTAATAAAAAACGAATTTATCAAACTTCAATTTTCTGGCAAACATTAGCGTCTGAACCAGGACCATACTAAATTTTTTTTTGGGAATATTGTTTTGTGATTCTCTAACTTTTTCTAATCCTGGCAATGATGCCATTCTGATCTAAACCAGCTCGCCTTAAGAAAATTGTTATCAAAGAAAAGCTGCTAAACCAAACAGGGTAATCATCGTTAGAATCATCAAGCCTAAAATAATTGAATAATTCTTCGGTCTGATCTGGTCTTGATGATCCATCTTTCTAATCAATGGGAATAAGCGCCAAAAAAAAGTAAGGGTTGCAATTCCTAACGCAATTAAGCTTAATTGCTGAAGTTCAAGGTCACCAAAAATGACAATGACACCTAACAGGAGCAGAAATATTAGTTTTGTCCCAGCCACCCAATTCACCAGATATTTAACAAGATCATGAATTTCCGGGTATTGCTTTGATTTCTCCCAGGCAGAAAACACACCCACTGCATTTGCTCTTTTTGATCCCGGCGTGAAATAAAGCGCCAGAACATTTGATAACTCAAGAATTATGAATGCGATAATAACAATTTTTGCAAACATGCTGAAATCTCCTGGATAATTCGGTTCTCAATGATTCGATTTGAAAATCTTGATTTACTTCAATAAGAATCTGGTTTACTTCTTTTTCTTCTGCTTAATAATTTTTTGGATTGCGTACCAGCCTGTTAACATTGCAATCGGCACACCAGCCGGTGAATAAGCCCATTGCCCGGCTTGATAAATATTTGAGATTGGGGTTAGGACCGATTTTGGAATATCTTCTAATTTATTGATAACAGGAACAGGTGTTTCGAATGACCAACCAACAATTGCACCTTCAGAACTTCCAGATATTTTTTCAATTGTCAATGGTGTCGATGAAAACTTGAAGAGGATGTCCTCGTCAAAATCTTTATATATTGTCTCAGAAAGAATATTCACCACCCCATTTTCAAACGCTTCCTTAAATTCTTTATACCACCCGGCTTTTTCCACTTTTTTTATGATCTCATAATCCAGAAGACAACTGATCATTACACCGGTTTGCCCTTCAGGCGCAAGGGAATCATCCCGCAGAACCGGGATCGAAATCTCGTAAGTGTTTAGTCTGATGTATTTTTCCAGCCAATCAAAGACTTCTTTTTTCGATTTTTTATCAAAATTGGCAATGAGGTCTAATCTCTCATCCTGATTAGTTAAACCTAATCCCTGAGATGAAGGTGTATAAAATAAATGTTCACCCCCATGTTGTTGGAAATAAGAAGGTGGACGATTGACAGCTATGTTAAATATGAAGACAGATTCAGCACCTTTGGCTGCCTGCATTCGTTTCGACAGTGTTGCAATCTCCGATTGCGTTACGGTCTCCAATTCTTCAGTTTGTAGTATGTGATACATTTTTTTCAAATCCGCAGCCCAAATCAAATGATCATACTGGTATTCATTCCCTTCAGCATCAATGATCACAGACCTGGATGGCACTATTGCGTCTATCTCCGTATTCAGTATTATTTCCCCACGCCGTTCGAGAATTTTTTCCTTTAGGAGATTACTTAATGCGCCAGTTCCAGATTTTGGATAAAAATAATCCATATAAACATAAAAATATCCGAGAGCAAAATGGGTTGGTGTTTTTCTAAAAAAGTGTTGAAGTATGATATCAACCATTGATTGGTTGGAAACTTTGTCTTTAATAAAATCTTCCATGGGAAGGCTATATTGGGTTTGTTTTCTGAGCGTGTACAGAAACTTAAATGTCCATGGAATCAATTTCCTAAAAATAAATTTCTTGTTGTTTTTCAGATCTATAAAATTAGGATTATCAAATTCATATAATACTTTGGTATAACCTGACATTTGGGAAATAATGGTAATAACACGACTGATTTCTTCTTTGTTATCGGGGTATAAATGTTCCAGTAATCTTTTATACTCCTGCAGATCCAGCATAGAGTTTATTCTTATCACCTGGTCTTCAACGCCAACTGATATCTTATTTTCCAAAAATTCCCATTGAATACCCAGATCTTTTAAGATTGGTTTCACAATACCTGAATTTACATATGCCCTCGGGCCAGAATAAAAAAAAAGAAACCATTACTTTCAAAAGTACCTACCAGTCCCCCGACTCGATCGTTTTTATCCAGTAATAAGACTTCATAATTTTCTCTGGTTAAATAGGCAGCTGCGGTTAAACCTGCCATTCCAGCACCAACAATTACAACTTTATTTCCTTTAGCGACCATTGAAACCACCTAAATCCATGCTGATTACCCATAATTTTTCTGCTTCATCCTTATCCATTGCTGGAGGGGCAAGCTCTTCTTCTGTGGTGAGGTTAAAAAACCTTCCTGAAACATGATCCAAATCAGGAGAAACCCCCAAATAATAGAGAGCGTCCGCAGAAACTGATAAAGGGCGCGCTCCTCGATCTATTACCTTCCTTTTAAATGTTTTATAGAGCCAGCCATTATTTTGTCCGCTATTCGTCCTGACATTCCCGGGATGCATTGCATTCATTGTGATATTTGTACCTTGAAAATATT
This sequence comes from Anaerolineaceae bacterium, assembly GCA_034003505.1. Lineage (GTDB taxonomy): Bacteria > Chloroflexota > Anaerolineae > Anaerolineales > Anaerolineaceae > UBA6170. Next base: position 1,548 of record JAVEYK010000053.1, on the reverse strand, counting down.
CCGTAAACTTTCTCATTGATAACAATTGTGCCATTTTTGCGGAAGCATAACTTTTCATGCCAGAATACTTATGTTTACTCCAGGTTAAATCGTCCATATGAATGCCAAAGGCAGCAAATCGATATGCCTCAGAATTTACGAACAGGATTCTTCCGCTGTTTTGATTTCTTAGTTTTTCTCTCAGATAATAATTAATGATAAAAGTACTCAAATAATTGGTCTGGAAGACTTCTTCATTATTATCAACCGTGAGGTTTCTTGTCGTTAGATATACACCTGCATTGTGAATTAACACATCAATATTTCTTGCAATACTGGATAATTGCTCAGCAGCCTGGTGAACGTCTGCCAATTTGGAAAAATTTGCAATGAGGTATGAACAATTGGTATTGAAATCACTATTTAGTTCTTCGATTAATTCTTTCGTTTTCATTTCATTTCGATTGATGAACAATAAATCGGCTCCACAAGCAGCGAATTTTCGAGCTGTTGCATAGCCAATACCGGAGGTTGCACCAGTTATTACCACCAAACGTTGATGAAAATCTTCTGCGCATATTTTGGGGTCTAAATTAAGATTATGAATCATCACCAAAACGTTAGACCATTTATAATCTTTCCAATATTTAATCAAATTACCTCCAGATCAGATGAATTTTATCAGTAATTATCCTTTGTTTACCAAAAACATATGAATTTTTTTCCAAATTTTTTTGTACCCTAAATGATATAATTCCTTTTTGGGTTTTTCACCAAAAAATCCAAAATATTTCAAATCATTTATTAATTCACTCCTTATTTTTACAAAGAGTGATTGACTTCCATTTTTCTAAAAGAATATCTTATTTTATTTATTTCAGGAAGTGTTTGTATAAGCTTTTGTTAAATTATGTAAAATGTTTGTAGTATGCTGGAGATACATCGGAAAATTTGGTGGAAATGGCAATTTACTTCATCAAATGTATAGAAAAAAGATAACCTATTTTCTTACACAGGCACCAATCATCTTTTGGCTATTGTTGTAGAGGAAATTTCAAAATGACAAAAAAATACAAGCACGTGTATAAATAGCACTGTTGATCATTTTGGTCATCGCTAGCAGCTCAGCTGTAGGATCACCGCTTAACGTACCCTCCCGGGCAGTTGTGGGCAGGGTGTTCTAATTGATACCAGAAATTGATTATTAAATATGTGGTTTGGAGATATGTGAACCTTTCTTCTTCGCAAAAATTTATCCTTCAGGGGTATAAAACCCTATACAGACAACTTCTTGTGTTGATTTTGACTTTGTTGCCCTTTATAATTTTTTTACTTACCGAACGTTCGGTAAGTAAGTTTGATTAAAGGATAATTTTATGGAAACTGGTAACCGAAAGTCTATCTTGGTCATTTTATTTATTGGTGTGCTCATGGGCGCACTGGATATTGCCATTGTCGGCCCGGCCCTGCCCGCCATTCGCGCGGATCTAAACATTTCTGAGCGGGCACTGTCCTGGATCTTCAGTTTATATGTGCTCTTCAACCTGATTGGCACACCCATCATGGCCA
>JAVEYK010000052.1:3585-22158 GCA_034003505.1 Anaerolineaceae bacterium | reverse complement strand
TTCAGTGACCCATTTCCGGATGAAATTTCCCTGCGGGTCGAATTTTTTGGACTGTAAAATTGGGTTGAAAATGCGGAAGTAGGGAGCGGCATCGGTACCCACCCCGGCAGTCCACTGCCAGCCACCATTATTAGCTGCCGGATCACCGTCCACGAGCTGTTGCAGGAAGTATTGCTCCCCTAGTTGCCAGTTGTGCAGGAGGTCTTTGGTGAGGAAGGAAGCAACAATCATACGCCCGCGATTATGCATCCAGCCAGTCTCATTCAGCTGCCGCATACAGGCATCCACGATTGGGTAGCCGGTTAATCCTTGCTGCCAGGCTTTCAATTCATTGGGATCATAGCGCCAGGGAATGCTGCGTCGCTGGGGATAAAATGCTTGCTTAAGGACCTTGGGAAAGTGATACAAGATGCTTGTGTAAAATTCCCGCCAAATTAATTCATTGATCCAGGTTTCTACGCCTTTTTTCTCTTCTGCCAGCATGGTGTTTTCGATCGCTTTCAAAGCCGCCTGGTAAGCGATACGAATGGAAAGCAGGCCAAAGCGAAGGTAGGGGGAGAGCATGGAGGTGCCCGATTGGGCGAGCAGGTTGCGCCCCTGGCCATATTGGAAGATGGGTCCCTGCATAAAAGCATTTAGTCGCTGGTGTGCTGCTGATGTGGTGGCTGGAAAATATGGCAATGACCCTGAAGGAGAAATTACCAGGCTTGCCAAATGATGATCTCCAGCAGGTAGATATTCAGGTGCTGGATAAGGTTGGACATTCTTTGGAAGCGCCTTCCAGGTTTTGCTGAAGGGGGTGAAGACTGTATAAGGGGTACGATCAGTTTTCAGCACGTGCAACGGGTGATGCATCAGCAGCCCCAGGATCAATTTAAGGGGTAAAACACGTTGGATTTCATGGTCACGTTGGTTCGCGTACGGGCTGTAATCTTCTTCAGCAAAGATGGCTTCAATGTCGACTTCCTGAGATAGACTCTGCAATACCTGCAGGGGATTTCCCTGCCGAACAATTAATCTGTTTCCCATGGCGTTCAACACCTGATCCAGATCACCCAGTGCATTGAAAAGAAAAATCTGACGTCTGGACGGTGGATCCTGCAGGAGGTGCGGATCCAGGATGAAGAGGGGAATCACAGGCAAGCCTGTAATCAAAGCTGCCTGCAAAGCCTGGTTATCCTCCAGACGCACATCTCTGCGAATCCACCAAATGACTGACTTCATACCTTGATTGTAGCATCTCATGAAAAAAGCGAGGCAAGCTGTCTGGCGATCACGCCAAAGAACGACCAGAAAAAAACCTGTATAATCAGAATATGATTTTTGGAGGGTAACATGAAACGTTTAGCAATATTAACCGGTGGTGGAGATGCCCCAGGATTAAATGCAGTCATCCGTGCTGTGGTCAAGACTGCTGAAAATGAATACAATTGTGAGGTTTTGGGGGTAAAAAATGGATTTGATGGATTTATCCAGGATGGGGGGGTATTTCCCTTGGATTCCAATGGGGTGCGTGGAATTCTTCCGCGAGGGGGAACAATTTTGGGCGCTGCTAATCGTGGTAACCCCTTTGCATTAAAGGTGGTTAATCCTGATGGCAGCGTATCCTATGAGGATACCTCTCAAAGGGTTTATGACCGCATCCTTAGCCTGGGGTTGGATGCCCTGGTGGTGGTCGGCGGCGATGGCACCTTGCACATTGCTCAGGAATTACATGAAATTGGGGTACCGGTAGTTGGTGTACCGAAAACAATCGACAATGATGTTGGCGGCACAGATTTCTCATTTGGGTTTGATACAGCTGTTGCAACTGCCACAGAAGCGATAGACAAATTGCATACCACTGCCGAATCGCATCACCGTGTGATGGTGCTGGAATTGATGGGACGGGATGCTGGATTCATCACGCTGTATGCTGGCATCGCGGGAGGAGCCGATGTGATTTTGATTCCGGAAATTCCTTTCCGCTATGAGACGCTTTGTAAGAAGGTCAATAAACGTGTTAGTCGCGGGTCATTTTTTAGTATTTTTGCTGTTTCTGAGGGAGCATCTGTTCAAGGGCAGGCGCAGGTCTATTTACGGGAGGGAGACAGCATCCATCAGTCCAAATTGGGTGGAATCAGTCATCAGGTAGCAGAATATATAGCCAGGGCTTGTGATGTAGAAACGCGGGTCACGGTCTTAGGTCATTTACAGAGAGGCGGTAGCCCTACTCCCTTCGATCGCTGGCTGGCATCCCGCCTGGCAGCCGAAGCAGTGCGCGCGGTCGGGCGCGGTGAGTTGGGGTGTATGTCTGCATTGCAGGGAAATACGGTGGTGACGATTCCTTTATCTGAGGCACTGGCAATCCCGAAACGCGTGAATGTAACCGGAGATACCGTTTTAACTGCAAGGAGTCTGGGAATTTCACTGGGAGATTAAATGGACAATCAAAAAAACCGGAGGCACTTTGAAGCTCCGGTTTTTAAAATCGCGACCAAGGCTTATTCGTGTCGTAAGGCTTCTACAGGTTGTAGATTGGCTGCCCGGTTGGCGGGATAAATCCCAAAAAATAGTCCGACTGCGGTAGAGAAGATGGTTGCCAACAGGATGGCATCCAGACCGACCACCGGGGTCAATTCCGTGTTATTGGCAGCCGCGATTAATCCAACAAGGAAGGCGATTGACCAACCGAGACCGATTCCCAGAATGCCCCCAAACATACTCAATAGTGATGATTCGGTCAGGAACTGAATCAGAATGTCGCGTTTTCGGGCACCAATCGCTTTCCGTAAGCCAATCTCACGGGTACGCTCTGTGACCGATACGAGCATAATATTCATGATACCAATGCCACCTACCAGCAACGAAATGGCAGCTATGCCTCCCAGGAAAATGGTTAGGACATTCGTAATGCTTTGAGCTGTAGCCACAAAATCCTGCTGTGAGAAGATTTGAAAATCGTCCGCACCCAAGTCAGTCCGATGCCGGGCACGTAATACCTGAGAAATTTCTTCAGAAGCCTGATCAACCAGATCAGCATTCAATGCTTGCACCAGGATGAAATCCACCCTGTCACCGGAGCGCCGGATCAGACGGGATTGGGCTGTGGAGTAGGGGATCACGACGATATTATCCTCACTACCAAAAGCGCCACCTCCACGCGGAGTCAATAAACCAATGACTCGAAAAGGTTGCCCTTCGATGCGCAGAGTTTCGCCGATCAAACCATCGCGATGGCCAAATAATTTGTCTGCCACTTCCACCCCAATGACTGCAACGGATCCGCGCCCCAAAATATTTTCCTCGCTGATAAAATCCCCTTCCTGCATGGAGTAATTTCTGACCTCCAAATACTCGGGTGTGACTCCGTTGATGCTGGAAGTGATTTTTTCTCCGGCGAAAGTAACGGATAGGTTGGAACTGATATAGGGTGCCACAAGTGCTACTGAGGGAGCCTGAAAAGGATCAGCGATGGCATCTGCATCTCCACGGGTTAATGGTTTTGGGTTGCGTACATCGTCATTTCCCCCACGGAAGACGAAGAGCAAATTCGAGCCTAAACCGCTGATGGAGCCCGTGATGGTATTTTGGGCACCACTGCCCACTGCCAACATTGCAATCACGGCTGCTACACCGATGACAATACCCAGAATAGTCAAGCCGGACCGCGTTTTATTGGCGTTTAAGGATTCAAGTGCCTCAATGATTGCTTGTCCAATATTCATGCTGGTACCTCCTCGCTGACAACTTTACCATCAATGAGATTGATGATTCGTTGGGTGAGATTGGCAATGTTCGGATCATGTGTGACAATGATGATCGTAGTTTTGCGGGTCTGATTAAGGCTGAGGATCAGATCCATAATCTCTTTGCCCGATTTGGAATCCAGATTGCCGGTGGGTTCATCTGCCATGATGATGGCAGGATCATTGACGAGTGCACGGGCGATTGCCACACGTTGCTGTTGACCACCCGAGAGCTCGGTTGGCCTGTGTGTGATGCGATCCCCCAATCCAACGGAGTTGAGTGCTTCAATGGCTTTTTGTTTGCGGTCTTTGCTAATTCCGCCATACCGCAGTGGTAATTCCACATTCGAAAGAGCGGATTGGCGGGACAACAAATTGAAACTTTGAAATACAAAACCTACCATATGATTACGAGCAGCGGCCAGCTGATCATCATTCATTTTGGAGACCTGAACCCCATCGAGAATATAATCACCTTCCGTAGGGCGGTCCAAACATCCTAACAGGTTCATTAAAGTTGATTTTCCAGAACCAGACGGTCCCATGATGGAAACAATGGATCCACGCTCAATTTTAAGATCGACACCATCCAGTGCCCGCACTTCAACCTCACCCATCATGTAAATCTTTTTTAAGTTACGGGTTTCGATTACCCAATCATTCATTTTTACCTCTAGAATCCACCACCGAAGGGGCCACCCTGAGGCATAAATTCAGTTGGCGGGTTGAGAACAATCACGTCACCTTCTTTGATATTACCTTCGATTACTTCGCTTTGTAAGTCTGATGTTGACCCGATGGTGATATTCACCGGGTTGGGAACCGTTTCTCCCGGCTTGAGAAGATAGACAACACGCTGACCATCCAACAGTCGCACTGCCCGATTCGGAATGACCAATACATCCTCAATCTCACTGACAATGATATTTACGGCTGCGGTCATCCCAGGTCGAACCAACTCATCGGCATTGGTCAGCTCTAAGGTTACTGTGAAATTGACAATTCCAGCTGTGATATTTGCAACCTGGGCAACCTGAGTAATGATGCCCTCATATTCTTTTTCACTGATGGCGTCAAAACTAATGCGAGCAGGCATCCCAACTCTTAAGCGATTAATATCAATTTCCGGTATTTCAACATCAACCAGTAAGTGAGAAAAATCGTCAATTCGAAATGAAACAGCTCCAGGGGCGATTTGATCACCACTTTTAGAACGGATTTCAGTGATTGTGCCATCAAAAGGCGCATGCAAATTGATCAGATCAACGGTAGCCTCAATGGCAGCGATACGAGCTTCAGCAGCGGCAATATCGTCCGGGTCAGGTCCATCTTTTAATCGTTCCCATTCCCTTAATGCGTCTTCATATTGAGCCTGGGCTAATACAAGATTTCCTTCTGCAATCTCAATTTCATTCTCACCGGGTAAGCCCTGTGCATAGCGCCAGTTTGCTTCTGCTGTTGCCATTTTTGCTTTGGCGGCTGCCCATTCTGAGAAGGCAGAAGCACGCATCGGATCATCTTCTGGAAGGTGATCCACGTTATCATAGCGTTGTTCCCATTCCTTGGCATAATCCTTGGCGACAATATAATTTGCATAAGCGGCATCGATTGTATTTTGTGATGCTCGTTTATATTCTTTTGAAGCGCGGCGGGTCTTGGCTTTATCGAGAGCATCGGTTAGATTAGCCAGGTTCGCTTGGGCCTGCGCTTTTGCAACCTCGGAGTTTTTGAGTGTCTCCAGATTTCGTCTGGCAGTTATCAGATCAGCTTCAGCCAGGATGATCGATTGTGAAAGGGAAAGCTTTTTGAGTGATGCCAGAATGGCATCAGTTTTTACAACATCACCTAATTCATAGTTAATCACATCAATCTGCCCGTTCGTTTGCCAGCTAACCAAAGCTGTTTGGTTCGCTCGTACGGTGCCGGTGGCACCAACGATGGCGGTCAGGTTCCCTCGTGAAACCGTTACGGTTTGAAAAGAGGATGCCATGTTTTTGGCGGCATTATCCTGTGCATATCGTACCCCAAAATAGATTCCGGTTCCGATTACAGCCAGGATCAAAATAATAATGAACGTTTTCTTCATACTTCCCTTCCTGTACAGTAAAAAAAATCTCTGTAATCATTTTTTTATGATTACCGATATTTGTTCAAATTTAGGTTTATCAATTGGATCTGATCCCCTGGACTTAATTTTTTATACAAATGGTTCAGGCATCACTTTCCATGGTTTATTGTAATCCAAATTTTAAGGTTCTGGCGTTAGAAGTTTATTAATAACGTTGTGAAACCAACAAAAAAGTTTATGTTAAAATTGTTGCATTAAGCGTACCATCAGATTTTTGAATTGATGAGTGTTTGTATAATGATTGTATAAAGTATGTGGAAAAAATTAAAAGTTGCCGGGAGGAATATTATTTGGGGGTTGCTGCTGATTCTCATCAGCAGCAATAGTGGTATACCTTCCATAAAGCTCGGCGAAATTGTGCGCGAAGAAACCCGCTGGATAGAATTTGATTACGTCTCCTGGACTCTGGAGTCATGGTGGCGAAAAGCCGCCCAAATTTCATTGGGGACCCACCGGTATTTAAATGCAAACCAGCAATCGGCAATTACCAGTGATTATTTTTCACTAATCAGCGAACAACGTCAGCTGCGGGATGTGATCAATAATATTTACGCTGATCCTGGTGTGCTCGATCCTCAGAACCAGGCAGCAGCCTATCTGGAGCGGCAACGGCAGGTCCAGGTGATGTTAAAACATGTCGGATACCTGTATGAAGCTTTGTTACAGCAACAGGTATCCGCTGTTGTAGGGGACAAAGACCTGGGTCTCATTCAACAACCGGTACCGCCGGTTCAGTTCCATACCACTGCCATGCCGTACGCATTAATTGTTTCCCCGCGTGATATTATTCGGCAGGATGCAGATATTTCATTGCTGCCAGATTTAACCCTGGATCAGATTGTCGCCCTGGAGCAGACTGTTGAAGAAAAACTGAATGTCTCGGCATTGGTGGTTCAGGTGGGTGGTGTTGGGGTTTATCCAACCATGGTGATGGAAACAGGTAATCTGAACTGGTTATCGGAGACCGTCTCCCATGAGTGGATTCACAACTTCCTGACCTTGAGACCCTTGGGAATGCTTTACAGTCAGACACCAGAATTGCGCATCATTAATGAAACAACAGCATCCATTGCGGGTAAGGAGCTAGGCAATATCGTTATTGAAAAGTTCTACCCCGAATTGATCCCTGCTCCGATTGTTGCGCAAAATTTGGATTCGGAAATGCCAAAAACTTCTCCGGCTCCACCAGAATTTGACTTTCGTGCAGAGATGCGAGAGATACGGGTGGCTGTAGATGCTATGTTAATGGAGGGGAAAATTAAGGAAGCCGAATCGTACATGGAAGAACGACGCAGAGTGTTTATTGAAAATGGCTACAATATCCGGCGGCTTAATCAGGCATATTTTGCCTTTCATGGTGCCTACGCAGATCAACCGGGTGGTGCAGCGGGTGAAGATCCAGTGGGGGAGGCAGTCAGAAACTTACGGGCAAAGAGTGAAACTCTGGCGGACTTTGTGAAAAGGATTGCCTGGGTTACTTCTTACGAGCGCTTGCAAAAAATGGTGGAATAAGACGATTTTTCATGGCTGATTCAATTCAGCATCTAAAAATCATCATCCATGGAAGCACCCATACCAGCATCCATGCCCGAATCCAGGTCGTTTGCCAGGTCAGGCAAATCCCGTTCGATATCTTCTGGTGATTGACCTTTTTCTAAGCGTTCAACGACCTCATCAAATTCTGGCGGCATGTCTTCCCCCAACTCACCAGACATCTTGCGCATCATTTTGCCAAGCGCAACCGGGTCGTCCTCCAGTCCTTCCAGGCTGGATGGATCAGAAAAATCTTCCAGGCGATGATCCTCGGATTTGGCTATTCTGATCCTGCCAATTTTCCGGGTTACCTGCTGGCTGCCGCAGTGCTTACAAACAACAGGTTTATTGCCATATTCGGTATAAGTCATAAAAACATCAAAACGACGTTTACATTCCAAACAGCGATATTCATAAAGTGGCATGTGAGAAATCCTGTATCCTGTGTATTTTTGCTGAACCAGACCAATTTTGGTAATTAAGAGTGAAAAGTTTGATCAACAGCTTTTATCCATTATAATTTGTCTACTATTGTTTTAATAATAATTAAATAATCTAGAATCCTTAGAATTCATGTTTTTTGAAAGCGAAAATTGAGGTTCCATGAGCAACAACAACAGTATATCATTTAATTTACTCAAGCCCGAACCCTTGCTGATTGTGCTTTCAGGACCTTCAGGTGTTGGAAAAGATGCAACATTACAGGCTTTAAAAAAACGCAATATCCCCTTACACTTTGTCGTCACTGCCACCACCCGTAAACCGCGGCCGGAGGAAACCCATGGTGTCGATTACTTCTTCTATAGTAAAGAAAAATTTCAAGCCATGATCGAGGCCAATGAATTATTAGAATACGCAATCGTTTATGATGACTATAAAGGCATCCCGAAAGATCAGGTGCAGAAAGCCATGCAGAGCGGTCGGGATGTCATTCTGCGGGTGGATGTTCAAGGCGCAGCCAAGTTAAGAGAACTAAATCCGGAAGCAGTGCTTATTTTTCTGTTACCCAGCAGTGTGGAAGAATGGCATCAACGCCTGAATGACAGGCAGACAGAGACAGAAGAAAGTATGAATATTCGGATGAATAAAGTCAAGTGGGAATTGGAATATCTGAAGATATTTGATTACATGGTGGTTAACCGCCACAATCAGTTAGAGGAAGCTGTCGAGACGATTGTGGCTATCATCCATGCCGAACACCACCGTACCAATCCCAGAAAGATAACCTTATGAAATTGATGATGTATGAACAACCACCCGAGAATTATTCCACTACACCACCACCACCTCCCCAACCGGGTGTACGGGTGCAGGTTGATAACCCAGCTTCCAAACCACTGGTAACCTATATTATTCTGGGACTGACAGTGGTTGTATTTCTAGCCCAGTTGCTGACCCAAAACACAATGGGGATTGATCTGCCTGCTGCCTACCTGGCGAAATACAACCAGTTGGTTTTATCAGGTCAACTGTGGCGTTTAATTACCCCGGTGCTGGTGCATGGCAGCATTGCACACATAGCGTTCAATATGTACGCATTGTTTATCTTTGGTAGGAACCTTGAATATCAATATGGCCACGGTCGATTCTTGTTATTGTATTTACTGAGTGGATTTGCAGGGAATGTCGTTTCCTTCGTTTTAACCCCCAATCCTTCCTTGGGTGCTTCCACAGCTATCTTTGGAATGCTGTCTGCACAGGGAGTTTTCATTTATCGTAATAGAAAGTTTTTTGGCAATCGGGCGCGATCGATCCTTTCGAATATTATTTTCATCCTGGGCATCAATCTAATTCTGGGTTTAAGCCCGATGATTGATAATTGGGGGCATCTGGGTGGATTGATCGGTGGTCTGGTATTTGCCTGGACAGCAGGTCCATTGTGGGAAATGCAGGCAGGTTTGCAGGGATTTCGTCTGGTGGATCAACAGGAAAAATGGCAAATTTTATTGGGGGCATTGATCGTTCTGATCGCATTTGCAGCATTAGCAGCTGTACGCTGGTTTTAGGACCAAAAAACCCATGCCAACCCCCATTTTATTGAGATGTTACCAATTTTCTTTGTAAATAAGCTGTTAAGGCATTTCAGCAAAGGTCTCCAGCGGAGCAAACGCAACCCCTACCATGCTGGGACCAGTATGGGCACCTAATACCAGTGACATAGGTCCCATGGGTAACCAGGTGCATTTAAACTGCTGATCCACCAGTTCTCGCAACATGGCACCGCCTTCCGGATTATAAGAATGCAGAACCTGGACGCGCAGTTCACTGCCCGGTGTGTGATACTTGCCAATGATTTTTACTAAACCTTCCAAAGCCCGCCGGAAGGTGCGGGATTGACCCAGCTGAATATAAGTGCCATTAACTTTTTCCACCCCGATGAGCGGTTTGAGGTTCAAAAATGAAGCGATCAGACCTTTCATATGGCTGATGCGTCCCCCGTGAATGAGATATTTCAATTCATCCAGGGTGTACATTTCCTCACTGGCTTGACTGATTTTCTGCAGCAATGCCAGGATTTTCTCTTTCGCCCAACCTGCTTTGGCGGCGCGGGCGGCTGCTTCCACCTGCCATCCGGCGGCTGCGGATAAGGTTTTTGTATCCACATGGGTGACTCTGGCTTCCGGAACCATTTCTGCGCCAGCCAAGGCGGAGTGATAGGTGCCGCTTAATCCGGAGGATATGTGAATGGATAAAATATCAGGATCTGTAGCAGACAATCGCCGATAAGTCTCGGCAAATGAACCCGCCGAAGGCTGGGATGTAACTGGTAGATTTCTGCTGGCTTCCAATAATGGATAAAAATCACCAGGTTCGATATCGATGCCTTCCTGGTACGATTTTCCGTCCAGGGTAACGATCAGGGGGACAATGTGTACTGCCAGATCTGTAATTTGCTCTTTTGAAAGCCACAAATCAGTGCCGCTATCAGTAACAATTTGCATAATTTCTCCTTTGAAACCAGTACCATCCCCACCTGCTACTGATAGTATTTAAAATTTGGTCTAACAACGTTTAATTACATGCATAACATATAACGAATAATTAATTGTAACCTATTATGAGTGATCTTGTCGTAATAAAATCTCAAATGAAATCTCAAGATCCAATTTGGAAACCAGCTCTCTGGAGATTTACTCGCCATGAATGAGTGGAAACTGCCTGACTCTGAATCAGGTGGGAAAAAGCAAGCAAGAAAGAAGATTCTGAGACAATTCTGACCTTTCGTTGTTTTTGATTCCTGGCGAGAATTTATGGTAAGACTTTACATTTGAGCAAATTCTGTATTTCATTATTGACTTTTTCTTTTTCAGATGAGTTTTCAGTATCAGAAGAAATTCTCTCCCAATTGGAACAAAGGAAGGATTCCATTTTTTCGGTTGAGAAAAAAGCCGCTTCAATGAATGTGTAGGCCTGATCCCAATCATGGAGATGTGCACTTGCTTCAATAAAGGGTAAGTATTCAGGGCCATAAATGGGTTTCAAGTCTTCGTTAGCTGCAGTTCTCCAATAAGATATGACATCATCCCATTTTTGTTCTGACCTGGCTAAATCAGCCAGTTGGAAGTAATAACACCAGTTTGCCTCGGGTTCTTCTCCAAAAATATCTATTGGAACGGGTTGTTCTTTATTCAGGATGAGACCGGGTTTAATAGTGGCAAATAATTTTATTTCTTCAGCCAACAATAGTGGTTCACTTTCGTAAACCTTGTCCAAAACCTGAAGGCAACCACGTCCAGGTTTATAAATAACCGGAAGAGCCTGCTCCATGCTGGATTTAAAGCTCAAACTGCGTAATTGATAGTCAATATTCATTTGCTCAGGATAGACATTTTTTGTGAAATCAATAATGTCATCTGGACCATCGAACCACCAGTATTTCATTTCTTCACTGTTATAACCAGTTGCATACATTACATTGGTTGCAAAGGCAATTTGATAATCGGCACTATATAAAAAAGGCGTATAAGGTGACAAAATGAATGTGCCCTCTACCAGTGACGGAGCACGCCATTTCAATTGCCAAAAATAGTCTTTCGCATAATGCCAGGTGAGGGTATATGTTTTTGCGGTACGAATTTGAAATGAAATGGAAGACATTAATAGCAATGCCATAATGATACTAAATACAGCATATCTTTTCTTTCCAAACGCCCAGGATGTAATTAACACAAAAATCGGAACCGCGCCTAAAACAATACCAAACATGAAGCGGCTGGCCCATAACCCCTGGATCGCCCGACGACCTACAGCCCAGATTGGCAAACCGCCCAGTAACATGGTAATTACACACATGAAAAGAATTAAAGAGGGATATAGCTCAGATTCATTATCTCCTGAATCCTTTTTTCTATGCCATTGCAGCATGAATACTAATGAAAAAGTAGCTGCAAGGAAGCCCATCAGCCATGACAGGATGGTTGTCTTGGCATGAATATCAATATCATCTGGAATAATGGTTTGAGACCATACATACATGACGGCATACACGAGATCCTGTAAGATGATTTCAATTTGCTGAAACAAAAAATTTAGCGGATTTTTCTGAAAAGCGCTCAGGATCAAGGGTGTATTTTTGACAGTCATGCCTTCTTGCTGGATCATAGGTAATACGAACATACGAAAGGTGATAAAAAGCGTGAAAACCAACAAATACGGTAACCAATTCAAAAAAGCTTTTTTAATTGCTGTGACAGTATTGCCATTTTCTCTTTTAAAAATGTAAAAAAGAATCAGTACCCGAATCAGTTCCAGTCCGGTGAAATACTCAATAATCAACATTTGTAGCATAGCCAATAATGAGGAAAAAGTCAGGGTGAACCAGCGGTGTTTCCTATCCTGGACAGCCTTAATCATTAGCCATAACGAAATGCTAAAAAGAAGAAAACTGATGTAGTGGACCATGCTGGTACGGATGACGAATTGTCGGGTAATACCCGGATACACACCCAATAATAGACCGATCCAACCAATTTCCAATACCTTCTTTGGCCAAATACGGAGCAATGATTTTACAAAAAAAAGTACGGCAGCCCAATTGACCAGTAATCCCAATAAATGCCAATTTGCGGGTTTTGTGCCAATGATTGGATTGAACAAGGTATGAATCAATGAGGAAAATGGGCGATCAATCAGAAAGTAATCCCAAATTTGAGAAAAGCTAAACAGTTGCTTTTGCAGTAATACGCCTTCCCAGTCGTCATAATAAAACCCGAGGTTGGCAATCAGTAGTTTATGGGCAGTAAACATAACCAGAAACAAGATGGCAGCATATAAAGGAAACCCAACGACTGGATTCATCACTTGGATGATGTGATGGTAAATGTGGTTGAATGTGGATTTGATTTTTGCCATATATCCCCGGGAAGAATGAGTATCCCTAATTATATGCTGGATTTGCATGCAAAATCAGGATTTATGCCACGAATATAGGATTTTGTCTTTGAGTAGTGGTGTGCTCTATTATAAACTTCATCCTGGTATAGAGGAAACGGTATTTCGACGAATACTTGCCGTTATGGTTAATCCAATCGGGATGCAGGTTTTCCTAAACCGACCTCTTATAGGCAGCATCTCTGCAAATAACGTATGTTTCAGCTTTATCCTGTGAATTTTACCGTCGTATGCAAAATGTAACCTCTCTCGTAGTGTCTCAATAGAAGAAAGAACAAATTTTCAAGGGGCATTGTTCGTCCTGACCATAATTGAAAAACGGCAGATGTCCACAGGATCTGGAGAAAAAAATAGATTATTTCATCCCATACCCCATTCGATTGCTCTATAAAAAAACCACCAATGAATACTGGTAATGGTTAAGGCGAAAAAACCATGCCGACAAGTATGACTCTGGAGGGATGTAAATAGCCCAAATATCCATTAAATTTAACTTATCTTTGGAGGTAAGTATGGAAAAATCACAGGTCAACTATCCTGAAATGAAATTAATTAAACCCTTTTTGGCTCCTTATGCCAAAGCGAATACAAAAAGGGCTATTATTCAGATTCTAAATTCAGTTATCCCTTATTTAATTCTATGGGGGTTGATGATCTGGAGTTTGCAATATACCTATTGGATTACATTCGGATTGGCAATCCTTGCAGCTTTATTTCTGGTGCGGATTTTTATCCTCTTCCATGATTGTGGACATAATAGTCTTTTCCCCTCCAAAAAAACCAACCAGATCGTTGGCTTCATCCTGGGTGTTTTGGTTTTTACACCCAGTGAACAATGGTGGCGTTCGCATGCCATTCACCATGCTTCCAGTGGAAATCTGGATAAACGCGGCATTGGCGATGTAATGACCTTGACGGTTGATGAATACCAATCCAAATCTGCAATTGTAAAATTTGGCTACCGATTATTCCGTCATCCTTTGGTGATGTTCTTGCTGGGACCGATCTATATGTTTTTGATCAGTCATCGCATTGCGCGTCCCAATCTGGGAAAGAAAGAGACACTATTTCAGATTTATCATAACCTGGCTTTATTAGCGGCTATTCTTGTTATGGTCACACTGATTGGGTGGAAGGGATTTTTGATCATTCAATTGCCGGTGATCTGGATGGCGGGCTTGATGGGCATCTGGTTGTTTTTCCTGCAGCACCAGTTTGATGGGGTTTATTGGGCCACCAGTTCTGAATGGAATTATGTCTCATCTGCTTTACAGGGTGCTTCCTATTATGAATTGCCAAAATGGATGCAGTGGTTCAGTGGAAATATTGGATTTCATCACATTCACCACCTCAGCCCGAAAGTTCCCAACTATAATCTGGAAGCCTGTTATAAAAATGGAGAAGTATTTCAAACCAACATTAAAAAGATTTCTTTTTGGGAAGGGTTTAAATCTATTGGTTTGGACCTGATTGACCAAAAGAATGACAGACTTATCCGTTTCAGGGATTTGAAAAAGGAATCTTATCGTAATTTAAAAACAGGGACTGACAAATCACCTGTTGGTTAGGTCAACACAATAGAATAGTCATTATTCGATGAACACTTCCACGTGTTCACCATCTTCCTCATCAAAAACATCCACTATCTGGCCAATTTCTCCACTTGCCAGGAAATCAGTGAGGACGTTAGGGTCCATGCCTTCGATTTCCGGGCTGAATTTCATGCCCATTTTAATACCGGCACCGACCAATCCTATCGGCAGGCGTACATTGACGCGGGTTTTACCTGTATCGGTATCTGTTACGCGAACACGAAAAAATTTTCCCGGTCGAAAACCTCCTCCTCGATCGTAACCAGGCGTCGAGGGGCTGGCGGTTACTGATTTGGTTTCACCTCCAATGGAACCTAAAGCTTCCAATAATTTAGCAGCCTGTTCCGCGTTTATTACGCCGTCCTGCAGCATGGATAGTATTTTGATTCTTTCTTCCTGGGTTGTCATAATCTACTCCTCGTTAATCTGTTTTCTTGCCTGCTAATTGTGCCTGTGCTTCTTCCGGGCTGATTTCACCACTGGCCAAGGCATCCAATACTCGCATTCTATCTTCGGTGGTGAATCTCACGGGTTCATCCGCTTTGGGTTCAAAGCCCAATAAACGCAAAATATCCTGCAAACGATTTCGTAGTGTCGGATAGGAAAGGTTGAGCTCTTCTTCCATGCGGTTAAAGCGGCCCTCACAACGAATGAATGTCATTAAAAAGTGCATTTGTTCCTGATTGAGCACATTAAATGGGTTAGCAGTGGGAGCAAAATGTCCCTGGATGGTAGTATCACAATGCGAACAATATAAGCCGATCACTTCCAGGTCTGCCTGGCACATGGGGCATTGGGTAGGTAATTTGTTCATTGAACCTCCTGGCTGTATTAATTCTCAGCGTTCAAAAATAAAAAATCAATAATCTTACCTGAATTTTCTATTTATAATACATATTATCATAAAAAATAAATTTGTCAATAAGAAACTTCAATTTAATTGAATTAATGTTGAGAAAAATTTAATATTTGAAAGAAAAAGTAAATAATAATCGAACTATGGTTAACAAATTGCTAAAAAAATTGCCATGCGGTTTTAAATCGTGATATACTAATTTTGACTTAATGGTTATCAATCTTAACGCCTAAAAAGAGGAAAGCTATGAAAACATTGTTAATCATGCGACACGCCAAATCCAGTTGGAAAGAACAGGAATTACCAGATCATGATCGCCCTTTAAAGAAGCGAGGACGTAAAGATATCGTCAGTATGGCGAAAATTCTCAAGAAGAAAACGTTGGTTCCTGATTTAATTCTTTCTTCCAGTGCTGTGCGGGCAAAAGATACCGCTATTTTGATGGTGGAAAAGCTTGATTATAAAGGCGAGCTAGAATTAGTCGATGACCTCTATATGGCAGAACCGGATACATACATTCAAAAAATTGCAACAGTACCTGATCGTGTTGAAACATTATTGGTGGTTGGACATAACCCCGGTCTGGAAGGTTTGGTGATGACTTTAGGGGATAAAATCATTTCTTTGCCTACCGGCTCCATTGCTAAAATCTATTTGTTTATCGATCATTGGAGCGAGCTGACGTCTGAAACCCAGGGTGAGATCAATCATGTTTGGGTTCCGGAAGATTATCGAAAAAAATAACCCCTTGTTGTCCTGACTTCTGGAAATTATGCTATATATTGTCTCCACTCCCATCGGAAATTTAGGTGATATGTCTTTTCGCGCCATTGAAACGTTGCGTTCGGTGGATTATGTGGTCAGTGAAGATACCCGCAAAACTGGTGTTTTATTAAAGCATTTTGATGTCCATAAACCGCAAATATCTTTCCGTGAGGATAATGAACAACGAACATTACCCAAATTGATGGGATTATTGAACGCCGGATCAAATATTGCTCTGGTGACTGATGCCGGAACCCCCTCGGTGAGCGACCCGGGATTTACTTTGGTGCGCGCATCCCTGGCTGCTGATATAGAAATGACCGCCATTCCAGGTCCGACAGCATTAATCACCGCTTTGGTTCTATCTGGTTTGCCTGTACATAGCTTTACGTTTCGAGGCTTTCCACCCCGCAAATCTGGCCCCCGTAAACGTTGGCTGGCCATCGATGAGCAATCCCCGCACACCCTCATATTCTATGAAAGTCCCTATCGATTAAAAGCTTTTTTACAGGATGCACTGGAAGTCTACGGGGATCGCCCGGCTGCGATTGCCAATGACCTGACGAAAAAATTTGAGACGATGTATCGTGGTTCGCTGGTGGAATTGGTGGAACGCTTTGCGAGTGAACCTATACTGGGTGAATATTGCGTACTGGTGGGTGCAAAAATAGAGGCAGCGAGCGAAGAATAGGTTTTTATTTCAAACCAAAGAATTTAAAGCGTGTGTCGTGATCATAGTAGTCTTCCCGCTCAGCCTGCTTGAGTTTTGAGATAACCAGGTAGGTAGCCGGCGTCATGAGCACCTCGATCCCAACTTTAAAGATGTAATTGGTAAGCACCAGGCTGCCCCATATCACCCAGGGAAAAACGCCTAAGAGTGTTGCAACAGTGACGAAAATCAAAGTATCAAAACCCTGACCGATTAACGTAGAACCGATGGTTCTAAGCCACAGGAAGCGGCCAGCTGTTTTTACTTTTATTTTTGCAAGGGTAACTGAATTGCTAAACTCACCGATCAGGTAAGCCAATAAACTGGCGATCACAATGCCACCAGTGCTCATACCACCCAGGATGGCATCATAAGCACCTTGCCCGGCATACTCCTGCCAGGCAGCTTCTCCAGGCAGGAATCTTACAATCGCCAGAACTACAGAACTGAACACCAGGGCAGCAAAACCAACCCAGATCACTCGCCGGGAGCGACGGAAACCATACACCTCGGTTAATACATCTCCGAAGATATAACTGATCGGGAAAAGAATGGTACCGGCATCGAATGCCAGGGAAATCCCAAACAGGCTGACACCCCAATCGACAATTTTTGCCGAAGAAGCGATATTGCTGAGTACTAACACGGTTACAAAAAGAACCATGATCAAGTCATAGTAATGAAATACGCGTATTTTTTCAGGTTCCTGGTTCAATTTGTTTCCTTTTTTTGACTACACATCATCATTATAATTTCAAACGACCGCAAATTCTACTGCGCTTTCTAAAAACCGAACAGGTACAGGGAAGAATTGAGTCAATGGTTTTAGTTGGTTATATAATAACAAGGAAGTTTATTATTTGAATCGCAAGGTTGTATGAACCATTTTTTTATTGACCCGAAAAATATACAGGAATCGAAAATTCTATTTCCAGCGGATGTTTCCCATCAGATCGTCAGAGTATTACGCTTGAAAATGAATGCTACAGTGATGGTGCTGGACAATCGCGAGCTGCAATATGAAGTCCGCCTGGTTGAACTGTCCGCCCAACAGTGTATCGGGGAGATCGTCAGCAGGGTGAAAATTGAGACAGAAGCGACCACCAAAATCCATTTGATGGTGGCATTGACCCAGCGTGAAAAATTTGAGTGGATTCTTCAGAAATGTTGTGAGATTGGTGTTGATCAGATTACCCCTATTCTTTGTGAGCGTTCCATTCAACTTTCCCTTTCGGATTTCGAGAAGAAGAAAAATCGTTGGGAACGCATCCTGAAGGAAGCGGCCGAACAAAGCCGCCGGGGGTTGATTCCGGTCCTGAATAGCCCTGCGCCCATTCAGGCAGCCATTCAGGAGTCTGCTCCTAAGAAAATCATCGCCTGGGAAAAAGAAGAAAATAATCGCCTGGTGGATATTTTTTCACACCAAAAAATTACGGATATCACGCTCATGATTGGACCAGAAGGGGGTTTCAGTGAGCAGGAATTCCAGGCTGCACAAGCTTCAGGCTGGATTCCGGTCAGTTTGGGCCAGCGCATTCTACGGATGGAGACGGCTACCATCGTGGCCTGTGGCATCATCCTGCATCTGAGTGGTGATATCTAACCTATTTAAATTTTACGTAAATCCTGAATCAAAACTCGTTTGGGCATCAAGTTTCTCATTCTGGTGCCGCCTGGTTTGCCCCGTCCAAGAATGCGTCCCTCCTGGTCTTGCATGATCATCATATCCCCCTCTTTTCCGGTTGGGTTTGGCAGGTCTTCGCCACGCATCCAGGCGGATAATTGATCCTCTTCCAATGTGTACATATTGGCATTTGCCAATCTGCCAAAGCGGGTCACAAATTCATGGGATAGTTGGGTTCCCTGCTCCA
>JAVEYK010000052.1:0-3485 GCA_034003505.1 Anaerolineaceae bacterium | reverse complement strand
GATTTCTTTCTGGGTGATCGGTTTGATGGCGTGTGCATCGCTTTCCCGCAGCCCCTGCATGGAGCAAGGCGCATCCAGTAAGATGGCATCAAAAGTCTCCGGAAACCAGGCACCAAAATATTCTCCGGGATAATTGCTCACAGCAACATGGCTGCTACCCCAATTTTGGAGCACGATGCGCAGGGCGGTCAGCCGCTCACGACTGGAATCATTGGCCAGGATCAAGGCTTGATCCTGGGTGCGGCTGACCAGATGGGTGGTCTTGCCACCGGGTGAAGCCGCCATATCCAGGATGAGTGGGTGTTCGCTTTTACCGAAATCGAATAATTCTACGGGTAACATCGAAGCGGCATCCTGAATATAATAATGCCCCAGGCTGTGCTCGATGGTTTTACTGATCGCTGTGGGGGCAGCAGTTACCCAGAAACCTGTATCGCAAAAAGGGATTGGTTTTAACTGCCATTGATAGTATTGCACCCATCGTTTTACAACAGCGAGGTTGTCAACCTTTAGAGGATTGACCCGCAACGATGGGTATACAGGCTGCTCCAACTCATGCATTAAGGCCTGAACATCGTCCGGACTTAACAATGGAATGAAGCGCGCGAGCATATCTGCTTGTGGATCCTGTGGATAGTCTGATTTTTTTTGCTTTCGTCTTGCCATGATGAAATGATTGTAACAGTTTTACGCGTGTTTGCTATTTTCTAATCCAGAAAACAAGTTCATTTTCCACCTGAAATTCTTCAACCAGCCAATTCAGGTCCTGGATGGTTTCGTACACCAATCTGCGATGTTGATCGGTTTTATCGTGGCGCATGGTCATGCTGGTGGCTGGTAATGAGACCAATAGATGCTTGACCTTTAATGCCTGCCAGAAATTGCGGTTACAACCCCGTTGGCGCTGCTCAAAACGATGTGCTTCTTTGAAGAAAAATGCAACATCCGCTTCAATTTGGGGTGGGTTGATCAAAATATCCTGTTGAAAAGCCAATGGCGGACGCTTTAAGAAACCAAAGAATGTGTTGATAAAATTCACCCGGGCTTTGATGATATCGAAGGCATAATACTGGCAGTTTGGGTCCAGGTTCATCCAGGGCAACCCGAATGGATGGTAACCACAGGCCAGATCAAGGATCACCTGTGGTTTTCCAACCCTTGAAAAGATTTCCTGATAAAAAATATCCAGCGAGGGAATACGCTCCTGCGTGGAAACATGGTTCCTGAGGATTTGGAGACAGACGGCTTCGACAGCCTGTTGATCCTGTTCAAAAGCTTCCGCCAGATCCCGGGTTGCCTGCTCATAATCGCTATCGCCCAGATAGGCTGCGACGATGTTATGCAGCTTCTTGCGCACGGCCTTGTGTAAATCCGGAAGTCGTTTGTGGTGTGGAGCTTCCTGAAGATAAAGCGACTCAATTAATTGGTGTGGAATATCGATGGAACGATATTTTGGAGAGTCTAAGACATCCCTGGCAAACTGGTTAATTTCCACTTCAGAAAGTGTCTGACGACTCATTTTTTTATTAAAAATGCTTGTTCATTCGGAAAAGAAAATGTGGTCACGTCCCACCCGGTGTCGTGCAATAAATATTGAAAATGATCGCTGTAAAACTGTCGCATGCCTTTTTGTTTACCGGTCAAAGATTGTGCTGGAAAGCTGACCAATATATTGTTGCAGGGTAACTCCTGCAGGATCCTGGCACCAATCGTCTTATCAATTTGCTCCAGGCAGGGGATCGTTTTTAACACATATCCAATCTGAGCTGGTTGCTGTGGCATTTGCTGGGTGAGATCGCAACAATATGCTTTGCCATTGATGTTAAAGTGCTCAAAATAGGCATTCAAAAATTCGATTTGATCCGTGTAAATATCACAGGCGCTGATCTCAACTGACTCGCTGACCGGCATCCATCCCAATGCTAAGGGATTGAGACCGCAGGCAACATCCAGGATCGATTCCAGTGGGGATAATGAGGTGAGAACCTCCTGATAAAATCGATCAAGTATTAACAAGCGTTCCCGGGTAGAGGCATGTTGCCCCATGGCCTGGATTAAAAACCTTCTCACTTCCGGATTATTAATATCCTGAGGGAGGCTTTTCATTTCAGAATTCAATTGATCATAATTGATTCCCAATGGTTGATAGGCTCCACCGACCTGATGTAATTTGTTGCGTATAGATTTTACAGTTACCTTCCAGGAACGATTTTTTTTCAGCTCATTCCTGGCAATATTTTCGATTAAGTCAGGGTGTATGGAGCGATACTTAGCGCTCTCCTGAACCTGTTTGACGATTTTCTCGATTTGTTCATCCATGGGTAATCTTTTGAATCCGATCTGTTAATTGCGTCATGAAGCGCAGATTATGGATGGTTGCCAGCCGAAGGAACAAGCTATCATTCATTTTAAATAAATGATGCAGATATCCACGTGAGTAACGACTACAGGTCAGGCAATCACAACCTTCTGAAAGGGGACCAGGATGTTTGATATGCTCCTGGTCGTTAATGTACAGATATTTCAACCAGTTATCCGTTAATCCGGCGTTGGGGACATCCGGCGGATTGGCAAATTGATACAAACGGCCGTGCCGGGCATCGCGGGTGGGCATGGCACAATCGAATATCCCATAGCCTAAAGGGTAGCAGGCTAAAACGTTATAGGGATGCCCAATCCCCAATGCATGCATGGGATATTGATCCGGGACCAGCTGGCGGGTATGTGAGAGGATCTCCGTGAGCAGGTTGCCATCGCCATCCAGGGGCCAACCACCATAGCCATAGCCATCGAAACCAATTTTCAATAGTTCATCGGCGCAATGGGTGCGTAAATCCTTAATGCCGCCGCCCTGAATGACGCCAAACAAGCGTGGACGATCATTGTCATTCATCTTTTTTTGTGCGATGAGCTTATCAAAGGTTTCCCGGCAGCGTTTAGCCCAGGAAATGGTGCGGGTGACGCTGAGTTCCTGTTCTTCAACGGAGGCATCCACATGGGTGCAATCATCCAGACAGATCACCACGTCTGCGCCGTACGCCAATTGCAATTGAACGCTCTTCTCGGGTGTCAGTTGAAATTTTCGGTTAGAGCCTTCCGGTTGAAAATTGATCCCTTTTGGCGTCATATTGCCGAATTTTGGGTTTTGACGGATCAGTGAATACGCCTGGAAGCCACCAGAATCGGTGATGATCGGGCGTTGCCAGCCACTCATCGCGTGCAATCCCCCCAGCGATTGAATGGTGCTGGTACCGGGTTTTTGCATCAGGTGAAAGGCATTCATCACCACCGCCTGAATTTTAGCTCCTTCCAGATCAGCACTATCGACCGACCTGACCACGCCAAAAGTGGCATCGGGCATAAACACCGGAAATTGCAGCTCGCCAGTGCGCAGAGAGATTGAACGGGGGAAAGGATAAAGCATACTTAGATTATGCCTGAAGTAAGAGGAGCCCGCAAGGGATATCCTATTTTTGATATGGTTG
>JAVEYK010000051.1:0-22348 GCA_034003505.1 Anaerolineaceae bacterium | reverse complement strand
AACAAACCCGATCTGGAACATGTGGTGCCTTACACTCAGGCGCGGGCCATTATTCTGGAACACCCGGATCATATTGTAGCGCTGGAATGCCCCTGCCGCGCTGCCGTGGAGCATCCCTGCACCCCTATCGACGTCTGTTTGATCGTGGGAGAACCATTTGCCAGCTTTATCAGCGAACACCAACCCCAAAAATCACGCTGGATCAGCCAGGAAGAAGCCGTAAAGATCCTGGAGGAGGAAGACGCCCGCGGACATGTGCATCATGCTTTCTTCAAAGACGCTATGTTGGGTCGTTATTATGCCATCTGCAATTGCTGCAGTTGCTGCTGTGGTGCTATGAAAGCCCACCACAATCACATTCCCATGCTGGCTTCTTCCGGATATGTTGCCAAAATCGATCATGATTTGTGTTTGGATTGTGGTACCTGCCACGATTATTGCCAGTTCTCCGCGCTGCATTTTGATGAACAGTACACAGCGCAGGTGGATGATGAGCTGTGCATGGGTTGCGGCATTTGTGTTTCCAAATGTCCGCAGGAGGCGATTGAGTTGGTCTTAGACCCTGCCAAAGGGGTTCCCCTGGATGTGAGCTCGTTGGTGTAAAAAAATCATCCAGTGAAATTTACACCTTCACTGGATGACTGAAGCATTGGCAATTTTTAACTACTATCCTTCAAACCTGAGCAACATTACTTTTCCCAGCCCCACTTTCATCCCTGGCAGCAACTCATATACCATCTCAGGTTGTATTTTTTGACCATTCAGAGTGATGCCATTGGTGCTGTTCAGATCGCGAATGGTATATATTTTTGTACCTTGATCGAAGTTGATTTCTGCATGTTGCCGGGAGATGTCACCCTCACTGGAAAAGAGCGGGATGACACGACCAATGGTTAACGGCAAATTTTGCAAAGGAATCCTCTGACCAATATTGGCAGGGTTCAATGACTTTTCGATCACCAGGGATGCTGCACCAACTCGTCCCGCATCCACCCGTGTGCGTACAATCTCATCCGGAACAGGAGCAGGACCGGTCGGTGGTCGGCTGATTGGTTCGGAGACCCCTCTGCCAGAGGTTGATGGCTGTGCTTTGGTGGTGAACACGAAACTGACTTTATGGGTGCCAAATGCCAAACGGTCACCACTGTTCAGTTTATTCATGCTGTTCACCTGTAGTTTCGTGCCATTCAGATATGTCGGGTTGTTGGCTGCGGAAGGCTCAATAAAAAAACTACCTTCCGAAAATACGATCTGGGCGTGTTTACGGGAAATGGTCATACCAACAGCCAGAATCTGCATATTGACTGCCAGCATAATATTGTGATTGACATCCGTACTGGGTCGACCAATGATGGCTGGTGTCCATTGAATGTCAAAGGTAATATTGGAAGTTTCCTCCCGCAGTTGCGCATGATCTTTTGGATCGAGCATTTTTCGGATGGTTTGGTGCAGGTAACCGACGTTCAATACATCCTGGGGTTGGATATCCAATTGCGCCAGGGTCTGATTGACATTCAAAGGTTTTTCCATTCCTTTTAGCTGAATACTATATTTTTCGGGAGAATCCCGATCAATATCGTCAAATTCCTTCAGAATTTCATCAATCAATGTTTTCACTGTAATTGACCTGCGTACCCGAGCTCGCTGCCCGGTATGTTCAAATACATTTATTTTGACATCAATATAATCGTCCATACCTTATCCCTCAGGTTTAATTTTTCTCTGTTTTGTCTTCATCGGTGGCTGCTTGCGGTGGTGTTTCTGTGCCAGGTTCAGGTGCACCTGCGCTACTTTCATCCGTTTTTGTTTTCTTTCCCGGTTTTGCTTCTTTTTTTGTTGCTTTGTTTGCTGCTGTATCAGGCTTGCCTTCAACAGGTGCTTCGGCTGCTTCTTCTTTGACTGCATCGAATAACCCTAACGTTCTGGCCGTTTCGATCATATCACTGTGCGATAAGATCTTCATCATGTCTTCGTCCATCCCGGCATCCCGCAATTTTTGTTTGACTTCTTCCATATTGTATTTGGATACATCCACTGCGGTTGACACATATGAATCAGCACTGCCACTCCCCTCTTCTTTTTTATCTTCTTTTGGTTTGGGAATCCGCATCCATTTGGCCTTTTTACCAGCATATTGCTTACTGATTTTTTCGACCCAATGATCAACAGAACCTTCCATATCATCATCACTGGTATGTGGTGTGGCGATCTGCAGCATGGTGGTCATTCCGGATCGCACGATGAATGAGCGTCCCATGGGGAGTTCTACTTCGTTCAGACTGCGTGGGAAGCGACCATTCAAACGGTTGACCGCATCCGAGCTCTTCAAAGCAATCCCAAAATTCGGAGCGGTGATCACCTTGCGCAAGTCGTCGGAAGCATTCATCATGGCGATGGAACCCGCAGCAATGGCATATACACCTGCAGATTGATATTTACGCACCAGACCAGAAAATTCCTCGAAGAAATCCATCTTTTTGCGGCTGGATTCATCTGAGAATGAATCGTAATTATCGATGACCAGTAAAATCTTACGACGTTTGGGATGTTTTTCAAAGTCCAGGCATTCTTCTTTTACGTTCTCGAGCAGTTCATCCAATTGATCAATTTCTTCTATGGAATCGAGGACATGTGGAAGTTCTTTTAAGGAATGCTCACTTCCTTTCCACAGCTTGCGGGAATAATCGATCATAACGATCCCGAGCATATCCGGGCTATAGTTGGATGCCAGCGTGACGATCATGGTCTGCAATGTGGTCGTCTTACCGGAGAAGGGTTGCCCTAAGACAACAATATGAGGTCCCTGACGTTCAATGTCAATAAAAGCTGGTTCCAGTGAACGGTCATCAATCCCCATTAAAGTAGTCAAACGGTTTGTGGTCGGCCAGGTTACTTCCTGCATTAACCGTTCCAAAGAAATTCTCAATTGCAGGGTTTCAATCGTGGACGGTTTTTCACTCTTCCAGTTGTCATTCCAAAGCTCTTTCATTTTCAAACACATTTTGTTCAGCTTGCCAAGACTATCCGAGTCGTTTTCTTCCGGATCAAATGACAGAGCCGTCTGAAATTCCAAGGGCATATTCCCCACGCGCACAAAACCACGCCCGGGTACACTGGATAGATCCGCCGGAACACCCCGCCCGACAATATCTGCATATTCACTGGGGTCAGAAAGCTTAAGGGTGAACCTTTCAGCAAAGAGGTTAAAAAGCTTGTTGGTTAATGCATTCGAAACATCGGCCGTCACCAGGAAGTACACTCCATAAGCCCGTGCTTCACGCACCAGTGAAATGAGGGGGCTCATCAGACCATCATAATATTCACGAAATTCAGCAAAATTATCAATTACCACCAGAATAGCTGGTAATTTTTTGTCGGGGTAATTGTGATTATAGGTTTCAAGACTATTGACTCTTAGTTCACTGAAGAGAACTTGCCTGCTCTCAATGATGTCATTGACCTTTCGTAAAACCCGCATGACACGCTCTTCCTCTTCCGAGGTAATAATTGCTCCTACATGCGGCAGATCCAGGAAGATATTCAGTGCACGGCCACCAAAATCAAGAATATAGATATGCAGGTCGTCCGGCGAATGCGTCAGCACCAGGGAGGTAATGACCGTGCGGATGAAGGTCGTTTTTCCGCGACCCGAAGAACCAAAGATGGCTGCATGTCCATTCGGGAAGTTAATCATTAACGGCTTTTGGCTGGCCAGGTAAGGATTATCCACCATACCGATCAATGGCCGCATGCTATTTTTTCCCCAGGTCAGACCTTCCCATTTGAAATTTTCTTCCCAGAACGTAATTGCTTTTTCATTTAAAGACATTCCGGTCACACTGACAGCATCTGTTTGTTTAAGCATTTCGATGTCTTCATCTGTCATGTAAGCCGTATCCAGGGGGGTTTCCAGGCTCAGAACATTTTTACCAACCTGGGATGGTAAAAATTCAGGCCACGGCCTCCATTGAGGACGCGATTCAGTGGTTGCCAGGTTCGCTAACATGTCAACAATCACATCGTACAATTTTGGTGGTTCCACAGCCTTTTGCGCCGCAGATTTTTTCCCTCGATCCTGCCAGATCACATTCGGTGTAATATTTTCTTCCTGAGGTCCTTTATAATCGCCACCGGTGTAAGCAGTCTGGATCAATTCAACATTTTCATTGCCGACTTGCAAATATCCCCTTCCCGGTATGCCGGGTGGCAGGAAGGCAGCATCGGCACGTCTTAATAACTCGCGGCTGTCATCCGGTGTTTCCACCCGCAGGCAGATCCTGAATTTGATATTCGCCCGCATCTGATCTGTCACCCCTACCGGGCGCTGCGCTGCCAGGATCAAGGTAACTCCCAGGGCACGACCCAGACGGGTGATACTTTCCAGTTGGGCTTTGTATTCCGCATTGCCTGAAATCATTTCCGCGAATTCATCAATAATAATGAACAGATGCGGATAAGGTGGCCGTCCCGGTTCGAGGTTGAGACCCTTCTTGCGGTAATGGACAATGTCCTTCGAATTGGTATAGGTATTCAGTTTCTGACGGCGATCCAATTCAGCGATGATGGAGGCAAAGACGCGGGCTGTGGCAGATTGATCCAGGTTGGTGACGATATCGACTTTATGCGGCAATTTCTTAAAAGGTTCAAACGCGGAGCCACCTTTATAATCAATCAGCACAAAGTTGAGTACATCCGGGTTGAAATTCAATGCCATCCCGATGATCATAGTCATCAATAATTCAGATTTACCTGAGCCGGTGGAACCAGCGATGAGACCATGTACGCCGTCCGCCTTGGCTGAGAAGGTAAGGGTGCGGGGTTCGTTGCCTGAGAGGAGTCCAACGGCTGTATAAAGCCAATCAGCCAGGTTGGGCGTCATACTGCGTTTCCAATTCTCTGCTGCCATTTCCTGCAACTCATCAATCGAAGTCACATTCAACATTTCTAATAAGGTCACGGTGGATGCCAGACTGGAACCATAACCACGGCGAATATCCAATGGTTCCAATGCTTTTGAATACGTTCTGGCCTGGTCCTGGGTGCTGACCAGCCGGGTGGCGCCTACATATCGAACGGTGTTAAATCCGGTTTCGGCATAACGGAAGATGGCACTTTCCTGGTCAACAGGATCAGCACCCACTTCGATGACAGCCTGGCAACGGCTGGGCACCTTGCTGCGATCCGGAACCACAAAAATAATGCCTGCCCCCAGCTGCTGCCCATCCAATAGAATAGTGGAAATAGTGGCTTCTCCTTCCAAATCCTTGAGGATGGACCATTCAGGCGCAAGTGTTTGCACATCCACTACCACCAGCATGAAGGGCAGCTTAACATCAGAGCCACTTTCTTTATCCTGCAAGCGCATTCGGCGTCTTTCCAGAATGGTACGCACATTTTTCCAGAACAGACGCATGCGGTCAACTTCATTTTCACCTGGTTTTTCTTCGCTCTCAAAACACAGGGTTTCGCTCTTATCTGCCTCTTTGCAATGGGGTAAAGAGTAAGCCCAGCGCCAGTTTTTGCGCATGGAACTGGTGCCGGCGACATATAACATTGTATCCTGTGGACTATGGAAAGTGGCGTAATCGATCAGCATGGTGCGCAGGTAGGAATGCACAATTTCCTCAGACTCGCCGGCAATCCCAATCGAGTGGCGAATGCTGATTTCTTTGCCTTCCTGGGCGCTATCCTCTCCCTCTTCCGATTCCTTTGTTTTTTCTTTAACTTTCTTTTGTTCCTTTTCATCAATCTGGTAATACAGGGGAATGGTAACCGGCACATCGAATAGAAGCCGCGAAGATTCCGCCAGACGGGTTGCTTCCCGGGTCAGCGGATTTTCAACCTGTTCGTTATCAGATATTTTGTACACCACAGAAGAAGGCCGGGTGGAAATGCCCAGGCGCAAATGCATAAAATCATGGTCCGTGGGTCTGCGTTCCCACAGGCGGGTGCCGGAACGAATATCTTCCCGCCGTAAAGGTTCTTCGCTGTTGATATCTTCCGCTATTGCCAGTGAGACATCCGGATTGGGATAATTATAGTAATAGTAGATTTTTTGTTGTTCCTGCTCGCTCTCCATTTGACGCCTTAATTCACTGATTCGGCGTTGATAGGTTTCTTTTAATTGTTCACGGCGAACTTTTTCCTGACGATTGGTATAGATTGCCAGGGCAACCGAAGCCACCACGGAGAGTGCCATCGGAATCATCATCAGCATGCTGGTGCTCTGCCCGAACATGGAAACCAGTATATAACCAAAGATCATGATCATCGGCAAGGCGGCCTGGGCTAATATCGCACCCGGATTGATCGCCACATCGGGTGGATTGGGTATCTCACGCACACCGGAAGGAAGTTCCGGTTCTATACGGGGCGGTCGATCAATGTATTTTTTGTCTGTCAATTTAAACCTCCCCGATCTTTATGTTATGAGTGATACAGCAAAACTTAAGATTAATGAGATTGCCAATAAAGCGGCCAGAACGATAAATACCAGTCTCCAATTGATCCCCCGGGATTTTTTCTCGCGGGGGATGGGTGGAAAGTACGGTTTGAGTGCATTTACAAAAGCTAAAACATCCGGGTAGCGGGCTTGTGGTTGCATACTGATCGCTTTTTCAACAATCGCCGGTATGTCTTTTAAGTCAATTCTTCCGGTTGGTTTAAAATCTCCAGCTTTCACAGCACCGGCAACAATATCGTCTTTTTTTAGATGATATTCATAAGCCGGTTTCCCTACCAACATCTCATACATCAATAAGCCCAGCCCATAAACATCTGCTGCCGGAGAAATCCTATTTTCTTTTTTTAACACTTCTGGTGCAGTATAGGCTGGTAAATTGTATTGGTCATTCCAAATTTGAGAAATATCGTTACGCATGTCTCCCACGCCTAAATCCAATAAAAGTGGTCGTGGGATGCCCTCTTTATCAAAACGTAAATAGACAACATCCGGGTTCAGGCATAAGTGAATCTTGCCTGCATTATGCAAATAATAAATCACATCACTGATGCTGAGCCCAATCCAACCAACGTGCTGGAACCAGGGTTGTGGATTTTTGAATAAATAATTCCTGAGTACTTCACCTTCAACAAACTGAAAGACAGCATAATATTTTACTTTTCCCTGGATGACCGTCCATCCATAGGGATGTTGGGCTATGGTGCTCTGTGGATGCGCAGGCAGGATGACCGGTAATAATGGGTGCTGCCCGGATTTGGCCAATTGGTAAAAAGCGATTGCCTCCTGCCTGAGTTTATCCTCACAGCCCGTATTCGCAATCTTAAGAAACACGACTTCTTCATCCCGCCGTGCCTGGTAAACGATTGCCGAGCGTTGAATTAATAGCGGTTGAATGATCTCAAATACACCGAACCATTCACCATTATTAAATATTTCGGTGGCATTTTCAGCCGGGCAATGTTTCTCCTGGCACCAGAGATTGAAATCCTGTGAGATGACATTACATTTAAGACAAATCCGGTTCATAATGCCTTACTTTCTCTGGTCTATCAATGGACAGCAAGTATGTGGTTGTTTTCCACATACTTGCTGCAAGTCCCTACTAAATATTTTATCTAAAACGAGCCGATCCGGTCGTATCACCAGTTGTGTAATGAATGATTGCACCTTTGACATCATTTTGTAGCTCAAACATTTCCTCTGATAGCTTCTCTACTCTTGGTTTAATCCTTTCAAGATAGGAAGCAACTGCTAAATTACCAATCAAGCCAACAAAAGCAGTTGCTTTCAGGATCATAATAGCAGTCTCTAAGCCTTTGGCAACTTGCTTTAAAGTTTGACCAAATTTACCAAAGCTATCGGCCATTTTTTGGACCTGGGGGATATCCATATATACTTCTTGAGCCATTTTACATCTCCTTTTCTTTTGTCAGGCTATTTGAAGATATTACCAAAAATATCTACCAATTCATTTGCCTTGGAAGTTGCCATTTTATCTGCATTGCGGAAAATATCCGTTGATTTTTGCAGTGCACCGATAAAGCTGGTATTGATACCAACAACTGAGAGTAAGGAAGGAATAATCAATGAGTTCATTTCATTGACGAAACGAACTGCTCCATCACCCTTCCAGATACCACCGGTAACCTGTTGGACCATCGCACGTATGGGAGAAGTGACTTCCTGAGTGATCTGGTTCAATAATTTTTTGATCATTCCCATTACGCCATTCACGGCGGAGTACATTAATTTAATAATAAAACCCATTTTAATCCTCCAATTCTAGTTAGAATGCTGATCCTGCTCGTTTATCAGCAGCCTGCATATCCTGGATCGCTTTCTTAACATCGTCAGAAACTTCACCAAATTTTTGGCTTAATTTTGTCACTGCTGGAACGAACGCAGTATTCAGTGCATTTGCAAACGCCTCTCCAGCATCACCCACCAGGGCACCGCCTTGCATTTCCTGTGCCGCAGAGCGTGCCAGACGAGTTGTTTGCAGCAAACGTTGTTGGACTGTTTTGAGGTGCTGCGCCATTTCCTCCATTTGTGGATAATTAAGTTTAATCTTATCAGTCATTATTTATCTCCTTTTTGGATGGCATTTGAATTAATCAAATTTGAAGAAGCCCTGGGATTGGTTCTGGGCATCATCATAAATTTTTACAATCGCATTTATCTGGTTCGATGCTGCAACTAAAGCAGCCACCAGTCGTTGAACTGCTGGAAGTACCAGCGATTCCATTTCATTGTTGAATTGATCTGCTCCACGTCCAATCCAACCACTGCCATGCAGTGTGCCCACTTTGTTTCGGGTTTGACTGAGAAGATTATTTAATTCATCTGCTTCACTCTGAAATTTCTTCGCTATTGCTTGCAACTGTTCGCCATTAAGTTCAGTTTTATCGGCCATTATTCTTCCTTTCAATTTTGAATTTGGGTTGTGTGATGCATCTTGGTGCTCACATTATTCAAATACTTTACCCTTACGGTTCTCACTGATTTGTATTTTTTATTTTGCCTCCTCTTTATGAATCATTAATTAATCAATGATGATTGCTACTTTTTTGGTTTATCTTTCAGGGCGGATTTCGCAGCGGCTGCTGCAGCACCGACCCCACCAACAACACCTGCGGTCCCAGCCGCAGATATCCCCTCTCCTCCTTCAGCAGGTGTAGGCGCAGGGCTGCTACTGGGAGCAGGAGCGCCTGAGGTTCCTGATGAACCACCTCCACCTGAAGATGAACCACCACTTTGGTAAACATGATCTGCAACGGATGGATCACCACCGCCAGCAGCGGTTCCTCCACCACCCGATCCAGATGACGAACCGCCACCGGATAAACCGGTACCCATATTATTCAGATCACCTTGCAACCCGGAGCTGTCTCCTCCACCGGAACCACCACCCGAGCCCCCACCACCAGCACTGGCGGCGGGTTCAGCCTGTGTTTCTTGTGGCTGGCTGGCAGCTTCTCCCGCTTGTGATTGACCAGAATCCCCAGCTCCAGAACCGCCTTGTTCTCCGCCAAACTGGCTGGCTCCAAAATCAGTATCCCCCAAATTAACATCTGTTCCGGATGGTTCCCCAGTGCCTCCGAATTGACTGGCACCAAAATCAGTATCCCCCAAATTTGGTTCAGCACCACCTCCGAATTGGCTGGCACCAAAGTCAGTATCCTGTAAATCAGGTTCAGCTGCCGGCGTCCCCCCGCTGCCTGCGCCCGTTGCCCCTCCAAACTGGCCAGCCCCAAAGTCAGTATCCCCTAAATTGATACCAGAACCAGAAACACCAACTGCGCCACCAGCAAAGAGACCAGCCCCAAAATCGGTGCTGCCCAGATGAACATCGTTGATATCCTGCTTGAAGATATGGCCGCATTGGTCTTCTGCATCCCGATAGATTTTCTCGATATCTTTTACAGCCCCAGACGACAAAAACATGGATTCATACAGCCGTTTCATGGCTGGCAATAAAACCATCTCCATTTCATCAAAAAAAGAATCTGCACCCTGTCCAATCCAGTCTTTATGTAAATTATGGACAGCCTGTCTGAGCCGCATGGTTACATCTGCTAATTCTTCGCCTTCATTCTGAAATTTCTTTTCCAAACTATTCAAATTTTGAAAATCAAGTATTGTTTTATCGGCCATCATTCCTCTCGTTTCTGACTAAGTGTGCTCAAAGATCACTTCTACATTTGAACCAATCTGGATTCGGCTGCCGTTGGTTAAGTACACAGGTTGTCCAGGGGTTAATGGGGTACCGTTGACCCGTGTTCCGTTGCTGCTGTTCATATCGGTAATCACATAACGCCGGGTCTTGGCGTCCATCGTAACTTGCGCATGCAATCGGGATACGCTGGCTTCTCCAATGGTCAACAATGTTCCTACCCTGCCGATCGTAAATGGAAATTCACCAATTGGTATACGTTGCCCAGGTGAAAGCACGCCGGGTGGCGCTTTTAACACTGAGAATATGGGTAAACGGAATCCTGGTGAAATCATGGTCGCATCTGATAGAGCGGGTTCACCGATCAGGGTTTTGTCCAATTGATCCGGTGGGATGCTTGCTTGTACTGGATTGGATACAGGCATCACCGGAATATCATACGTAGGAACCTGCTGTCTGGGTCGATTATTTTGTTGCAGGGGTTGAATCGGCGTGTGACCCCGAATCGGTTCATTATCCGCAAACGGAGAAGGCACTGGTTTCCCCTTTTTGTTTTTCACTTTTCCACCCAGTCTGCCCTGCATCACCGGGGTTCCGGAAAGCGACTTCTCGCGCCAGTTATAGATCATTAAAAATGCAATCACCGCCAGAATGATCCCCAGCACGATATAGAAGTAAATTGGAGAAGCTTTCAGGGCTGTAAATATTTTTGCAAAGAGGCTCACTTTTTTGGCCTGATAGACAACACCTGGATACATTTGTGTCGTAAAGACACTTCCCTGATCCCCTAATGCCCTTACCAGAATGGTGTATTTTCCTGATTCAACTTTGGCATCTACCATGGGAATCGTAATGGAGCCACTCCCATTTGGAAAGGTTGCACTCGTAAATGTAGAATTCGGTACAACGGTGTTCGTCTCCTCATTAATCAACCAGCCATCATATCCTTTCACTAAAACCGGATTGGTAGTAGCAATCTGGAGGACGAGATTATTATTATCCTGAATGACCGATTGAATATTTAAATTTGGCATCACACCGGATGGGTCAAATTTAAACTCGTGTTTCAATTCTGTGGATGTTTTTCCCTGATCATCTTTCACAATCGGGAAGGGGAAATTATTTTCTTTATCGGTTACCACAATGCGCATCTCATAATTACGGCCAGCTGTCAATGCATCGGTGGGGATATTCAGGGTGTTAAAGGCTGCCAGGCTTTCAAAAACAAATTCGGTCACTTTCGAGCCGCTATCTTTTTCCCAAATCGCAACGCGCAGATAATTGACCAATTCTGGTGAAGTTAATGAAATTTGTACATCATAAGACATCGTTTCAGGGCGTAAGGCAAAACCATCCAGTTTGGCTGTGACCGGGCTGGGTGGGCCAGGGTACTCTTTTCCGGATGCGACAATGAACGCGGTGCTGGTTTCACCAACGTCTTTGAGATTCATCGTTAAAACCGCATTATTATCTCCCTGACGGGGATAAATAGTAGATTCAGCCATCCATTGGGCTTTTAATCCCAGCATAATTTGCTCAAATGAATTCTTCAGTTGGCTTTCATTGCCAATTGCAGAAAAACCACCCGTGCTGGCAGCCATATTCTCCAGTTCAACCGTGTTGATATTGCCAGCGGAAACGGATAAACCAATCGTATGAATAGGTACCTGTGCTTTCATGGCCTTGTCTACCAGTTCGCGGTAGGTATGCTGGCTGCAAACCTTGCCTTCCTTGGTTTCATCTTTCCCGTCTGTAAACAAAATGACCGCCCGCCTGCCAACCGGGGCTTTTTCCATGGCTTCTACGGCAGTAAAGGCTGCGTCATACAAACACGTGCCTTTGCCGGTTACTTTTAATTGGTCGATAGCAAAGCTGATCGCGGATTGGTTCTCAGTGAAATCCTGTAACAGGATGATTTCCTCATCAAACTGCACCACGGAGAAGAAGGCATCATTGGGTACATTGGTTAACGCCAGTTTCGCTGAATCTTTTAATAAATTCTGGGCACTGGACATGCTGCCGCTGGCGTCCAGAACCATGGTGATATAGATCGGAATATCCGGCTGTTTGATCTCTGCTCCGGAAGTTAAACCGGTATTCAACAGTGTGATTTGTGCCGTTTCCGGGGTAATATCAGTGATGGCCCGCCCAGATTGCTTATCAAACAAATTAAAGTAAACCTTTAAATTAACTGAATCTGGTAATTCAATGGTGGAAATGGTATTGATACGTACGTCGGGTTGTGATTGAGCAAATACTTCTGGTATGAATGAAGAAAAAAGAACAACAAGCAGGATGCACGCGAAAGCCTTCTTCAGCAAAGTGATCAAACGGCCCTCCCCAGATAATCGTTGAATATTATGATCAATAATGTCAATGTTATATTATACACAATAATAGATCAAATACAATTACAAATAGCAAATGTATAAAGTTATTATTATTCTATGACATTTCTCTTAATATTGCAATTACAAATTTGTGTGAAAACCTTACAATTTGGAATTAATTTTCATGATTGTATCCAAATTAGTATCAATGATCTCAGCTGCAATTTTTCCCCGGGAAAGCTCAATGATTCTGGCATTCAACAGATCATATTTCTCAACCAGTAATTGAATGCTGATGGTGACCTCTGCCCCAAATTCCTCTTCCAGGATTTGCCCGCCGCATTCATGGATGATCATTTTTGCCTGCTCGTATAAAGGGTAGGAGATCACCAACCTGACTGTATGTGTGGGTACTTTTTCTGCCAGCGGTAAAATTTGAAGAATAGCTTTAACAGCATCTGTATACGCCCGCACCAACCCACCTGTCCCCAGTTTGGTACCCCCAAAGTAGCGCGTAACAACCACAGCAATATCCCCCAATCCACTCCCTTGCAAAACAGCTAAAGCGGGCCGGCCTGCGGTTCCGGAAGGTTCACCATCATCACTGCAATGGGCGGTCACCGATTGGCCAAATCCCACCAGAAAGGCAGGGACATTGTGACTGGCATCAGAAAATTCCTGTTTGACTGCCTGAATGAAATCCCTGGCTTCTTCCACACTGAAAACCGGTGCAGCGCTGGCAATAAAACGTGAATTCAGCACCTTAATTTCGGTTCGGGTTTTTTCAGCGGGAATGGGATATCGTTGCATCATTTTATTTTATCAAAGCTTTTCAATCTGGATGTTCAGGATTGATGCAGATCTCGTACCCGTAGATCAATCCCCTCCCGCAAAATCTTCTCCATGCGCACATATTGCTCTGTGACTCGTAAACCCACCCCCTCGTACAATTTCGTTGCGCCGGTCAGGCTATCTGCATCAACGCTCAAGCCTGCCTTTTTACTGCCTTTCTCTTTGATTTGTTGAAAAAAATGCAGCAGCAGCGCTTTTCCAATCCCCTGATGCCGCCACTTACGGCGCACTCCCAGAATTGCCACCCAACCATAATCTACCCCAAAGGGTGTTGATTTATTGCCATAAATCACACCAGCCCATTCACCATCCAATTCTGCCACAAACCACAAATCAGGATCGTAATTGGGGTCCTGAAGATGCTCCCTTACAAATTCTTTCAGACCCTCCTCATCACTGGTGCCAATATGGCCCCAGTGGTCTTCAAAGGCTTCTTCCTTTAAAAGATAGACCTTTTTCCATTCCTCAGGGTTGATGGATCGAATAGCCATGTTCTCTGGTAGATGGGTTGCAGGAATGTCCTCCAGCAAATCCCTCTCCATCACAAAACTGTAACGCACTGGTTTTGCCCCCAGATCGGTCAGTAATTGCACGGATGCCTGATCATGAATGTTCATATAGGAAACAGTAAATGTTTGTAAATTCTCTTCAGCCTGGAGCATAAATTCTTTCGCACGTTCTTCTACCCATTGATTGAGTACCCAACCAATACCACGGTTCTTATAGTCCGGATGCACCCGCACCCAGGTGTTGACCCGTACATAGGGTGGCAGAACACCCCATACATCTGCATAGGCGATCAGTTTTTCACCCTCCCACACCATCAGGGTGTCTTTTTCCATGTCCAGTGAGTCGGATTCCCATCCTGCAACCAGTTCGCCAGCTTCAAACTCATCTTTGTGGATAATTTCCCGTGAACAATAGTTGAATAACTCCGCTACCGCCTGAGCATCTTCCATTTTAGCCGGCCGGCTTTGATACACTTTAGCAAGATCAGCAAGTGATTGAAACATAGGTTCAGTTCAAAGCTTTCAATTGGTTTATTTTACTCAATAGTTCACCGACAGTCAGACCGTGATCATTCATTTCAATTTGTTTCCATTGTTCCTCATTCCTGCTGAAACGGGATAAAGAAGCCAGCGAATGTTCGACTGCATTCGAATAATAATTAACTAAAAACCGTAGATTTATTATCTGACAGGCTTTCGCTGCCAACCAGCATAAGATCGGTCGGGCATTCAATAGCACGCTGGGAATTTCCCGCAGCCAGGATAATAATTCCAGTGGGTCAAAGCCTTGTTGCAGCCAATTTTCTGCCTTCTGCTCCAGGATGTCTCCAGCTTCTTCAAATTCTTTCTGGTAAAGATAGATCCGCAAGACTTCCAGCCATTCTCCATTTTCGGTAAGCCAAGTAACATCCTGGTTGGTGATGGCTGCCTGGGTTTCCTCTGGCAGGTTAGGCGCTTTATGCGCGGATTCTCCAGCTTGGGTACTGGTTTGAATACCGATCCAATAGATGTTATTGCTGGCGTTTTTAAGCCAGTTTTCAACTGCCTTCCACCAGGGTAGCGCATTCAGAAATTGAATATTTTCGAAAACCAACTGGGCTTTGAGTTCATCCCATTCCTGGGTCAATTTATCCAATGAAGCTGGTAATGGATGTGAATGGTGATCAATCAGACCGGACAGGATGTCTTTACCAACGCCGGGTTTGATTTTCCGTAATCCAGCTACAAATTTCAACCAGAACCTGCCCGGATCGTGATCTTCACTTTCCAAAACCAGCCATACAACGGGAGTCTCTCTGGATTTAAGCTCTTTCTGCAAAGCATTCAGCTGGTTATGATCCATTGGTGTGATTTCCCCATTTCCAGGGATTGATAATTCCTGCAGGTGCATCAGGTTAGGACCGGAATGAACAGGCTTGTTGATGGTATATTGAAAATATGAGAACAAGTGAGCCTCCTGACTGAGTTTTATTAATTATAGCCGTTGTTTGCAAACAAATTGATGACAGGCTTTTAATTGACTTTGCTTGTTCCCTGGGTTACAATCAACCTAATTCAATAACGGTTAAGGTGCACCTAACGCCCGGATGCGCGGTGCTCAATTGGGGAAGCTGGTGAAAGTCCAGCGCTGTCCCGCAACGGTAAGTTCACACGAACAAGCCCGAATACCTGCCTTAATGCGGTTCGATCATTCCTTCGCGGAAAGGGAAGTAGACTCCTAACCAGAGAACACTTCCCGCCATTGGGCGGGTTTTTTAATGCAAACAGCCTTTCCGTGATGAGCGAAAGGCTGTTTCCGTTCTTGCGTTCAAATCATTTTCCGAGGAGAAAAGTTATGCAACGTTTCACCAAAATTCTGTCCGTCCTTGTTTTATTGGTCTTTGTGACCGCGCTGGTCCCTGTACGTTTTGTTCAGGCACAATCTTCACCTGAAATTGATTTTTCCACTACCCTGGAATATTTGCAAAACCAGCAACAAGCGGACGGTGGTTTTCCCGGACTGAGTGAGGGTTCCGATCCAGGTACGACCGCACGGGCATTAATTGCCATGCATGCGATCGCAGAAGATCCAGCCCAGTTTGTCAGTGCCGATGGACTCACCCCGCGGGACTACCTGCTGGCAACCTACCCTGGTTACATCAGCGATGACAACCAGCTACTCTTTCCCGGTAATGCGGGTCTGATTCTGGCTGCATTATCGCTTTCCGGAATGGCTCCGGAGGATTTATCTGCTTTACTCCTGGATACCTTACAGGAAGATGGCAGTTTCAGTACAGAAGCCGCCAAAGATTGGAATAGCGGGGTTGCCACAGATCTCAGCCAGGCATTAGCCATTCTGGGTCTGGCAGCACACAGGGATCAGATCCCAACTGCCGCCGTGGATTATCTGCTGGCAAAACAACTGGAGGATGGTACCTGGGACAATGGCTTTGGTTCCGACCCGGATACAACCGCGCTGGTGGTGGTAGCCTTGCTTTCCACCGGTCAGGTGGATTCCGACAATGCAGCCATTCAAAAATCTTTCCAATATTTTCGTGATACACAACTGGAAAATGCCGGCTGGCGGCCAGGTTGGGATACTGCTTCACTTAATGTCGATACCACTGGCTGGACCACGCTGGCCCTGGTCAGTGCTGGTGAAGATTTGGACAATTGGCAGGTGGATGGAAATAGCCCGCGGGATGCGTTACAATCAGCTATGCAGGCAGATGGCAGCATTGGGGAAGGCTTTGTGAATGTTTACTCCACCGTGGAAGCCCTGCTGGGTTTTGCCCAACAACCTCTGCTGGAACCACTGCCTCCTGTAGTGGCCACCACTTCTCAGGCTGCTCTGGTAGTTGCACTGCCAGATGGCAGCACCCTGCTGCGTTGTGTGGAATTCTCCGGCGAGACCACGAGCGGTTATGAATTATTGAAAACATCCGGCTTGCAGTTGGAGACCACATTTGACCCGACGAAAGGGAATGCTATTTGTGGCATCGAGGGTCAGGGTTGTGAGCGTGATAATTGTTTTTGCGGAATGCCAGATTACTGGTCTTACTGGCACATTGAGAACAGTGAATGGATCTATTCCAGCGTAGGAGCAGATACCTACCAGGTGTCAGCAGGTTCTGTCGATGGTTGGAGCTGGGGTGATCAATCACCCGTATTGCTGAGTTTTGATGATGTTTGTGGCGAGAATGCTCAGCTCTTTCTGCCGGCTGTTGTCACCGAAGATCAGCAACCAACCAGCTCTGTGCTCCTGCCGCTGGTTGAAAATGCAGGAGAGATGCAGGAAGTACCTGCCGAAATCGTAGAAGGTACGCTACAACCAGAATCAGAAAATAATGCATTGCAATATCTCATTTTTGGCGTCATCGTTATCGGATTGATTGCCGTTCTACTATTGGTGCTGAGAGAAAAACGTAAAGCGTGAAAGAAAAATTGCTGAGCGGGTTAATATATCTCTTAACCACCGGGTTGGGGGTCTTTGCCTACATCTACCCCCTGCTCGGGCTCAGCAAGACGGGAATATTGAGCACAAATCGCCAGAACGAATTGCCCATCATGATGGCTATGCTGCTGGCATTGTGTACGATTGTGTTGATCTATGAAATTCAGCAATACCGTCTCAACACCAAACTGATTGCTTTACTGGGGATTTTGATCGCCATCAATTCCACCCTGCGCTTCATTGACTTGACCCTGCCGGTGTTGGGTGGCTTTAGCCCCATCTTCTTTTTAATTCTGATCACCGGGTATGTTTTCGGGGGCAGGATGGGATTTTTAATGGGTTCTTTAACCATGCTGGTTTCTGCACTGATCACCGGTGGTGTCGGTCCCTGGTTGCCGAATCAGATGCTGACTGCCGGTTGGGTGGGACTATCCGCAGCCCTTGCCAGAAGATTGGTTATCCTCACCCACCAGGAGAAGAAAGCTGGCGAATGGATCATCCTGCTGATATTCGGGTTTGTGTGGGGCTATCTATATGGAGCCATCACGAATTTGTGGTTCTGGCCATTTCTTTCTGGTCCGAGTAACCAGCATTTTACTACAGGTTCATCATTTATAGTGTCTATGCGCAATTACGGAGTTTTTTATCTGGCAACTTCTCTGATTTGGGATACCACCCGGGCAATTGGTAATATTCTTCTCATTTTGTTCTTTGGAAAAGCTTCCATCAGGGTGTTGCGGCGTTTCCAAAAACGTTTCTATTTTGTGCAGTTAGGTGAGGAACAGGAACTTTCATGAAAGTGCATACCTACGCCTGGTTAGCCTGGTTGATTTCTGGACTGGTCGTACTTACCACCACCAGAAATCCACTGATCATTCTGCTGGTTGATCTGGTTTTGGTTGTCATTCAGGTTTGGATCACGCCTCCCTCCAAAAAAATATTGGGCATCACACTTCGTTTTGGGCTCTCTGTGCTGATACTTTCAACTGTGCTGAATATGTTCATCTCGCGTTTTGGTGAAACCATTCTCTTCAGCTTACCTGCTAAAATCCCTCTGCTAGGCGGGAATTTTACGCTCGAAGCGTTCGTATATGGTTTGACCAATGGTTTGATCTTGATCGGGATTTTTACTCTATTTATGATCCTTAACCAGGTTGTCTCCGTCCATTCACTGGTGCGCTTAATTCCACAGGCATTCCATCCGGTGGCGGTGGTCACCACCATCGCTCTGACATTTATCCCTGCGTCACAAAAACAATTCCATGCAATCCGTGAGGCGCAGGCAATTCGCGGTCAGCAGCTCAAAAAATTACGGGATTGGCTGCCGTTGGTCATTCCTTTATTAATTGGTGGTTTGGAGAGAGCCATGCAAATCGCAGAAGCGATGACAGCCCGCGGGTTCACAGCCCAATCGGAGCGCAAAATCTCGCGCCTGGAAAAGGCCCTGCTCCCGCTGGGTTTGATTTTCATCATTTTGGGCTGGATATTGGAATTATCCACACAATTGCCCGTATCTGGTGGGTGGTTAATATTAACGGGTTTATTGTGTCTGTTGAGTTTATTTTTCATCAGCGGGAAAAGAGTGAGAAAGACCACCTATGCACAGGAAGCCTGGACAAAAGTATCAACCTGGATCACGATCTTTGCGCTGGTGCTGTCATTTTCGTTCATACTACCCTTTCCGGGGCAGCAAGCTTTGCTGTATGAGCCTTATCCATTGGTAAAACTACCCGATTTTTCAATTTTGCATGGGTTGCTGACGTTAACATTGCTGGCACCCATCTTTTTCATCGGGGAGGTACAACATGATCAGGATTGAAAAACTGACCTATCGCTACCCGGGCGCTGAAAAAAATGCTCTTCACATCCCCTCGCTGCAGATTCAAGCCGGCACATTCTGCCTCGTCATTGGTGAGTCAGGCTCAGGAAAATCGACGCTGCTGCGCCTGATCAATGGGCTGGTACCGCACTTCACAGGCGGCACCTTGGGAGGGAACATTCAGGTCGCCGGGTTGAACCCGGTCGCAGCAGGCCCGCAAGTGATGAGCCGCCAGGTCGGATTTGTTTTCCAGGAAGCGGAGAACCAGTTCGTGGTCGATATTGTGGAAGATGAGATCGCCTTTTCGATGGAACAGGCAGCCATTCCCAGAGCAGAAATGCAGACGCGTGTCCAACAGATTCTGCAAACGTTGAATCTGGAGCATCTCAGAACCCGCAAGGTTGACACTTTATCCGGAGGGGAAACCCAGCGGGTTGCGATTGCCGCCGCGCTGGTGCTGGAACCGAAAATTCTGGTGCTGGATGAACCGACCTCGCAATTGGATC
Organism: Anaerolineaceae bacterium; assembly: GCA_034003505.1. Classification (GTDB taxonomy): domain Bacteria; phylum Chloroflexota; class Anaerolineae; order Anaerolineales; family Anaerolineaceae; genus UBA6170. The sequence continues at coordinate 2,763 of JAVEYK010000051.1, read as the reverse complement.
CACTGGCAGCCGAGGAAGTTATGCTGCTGCTGAAACGCTTGCAGCAGGATTTAGGCTTAACCATCGTCTTATCTGAACAGAGACTTGACCGCGTGCTGGGCTTTGCAGATTGTGTAGCAATATTGTCCCCAGATGGGCAGTTAAGTGAATTTGGTTTGCCACAGGAGGTTATTCAACACAGTGTCCTCAAACCACCGATTGTTCAACTGGCAGAAATAAACGGCTGGCATCCCATTCCACTGGATGTTGACCAGGCGAGAAAGTTCGTCCAGCCGGAAATTCGCATGCCGGTGAGGGAAACACCATCCACAGCGATTGCACAACCTCTTCTGGAAGTGCAGCATGTGCATGTGAATTTGGGAAAACGAATGGTGCTGCAGGACATCAACTTCACCTTGAATACCCAGGAAAGACTGGTGATCATGGGCCCGAATGGCGCTGGAAAGTCCACTTTACTGCGCACATTAATGGGTCTGATCGCGCCAGATCAGGGCGAGATCATTTTTAAAGGAAAGAAGGTCGCCTTCCAGGGCACAGCACAATTAAGTCACCAAATTGGTTTTTTGCCTCAGGATCCCAATGCTCTGCTCTTTTCTGAAACCGTGCAGGAGGAATTGGAAACCACGCTGCGCAACCATCACATCCCGCTGCAATCAGAGGTCGTTGAGCGTTTGCTCTCTCAGCTCAACATCCAATCCAAGGCACATGCCTACCCCCGCGATTTGAGCACCGGGGAAAAACAGCGGGTAGCCCTGGGGGCTGTGGTGGTTACCCAACCGGAGTTGATCATCCTGGATGAACCCACACGGGGATTAGATCAAATAACCAAAAATGCATTACTGACCCTTTTACTGGATTGGAACCACAACGGAAAAACGATTTTATTGGTCACTCATGATGTCGAATTTGCAGCTGCGTTCGCCTCACGCATCCTGATCATCGAGGGTGGCAAAATGATTGCCCAGGGCGATCCCCGTGCAATAATGCGTATCCATCCACGCTACACACCTCAAATTGCCCGGTTATATCCAGATACCAATTGGCTAACCCTGAACGATCTTCTTGAATAAACCTTAACTTCATATAAAATGGATACAAAGGATCCTGGTTTTATTTCCATGATTTGGGATTAGATGATAGGGACGTTATCAATTTACAGGGAAAGGATATTCTTATGTTGTATCGTCGATTAGGAAAAACAGAATTCTCTGTTTCGGTCGTGGGTGTCGGCACCTGGCAATTGGGTGGTGAATGGGGAAAAGTTTATGAACAGAACGAAGTAAACCAGATGTTAGCACGTGCCAGGGAACTGGGCATCAATCTGGTTGATACCGCTGAATGTTATGGAGATCATACTTCGGAAAAATTGGTCGGAAATGCGCTCAAAGGTCAACGTGCAGATTGGATCATCGCCACCAAATTTGGGCATAAATTCCACAGTAATTTTGAACGCACCAGCCATTACGACCCTGCCAGTGTACAAAAACAACTCGAAGAATCACTCCAGGCCTTGCAAACCGATTACATTGATTTGTATCAATTTCATTCGGGATCTGATGAGGTCTTTGATAACCCCGATCTGTGGGAAATGCTGGCCAGGCAGGTGGAAGCAGGTAAAATTCGTGCGCTGGGATTATCCATCACGACTGCCAATCCCATCCTGCAAATCAAGAAGATGAGCGGCTATGGCATCTCTGCCCTGCAAATCATCTATAACCGGCTCAGCCGCGAACCCGAAAAGACGATCTTTCCCATTTGTATGCAGGAAGATATCGGGGTCTTAACCAGAGTGCCCCTGGCTTCCGGATTTTTAAGCGGAAAATACAAGCCGGATGCACAATTCAGCAACCCCAATGATGTGCGCTCCTTACGGGATCCAGAGACCATTCACCAACAATTATTGCAAGTAGAGCAGATAAAAGCCAATGAGGTCCCACCTGGTGTGGATATGGCACAATGGGCACTGGCCTGGTGCTTGCATCATCCGGCAGTGACCACAGTCATTCCCGGATGCAAGAATGTGGAACAAGTCGAAGCCAATGCCGGGGCAGTGAAATTGATCTAGCGCGTGGGTTCGTAACCCACCACGACTGGGATGGCACATCGCTCATGGCTGAAGCTCGTAGGGTGGGTTCGTAACCCACCACGACTGTGATGGCACATCGCTCATGGCTGAAGCTCGTAGGGTGGGTTCGTAACCCACCACGACTGTGAAGGCACATCGCTCATGGCTGAATGCTCATGGCTGAATGCGAAAGGTTGAATGCTGGTGGTTCATTTCAACCCTCAGCACTCAACCCTCAACCCTCAACACGATTCATCTGACCACCAACCTGACATTGGTAGGACTGGAATGGTGCATTGCACTTCTGATGGGTTGGTGGATGGCGGTTTAGGTTCGATCCCGGGTCTGTGTTAATCACCAAGTGCAATGCACCCTACATGAAATCCGGTGTCTCGTAGGGTGGGTTCGTAACCCACAACGACTGTGATGGCACATCGCTCATGGCTGTATGCTCAAGGCTGAAGGCGAAAGGCGAAAGGTTGAATGTTGGTGGTTCATTTCAACCCTCAGCACTCAAACCTCAACCCTCAACACAATTCATCGGATCCCACCACCCTGAGATTGGAAATGACTCGGAATGGTGCATTGCACTTCTGATGGGTTGGTGGATGGTGGTTTTGGTTCGATCCCGGGTCTGTGTTGATCACTAAGTGCAGTGCACCCTACATGAAATCCGGTGGCTCGTAGGGTGGGTTCGC
>JAVEYK010000050.1:0-23506 GCA_034003505.1 Anaerolineaceae bacterium | reverse complement strand
AACCAGCGCGAAATAAGATCCAATCCATCCCACTCCGCTTTATCGATGCGAGGGATCACTTTTAATGCCTTTAACCACATGCCTGCATTCATCATTTTTCCTTTAAGTGCAATATTCGGTATCATCTCAATAATTAGGGGCTCTTTTTTCGAGATGATACATTATTCGGATATATTCTATCCGATATCAAATGGTTTTTCTTACGGATGTAAAATCTTCAATTCAACCATTAAAATCGGAAACGCGGCAGTTCTTCCTGTTTTAGTGGTAAGAAAATCTCACCTTCCTGTTTATCCCCCATTGGTTGAACCAGCTCAGGTTTGTGCTGCATCATCCAGGCTAAATAAGCACACCCAATCGCATTTAATTCCCCGGCTTGATAAATATCATCCGACGGTAAGATACCTTTGATCAGTCGAAAGCGGGTGACCTCTTCAAAAAAATTCATGGCATCTTTCACCGCCACACCCTGTTCATATAGAATCAATTGACGTTGTAAACGACCTTCCAGGCTCAGTTCCTCAAAAATCGGATTGCCCCCATTCAGGCGGCTAAAAATTGCCTCAGCAGGTGCTTCTACAAAGTTACGTTTATCATCCGCAGGGTAGGGACGATAACCAAGTTTTTGAATGCGTCGAAATAACTTAAATCCACGCCTTACCCAAACCATGCATTCAGATTCAAGTGATGGAGTGCGATTTACCTGAATACCTTCTTCCAATAACAGCAGCTCCACTTTGCGCAGATCACCCCGTTTACTGACGGGTACAGGAAAAAGCCGGTGGGTATCCTCATCTGCATCCACCAGTCCCTGATTAACCATCTGAGGTCCATTGATAGCCACAATAGCCGAACCCAATCCGGCTAAGAAAGCCAGTACCTCACGCAGTGGTCCGTTGCCGATGGCCTGGATATGCATATTCTGATCCAGTGCAGCGTAAACATAGGGTTGGTATCTCTGGCTGGGATCAATGCCCAAGAAGAATAACGGTGTTTCTTCCACACTATTAGTGTAGCGGATTTTTAATTCTGGATCAATAAAAGCAGGTTCCTAATTTAAAATCAATACGTTTACAGCAATAACCTTTTCCCCTATCTTTCGGCCAATAACTTCAACATAAGCATTTGCTTCCGGAAGGTTTTGAGCATTTTTGTAGAGCTCAGAGCTTAAGCTATCCTGGAGGAAAACCTTCGTTTCCGGATCCATCTTGATTTCAAAATTCCCTTGCTGCTTATCCTGGATGAGGAAGGTCCCTTTTTCTTTATCAACATTCCTGGCAATACCCCGCAAATTCAGGATGTTCACATACAATCTCTCAACCTCAAAAATACCAGTGGATTTCCAATTACCATGAGCAATGATGTGGTCATCTTCAACCACAGGCATTTTGGCAACCCAATCAATCCCATCCCAATTAACGGAGGATTGATCCAAAATCAACTCAATTTCCTCGCCTTCACCTGCCAATCGAATGATCATCCCGGTTGGAGTATCCTGTAAAAATTCACCCTGAACGGTAATTTTATTTTCACTCGGGGGGTTTATGGCTGTTTCCGTTTGAACTGTCGGTTTGATGGAAGCTGTGCAGCCTGAAAAGAGGATCAATAGCAGGAGGAGAATCAGCACTTCAGGAATTAAATATTTTTTCATCATATCCATTCCTTTAACTCTAGCGTCATCATTACCATTTTACTTCGTTTATAACATTTTTTTCAATAATTGCGGGTTCTGTTTTCAGGCGAGTTTACGCCGGTCTAAAATGACACCAATCCCCTTTACTTGAGTTGTTACGATTTTTGTTAAGGAATATGATCATTAATGATATTGGAATCATCTATAATTAAGGCATGCAGACAAAAAATAACGACTTTTCAAACATCCTGATCATTGGAGATCTTCTGGTTTTGTTGGTGGTTACCCTGATCGGTTTTGCCAATCATAATAGCCAGATTGACGTGCGTAGAATTTTGGCAAACTGGTTACCCCTGTGCCTGGCCTGGAGCATGGCAGCACCCATATTAGGGTTGTGGAATACAAAACAGATACCCTTGCAAAAATCATGGTGGCGTTTCATTTGGGCAACCATCCTGAGCGTACCCCTGGCGGTGGTGATCCGCGGCTTTATCCTCAACACACCGACCATTGGCATATTTGTAGTGGTGATGGTGGCATTCTCAACACTGGGTCTCCTCGTTTGGCGCGTGATATGGCAATTATTCTTGAGGAAAAAATCCTGAATTAGATGGCAACGCCTGTTGCAGGGGTCGGTTGGGATCTCTCGAGTATGAATAAAATGAAGCCAACAACGCTGATACCCCCGGCTATCATCAAGGCAGGTCCGAAACCTAACCATCTTGATAAAATCGGTGCCAATAAAGGTGCTGCGATCATGGATAAATACTGCAAGGTTTGAGCAGCGGCTACAAACGTCGCATTATGATCCGCAGGCACCCGGCGCATAAGTTCATCAAAGAAAACCAGATTCAAGCCAGCGGTGAAGATCCCATTCAGCCCGGCAAAAATGACCACCGGCCAGACCTGCGAACTGACCCCAACCAGAATAGGGTAGAGCGAACTGCCCAGCGTAGTTGCCAATAATACAGCCCTGGATCCCCTTCGGCGGGATTGATTCGTCCAGAAAAAATAACCAATGATGACCGTTGTGTTGGCAGCAATTTGGATGAGCGCAATCCAATAATCGGATGCATTAATTTCTCTGACGTAATAAATAGGTAAGAGCGGTGCAGCCAGGGCAGCACCCGATAAAAATACAAATCGTTTCCAGATAAATGAAACAAAAGGTTTTTCACTATAAATCAAACGTAAATAGGAAACCGCTTGTTCCTTAAAACTGGTTTTGACCTTTTTGATATGTGGGGGATTATCAGGAAGGACAATTTTACTGGAAAAATAGAAGCTGATGAAACCACCCACAGATAGCGAAATAAAAAATATCTGGTAGTTAAGGGGGAAGGCTACCCGATCCAAAAATTGTCCGGCGATTAAAGCCGTAGCAGCGTTCGTAAAACCAAGGATGGACCAGCGATGAGACATCAGTTCAAATCTACCCCGGGATCCAGCGATTTGATTCATGACCACCGAGAAGCAGATACTCAGGATGGTTTGCGGAATGGTTGCAAGCGCCCATAACCCCAGAATTCCCAGAATGGCACTGGCTTCAGGGAAAATCAGCACCAGCAACCCGGTCAAGCCATAACTCATCAACACCCCCAAGCGCGCAAAGCTAAACCAGGGGACGATGTTCTTGCGCGTCTCCAGAAATTGACCTAAGGGGATGGCTAATAACGCACCGGTTAGGGCCGGCATAAAAGTTAACATACTGACCTGCAATGTATTTGCGCCTAACCTGGTTAACAAAACCGGTAAAAAAGGTGCTCCTGTGCTGGCCAGTCCGACACCAATGGCATCAATTTGAACATTTCTGAAATTTAACCGGTTGATCTCCGGTGCAGATTGGGGAACATTGAACCAGCGATAGATGAAAGAGGAAATCGTTCTTAAATTGAATAAACGCATGCGTTACCCTGTGGTTCTTAAAAAATATAAATAATCCTTACCTCATCCATCGATCTTCTTCTTCCTGGTGAAATTATATCGCTTTATAGCGTCTGCACTTAATCTTGTTTTGCGGCAAAAATTCAGAAATTTTATTGGTATGAGAAATGATTCATTATGCGATCCGATATTCTTCTAGAAGTATTTTACAAATTCACTGGATTACTATGATTTTGTGAAGGATGATTTGACATCTAGAAATTTGCCCGCTACGTTAAGAAACCATCCGGATTATTTGGAGATATGATCAGAGTGCCTAAGGGCTATCCGTCAAATTTCCAGTTCTTCTGGTCCCCCATATTGGGAATAAGACACAAGCAATGCACTCTTTCTAATTCTTACATATCATGCCCTATGGGTATTCGTTCATTCGTTTCCTATTCGTTGACGGCAAGGGTAAAAAGTGCAATGCATCAGGATGCGGGCAGAAAGCTTTGCGCTCTGGAAAAAATTCAAATGGTGTGAAATAGAGGGGTGCCATCAAAATGAGAATATCGCTATTTCAAATTTGTTTTGTTCGCAGACAAGCATGATCAGTCAGTTGCAGATGAATCTGAGAGTGGTATATAATTGATAAAAGTACCAAAACAGGGAAAGTGGAACCATCAGAAAGAACCTCTATGGATGAAATTGGTTTGGCATTGGCTGCGCAACAAGGCGATTTAAATGCTTTCAATCACCTGGTGCTCGAGTATCAGGAAATGGCATTCAATCTGGCATATCGCATGTTGGGCGACCCCGATGTCGCTGCTGATGCGACCCAGAACGCTTTCATCTCTGCCTATAATGCACTGGCTGGTTATCGGGGTGGATCTTTCAAATCCTGGGTGATGAGAATCGTGTCAAACACCTGTCTGGATGAAATTCGCCGCCAGAAAAGACGGCCGACCACCTCTCTGGAACCGTACGACCCGGACAGCGAGGAAGAAATCGAATCCCCTGCCTGGATCAAAGATGGCAATCCTTCCCCGGAAGAGGTACTGGAATCCTCCGAATTGGAAGCAGCCATCCAGAAATGCCTGCAATCCATGCCACAGGACTTTCGTCTGGTCGTGGTGATGGTCGATATTCAGGGAATGGATTACCAGGAAGCGTCCGATAGCTCTGGCTTGCCACTCGGCACTGTCAAGAGCCGGCTGGCACGTGCACGCAGAAAATTAAGGGATTGTTTACAATTTTTCCGGGAACTTTTGCCAGATATTTTTCGTCTTGATGGTGAGGGTACACCATGAATAAAAACTTTTCGCCAAAAGACTGGCAATTATTATCGAACTACCTGGATGGACAATTATCCAACCGGGAAGTTTTGATATTAGGAGCCCGTCTTAACCAGGAACAACCATTAAAAGATGCTTTGCTGGAACTGCAACAAACTCGTTATCTGTTGCAGCACGCCCGGAAAGTTCCTGTTCCGCGCAGTTTTACCCTTACCCCTGATATGGCAAGTCAAATGCGTTCATCCAGAAAACCGCTTTTCCCCTTCTTTTCTTTTGCATCTGTGATGGCGACGATTTTTCTGGTGGTTGTGCTCTTATTTGAGTTTTTACCCGGGATGCTTTCAAGTGCTTTCCCGCAGAAAGACGCCTCCAACGAGGTGTTTTCAATGGAAGCTGCCCCAATGGCAGCAGAAGCGCTCGATTCTGCTGAAGCACCACAAATTATCGAATGGGGTCATCCACAGAGCAAACTGCAAGAGGGCATTGGCATGGGTGGTGGCGGAGCCGACACCGGGTTATTGAGCGCTCCACCGGTGGGCGGCGGAATTGACAACGAACCTGAAATGCCTGCGGAAGAACCAGGTCCTATAGCAGATGAAAATCGCTCGATGATGAAACAAGCTGAGGTAGAACCAATCACTGGCAGCGGCCCTATTCTTGGGATTCGACCGGCTGAAGAAACTGCTGCCTTCAATGATTCAGTGTTGGCAATCCTGAGCGAATCGGGTGAAGAATCAATCCGCACAGTATCGAATCCATTCCCGTGGTTACGTGTCAGTCAGATTATCCTCGCGATGATCGCTATTGGCACTGCCATTACAGCCTTCATTCTGCGGAAAGGTCATTTACGTGGGTCATCATCACTACGACGAAATTAAATATTGCCCCTATTGCGGATCACCCACCCATGCCAAAGATGTGTATGGACAATCCAGAGCTGCCTGTCCTAACTGTAGATGGGTGCATTATGAAGATCCCAAAGTAGCCGCAGCAGTGCTGGTACAACAAAATGGCTCCGTTTTGCTCACCCGCCGCATTTACAACCCCAACAAAGGGGATTGGACCTTGCCGGCTGGCTTCGTGGATGCTCATGAAGATCCCATGCAGGCAGCTGCCCGTGAGTGTCAGGAAGAAACCGGTCTGCTGGTGAGAATCACACGCCTGAGAGATATCATCAGTGGCCGAGAACATGAGCGCGGGGCGGATATGGTCATCGTATATGATGCCGAAATCATCGGGGGTGAATTGTCTGCTGGAGATGATGCAGATCAGGTGGCTTTTTTCCCATTGAACCAGTTACCATCGCTGGCTTTTCAGGCAACCAAAAAAGTGATTGCAACTTTACAGAACCCACAGTAAAAAGTGTTCGAGGATCTGTGCTTTGTGGTCCCTGAAACCAAACTGTTTTTTCCATCCAAGTCTCCAGCATTCTCTGCTAGAACTGCCCTCTTAAATTTGTTATAATTAGAACAACCTTTCAGTTTTGGAGAACTCTTTTGGCACAAAAACCCATATCCAGAAGCAATAAATCACGCTCAAGGTCGTCATCACGCACAACGAAAAGCTCTTCCCGATCAAAAAGCGCTTCCACATCCAGAGCCAGAGCGAAACCGCGCAAGTCACGTGCTTCTTCAAAATCAAGCTGGCAGTGGAATAGTATCTCCAACGAAAGAAAACTGGATATTCTGGGTATCTTCCTGGCATTGGTGGGGTTCCTGACAATCCTTTCATTATTAACCGCTCAGCGGGGTACGGTCACCAATTGGTGGATCCAGTCCATTTCACAGGTGGCTGGATGGGGAACTTTTGTCTTACCGTTAGCCTTGTTGGTGGTGGGTATCTGGTTGGTACTACGAAATATCGAAAAACTCCCCCTGCTTTCAGCCGAGCGAGTCACCGGTATCATTCTCCTGTATCTTAATTTACTGACCTGGTTACATCTGTTTTCAAGCGGTGGCTGGGAATCTGCCAAAGCGGGTCAGGGGGGTGGTTATGTGGGTGCTTTTTTTGAGATCTCATTGACGAACGGTCTCGGCAAAGCCGGAGCAGTGATTGTGATGTCCGCCTGGTTGTTGATTGCACTCGGACTGACGCTGGACCTTTCCATCCCGGATATATTTCGAAAACTGCAACCCACCGTAGAAAAATTCCAATCAGAGTGGAAAAATCGCCAGGCAGCCCGAGCGCAAACCCGGCGTTTGGAAATGATGCAAAAATCGAAATCAACTGCCGCTGCTTCGCATGAAATGCAAGAGCTGCTGCAGGATGACTTCATTCCTTTGGATCATTCATTGCCTGGGCAGCTAACATCTGAAAAACCCTCCGTGACATCCAGCCAGCCACCACAATCACATAAAACCACAGCCACCTCTGCACCCCAAACCCCACCGAATGCACCAATCTCCGCTGGTGCATCGCGCTTGCAGCCATCCGTCACCCAGTCAGCCAGTGCTGCAAAATGGAAACTTCCCGACATCAAAACCATCCTCGACCCGGCAACCATTGTCAGTATCGAAAGCAATATTGATAAAGAACGGGCGGCTTTAATTGAGGATACGCTCACATCTTTTGGAGCACCTTCTAAAATCGTTGAGATCAAACGCGGACCAACCATCACCCAGTTTGGCGTTGAGCCTTTGTTTGTTGAAACCCGCACTGGCCGCACGCGCGTGCGGGTCAGCAAGATTGCCAATCTGGCGGATGATCTGGCTCTGGCATTGGCCGCTCCCAGAATCCGTATTCAGGCACCGGTCCCAGGACATAGCTACGTCGGGATTGAAGTGCCAAATTCGGAGTCAAACCGGGTAACTCTGGTGGAGGTGATCGATAGTAAAAGTTTCACGCAGAAAAAATCACCTTTAAAGATCGCTCTGGGCATGAATGTATCCGGTGAGCCTATCTCATCTGACCTGACCGGGCTTCCCCACCTCCTGATTGCCGGTACGACCGGGTCTGGAAAATCGGTGTGTGTGAACTCCATTCTGTGCTGTCTTTTGCTCAATAATTCGCCCGCAAATTTACGATTAATTATGGTCGATCCGAAACGTGTAGAGTTAACCGGTTACAACGGCATTCCACACCTGCTCTCCCCCGTTATTACCGACACTGAAAAAGTCGTCAGCGCCTTGCAATGGGTACAACGTGAAATGGACGCTCGTTACCACCGTTTCTCACAGGTTGGTTGCCGCAATATTTCTGAATATAATAATTCTCAAGCCGACAAATTCCCCTATATGGTGGTGGTGATTGACGAATTAGCCGATTTGATGATGCTGGCTCCGGATGAAACGGAACGCGCCCTCACCCGTCTGGCACAACTCGCCCGGGCAACCGGTATACACCTGATTTTGGCTACCCAGCGTCCTTCCACGGATGTGGTCACCGGTTTAATCAAAGCCAATTTCCCGGCACGCATCGCCTTTGCTGTGGCGTCCAATATTGATAGCCGTGTCATCCTCGACCAACCTGGGGCAGAGCGGTTGCTCGGCCGTGGTGATATGCTCTTCCAGGCACCCGATGCAGCGGCACCCGTGCGTTTGCAGGGTGTCTTCATCACCGAGCAGGAGATCGCCAGGACGGTCGATTATTGGCGCTTACAGGCCATGAACGTCCAAACAACAGCACCGGTTTCACAATCTACAAACCAGAATACACCTTCATTCGAATCTGATGGTCCTGCAAAACAGGTTGCGCTGTTTGAGGATATGGAAAATAGCGACACAGATCCATTATTAAAAGAAGCCATTGAACTCATTCGCAAAGAAGGAAAGGCTTCCATCACCATGCTGCAACGCAAATTACGCATTGGCTATACCCGGGCAGCGCGAATGGTGGATGAACTCGAAGACCAAGGCATTATCAGCCCGCCATTGTCCCATTCGAATGTTCGTGATGTCCTGGATTTTGGTGCGGAGAGTGAAATGGTTTCCCCGAACGACCAGGATTAAAAACACGACAACAAATTTTTAATGGAATTTAATTTACAAAGCCACGGAAAATCCGTGGCTTTGTAGTGAGCATAAAAATTTTATAAACCTGCTGACTGGCGCAACTCTTCAACCTTGTTGGTGCGTTCCCAGGTCAGATCGAGATCATCACGACCGAAATGTCCATAAGCAGCCACCTGTTGATAAATCGGTTTGCGCAGGTCGAGATCACGAATGATCGCACCCGGGCGCAAATCGAAGGTTTTTTCAATTGCTTTGGCTATTTCATCATCAGGAATCAAGCCGGTACCAAAGGTTTCCACATTGATACTGAGTGGATGGGCCACACCGATCGCATAAGCAACCTGAATCTCACAGCGTTCTGCCAGACCTGCAGCGACGACATTTTTTGCCACCCAGCGGGCTGCATAAGCAGCAGAGCGGTCCACTTTCGTCGGATCTTTTCCAGAGAAGGCACCACCGCCATGGCGACCCATGCCACCGTAGGTATCGACGATGATCTTGCGGCCGGTTAAACCAGCATCCCCCATCGGACCACCAATGACAAAGCGGCCGGTTGGGTTCACATAAATATTCACTTTACCGTTCAATAACTCTTCAGGTATGACAGGATTGATCACATGTTCAATGATGGCAGCCCGAATCTCTTCCTGGCTTATTTCCGGTGCATGTTGGGTGCTGATCAATACAGTATCCACCCTGGCTGGTTTACCATGCTGATATTCCACGGTCACCTGGCTTTTCCCATCCGGACGCAGCCACGGCAGGGTGCCATTTTTGCGCACTTCGGTGAGCCGGCGGCATAATTTATGAGCTAAATAAATCGGCATCGGCATGAGAATATCCGTCTCATTGCAGGCAAAACCAAACATCATGCCCTGGTCACCAGCACCAATCTGCTCAATTTCCTCATTGGTCACTTCGCCGGTTTTGGCTTCCAATGCTTTATCCACACCCATGGCGATATCACCGGATTGTTGTGCAATGGCTGCCTGAACAGCGCAGGTATTGCCATCAAATCCTTTGCGGCTGTCATCATAACCGATCTCATTTACCACTTTACGCACCAATTTGTCAAAATCAACAAAGGTCTTGGTGGTAATCTCGCCTAACAGCATCACAAAACCTGTTTTGGTGGCTACCTCACAGGCTACCCGTGAGCGTGGATCATCTGCCAAACAGGCATCCACGACAGCGTCGCTGATTTGATCACAGATCTTATCAGGGTGACCTTCAGTCACCGATTCGGAAGTAAATAAGTACTTCGGCGAATTCATAAACGTTGTGTTCATTAACTTGTAAAACCTCCATCTAATAAAATTGCCCCTCTGTTCGGTGAGGGGCAATCCATCGTCATTGGACTTCATTCCCTCTCATCTTCCAGATCATTCTGTCGGAATTGGCACCTTAAAAACGGTTAAGTCTTCTGGTTGCCGAGGCTTCATCGGGCCGTTCCCTCCGCCTCTCTGGATAAGAGTACCGCTAGTGGGGGCTGCACACTAACAAAAAAAGTTTATCATAATGGCAGGTTGATGTCAAATGATTTTTGTTAACCAGAGTCTTTCTATCTGAATTATCCACTGAAATTATTTCAGCCATTATCCCCTCTCTTCGGCCTCTTCCCAGTGAAAATAAGGCTATACTATTAAATATAAGTCTCATTTACAGAATTGGAAATAATATGGCAAAAAATTATCTGATTGACATGGATGGCGTCCTGGTACGCGGCAGAACGATGATCCCGGGGGCTGATCAATTTCTGGACCGACTACGGGCAGCTCAGGCAAAATTTTTGGTATTAACCAATAATTCACGCTTCACCCCCCGTGATCTTTCATACCGCTTGACGATGTCTGGTTTACTGATCCCTCCCGAATCAATTTTTACCTCCGCTTTGGCAACCGCTTTCTTCCTGAAGTCTCAACGCCCCGAAGGAAAAGCATTTGTGATTGGCGAAAGTGGCATGACCACCGCCTTGCATGATGTCGGATATATCATTACCGAACATAATCCTGATTATGTAGTTCTGGGTGAGACGGAAACGCTCAACCAGGAGTTGTTCACCAAAGCCATTCAACTGGTCATCAATGGAGCTCGGTTCATTGCCACCAATCCCGATCCCAGTGGTCCCTCCGAGAAAGGGGTCGTCCCCGGTGCAGGCGCTCTGGCAGCCCTGATTGAATCAGCCAGCGGGAAAAAAGCTTTTTATGTCGGTAAACCCAACCCTCTGATGATGCGCACAGCCTTAAAATACCTGGGCGTCCATTCCGCAGACACTATTATGGTCGGTGACCGCATGGATACTGATATTGTTGCCGGTGTTCAGAATGGTATGGGAACAATTCTGGTCTTGTCTGGTATGACACGCCGGGAAGACGTGGATCATTTTCCCTATGTTCCAACTGAAATATACGAATCAGTAGCAGATATCTACCCCTAAAATTCAGATTTCTATACGCTAATGGAATACCCGTTATTTACTCGTCCTTTTTGACCGTAAAGGTATCAAAATCGCGGGCAACAATCGTATTGGGAAAGATTGCCTGGGCTTCCGCCAGGATGTCTCTTTCACGGTATCTGCGGGAAAGATGCGTCAGGATCAGTTGTTTAACGTTAGCCCGCACGGCCAGTTCCGCGGATTGTCGCGCGGTCATGTGCCCGAACTGGAGCGCCATTTCAGCTTCCGATTCTAAATAAGTAGCTTCGGTGACCAGCACATCCGCCTGGTCACAATACGTCACCAGTGAGGCAATTTCCGCTACATCCCCCAGCACCACCAGGCGTGTCCCGGCTTTATATGCTCCCAAAACCTGTTCTGGCTGAATTTTACGACCATCCGGTAAGGTAACTGCTTTGCCTTTCACCAGGTCCCGTCGCCATGGACCAGACGGGATACCCAATTCAGCGGCTTTTTCGGGAAGGAATGGGTAGCGGCCTTTTTCCTGGAATAAATATCCATAATTATCCGGACCGCGATGTTGCACCGGTATGGCTGTGATATTAAATTCATTTTCCTCGATAATGACACCTTCTTCCACCGGCACGAGTGCCAGATCAAAGGCAGTGTGGTTGCCGCGCAGGACAACTCCATAAATCAAATCGTGCACGCGGCTCAAGGCAGCTTTGCCCCCATATATTTCCAGGGTATCGATCGTTTCCCAGCGCAACAAGGTGGAGAGCAATCCTGCCAGGCCCAGAATATGATCGAGATGACCATGCGTGATCAAAATACGATTGAGGCGTTTAAATCCAATCCCCGCCTGCAAAATCTGTCGCTGGGTGCCTTCCCCACAATCGACTAAGAAACGGAATTCACCATGCTTTACCATAAGGGATGGTAAATTTCGATTTATTGAAGGTGCGGAAGCGGAAGTGCCAAGAAAAACAAGTTCAAACAATAGACGATCCTTTCTTAATCCTATCTATTTTACCTTATCTCGACGCCTTTATTAATTTTCTCCATTCCTGACGGGACAAACTCAAATTCAAAATTCTTTCAGCCATCCAAACAGGAATATATGGTTGAGTTCACAAAAAAACGGTTGAAAAATAATGATCGTTTGATACAATGGCTTTAAATCCCCTTTATTCATTGCTGTGTCAACCTGCTCTATTATTCTTTGAATCAAGCACCAACTGAACGGAGGGAAACGGAACCAACAAGTGAAATCATTACGGAAATTAAAACAACTGACGAGCCTGGCATTGTTGAGCACGCAAATAATGAATTAAACCCAGAAGTTGCAGATGTTGCGGAAAAAGAGCAATTGGATCAACCAACAGATCTGTCCCTGATCCGCACAGAGCTCAGCCGTAAAGCCCAGGAGACCTTCATGCAACCTGGTTGGCTGCCGAAAAATCTTTGTTCATGACATGCTCAATCCGGATAAAACTGAAGTCGTGCCAGAAACCTGGCAGGTGATCGCCAACAGTTATGTACTGGATAACTGGTATTTTATAAAGGAAGAGCGCAACATGGCAGCCATGTATTCAAGAAAGCAAATGTTGGATGGCACCTTCATTTCTCTTAAACTCTTGAGCGACGGCACAATTTGGTCTGCAATCCAGCCTGAGTTGTTAACAGACACCAACATGGATAAGACCATGAGCATGCAAACGATTGATCGTATCATCTCATTTGGAGAAGAAGCCAAACACCATCCAGTTTGAAAACAGGGGTGGAATCGAAATGGTGCTGATCACCACAGTAGACAAATTTGCTACCCCCGTTGAGGATGAAGACTTTCCGGCACCTATCACTGAATATAGCGGCACTTTATTTTATGATTGGACCACCGGACAATTACTGTACGATGAGGGTTGGGTCACCCTGACAGATGGCACTCATCTGTTGATGGACAAAAGAGAATTGGTGGTGCTGCCAGAAGATCAGGTGCCGGATGAAGTCCTCTTTAGTTTTGATTAATGGCAGAAAGCTGTAAGAAATTGCCTGAAGCCGGTTCTCAAGGTCCCGCTGGGAACTGCGCAGCCCCGGCAATCGTACCACCCGCCACAAGCGGAATAGCATTGTCGGTCAGCACGTTGCCATACCAATCCGTCACACGGAAGTCGTAGGGTCCTGGTCCTGGATCTGGCTCGGATTGAACGAAGTAGTTATAACTTGCTCGTGTTACCGGCACCCAGTCGCTGCTGCCAGCCGCACGGTATTCAAGGCTGGCAATCGGGTTGCGGTGGTTGCGCACCTGGACAGCCATCCACCATTGGTTGCTGCCGCTCTTGAAGTGATAGGCAATCGGCCCATTCAGCGCCGGGCTGACTACCTGCCAGGTGATCGGCACACGCCCGGCAGAAAGATTGTCAATCTGAGCAAAGGCTTCCTGGCTCAAATCCAGGTGCCCGGCGTCACACCCCGGGCATAGATCAACGATCCGCACCACCACACTGCCTTTGCGCCCGGTCACATTAATATAAGCACCACAGTAGGCAGCCTGGTCGTATTCGTCCGCGTTCATCGCCGCCACCATCAAATCGTCGGGGCTCGGGTCAAAAGAACACGCGCCAGCGCCGGTGGCATAATAATAGGTGGCAATACCCTCGTGAACCGGATTGGTATTAGCTGGTTCCGCCCGCAGAATGAGCGGCAGGAAAACCGGATAGGTTCCCTCCGCCAACCCCAGGGCAGGCGTTGCCAGCGCCAGAAGTGTGACTACCAGCAAAATGAACCCCCATTTCGTCAACATCTGAATGGTTCGCACAGCAATTAAATTCATAGGATCATTCTAACAACAAAAGTGGTGTGAAACAATCCTCCCATTTCCCCTATCCTTTTCACCCCAACAAATAACAATTAATTGTCCTAATATCCTATTAAAATCTGTAAACCTATTTCAGGACGGGTCACTAAAACCTAAAACCTAAAACATAAATCCTAAATCCTAAATACTAAATATTAAACTCTAAACCCTCATCTTTGTAAAACGACAGGGAAGTTTGATACACGAAATGAAATTTATGTGACATAATCATATTGTAGAGACTGTTTCGCATCAATTAATTTGAATTTCGTGTTTACATCATTACAATAAGGATAAATCACTACACAATTTTCTATATCAATTAATTATCGTTGGTGAAATTTTGGAGGAGTTATGGAAATTTTATCTGTAACCATAGAAAAACCTGAAGAGATCAATTTTGTTTTGGGACAATCACATTTTATTAAAACAGTTGAGGATGTCCACGAAGCCCTGGTCTCCAGCGTACCCGCGATCCAGTTTGGATTTGCATTTTGTGAAGCATCCGGCAAGTGTCTGATTCGTTTTACCGGTACAAATGCTGAGATGATTGATCTGGCCAAACAAAATGCCCTTAA
The DNA here is from genome assembly GCA_034003505.1 of Anaerolineaceae bacterium. Classification (GTDB taxonomy): domain Bacteria; phylum Chloroflexota; class Anaerolineae; order Anaerolineales; family Anaerolineaceae; genus UBA6170. The sequence continues at coordinate 8,932 of JAVEYK010000050.1, read as the reverse complement.
AATTAGCGCCGGCCACAGTTTCGTTCTGTTTTTAGGGGCGGGGTTTTTCCCCATTAATGTCTTACCAGCCTTACAACGGGTGCCAGAGATCGTGACCTTGTTTTGCGCCACCGCCAACCCGACCGAAGTGGTGATCGCTGAAACCGAGAACGGGCGTGGAATTTTAGGCGTCATTGATGGTTCCAGCCCGCAAGGGGTTGAAGAGGCTGAAGATATTGCCTGGCGGAAAGGATTTTTGCGGACAATTGGTTATAAATTATAATCAGGGAACGAATGAATGCTATTTTTCGTCTGTAGAGATGATACTTGCTTTCGATGGAAGGGAGAGAAGAAATGCGTAAACCAATTTTAAAAACAGTTCTTTTTATCATGATCCTATCAGTTTTATCTGCCTGTACATTACCACTCACACAGGCCACCCCACCGGCAGTTTCTGATGAAGAGATGGCAACCCGGGTAGCGAAAATCCTGACCGAAATGCCGCAACCAACACAGGGCTTACCCACCGCAGAATTACCGCCGCTGGAAACCCAGGCGCCAGAACCAACTGCGTCTGAAGCAGTTGTTGAGACAGCTACCGCAGAAGTGACACAAGCCGCTACCGCACAACCAGATTTATCCACTGCAACCCCACAATCTTCTGCCACCAATGCCGTCATTCCCACGGTGGTTGTGACCGCCCAACCGGCTTTTACACCGCCGGCAAATGACCCCCGCACCAAATTGGGTTCACCCACCTGGACGGACACAATGGATAAAGATACCTATTGGCCAACCGGTGAGGATAAATACACAGCCATCAATTTCAAGGATGGTCAATTACGCCTGACCGGGTTAACCACCACGGATGGCTGGCGGCTTTCCGCCACGGAACAACTGGCCAGTTTCTATTTAGAAGCTGCCATCAGCACTGGCACCTGTTCTGGTACGGATCGCTATGGTTTGATGTACCGGGTACCAGTTGCCCGCGAAGCCAACAAAGGATATTTACTGGGCGTCTCCTGTGATGGAAAATACAGCTTGAGGGAATGGGATGCCACCATCGGTAGCAAAGGTTCCATGACCACGCACATCAACTGGACTGCTTCGGATGCCATTCAGGCTGGCAGCAATAAAATGAATAAAATCGGCATCATGGCAGTCGGTGAGCGTATGATTATCTATATCAATGGTGTCATGGTCAACGAAGTCAAAGATACCACCTTCACGCAGGGTAGTTTTGGACTGTTTATTGGCGCCAGAGAAACCACTAATTTCACTATTTCGGTGGATGAAATCAGCTATTGGAAAAATCCAACGCCATAATTGCAATGATGTAAGTTTAAAACGGGCGGTCTTATCAACCGCCTGTTTTTTTATTCAATCGCTTTAATCACTTCCACACCATTCAGCGCCATGTGATACAGGAAAAATACATGCATCAGATCTCCTGGATGAGCATAGGCCCCCATACGCTGGGCGCTCTCCAGGGGCATATCATAGGTTTGCACACAATTTTCTGGCACAATGACATTTCTTTTTACCTGGCGTTCATTGGCATCCAGGCGCAGGAACATGGCCAGCTGATAGGTGCACAGATCACTACAGTCCCCGACCACAATATAATGATCCACTTGCGGATGATCCAGAATCCAATGTTGCAACTCATGATTGAGTCCGCTGGCAATCGAATTTTTTTCCAGAACGAGCATATGCTCATAAAAAGGCAGTTGCTGGATTTCATCAACTGTCTCCGTTTCTTCTGTGCCGCGCACACAATGAGGTGGCCAGGACCCAAACTCTTCCGCATCGGGTTCATGTGTATCCTGACTGAGGATGATATGCCGCACGCCGGCATCCCAGGAGCGCTGCATTAATCCAACAATTGCTTCCACAATCCCCGCCACTCGCGGGCTGGACAATGCACCCATCGAGCAAAAGCCTTTAATCATGTCAACACTGATAATTGCTGTTTTGCCAGGCTCAACCACATATTCTTTTAATGCTTTGATGGGTAATGCCTGCATCCATTGATCCAAATATTCCAAAAACAACAGTGTTTCTGGTTGGTTTGCTACTGAAGTCATTTAACCTCCATGGAAATACCAGGCTTTCCCAGTCTGGTATTGATCAAAAATCATCACAAAAGGATTACGGTATTGACCAGACAATAAACTCTTCAGAATTCCATCCAAATAAGTAGCGGCCGTTTTTAGAAAATTCGATCTTTGTCAAACCGGAGGCATCCAGGGAGACTCGTTGGGCACCGAATTTGACATCCCAAACCCGTAAAACACCATTCTGGTTCAGAACCGCGATCAACTCCGCACTGGGGGAAATGCTGATGAATTGCACAGCTGAAGAAAACTTATCCAATTTGTGAATTTGTACCTGTCCGATTAGATTGAACAATTCAACGACAGTCTGACTACCCTCAAATTGTTCAACAGCCACCCAATCTCCCATGGGAGAAAGTTGAAATACTGGCAATCGGCAATCCTCGGTTTCACATATGGCAGGGAACGAGGCAATTTCCTGATCTTTTACAATATTCCAGATTGTCAATTTCACATCATTTTCTGCCGCATCTGACTCGATCCCGACGACTTCCCAGTTATCGGAGAGTCCAAAATCCGGTGCAGCTTGATTGGGTTTCTCTTTGCGACCATCAAAACCATTATAAATCTCACCTGTATCCAACGTCCGCAAAGTCAGACCGCCGGTATCAGCTTCCACCATCACCAAACGATCGTCAGCAAAGTCAACTTTTGCATTCGGTCCTAGATTAAATTGATACAGGGGGGCTGCATCCAGGGTATCCAGCCCAGCCAGGTGACCACTCATACCGGCTGCCAAAACCCAACCATTTTGATTGAATTTAACTTCAAATCCATGCAGCATTTCTGCATCCTGGGCAATCGACCTTAGTTCTTCAACTTCAATCTCATACTGACCACGGGCAAGACCGGTGGGAACATCAAAAATACTGACCAAACCGAACACTCCGGCAGCAATGGTACTGCCATCGGGAGAATAATCCACCGAGATATCGCGCGGGAAAGTGGTGCCGGTTGAACCATAAATTCGATTGATGGCATTTCCGTCAAATACAAAGCGTTGTTCCAATGAGCCTGTATTTAAATTCCAAAGATAAACGGAAAAATCTTCGGCAGCGCTGACCAGGTAATTTCCATCAGTGGAAAATACAATTTCTGAAACATCAGCAGTGTGATCGCTCCATTCAAATAGCTGGCTGCCATCGCTGGTATTGAAAACGGTTACTACTCGTCCATCCACAAAGGCAAGGCGATCACCATCCAAAGAAAATGCCAGGTCGTCTTGAATTTCTTTTTGTAATTTAATTTGCAATGAGCCTACATTTTCAGGAACCAAAGCATCATAACTGAGAGCCACCAATGGCGTCGCTGTCGGAGTGGTTGTGGGTGTAGCTGTGGGTGAAGGCGTCCAGGTTGCGGTTGGCATGACTGTTTCTGTGGGTATAACCGGTGGTGGAATAACAATTGCCAGTGTTGCCGTAATGGAAGGAACGCGGCCGGTAAATTTGGAATAATTAAGAATGACAAACACCGCTGCCACACATAATACTGCTATCAAAATAAACAAGCCAGCCACAAGGATCACAAGGTTGCGGTCTTTCTTCTTTCTTCGCCGTTCAAATTCTTCGACCTTACTTTCGATGACGCGGTCTTCAACCAACTCATCTTCTTGCATCAGGGTGCGGATGCGATCGGTATCCTCTTCATTGATCGCAGTTGGGCTTATCAGGGTTGGCGTATCTTCCATAAAACCAAGGTCGAATGCAGTTAGTTCATCGTCTTGTTCTAGAGTGTTCGATTCATCTGATTGAAAAAGGAAATCCGATGTCGTATCATCCTCTCCCTTAATTTCCGAATCAAAATGGAAATCCTCGTCAAATTCAAATGCCTTTTCTGCAGGAAGTTGCATTTCTTCATGTTGGAATAGGTTGGATAAATCTGGTTCGAATTCTAATTCTTTTGGCAGCTCATCTTCTGTTTCATCATCAAACGTAAATGCATGCGCTTCTGCCTGATCAGATGGATCGCTGCCAAATACCTGTGAGGACGCAATGGTTTCATCAGCATTCACTTCATCATCTAATGATGCATTCTCTTCTGCTAATTTTCTTAGATCGATTACGTCATCAAAATCAGAAACCTCCGAAACAATAAATGAACCGTCAAAACCAATAATTGCGCCGGTATGTCCGGTGCGTTCCGGCATGGAAGGATCGAAAGTTGCCCCATCTTTAAAAGGAGCAACGGTTGGCGCTTCTTGAGCTTCCTGATCCATTTTTTCCTGCAGCTTTTCGATAGCCATTTTCGTGATTTTGCTGCTTGGATTTTCAAGCTGGCAGGCTAAAAGAACTTTCATTCTGTCTGTATCCGAAGAAAGTGTTTCTGCCAACCACATCCAGGCCATTTCATTGGTGGGTTCGCTTCTGATGATTTCAAAAATCATCCTGCGTGCTTCATCTAATTTCGAAGCCCGAATCAAGGCAATTGCTTCATACAACATTTTTGATGACATACTCGCCTACCCAATCTTAAATGATTTGATCTTCATTATTATGCACAATTTTTTCATTTTCAGCAAGTTAAGTGAAAAAACATTCTTTTAAAGACTACACAAATCTAATTTACGCACCACTGAGATAGCGCCAGGAAGTCAGGCAGTTTTATCAAAGGGTATTGACTCTTCAACTGATTCGGTATAATAACTAATTATGAACATAAAACGAAATACCTTCATCATTATGATCATGGTGATTCTGGTAACAATTCCTTTCCAGGTGAAAACAACACAGGCTGCTCCATTGCAATCAGTCACCACGTCCGATCTGATCAATCTGATCAACGGGTGGAGAACCGGCAACGGCTACCCCGCCCTGGAGGTTGACCCCATCTTAATGACCACGGCTTACGACACAGCCGTGTACATGGCTTTGAACGGCATGCGCTCACACATTGGAGATGTCGGCGGACGGATTGCGTCCTACGGTTACGGCGGGGGAGCACAAGTTTTCGCCACCGAGAACTTTGCCATCGGACCGGTGCCGATCGACAAAATTGCCGAATGGTGGAGCGATGAATCCCATATGTACCCTGCCACCAATCCCAGCTATGTACATATCGGGGCGGGAGTGTATGAATATGGGGATCGCATCTGGTATGTCATTCATGCCGCTTATACCAGTGGAACCTCACAATATACGCCCAACCCAACCCAATTATTAAACCCCGGTACCAGTACACCCTCCGTCTCGCAAATAATTATTCCAGTTCAAACCGTGGCACCGGATGAAAATGGTGCTGTCATTCACGAGGTATTGCCCGGTCAGGCTCTCTGGAGCATAGCGATTGCCTACGACACAAAAATTGACGATTTGATCCGTCTTAATAACCTGAATCGAACCGACCCCACCATTTACGTGGGTCAAAAATTGTTGGTTTTTGAAGCTGTGCGTACCCCTGTGAATACTCAAATTTCTCCCACCAGTGACCCATCCAAGGTTACACCAACAGCTTCTGCCACGTTGAAGCCTACCAGAACGAACACTGCCACCCCCCGACCAACCCTTACCAAAATAGAACCAACACCAACGACCACGCCTACTGAGGTAATCACGCAGAATGCCGCTTTGAGCGGGATTTTTCAAAACAAATTGGTAGGGATAATTCTGATCTCAATTTTGGCTCTGGGTATTCTCTTAATTGTCACCGGCAGTTTTAGCAAAAACCCCAGTCCACCAGATCAACAGGAAGAGGAAGAAAAATGACAGAGGAGGCTTTAGTCCCCGCTCCGGACGCACAAGTTCTCATCGATGACCTGGATAACCCTAAGTATTACATCAATCGCGAATTGGGCATGTTGGAATTCCAACGGCGTGTGCTGGAGGAAGCAATGGATGAACGCAACCCACTCTTGGAAAGGGTTAAGTTTTTATCCATTGTTGGGTCCAACCTGGATGAATTCTTCATGGTGCGCGTAGGTGGATTGGTAATGCAGCGTGACGCTGGTATTTATTCAACCACCAAGGATGGACTCACTCCCAATCAACAATTAATCGAAATCCGAAAAATAGCCAGTAAACTGATGCTGGAAAGCCGCGCATATTGGCACAATACGATCACCCCATTATTGGAAAAGAATGGCATTCATATCCTCTCTTATAGCCAACTCACCGAAAGGCAGCGGGAGTTCGTGAATGGATATTTCGCTGAAGTGGTATATCCTACTTTAACGCCGCTTGCCTTCGACCCTGGTCATCCTTTCCCGCATATCTCCAACCTGAGTCTCAATCTGGCTGTTTCTATTCAGGATGAAGACCAGGAAGAACATTTTGCCCGCGTGAAAGTTCCTGCTTCCTTACCTCAATTGGTACCCATCAAACGCTCCTCTGGTGGCTATCGCCGGGATGGCTCCACCCCCCGCCATCATTACTTCATCTGGCTCAGTCACCTGGTGAAAGAGAATATTCAATCACTCTTTCCAGGGATGAAAATCCTCGAAGTTCATCCATTTCATGTCACCCGCAATGCGGATTTTGAAATTCAGGAACTGGAAGCAGGAGACTTATTGGAGGTGATGGAAGAAAGCGTCAGAAATCGCAGGTTTGGCAAAGTGATTCGCTTGATCGTTGATAAAAATATGCCAGCAAATATCCAGGAGTTACTGGCACAAAACCTGGATATTGACCAACGCGATATCTATGCTCTGGATGCCCCCATGAACATGCACAGCCTGATGGATTTATACCCTATTGATTTACCACAGTTAAAATATCGCTCCTTCATTCAATCTTTTCCGGATCGGTTGCGCCAAAAAGAAATCTTTGATGGCAATGCAATCTTCAGCAGCATCCGGGCACATGATATTCTCTTGCATCATCCCTATGATTCATTTCTCCCAGTCGTCGACTTTTTGCGGGCTGCGGCTCGTGATCCAAATGTCCTGACCATAAAAATGTCACTTTATCGGGTTGGGAAAAACTCCCCAATCGTGAAAACTTTATTGGAAGCCCGCCGTGATTATGGGAAACAGGTGGCTGTCCTGGTAGAATTAAAAGCTCGATTTGATGAGGAAAGTAATATTGGCTGGGCCAGAATGTTGGAGCAGGAGGGAGTGCACGTCACCTACGGTCTGATGGGGTTGAAAACTCATTGTAAAATCGCGCTGGTGGTGCGCAAAGAAGGTGAAAATATCCGCCGTTATATGCACCTGGGGACCGGAAATTACCACCACATCACCGCCAATTTGTACGAGGATATGGGGCTTTTTACCGCTGATGCGGATATCGGGGCAGATGCCAGTGATGTTTTCAACTATCTGACCGGCTATTCAGCCAAAAAAGAATATCGAAAATTATTAATCGCCCCTATCAACCTGCGCCAACGTTTTGAACAAATGATCGATCGGGAAATCTCCATTCACAAAAAGAAGAAAAACGGCCACCTGATCTTTAAAATGAATTCACTGGTTGATGCGGTCATCATTAAAAAACTTTATCAGGCATCACAGGTGGGTGTGAAAGTGGATTTAATCACCCGTGGCATTTGCAGCCTCAAACCAGGAATTAAAGGTCTGAGTGAAAATATTCGCGTGATCAGTATTCTGGGTCGTTTTCTGGAACATAGCCGCATTTATTATTTCCACAATGATGGCGAGGAGGAGATCTACCTGGGAAGTGCCGATCTGATGCCACGCAACCTCAATCAACGCGTGGAAATTTTGTTTCCGGTGGAGGATAAGGTGCTCGTTCGTCAAATCCGCAAAAACATTCTGGAATTATATTTATCAGACAATGTAAAAGCACGTCTGATGAAATCGGATGGTACCTACACACGCCTCAAACCACATTCATCCCGAAAATCAAAAAATGCTCAGCAAATCTTCATTGAGCGTGCCAATCGTAAGAATCGAACTTCATAATCAATTACGGAGGTAAAATGCCAGTTATTCCTGTTTCAGCTCAGTATGTCGCCGATCCCAACCGCTATCAATCCATGGAGTACCGTCGTTGTGGTCGCAGTGGAATCCAACTCCCTTTGATCTCTTTGGGATTATGGCACAATTTTGGTGGAGTCGATTCCATAGAAAACGGGCGTGCCATGTTGCGCACCGCCTTTGACCTGGGAATCACCCATTTTGACCTGGCTAATAATTATGGCCCGCCCTATGGCAGCGCCGAAGAAACCTTTGGCAAAATCCTGGCGAAAGATTTTCGCTCCCACCGTGACGAATTGATCCTTTCCAGCAAGGCCGGCTACGATATGTGGCCAGGACCTTACGGTGAGTGGGGTTCGCGTAAATACCTGGTGGCCAGCCTGGATCAGAGTTTAAAACGCATGGGGCTTGATTACGTGGATATTTTCTACCACCATCGCCCTGACCCCGATACCCCGCTGGAAGAAACCATGAGCGCTTTAGACTTTATTGTCCGCAGTGGCAGGGCATTATACGTTGGGATCTCCAACTATCGTCCCAAGGAAGCACGTCTGGCGATGCAGCTTTTAAGACAATTAGGCACACCCTGTCTGATCCACCAACCCAATTACAATATGTTTGACCGCTGGATTGAACGGGAATTAGTGAACGTTCTGGATGAAGAAGGCGTGGGCTGTATTGTGTTTTCACCGCTGGCACAGGGGATGCTGACCGATAAATATCTACACGGTATCCCGGCTGACTCACGAGCTGGGAAACCTGTTACCTATTTGAAACCAGATGACATCACCAATGCGGTGCTTGAAAAAGTTAAGCTCTTAAATCAAATTGCCGCTGAAATCAATTTGAGTCTTGCCCAACTGGCAGTCAAATGGACCTTACGCAACCGGGTGATTACCTCCGCTTTAATCGGTGCTTCGCGACCTGCTCAAATCGAGGAAATCGTCAGTGGAGCATTGCAGCCAGC
>JAVEYK010000049.1:3224-23854 GCA_034003505.1 Anaerolineaceae bacterium | reverse complement strand
AAAATTGATCCCTCCATCTGGGTAGTCCTGGTGGGTGGTTTAATGCTGATAGTAGCTGTGGTGGTTCTGGTTGTTCAGGCACAGCAACCGGAACAATCATCTGCGGCTAACCAAAATCCGAATATTCCGTATCCTGAGGTGGAACGCATCTCTTTACAGGATGCCAAAGCCGCTTATGATGCCGGCACAGCCGTGTTTGTGGATGTGCGTGGGGACGATTCCTACAATACCGGTCATATTCCCGGGGCACTTTCAATCGCAGAAGCAGAAATGGAAAACCGTTTTTCTGAACTCAATCCGAACGATTGGATCATCACCTACTGCACCTGACCGGCTGAAGAATCCAGCGCCCGTGCGGCGACCGTTTTACTAGCAAGAGGATTCAAGAACGTCAACACATTACAAGGCGGACTGCAAAGCTGGCAGCAGAGTGGCTACCCGGTGGAGTAATAAGGATTCAGGATTCAGAATTCAGAATTTAAAAGGTGCGCTGCACTTAAGGTTTGACCAGATCGATTGGAATGGAAAAAAAAGACGGAGCATCCTACATCCAAAAGTGCGTTGCACCTGATTACATAAACGGAAGTAGGGTTCCAGATTGGTGCACTGCCCATTTGGAATATCATTAACAAATCACTTGCCCCAGGACCGGAATTCCTGGTTAATCCTCAAGTGCAATGCACCACCAATGGGAATTTATTTTGCCAGAGGTAAACATCTTGGATAATTGAAGTGGTCTGGTTTGTCACGGACCACAGAAGGAGGAGGGGTTTGGTGGGAAGTTCCGCTTGGGTTTGAATCTGGCTCTGGCGCGTGGTAGAATCGCTATACAAATGATTTTCCAACAGGAGGATGATATGGCAGAAGCAACCGGCACCTTTGCCGTTAAAAAAGGGTTAGCCCAAATGCTGAAGGGTGGCGTGATCATGGATGTGGTCACAGCGGAGCATGCCCGCATCGCGGAGGATGCCGGCGCTTGCGCTGTGATGGCATTGGAACGTGTGCCGGCAGACATCCGCGCGGATGGCGGGGTGGCTCGCATGAGTGATCCTGAATTGATCCTCAAAATTATGGATAAAGTCAGCATCCCTGTGATGGCGAAATGCCGTATCGGTCATTTTGTGGAAGCACAGATCCTGGAAGCTTTAGGTGTCGACTATATCGATGAATCCGAAGTGCTCACCCCGGCAGATGAGAGCCACCATATTTACAAGCACGATTTTAAAGTACCCTTTGTGTGTGGCTGTCGTAATCTGGGGGAAGCCCTGCGCCGTATCGGTGAAGGGGCTGCCATGATTCGAACCAAAGGCGAAGCCGGCACCGGTGATGTGGTTGAAGCGGTGCGCCATGCCCGTACCGTTCTGGGTGAAATTCGACATCTACAGGTCATGCCGGTGGAAGAATTAATGACCTACACCAAAAATATCGGCGCGCCATTTGAATTGGTCCTGGAGGTTCATAAAACTGGCACATTACCAGTGGTTAATTTTGCAGCCGGTGGGGTTGCTACCCCGGCAGATGCTGCCTTGATGATGCAGTTAGGTGTGGATGGCGTCTTTGTAGGTTCCGGTATCTTCAAATCCGGTGACCCAGCCAAACGCGCAGCCGCTATTGTTAAAGCGGTCACGCACTATAACGACCCCAAGATGCTGGCTGACATCAGCCGTAATCTGGGCGAACCCATGGTCGGCAGGCAGATTTCCACCCTGCCCGAAAATGAATTAATGGCTGGACGCGGCTGGTAGTCGGGATGCGCATTGGTGTTTTAGCCTTACAGGGTGCCTTTATTGAGCATGAAAAGATGCTGCAAGAGCTGGGTGTGGAAACACAACAGGTTCGTCTCAGCCAGCACCTGACCGGACTGGATGGTTTGATTATCCCGGGTGGCGAATCAACCACCATGGCCAAACTAGCGCTCGAGTTTGGATTGTTCTCAGACCTGCAAACCTTTGCCGTTGAGCATCCGGTTTGGGGCACCTGTGCTGGCGCAATCCTGCTGGCCAAAGATGACCAAAACAATCCGCCCAGAATAGGGGTAATGGATATTCACATCCAGCGCAATGCCTTTGGCCGTCAGGTGGATAGTTTCCAGGCTGATGTGCGCATTCCGGCATTGGATCACTTAAATGGAAGCCTGCCTACTTTTCCGGCTGTTTTCATCCGCGCTCCTATTATCGAAAGTGTTGGACCTGAGGTTGAGGTGCTGGCACAATTAGGGCTGGAAAAAATTGTCGCTGCCCGGCAAGGTCACTTGTTGGCAACCGTATTTCACCCGGAATTAAGCTCTGACAATCGCTTCCACCGTTATTTTTTGGAGATGATCTCATCGAAGTAAGACCGTTTAACTGGTGTGATTTACGTCATATTTGGCGCTACCGCAGCCAGATTCTTTGCACTGATAGCGTCCTGGGTTTGACGCATGGGAATCCGATTGGTAGTTCTGCCATGCTGGGTCATTTACGCATGGATTACAGCAGCTATAGTGGCATTGCCCTGCCCGGGAAAGGGTTAACGCCATTCATTGGTCAGATCAATTTCAATCCTGGCGATCAAAACGCGCATCTGAGCTTTTTAGCCCCTGAAAACAACCTGACTGATCGTGCTGTTCTGGCTTTACTGGATCATCTGTGCTGGGAGAGTGGTGGGCGGGGTGCCTTCCGATTATTGGCTGAAATTGAAGAAGATCAACCAGTGTTCGAGATGTTACGCCTATCCGGCTTCAGTGTGTTCGCCCGGCAACAGGTCTGGCGGTTTACCAATCACCAGCAAAATGGGGAGAAAAATCAGCTCTGGCGTTCATTCCAACAAATTGACCAACACAACCTGAACAGTCTCTACCATGCGGTGGTACCCCCCCTGGTGCAGGGTGCAGAAGCCATGGATAAAAGGCGGGTACAGGGTTATGTTCATTGTATCGATGGCGATTTGCTTGCTTTTGTAGAGGTTACCAGCGGTCCCCGGGGTGTTTTTCTTACCCCAATTGTCCATCCCGATATTCGCGAACCAGAGCAGTTATTGTCTGGTCTGCTGAGGCTGTTAAATTCTTCCAATGGACGGCCGCTTTATCTGGCGGTCCGCGATTATCAATCCTGGTTGAATTCCTCAGCCGAAAACCTGGGTGGCACACCCGGCGACAGGAAAATCATGCTGGTGCGGCATCTCATCAAACAACAACGCGTCAGTATGCCGGTTACCATTCGGAAAGTGCTGGAAGCGCATGGCACTGAACCAACTTCGCCAATCATGCGTAACGCCACCAAAAAATGAAACCCGATGATATAATCGCATCAAATTAACAAGGGTTAATACCATTCTAAGAAAAACTTGTTATGGTTTAATATGTTGAATTAATATAAAAAAAGCAGGTATACCTGATTAACAATTTGGAACAGGATTTTTAAGGAAGAATGAAACAACGAAAAATTACAGATGATCTACAAGCATTGATGGAAGTCCTCCCACTGGAGACTGCCAAAGCTTTGGAAGAAGCAGATAATAGTGATAATTTAATAGAGATTGTAATGGATCTGGGTCGCACCCCTAAAGCCCGTTTTGTGGAGGAGGAAGTTCCCTTATCCGAACGGGAAGTAACCCATGAGGATATTGACTATGTGGTCACACGCATCGGTGATTTTGATGCCGATAATCGTGCCGGACTGGAGCGTACCCTGCATCGTATTTCAGGCATTCGCAACCGCCGTGGTCAGGTAGTGGGTCTCACCTGCCGGGTTGGTCGCGCGGTTTATGGCACCATCGACATCATCCAGGATTTAATCGAATCTGAAAAAAGCGTTTTGCTACTGGGTAAACCCGGTATTGGAAAAACCACCATGTTACGCGAAGCTGCCCGTATTCTGGCAGAAAAAAAGCGGGTGGTGATTGTGGATACCTCCAATGAAATTGGCGGCGATGGGGATGTTCCCCATCCAGCCGTAGGCATGGCCCGCCGTATGCAGGTTGCCAAGCCATCCTTACAGCACGAGGTCATGATTGAAGCGGTTGAAAATCACAACCCGGAAGTCATCGTCATTGATGAAATTGGCCGTGAACTGGAAGCGCTGGCAGCACGTACAATTGCGGAGCGGGGTGTGCAATTAATCGCCACAGCCCATGGGCGCACCCTGGAGAATCTGCTGCTCAACCCAACACTGTCAGATCTGATTGGTGGCATTGAATCGGTAACCCTTTCCGACGAAGAAGCCCGCCGGCGTGGTACTCAGAAAACTGTGCTCGAACGCCGCTCACCCCCCACATTTGATGTGCTGGTTGAGATTCAAGAACGCAATCGCATGGCTATCCAGGCAGATGTTTCTGAAGCAGTCGATTCATTATTACGCGGTTACCCAATCCCGCCCGAAATACGCTATCGCAACGAGAATAATGAAATCAAAGTTGAAAAATTGCCGGCACCATCCATCACAACCCGCGGTTCCATGTCACAGGGCATGCGCCGCAGCAGCGAAAATGGACGTGCTGGTACACAACCTCGTACTACGTATGGTCAACCACACCAGCCATCCTCTCCAATCGTCAATAACGATCCTGAAACAGGCCGTTTGCGTACTGTCAAGATTTTTCCTTACGGCGTAGCCCGTAATCGACTGGAACAGGCAGCCAAACGCCTGTCGGTGCCCGCTATGATTGTGCGCACTCCCGAAGAAGCAGATATTATTATGACACTGCGCACCTATTACCGCTCCCGACAGCAAATATTGATCGAGGCAGAGGAACGTGGCACACCTCTGTACTTCCTGCGCTCCAATACCATCAATCAGATGGAAAAGACATTGATGGAAGTATACAACCTGAATAACAATACATTTCCACAGAATGATGATTGGCAATATGCCTCACAACTTACCGAAGATGGGATTCGCGCGGTATTGAACGGACAACGCTGGGCAGATTTACCACCGGCGTCCTCTGCCATACGCCGCTTACAACACGAGATGGCTCGCCAGTCTCAGTTGGTATCCCACTCCTACGGGAAAGACCCCAACCGGCGTGTGCGCATCTTCCGCGAATAGGATAAATATGTTTATTACTCTGGAAGGTCCAGAAGGCAGTGGAAAAAGCTCGCAATTACCGGTATTGGCGGAATGGTTGCGTGAGCAAGGATATTGCGTTTTTACCACCCGTGAACCTGGCGGAACGCAGATAAGTGATCAAATTCGCACCGTTTTACATGCGCTGGAAAACACCGCCATGCACCCGCGTACTGAAATTCTTCTGTATCTGGCATCTCGTTCACAACATGTGGAAGAGGTCATTCTGCCCAACCTCAAGCAAGGAAATATCGTCCTTTGTGACCGTTATGCCGATTCAACCCTGGCATATCAAGGCTATGGGCATGCTGTCGATCTGGACACCTTGAAGAAATTGAATGATTTTTCCACTGGGGGGCTTTACCCCGATTTAACCATCCTGCTTGATTTGGATGTTGAGATCGGATTACAGCGCCGAAAACACAGTGGCGGCGAATGGAATCGCCTGGATGATTATGCATTGGCTTTCCATAAACGCGTTCGTGAAGGATACTTAAGCCTGCTAGCGCAGGAACCACAGCGCTGGCGAATAGTAGATGCTGATCAACCCTTTGATGCCGTGCAGAAAGACCTGCGAAAAGTGGTTGAAGCTGAACTAGTAAAAATTAAAAATGAGGGCTTTAAAGAAAGGTAGGACCCCTTTTATGAAAAAATTTGGAACTTTATTGATCTTATTATTGATCGCCTCGTTAACTTTAGCTGCTTGCCAGCCAAAAGCAGAAACAGCGGTTGTAGAAACCGAACCGGAAAATGAAATTGTGGTGGAACAGCCATCCGGATCCAATTTCTCCAATCTGAGCGGCGAGACCACAGAATGTACCCTGGATCGATTGATCCCTGAGATTCCTGCTGATCAGATACCACCGGTTCCCATGGCAAGTGAAGAGGATTGGATTATGGGTTCTCCCGATGCTGAGGTATCCATTATCGCCTATAGCGATTTCCAGTGCCCCTACTGTTCTGTTGCTGCACCCCAGCTGGAGCAATTCTATAAGGACAATGCTGATAAAGTCAACCTGGTTTTTCGCCATTTGCCCTTACCGAGTTTGCATCCCAAAGCATTTCCGGCGCATCAGGCAGCAGAAGCCGCCGGGATGCAGGGAAAATTCTTTGAAATGCATGATCTGCTGTTTGCGGAACAACAGAAATGGTCGTCAGACACGGTCACTGTAGATGGATTTATTGATTACGCCCTCGGTTTGGCAGAAAAACTTGAGCTGGACCTGACGCAATTTGAAGAAGACTATAACAGCGAAGCTGTACAAAACAAAATTAACCTTTCCTACATCGATGCTACGGAAAACATTGGTGTCAGTGCCACACCAACCGTATTCATCGTGATTAATGGTATCCCTTATTCCGCTTCTTATGATTACAAGACCCTTTCCAGTATTCTGAAACTGATCCAACTGGATCAAAACCGCTTTACAGAATGTCCTCCCATGGTTGTGGATGTATCCAAGGTTTATGAAGCTACCATCAGCACCACCAAAGGTGACTTTACCGTAGAACTTTACCCCGAAAAAGCGCCGCTGGCAGTCAACAGTTTTGTGTTCCTGGCTGTGCAAGGTTTCTACGATAATGTCGATTTCCATCGTGTCATCCCGGGCTTTGTAGCTCAAGCAGGGGACCCGAGTGGGCTGGGAATGGGTGGCCCTGGTTATGAATACGCCAACGAAATTTCAGACTTAAAATTCGATGGTGAAGGTGTTCTGGGAGTTGCCAATTCCGGTGCTGACACAAACGGCAGCCAATTTTTTATCACCTACGCAGCCCAAACTTCTTTGGATGGCGGTTATACCGTCTTCGGGAAGGTGATTGACGGTATGGATGTGGTCACCAATCTGAGCGCAAATGACCCACAACAAGGCATTGCTGCTGAGACACTGGATAAAATTCTCTCGATTACCGTTACCGAAAAATAATGGCTGAAGGATCGATTCTGCAAGGAAGAGCCAAGATTTATGCAATTGCCCAGGTTGTTATCAGCAGCCTGGGCTTTTTAAGCAGTTTCTTTGGTGGAGTGCTGCTGCTGGTGTTTGGGCTCTTCAGTGGCTTTTTCGATCAGGCCACAACTCAGGAAGCTGGTTTGTTGCTGGTCATCGGCTGGACTTCCCTGCTGATTGCTGTTGCCTTTCTGATAGCGCTCATCAGCGCTGTATTTCATTTACAGGGCAAAGTGATGTCCGCTTTGAGTGCAGCTACCCAACGCCTCCTGCAGATTGCGCTTTTCTTCATCTGGGTTGTTTCCATCCTGGGTGTTATCCTCATCAGCCGTTTTGAATCCCTTAATCTGATCACCTCTTTATTAGTCATTCCTCTGGTTTTAGTACCGATTCTGTTCTTCTTCTGGATTGGTGCCAGAAATCTGAGCCTGGGTAACCGCCCACGCGTTTGGGGTGCGGTGGCATTTAATTTCTCCATTATGATGCCGGTTGTATTAACAGCTGAACTGGTCTTGTTCATTTTTATTATCGTAATCGCTGCTGTATGGCTTTCAAGCCAACCCGAGCTGCTTTCCCAATTGATGATCTTTGGAGAACAGTTTTCGAATGGTTCCAGGGATCCTGTGGAAGTTGAACAATTGGTAACCGAGTTGTTTGGCCGGCCCATTTTTCTGAATGGTAGTATTCTGGTCATTGCCGTGCTGGTTCCTTTAATCGAAGAATTTTTCAAGCCCATGGCGATCTGGTTTCTGGCTGGTAAACGACTGACGCCCTCGCAGGGCTTCGTGGGCGGTTTAATTGCTGGAGCTTGTTTCGCGATGCTGGAAAGCCTGGGGGCAGTCGGGATTCCAGCTGAATCGGAATGGATGATGCTGCTGTTTGGCCGTACTGGCACTGGCTTATTACACGTTACCCTATCCGGAATGGTCGGTTGGGGATTCGCCAGCGCTTTTTACAATCGAAAATGGTCAAGAGCTATTTTTGCCTATATAGGTGCGGTCAGCATTCATGGCTTATGGAATTTCTTCGCACTGCTATCCGGTATTGTTCCGATTATGCCCATGTCTGAAGAAATGAACGACTTGCCAGTGATATTGGGTCAGATGGGGGTATTCGTGCTGGCAACCTTATTTGTAGTCAATCTGGTCATCCTCTACTCCATGAACCGAAGATTGCAACACGAAATAACTGAATGATCATCGCTGATTAATAATTTGATCCATTCTTTTTGAAAGAAACCCGCAGCTTATTTCAAAGTGGTTTCGAGGCTCTTGAGCAATCCTGGAATGGCATTTAAGGCGCTTTGCTTCCAGGTTTCGGATGTTTCATTTTTTGGCTGGAGATATACGTTATTAACGGCACATACAATCTGTAAAAGGCGGTAGAGCATTAAACGGCGGACTTCCGGTTTTGATCCATACCCCTGCAGGAAAGCAATGCGCCATTGATCAAACATAAAGGTAAACGGTGGCTCAATTAAAAAAGTCAGATCATAGGCTGGGTCCCACCAGAATGTGTCACCCAGACCGGTAACATGGGTCACCTGCCAATCCGATCCGCGATTATCCAGATAGATCGTCCAGGGGAAGGGACTGCCATGCACCAGGACTGGTTGATGGTTCTTCAAGTAAGCTAAATTTGCCTGCCAGATATCAATCATACGCTGGTGAACGAGTTTATTGATCACACCTTTGCTGACCAGGGCAGCACCACTTCCCCCAACGATTTCATTTTCAAACAGGTAATCTGTGGGAGAGACATCCAATAACTGATCAGGATGATTGACAAACACCCCGGATGCTTTTCCGCGAATGGCATGCAGACGGCGATAAAACTGACCAATTCCACGGTACATGTCTTTGATCACGTTATCGGGTTTTATCCGCATTAAGCGATCCAGACGTTCACCAGCCCCCTGGTCCACAGCAATAAATGCGTGGCCGATCTCCTGCAGACTATCATCTACAAGGAGCACTGTTGAGTTTGGCAAGCCATTTTTTTCAAGCAGCTCGGTTACCCGGTATTCATGCACACTGCTGTCGCTCCAATCAGGATTTACGTGGAATTTATAAACAACTGGATTGCGATCATTAAAATGGACGCGGAAATTCTGACGTACCCAGGTACCCAGATCTTCTACCCATGAGATTTTATTTTCTGGAAAATGAGATTGAGCGAGACGGAAAACATCGGTTTCAGTGACCATAATTCTCCTTCCAAGATTTATTCTACATCAAACCGGGTAGAACACAAACAATTTTCTAACTTTTACGTTCAGTCAACCGCATTTGATCTAATCACTTCTGTAAACCAATGTCCACTGTCTTTAATGATGCGCTGCTGTGTTTGGAAATCCACCCAGACAATGCCGAAGCGCTGTGCGTACCCAAACGCCCATTCAAAATTATCAAATAACGACCAGACAAAATAACCCGCTAATGGAATGCCAGCCTGTATTGCTTTGTGAGCTACCCGGAAGTGCTCACGCAGGTAACGGGTGCGGCGCTCATCGCGAATACGGCCATCTGCTCCGGGCCCATCCGAATAACTGCAGCCATTCTCTGTAACATAGATTTTTGGGACTTTGTATTCAAAATACACGCGTCCTAACACCTGGAGCAGTCCCTCCGGAAAAACCTCCCAGTCCATTTCGGTGTAGTTCTCATCATTTTTTGGGGCCGGGAAAAGAGTTTGCGGTAGATTCTGCTCCTCAGGGACATCATTATTGCGCACAATGCGGCGTGTATAGTAATTGATCCCGATAAAGTCCATGGGTGCTGCGATGGATTCCATATCACCAGGCAGTATATAGTCATCTTTTGAGAATTGAGGCGTTCGATCCGATAATGTAGTGATCAAATCAGCCGGATATTGGCGCCCTGATAGAGGTTCCATATAAATCCGAAACCAGATATTATCGTTCTCATTCGCTTTTTTGCGGTCTACCAGGCTGGGAGAAGCGGGAGGATCAAAACCCATGTTGAGCACAATGCCCACTTCGCAACCGGGGCTGTTCTGCCGAATGACAGGTAGTGACCAGCCATGCGAAAGCAACAAATGGTGCGCTGTTTTAACTGCCGCCAGGCAATCTCCTTTAATACCAGGAGCATGTTCGCCCATCAGATAGCCCAGATTGGCTACCACTGCCGGTTCGTTGTGTGTCATCCAGTTTTTGACACGATCCCCCAGCGCACGCGTGATCACATCCGCATATTCAACGAAGGCTTCGGCGGTGCTGCGGGCTGGCCAACCTCCTGCTTCATACAACACCTGGGGTAAATCCCAGTGATAAAGCGTGGCAAATGGTGTGATTTTTGCTGCCAGGAGCCTGTCAACCAGACGGCTGTAAAAATCAATGCCGGCCTGATTAATCTGCCCTCTGCCTGCAGGGAGGATGCGTGGCCAGGCAATGGAAAAACGGTATGCCTGCAAACCCATCGCTTGCATCAGATCCACATCTTGCTGGTATAGATGGTAATGATTGGTGGCCACATCACCAGTATCCTGATTAAGAACTTTACCGGGTGTATGCGAGAAGCGATCCCAGATGGATTCGCCTTTGCCATCCTCATTCCAGGCACCTTCAATCTGGTAGGCAGCCGTAGCCGCCCCCCAGATAAATTTTTCGGGGAAGAGCAGTCTTGTATTCATAATCCTCCAGCCATCTTTTTTTATGATTCTATCCCAAATTTGAATGATATACGATCTACAAACACCCCCGAGTTTTCTGGTGTCGATTGCTTACACTTTCAGATGGCATGTTCGATGCTCAGATTCAAAATCGAACGAGATCGAACGGTTTCCATTTCTGCCAGTATTGCCTTCCGCCCGAACAGAGACTTCACACCAACCATATTCCATTGTACATCTTCGGTCACTGTCGGACGGGGTTTGAAACTCGCCGGTTAACAATGCGCAATATTTGTCAGGATTTTCTTCTCTTTTGGGGTATTGGCGTGATTGGTTCCAGCATACCAATAACCTGCTGACTGAACTCCGCATCATCAATATCCAGAATAAAGTGTTCTTTACTGCCTCTATAGGGAAATCCCCGTTCAGCATTTAGCATGAGCGGTTCCAGAATAGCATTCATTTTTACATACACCGTGTTGTCACACACCAGAAGGATGGGCTTATCATTGACGTACACCATGAATTCACCAAACATTTTTCTGTATCGAATGACACCGCAGTCTGCGATCTGATCACAAATAAATTCAATGAACTCTAAACGTGTTGACATATGATCTCCTATACAAAGCCTGTGAATATTTTATCATTTCAGGCATTTGATGCCATTACATTTCAACCTTAAGCACACCAGAGTTCATTCAATGCTATAACGATGAGCGGAATCTAATGATAAAATTTATAAGAATTGGTGGAACCAGAATCCTACCATTGTGAAAGGAACTAAAACATGGATAATCGTAGCGGTTGTTTGGGAGGCTTACTCAAGCTTTTTTTACTCGATAAAGTTTTCGAATGGTTGCAGAAACGTTTTGGTTTCGGTCAGGGCTGTATGGGGTGTGGATGTGGCGTGATTCTGCTGATCGCCTTCCTGGTGATTGCCGGCTCCATCATCTTTGGCACCGATTGGTTTCGTCTGTTTTAATGTTCATCTCTTGCATGGGATGAGCGCCAGATAACCAATTGGTTTCCACCTTGCTGCTTGGCTAAAGACCAGGCCTGATTGGCATGCTCCAGAAGCAAATCCACTCGTTTTTCATGGTCTGCACTGGTACAGGCAAGCCCCTGACTGATCGTAATCTGAATTTTCTTCTTATTAATTTCAAAGGTATGCTCACGTACACGCTGGAGCAGTTTTTCTGCCAGGATTTGTGCGTGTTTGCACTCCGTGTTGGGCAGCATAATCACAAATTCCTCACCACTGATACGCCACACCAGATCACGCTGCCTGAAACCATCCCGAATCAAATGCGCCAGGTCTAACAGGATCTGATCAGCAACCAAATTGCCGTTTTCCTGATTGACTTTCTTAAATTGGTCGACATCCACCATGATCATGGAAATCACTTTTCCATAGTGCTCAACATTCAAGTGATCATTTTCGAGGATCGTGAAGAAGTGTTTGCGATTCAATAAACCGGTTAATGGATCGGTGATCTGCGTTGGTTGGGAACTTAATTGGGATGCACGCATCAGATTGAGTTGTTCGCGCAGGCTGCGGCTCTCCTGTCCCAGAAGCTTGGATTTTTTCTGTATTTGCCCCATCTGGTGCATGATTTCCAGGCTACGGATACGCTGTACATCCTGTTCTTTCTCGTTTTGTTTTTCATAGCGATAGAAACTCTCAAAATGATCAAGAGATTTATCAAAACTGCCAACTTGTTTGTATCCACGTGCCAGGGAGCGGTGAATGCGGATCGCCTCATGACGCATATTGAGTTTGTCAGAAATTGCCAGTGCGTCCTGCAGGTAACGGAAAGCAGAATCGTAATCTTGTTTTTCAAGTGCGATCTGGCCGATTGCCAACAACACACGCACTTTTCGATAGAGCAATCCATGGTCTTCGGTGATTTGCAGCGCCTGATGCAGATGCACAAGTGCGCCTTCAAAATCCTTCAGGGCTTCATGCACGCGAGCATGGATGACCAAAGCCTTGGTTAATTTGTCCATCGCGTCGAACTTGCGATAAATATTAATAGCTTCGTGGACATGTGTTTGAGCCTGATCAAAATTTCCGGTACGCGTCCCCAATAGACTCCAATTGAGGTGAATATCAGCATGCGTTTTGTTAATTGGCAAGCCTTCCATTTGATCAAATGCCTGCTGGAAGTAGCGCTCCGCCCACTCCAGCTGCCCCATTTCCATATATTGACGCCCAACCAGATTATAGAGCCCGGCTACCCAACGACGATTAGAATCCGTTTCATAATAGCTGAGCGCCTGCCAGGAAAACTCAAAACCTTCGGGGGCATTACCTAAAGCAAAGTTAGCCTTGGCAAGCACTTCCAGAGCCCGTCCTTTCAGGATATCATCTTTGATCTGAGTGATGAGGGGCAAAGACTGGTAGATACTGGAAATAGCCAGCTCATAATTGGTGGTTTCCAGGTTAAGCAAGCCACGGGTGAAGAGGCTATGGGCTACCACCGCAGCAACTTCTGGATTGGATTCATCCAGACTTTGTGAAAGCTCTACCGCTTCGTCAACCACTCGAATAGCATAGGAAAGATTGCTGTCTTCCAGAACCAGAGCCAGTTCATTCAGCAGCTTCACTTTTTCCAATGGATCCTGGGTCTGATTTATTTGCTGCTGTAATACCTGAATTTGAGATTGTTTCATACCTGCACCACCATCTTTAGATAGTTAGATTCTAACCGAATCCAAAGAAAATAGGCGAATCTGTTTTTTTAGTTTGCTGCAATCGTTGAATGCTGGCAGGCTGATCAGATATCTTTCCATTGCACAATGTACTGTGTATCGCTGTGCTGGGCTGCTTCCAATGCCTGATTGGCACGTTGGATGAAAACATCCACCTGCATATCTTTTTCATATTCTGCTAAACCACCGTGAAAAGCAAGGGACAGTTTTTCTCCAGCAACTTCAAAATCGGCGTCAGCAAAGTGGCGGCAGATACGGTTAGCAACAATAAGAGCGTTTTCGAGGTCGGTTTCTGGCAGTAGCATAATAAAGGCATCTCCCCCATAGCGGCCAATCACATCCACAACCCTTAAGAGATCTTTCAAGCGACGAGCGACCCATTGCAACACCTGGTCACCAATGACGAAGCCAAAACGCTTGTTCACAGCGCTGAATTGATCAATGTCCATAATCAGCACAGAGAGCGGGTGTGGGTAGCGGTTAACCCGCTGAATTTCCTGTTCCGCCAGGTCGTAGAAGTAGCGCAGGGTGTTCACGGTAGTGGTGGCATCCAGATTGAGAACGCGACGATATTTATCCTCGCTCTGGCGCAGTGCCTCTTCCACCCATTTCCGTTCGGATATCTCTTTTTCGATCTGGTCGTTCTTATTCTGAATGATTCGGGCTTCTTTCTGCAGGGCTTCCGTACGCACAATGGTTTCCAGGGTCATAAATTTCAGATCGTTCTTTTCACGTTTGATGCGTTGTTCGATCTGGTAAAAACTTTGGAAATGATCATACGCTTTGCGATAATCACTCAACTCAGCATAAACCTGGGCCAATTTACGATCAGCTCGCAGGCAGCCTTTTTCATAATGAATCGATTGGGCCCGGGCATTCGCGCTCAGCAGGCGTTCGAGGGCTGCATCCAGATTGCCGCGGTAATGATCCACCTCACTGAGCCAGATATCACAGGAGATCTTCTCAGTCTGGTAGCCTTGATGTTCGGCGAGCTGCCGGGCTTGTTCGAAGTATTCGCCTGCTGCGTCCAGGTTGCCCTTGCGCAGCTCGCTCTGACCATTCTGGCGGAAGTTATCAATTCGTACGGGAATGATCCGTAGATCATCTGCCAATTCAGCGGAGCGCCGCAGGTACTGATCAAAAACCTCATAGTCCCCGAGCATCTTGTACACTGATGCAAGATAGTTGTAAGCAAAACTGAGTTGAACCGAAAGATCTTTGTTCTGGAAGAGCGCGATCGCTTTTTTCAATTCTGTCAGAGCAGGTTCAAATTCACCACTCGCCAGATAGGTTTGCCCGATGGTCAGGGTGATTTCCCCTAACAGGCGTGGATCAGGTAAATGACGCGCCAGTTCCAGTGCCTTGAGGAGAGAAGTCATGGCCTTGTTGTATTCATTCTGAAGAAGGTATATCATTCCCAATAGGCGTAAGGTTGAAGACTGGTTGAGGCTTTTATTTAACTCGATATAAATTTGGAGTGCTTCCTTGGCCTGTGCAAGGGCCAGCATGGTATCACCCTGTTCCAGATGAAAATGGGACATGTTGAAAAGGGCATCTGCCACACCTTTGGGATATGGATCCTGCTGGAATTCCACAGAGGTGGCCAATTGGTAAGCCCGCTTACTGAGATCCAGCCCCTCTTTCGGGGCAAGGCTGATCATATCCAGTGCTGCAGCGTTGAGTGAATTAATACGCTGGACGATTTCGGATTCATGCACCAATCCAGGTTGGTTTGAGTTATAGAAAAAATTCATCATCGGGCACCTTTTTTTAACCTTATTTTTGAAACCCTAGGTTTCAATCTTCAAGTTGCAATCTTTATACCAGCCACCCTAAAGCGTCTACGCCAATATGGTCTTTTTTTCACAAGTGTGTTAAAACTAGAATATGAACAAGCAAGCCGATATTCGAATCTACCCCAATCTGGCCGCACTGGAAGATGCAGTTGCCAAACATTTTCTACTGGCAACCAACCAGGCTGTGCAACAACGCGGTCAGGCATTAATAGCTTTATCGGGCGGCAGTACACCACTGGGATTGTTCCATCTACTGGGCAGCGATGCCTATCGGGCAACCTTACCCTGGACGCAGATGCATTTCTTCTGGGTGGATGAACGCCTGGTTCCCCCGCAAGATCAGGAAAGTAATTTCGGTCAGTTCAAAAACAACGTGCTCGATCCGCTCAGGATTGCCCCACAGCAGGTGCATGCTATTGATGGTAACATTCCAGCACTGGAAGCCGTACAGAGTTATGAAGAGGTTTTGCACACCTTTGCTGAAGCAGGGCAGGAGCTGCCGCGCTTTGACTGGGTACTGCTGGGGATGGGCACTGACGGGCATACAGCCTCGTTATTCCCCGGGCAATGGGATCTCGAAATGGCAGAGAAATCTGTGATGGCCGTCACTGCCGATTACGATGGCAGGCCCTCTGGCAGGGTGACACTGACCCCGCGCATCCTGAATCTGGCCAGGCAGGTGGTCTTCATGGTCAGCGGGGCAGCCAAAGCCCAGCGACTGCAGGAAGTACTGCAAGGAGAGCGTGATCCCCTGCGTTTACCTGCCCAGCACATTCAACCCGTGGATGGCCGCCTGGTGTGGATGCTAGACGAAGCGGCTGCCAGTCGCTTGTAATTATTCCCACTCGTCGGGATTGTACCGCCTGAGCCGTTTGATCTCAGCGCGCTTTTTTTTGGAACCTAAGCGGGCTGCCCTGGCACTCACACTCGGTCGGGTAGCCCTGCGTGGTTTGGGTTTCATGGTTGCCAGGCGAATGATCTCCACCAGACGCTCCTGGGCATCGTAACGGTTTTGTTCCTGCGTGCGGTATTGGCGCGCATGCACGAGCAGGATGCCATCCTTGTTGATACGTCCGGCAGCGATTTTGTACAAGCGTTCTTTGATTTCTTCGGGCAGTTTTGACTGATCTACATTAAAGCGTAACAGCACCGCTGAGGAGACCTTGTTGACATTCTGCCCTCCCGGTCCCGCCGCACGAACGAAGTCGAATTGCAACTCGGACTCATCAAGGGAGAGAGTGGGTGTGATGGTGATCATGCTTTAAGTATAACAGTGTCAATTTCCTGAGCCAAATCCACCCACCCTTTACAAAGGCCACAGCAACGGCGTCAGAATAATGGCGATCAGGTACACCGCCAGGGTTAAGAGACCACCCACCTTCAGGAAATCCAAAAAGCGATAACGCCCGGGGCCATACACCATCAAACAGGCCGGTTCGAGGGGGGTCAGGTAAGAGGTGCTGGCGGCAATTGCAATCATCATGGCGAAGGTACGCGGGTTCAATCCCAACTGGATGGCAGTTTGCACCGCGATCGGGATCACCACCGCTGCCGCAGCCTGGTTGGACATGGGTTGGGTGAGCAAAACAGTCAATAGAAAGAATCCTGTCAGCAGCCACAATGGATGCCAGGTGCCAATTAAGCGTGTCAACAGATCTGATAAAAATTGAGCCGTCCCGGTGGTTTGCATGGCAACCCCCAAAGCCAACATACTGCCAATCAAAATCAATACCTTCCAGTCAACCTGGCGATAGGCTTCTTCAGGGGTGATACTGCGGGTCAGAAATACCAGTAATGCGCCTGTTAACATCGCCACCGGGAGGGTTAGAATATTTAACGCTCCCAAAATAAAGGCACTTGAGAAAATTGCTATGACGATGATGGCCCTTTTTTTGTTAAACCGTTGAACATTCAATACGCCGAGAACATCAAAAGCGTTTTCCGCCTGCAACGCACTGATCTGATTTTTATTCCCCTGAACAAGCAACACATCACCCATCTGCAAACGGGTGTCTGCGATTTTTGAGTGGACGATTCCTGTACGCCGGTTGATGGCTACCACCTGGAGATCAAAGCGTTCCCGCATTTTCAAGCCTTTTAAGGTGCGGCCAATAAATGGAGAGCGTGGTAATAAAACAACCTCAGCCAGATCAAAACCTTCTCCCTGCAAGTCCTGATCCGAAAACTTCACATCAGCTTGAATGTCAATTCCGGCAACATCTTTGATTTTCAGAATGGAATCGGACGCCCCTTCGACCAATAATGCATCGCCTGCTTTCAACAAAGTATAGGCGGGGGGGTGTATTTTCCGCTTGCCTTCCCGAATGATGGACAGTACTGTCAGGTCGAAGTTTCTACCCAGATTCGATTCTGCCAGTGTTTTTCCAGCCAGGGTGGAAACTGGCAAAATCCTTAATTCAGCCAGGTAGGGGCGCAGGTTGAATGTCTCTGCCAGATCCTGTGGCGTTTCTCGCTCCGGAATGAGGCGTTTACCAACAAACAACATGTAGAGAATACCAGTCACCAGAACAGGTATCCCCACCGGGGTTAATTCAAACATACTGATGGGTTCCAGTCCGAATTGAGTGATGAGTCCACTCACGACCACATTAGTGGAAGTGCTCACCAGGGTGACGGAGCTGGACAATATGGCTGCAAATGCCATCGGCATTAGAAGTCGCGACGCACTTATTTTTGCTCGTTTACTGAGCCCGAGGATAACAGGTAAAAAGAAGGCAGCCGCCGCAGTATTATTAATGAAAGCACTCAGCGTGGCAACGGCTACCATGGTCGCAGGTAATAAGCTACCAGGTTTTTTACTGGTAAAATCTAATAAGGTGCGTCCCACCAGTTCTACCACGCCAGTCCGCATGAGAGCAGCTGTCATGATCAGCAAACCTAATAATAATATGAAGGTATCACTGCCAAAACCGGCGAAAGCCTGGTCCAGGGGAACCAACCCCAAAATGACCAGAGTCACCAAAACCCCCAGGGCCGTTACATCAGGGGATACCCACTCAAAGGAGAACATCACCAGAGCGATGATAAGGATAATTAGCAATAAAATGATTGACAAGGTCATGATAGGATGCTCTCGAACAGAACTGACTCTTTTTACGACAATTTACTGCCTGCTTCCGTTAATCTAGCGAATCAGATTAGAGAATAGTATAGCATTGCCTCGTTTGAATTGCACTAATCCAGGTATTTACAAGCTTCGCGAAAGTCAAAATTAAACAAGGGATGCCCTTCGCGATGGGTCTTCAGCACCACTTCATAGAAAGAGTGATATTGTGAGCCTGGCACATTTGCCTGGTACATGGCGACTAGCGTGATCAGGTTTTGCAAGCGCATACAAATGGGCAATAGATTCAGCCACTTGTCGTCGAGATGATTTTCTCCCTCATAACCACGCATAAACCAGCAAACATATTCACGCAGCCGGGTTTCCCAATCAGGTTTTGTAAACATGCTGGAATAAAGCGGCATCGCCACCGCAATATCATTGATAAACCAGTTGTAGGCGCAATCGTCAAAATCGAAAAGAGTGATCCTGCCCTGTTGGACATGGAAATTGGTTGGGTTCACATCATTGTGAACGAGTCCGTAATCCTCCCGGCTGGCTGGCAATTGGTTGAATTGGGCAATGATTTCATCCAATTCATCCGCCACTGCCATTTGGTCCGGCGGGAGATATTGTCTTTTGTTACGAATCAGATCATCCTCATACCAGTGCGGGCACTTCTCTTTCAGAGGTTGCGGGTGATACGCTTTGGTTGCAGAATGCATTTTACCCAGAATGCCTCCCAGGCTGTGGAAAAGATTTGGGCTCCATTCAGATGGATCGGCATTTTCAATCAACTGGCCTGGTGCAAATTCAAATGCCACTGCCGTAAAATAGGCATCCCGAACCGGGAAAACCTCCGTAAAGCGCTGATTTATCGACAAACAGGGGCGGGCAACTGGCACGCGGTAATCATACAAAAAATTTACCCAATCCAATTCAGCGCTGATCTGTTCTTCTGAGCGATGGGAATGATGTGATATCCGTAATATCCTCCAATGGCCCTGGCTTTGAAATTGATAGACATAGTTAGCCACCTGATCGAGTAATTCAATTTTACCCTCGCCAGACCAACGGGCAGCTGCGGCGCGCACGAGTTTATTGTTCATGAGAGCGTTTATTTCATTATTCACAGGGGTTTCCAGACGAGTGACGACGAAGTCTACTTCATTCTATCAGCCAGTGCGGATTTGACCGCCTCACTGGCGTTGAATATCCCACGCAGTTTGATTTCCTCAATAACCTCCAGGGCAAGTTCGGCAGAAATATCTTCCTGCAGGTGCAGTACCCCAATCACGGATAGCGATAGCTTTTTGCCTTTCTGCTTGCGCTTTTCGAGATCAGCTTTGCTATAGGAAATAACCCCAATTACGGAAGAATGGCGGGTTACGGATTGTTGAATCTCAAAGGTGTGCTTCTCCAATTGTGAGCGGATCGCAGTGCGGATGAAATCAGTGCGATTGGAATACAGGCCTTCATTGACCAGCGTATCTACTTTTCCCAGGTCGACAGCTGACATGTTGATCGTAATTTTCTCAGTATCAGACATCATTCCTCCTTCATTTGATTATGATTTCAAATAACCTAACACCTGGCTGATTTCCATCTGCCATAAAACGCTGGTCATGTAAGGTTTGAAGCCCATTTCGTTATTGATGCGCAACATGGCTGCATTGGTATCAGCATTCTGGGTCCGTACAAACTTGATCTGCGGATGGATCTTGAGCATGTGATCCATCATGGCAGCTTTCAACCAGCGTCCCAGTCCCTTGCCACGATATTCCGGAAACACACCGGTCATATCCTGGCGCAGGATTTCCGGTCGATTGGCATTCCAGACCGTCTCGGTATATCCGGCAAATGTAGCGTTGGCTTTTTCCAGCACATAAAATGTGCAACGCTGGTTGCCACGGGCGGTGTCCATTTTCTCCATTTCACGCAATTGTTGGGTTGTGATATGCATATCCTCAATCGCCAGATCACCCAGAGGTTGTTGGTTGGTAAGTTCCATCAATTGCACAATTTCATTCAACTGCTCTTCAGGATAGGCTCCTTCCCAAATGCCCAGTTCAAATTCCGAGATGTTTTTCTGTCCATTTTCCAGCCAGTGCTCAAGCAGATCCCGGTCAATTTCGTCTACTCGCAATTGATTGACATGGCCTTCCAGTCCTCTTTTTGCCCCCAGACGCTGCATAAAGGCTTCTCCCGCGGGGATGCGGTCGTTTGTATCTGTCAAAAGCAACCGGCGTTGATCTGCTTGTGCAGCTGCGGTGATGAGGCCTAACAGCTCCTTACCGATTCCCTGGTGGCGTGCGTCGGGATGCACGATGATGTCAAATTGGGCGATATGTTGATTTTCATCGGTATGCATTAAACCAACATTCCCCATGGCGATCATTTCGGAATGATCCTCATTCCAGACAGACCACATTTT
>JAVEYK010000049.1:0-3124 GCA_034003505.1 Anaerolineaceae bacterium | reverse complement strand
CACCGGATTCATTTTTCATGATCGGTTCATAAATTTGCACCTGGTCAGGGGATGAAATCAAATCATAATGAGGTTCATAGGACTCTGGATTTTCATCGTTTGCATTCCCAAAGATTTCGCCGGTTTCATCATACCCTCCGGACTCAAAAATCATATTTCCCTGTGCATCGCTGACGGTCACATGCAGCCAGGTTCGTCGGGAAGGGAACGAAGTTGGGAATTTGTGTCCAGTCAACACTTCAATTTCCACTTCAAAGGTGAGCATGTCATCTTGATGTTCAGGCGCGGATACTGCCAGCGTTGCTGTTTCTTTCTGTAAAAGCTCCTCAGTTCGCGCGATGTTTTGATCCAGTGCAGCAATGCTGCCCGGGAATCCCAACTCGTCGCTGAATTCCCCGAACAGATTAAGCATAAAAACATTGCCCCCGGTGAATGTGTGACGGGCAAAAGGCTCATACAGATTTTGTGGCGTTATATTGGAGATAGGCGCAGCACCTTCAGCTGTTGGCATGTGGCAATTCTGGCAAGATGATTTTTCAACAAAGCTGGAAGCCAGCCATTCACTATAGGGGGTTTGCTCATAAAAAAGTTCATCTCCGCTGCTGAGGGTGGAATCCTCTTTGATGTAGTTTAAGTAAAGTTCGTGACAGGTCGCACACACCTCTGATTCCCGGATGTGTTCACTTTGCACAGCCGTAAATCCAGATGAAGTTCTCATCAGCATTACATTTTGCTCATCGATGGGAAAAGCACCGTAAATGAGTCTTTCACTTGCCGAAAGGTCAAGATTTATAGCGAGATCACCACTGTGACGAAAATCACCTGCTGGATTTTCAGGAATCTGATGACATACAGCGCAGGAAACGCCATCCACCGCCAGGTCGTAATGCGGATGTTCTTTTGCTAATATCGCCTGTGCACCGAACAAAAAGGTGCTTTCTCCGTTAGCATCATTGCTAAAACGAGCCATAGGCGCATGGCAGATGGCGCATTTTTCCTCAATGGCGTCAGCAAATTGCGGGGATTCTAACGTTTCCATACGCACACTGGCGAGATAATATGGGTCGCGTGCAGCGTTTGCCATAACACTGCTTTGCCATTCTGTGTGAATGGAAACATCGTTCCCAAGGCTATCTTTCATTCCTTGATGGCAGGCCACACAATTGGAGGAAGGTTGGAATAAAACCATTTCCAAAGGCGGATCGCTTTCAGTTGTGGGTGGCGCATCTGTTGCAGCACAACCAACAAGCGCAATGCTTATCAATAAAGTCATCATCATCAAAGTTATCGATTTGCGTATTGTCATTTTTTCTGTGAGTTTCATATCACCATCCTTTATTATATTGTACTCAATTCTGAAAAAAACACTCGAAACTCGTGTTGATTTAAGCTTATTAAAGTGTACATCTCTCCGCACCCCGTTGATTCATTTTTCAAATCTCAGCCTGTATCGTATCCTTTCTGGGTTAATTTACTTTTTCACATTTTCAAAATGCCAATAAACATATCTTTTTATGAACCTTCCTTTGTTTCTTTTCTAATCCGGAGAGAAAACCAAGCACTCACCACTTACTTTAAACCCAATTTCTGGCCTTTTTCAAGCAGTTCTACTACCTCATGGACACGTTTCTGACGTGTCTCCGGGCGTATCGCCACTGCGATCCAGGTAATAAATTGTTTCTGATCAGTGCGGGTTAAGCTCGCAAAGAATTTCTGAGCATGGCTATTTTGTATCAATGCTTCCTGAAGTTCTTCAGGCATCTCAAATTGAATGCGGGGTTGCGGAGGTTTGTCCCACTCTCCGTTCTGTTGTGCGATTTGAACCTTAGCCCATCCAGCAGCTGTCATCCGCATTTCTCGGATCAATTTTTCCACTCGCTTTTTATTGGTCTGTGACCACGGACTACGATCATTACGCGGGGTGAATTTGCGGACGTAACTGACCTCGTCAATTTTTTTGATAATGCTGTCAATCCAGCCAAAGCATAGAGCTTCTTCGACGGATTCTTCATAATCCAGGGTTGGCTTTCCAGATTCTTTTTTGTAGAAAACCAGCCAGATCCCTTTAGAACAAGCATGGTTTTTCTCTAGCCAATCCCGCCAAACGGATAAAGACTCACAATATAATTCTTCCATAAAAGCCTATCCTCTTATTTAACCAGAATTCATTATGTTTTTTTTTATTTCAACACCTGCATCTGCAGGAATTTCTCCAGTTTGAAGCGTTCAAAGATTCGGCGCCGTTTTTCGGGCAGAATTATAAATGCTGCCTTTGCACTGATCACTGTTGGACCGACAGCCTTTCTCCTGGTATTGGAATAAATAATCTCACAGCCACCCTGAGCCAGAATATTTTTTAGCCAATCCACCTGATCACCATACGTAAGCGGAATGAGGACTCTGTCATCTATGTAAGTTGCCACCACCGGGGTCTCAAAAATTTTGCCACTCTTTCTGCCGATGTGGATCATTTTTGAGAAGGGTCCCGCCTTAGTGCCTGCAAACAACAAAGTGATGTGGTTGAGAAGATACTTATTGAAGTATCGAATTCCGTTCAGAATTCTATTAGGCGAGGTTTTTTTGGTTGGTTGCACATCAACTCCTGGGGATTATCTAACTATTTTCGAATGTTGAATGCCAATGAATCTATCAGCGCTATCCCATACCTTATTATTACTTATTTCTGTAATTCTTCGAGTGTAATCGTTGGTGAAATATCTAATGTAAACAGAGTAAACCGGTCTTTCAGACTGGCAATTGAATCTTCCAGTATGAATGCTTCAAAACCGCGTTCTAATGCCCCTCTCAGGGTTGAAAGAATGCAATATTCGGCCATGTAGCCACAGACCACAACGGAATCGACCTGAGTGGATTTCAAGATGCTTTCCAAATCAGTATTCCAGAACGCATTAAAGTGGTTTTTATTGATACAAAGATCAGTTTTGTAGTGATCAAAGGCTGGTGAGATTTCCCAATTCTCATTTCCAACCGGTTTTGTTTTGGAGACATGTTGAATGAAAATGATTGGTAATTGCTTTTTGCGAAAGACGGCGATAGCATGATTGATGACCGGAATAGTTGCCTGAAAGGCAGCCAGGTTGGGATTGTCGTTTTCGAAGAAATC
>JAVEYK010000048.1:20931-24273 GCA_034003505.1 Anaerolineaceae bacterium | reverse complement strand
CGGGGATTCTTGCTTCACAAACGAAACAACCAGGGCTTTCTCTCGGAGACCGTGCCTGCCTTGCGTTGGGCATCCTCACCAGTTCACCGGTTCTCAGTGCTGATCAGGCCTGGCAGAAAATTACGATACCAGTAAAGGTGGTGGGGCTTAGGAATGAAACGAAAGGCTGAAAAGCGATTTTTTATTTTCAGCTTCCAGCCTTTCGCCTTTGACTATTACCCACTTTAGACAGGTTCACTGACGAATTGTGGACTGATTGTAAACAAGCGGTAGGCTTCATTGACATCACTGGAGGTGATCATGCCGATCAGATCCTGGTTATCATCCACGACCGGGACAGCCCGGATTTTGGCTTTTGCCATCTTTTCGAGGGTGACGTATAAAGCATCGTCGAGGTGAGCAGCGGGGAAATCTGTCCGCATGACTTCCCGTACAGCTGCCTTTTCGCCCAGCTTTTTTAATCCACCTAACAGCTCGCTTTCACCCAGCATGCCAACTACTTTTTGGGTGCCCCAATCCACCACGGGGAAATCGGATTGCGCCGAGGATAGGGTCAATTCAACCGCTTTGGAAAGGGAATCATTTACGATGAGCGTTTGTGGTGAGCGCACCATTGCACGCCTTACTTTGATTTCCTTCAGGGTATCCTGTACCTGCACCCCGCGGCTTTCCTGCCCCGCACCCATCCAGATAAAAATGGCAATCAGAATTAATGTGTATTGACCGTTCATGAAACCGATTAATCCCATCAGAAATGCCAATCCCTGACCAATCACAGCCGCAATTCTGGTGGCCCGGGTGTGATCCATACGCATGGAAAGCAAGGAGCGTAATATTCGCCCACCATCCATTGGATATGCGGGTAACAGGTTAAAAACTCCTAACATCAGGTTTGCCATGGTCAGATAAGCCAGCATGCCCGCCCAATTGGTTTGCCCGAGTGAGGACACCAATTCATCGATGGAAATAATTGCACGGGTTTGCAAAATGAACCCGATAACAACCAGAACAGCGACAATGGCAAAATTGACCAATGGGCCAGCTATGGCAATCTTTAATTCCTGTTTGGGATCCTTGGGGAGTTCTTCCATCTGGGCAACACCACCCAGGGGCATCAGGGTAATATCTTTGACTTTAACCTTGTATTTCAAAGCCTGGAAACTGTGTCCCAATTCATGTAATAACACGGCCACGAAAAGTAATAAGGTTGCCACCACACCGAACAATGCACCCTGTAAGCCTGCGCCGGTGGAAACACTCCAGCGGTAAGCAGCCCATATCAGGATCAAAAAGAATAAAGTATGGATTTTTACATCTATTCCTTTAATACTAAATAGTTTAATCGACCAACTCATCATGACCTCCTTTCAAGGTCTGTTTTCTTGCAGACAGTGGATTCCTAGACGATCGCCAGAAATGCACTTGCTAATAATATGAGAATCCCGAGCACAGCATTGGTAAATACCAACTTTAAGCTCACTTTACTCTGTTGAGGTGTGATATTCACGCCCTTTCTACCAAAAATAATGGATCGGTAAAGAGCAATCACAACCATGATCAACGTCAGTATATGTTTTATGGATACCAGACTGGCATAGGTTGTACTAAAGCGCATCAAGCCACTAAAATCTGGGGCTACCCTGGCTTGCAGGATACCGGTGAGAAAAAGGCCAACAATGCTGATATAAACCCAGATACGATGTCGTTTCAGGATCGCATGCATCAACTGCTGAACTTGTTTGTTATTCTCCAGGCTGTTTTTGGCCGCTGGCAAAATTGTGATCACGATCATGATCAATCCACCAATCCAGATTGCTGTAAATAAATTGTGGAAAAATCCCGCCATTCCTAAGATGATTGTTTGTGTTGTCATTCCTACTCCTTTTAATCCTTTTTTATTGAGATGTTATTAAGATTTTCATTATGCAATCAAAGGATTGTCTAACTGGTAATGAGTTAGAAAATCCAGAGATTCCATACTTTTATTGAGAACAATTTTGTTGTCACTTACATTCACGACTGAATGAACATGAACCCGCAGGGTTTTTTGTGGACTTGTAGTTCTCAAAACGATCAGGTAAGTGGGTTGAAGTGTTTTGGGGTTCATGATCACCTCATGGAGAATCCCAACCTCCCCATCCTGGCAGACGACTTTTATTTCAGTATTCATACGACCACTTCAATCCTTTCCTTTATTTTTAATCATTAAAATTTCAAACACCCGTTGAATGGCTTTTTGTGGACATATTTGTTCACATAAACCGCTATAATCACATTTTTGTACATAGGCTACCATTGCAATTTTGTTATGCAGCACGAGCACATGATTGGGACAGACCTCAACACACAGATTGCATCCATCACATTTTTGGGGGTCAATCTGCGGGACTGGCCAATTATGATTCATGGGATCTGCTGGCATCCTGGTCATATCACGTCTACTTTCCTATCAACAAGAATACGCCAATATCCAACAGAAATCCCCGACATAAGTCGGATTTGAGAAAAAGACCTGCAAAAATACAGGTGAATCAGGAACTTACAAATTAATGGTTAATCAATTTTTAATTTGAGGGCATCAATATCCAGAATTCGAATTTGATGCCGTTTTAAATCGATAATCCCCTCATCCACAAATTTCCTTAATGCACGGTTCAATACATCCGGTACGGTCCCTAATCTGGCTGCCATCTCATTTTGGGTAGCCCATTTCTGCCGGGTCACTTGAGAATTTTCCATACTTTGCAACAAAACGCGCGCCAGGCGCGATTCGATGGTCCGTAAAGACAAATCTTCTACCAGGCCGATAAGGTGAAGAATCCGGGATGCCAGATCAGCAATGACCTGTTTAGCCAGGGCGGGATGTGTTTGAATCAGTTTGGTGATGGTGTTCTGATCAATCCACCAGACAGTGCTATCTTCGAGCGCAATGACCGATGCCTGGTTTGGATGATCAGTAAAAACAGCAATGGCATTAAACACATCACCAGGACCAAGGAAGTTGAGAACCTGCTCACGACCACTCATGGACATTTTGCTTACCTTCAGCCAACCGCTTTCAATGATGTACAATCCCCCGTTGTTTTCACCTTCCATCACGACGATTTGTTCGGTCTGGAAGTTGCGTTTCAGTGCGTTTTTCTGAATTGCAAGAATATCTTCTTGAGGAAGATGGGAGAAATAAGATACTTTTGAGAGAATTGAGTTCATAGGGTGGTCAAAATCCTATTCTTATTCAGCCTAGTTCGCCTCAGCGGATTGTCAAACCAGGTTGATGTTTTTTTAAATATTATCCACAACTTAATGATAACTCAGGTTTGTGATAAGGTGAAAGGCGAAAGG
>JAVEYK010000048.1:0-20831 GCA_034003505.1 Anaerolineaceae bacterium | reverse complement strand
GGATACAATGTTCCATCAATCCAGTTATGATCCATTTTCCACCTTTAAGAATGAATTCACAAACCACGCCCGTACATTTTTTTTGCACTCTCTCTTTGCTTATCATCCTCAATTTGCTCCAAAGGACGTTGTAGAGCAATCCGTGACAAATGTGCAGGCTGTTTTGGTGTGATTGATTTCATAACGATCCTTATTAGAAAATTATTCACGATAGGGTTGAGTTGTAGAGTTGTTGAGTGTTGAAAATTTTTTGAATCCTGAAGTCTGAGCCCTGAACCCTAAATCCTAACCTCCCTTCAATAACTCCAGCAATATCTTCGTTGCCAGTTTGGGATCAGCTTTGCCGCGCATTTCGCGCATGACCTGGCCAGTGAACCAGCCGATCAGTGTTTCTTTACCAGCCCGGAAGGTTTCGACTTCTTTGGGATTGGCGGCCACGATCTTTTCAGCCACGGCGCGGATGGCGGAATCATCGCTGACCAGTCCCAGCCCTTCGGTTTCCACAATTGCCCGGGGGGATTTTCCGCTGCTTTCCACCTTGTCCAGCAGGCTTTTGCCGGTGGAGGTGTTGATCTGACCGGCATCCACCATTTTCAGGATCTCTGCCAGGTAGTCCGGGGTGAGTTGCAATTGATTTGCGGTTTTGCCGCCTTCATTCAGCATGCGCATGATGTCGTTCATCAGGTAGTTGGAAACTTTTTTTGGGTCACTGCCATAAAGGTGAACAGCGCTCTCAAAGTAATCGGAAAGATGGCGTTCACCGGTGAGAATGTCGGCATCATATTCAGGCAGCTTATATTCGGAAATGAAACGGGCTTTGCGTTCCAGAGGTAGTTCAGGGAAGTCTGCCAGAATTTCATCCAACCAGGTCTGGGTGAGATCGAGGGGCAGTAAATCTGGCTCACGGAAGTAACGATAGTCAGCTTCGGTCTCTTTGGAGCGCATCTTGCGCAGCTCATTGGTTTCCTCATCCCAATCCAGGGTCCAGGCATGCACACGATTACCCGCTTCCACCTCACGAATCTGGCGTTCAAATTCGTGCTCGATGGCCATCCGAACGTTATCAATGGAGTTCACATTCTTAATCTCGGTTTTGGTGAAGAGTTTGTCGGAACCTTTGGGGCGAATGGAGACGTTCGCATCACAGCGCAGATGACCTTTTTCCATATCGGCTTCGGAGATACCCAACCAGCGCAGTAACTGGCGCAACCGGATCAGGTACTGGGCGGCTTCATTAGCGGATCGCAGGTCCGGCCCGGTGACCATTTCGACCAGGGGAACGCCACAACGATTGAAGTCGATCAGACGCAGCTTGCCCGCGTTCTTGGTCTTGCCGGCGTCTTCCTCCATGTGCAGTTTGTGGATGCTGACCCGACGGGTGTAGCCTTCTGGCATGGGCACATCCAGATACCCGCCACTGGCCAGTGAGAGGTCATATTGGGAAATCTGATAGCCTTTGGGCAGGTCTGGGTAGAAGTAATTCTTACGGTCAAAAAAAGACCGCATGCGAATTTCTGATTGCATGGCTTTGGCGAGCAGGACACCCTTTTCCACTACCGCTTTGTTCAGCACAGGTAACACGCCGGGCAAGCCGCAACAGACCGGGCAAATGTTGGTATTGGGTTCATCTTCCCAGGAGTCGGCCTTGCAGGCACAAAAGATTTTGGTTTTGGTGTTCAACTGGATATGGGTTTCCAGTCCAATTACAACTTCGTATTCTGTCATCCAATCCTCCTGGAGGTGGTTTGATGGGGTGTTCGGTGATGATTGATCATGTTTTAAACTCAACGCAATACGGCAGGTTTTTGTGTTCGCCAGGCTTCATCCTGGGTGCCGATTTCCAGTGCACGTCCCATTTGCAGGAGGGTTTGCTCAGAATAATCCGGACCCAGTAACTGCACCCCGATGGGCAAACCATCGCTCGCAATACCACCCGGTAAAGAGATGCCGGGGATGCCGGCATGGTTGGCACTGACGGTGAACTGATCTGCGAATTGCATCAGAACCGAATCGCCATATACAGCGCCAATCTGAAAAGCAGTGGTCGGGGTGGTGGGGGTTAGAAGTGCGTCCAGGTGGTACTTCCCCTGCGGGTCAAAGACCTGATCGAAATCGCGGCGCAACAACGCCCGTACTTTCAAGGCGCGGTTGTAATACTGTTCGGAATATTGAGCAGCGCTGACGTACATTCCCATTAGAATGCGTAATTTGGGTTGTAGACCAAAGGCTTCATTACGGCTCTTGCGATACATGACACGCAGATCATCTTCAACGCTGGGGGTGCGATAGCCATATTTGACACCATCGTAGCGGTGCAGGTTGGAGGCTGCTTCCACACGGCTGATGACGAAAAATGCCGGAATGCCATAGCGGGTATTGGGCATGGGGACATCTTCGATAATTTCTGCCCCCATGCTGCGCAGCACGTTAGCAGCATGATAAATTGCAGAACGGATATCCTCCTGTACTGGTTTTTGGTGGATCTCACCGGTTTCGGCATCCATGTAACTGATCTGGAAATAATCGGGCGACAAGCCAATGCGTTTGCCTCTGACACCCTGCTCCAAATTGTTCAGATAGTCTGGCACCGGAACGTTGGCAGCAGTACTGTCACGCGGGTCAGCCCCTGCGATGGCTTGCAGCATGAGAGCGGCGTCGGTAACATTGCGGGCAATTGGACCCGGGCAGTCGAGCGAGGAGGCAAAAGCGATAATCCCATAGCGCGAGACTCGACCATAGGTAGGTTTGACACCGACGACGCCACAGAAAGCTGCTGGCTGGCGGATGGAACCGGCTGTATCGGTCCCGAGAGAGAATGGCACTTCACCAGCCGCTACAGAAGCAGTACTGCCGCCGGAGGAACCCCCAGTCACACGACTGGTATCCCAGGGATTGCGTGGGCAGGGTTGGAAGGCAGTCGATTCACTCGAGGAACCATAAGTAAACTCATCCAGGTTGACTTTGCCAAGCAGGATGGCACCCTGATTTTGCAAGCGCTCCACCGCCGTGGATGTATACGGGGCTTTGAAATTAGCCAGCATTTTTGAAGCAGCGGTGGTGTAGGTGTCTTTGACGCAAAAGACATCTTTGGCTGAAAAGGGAATGCCAGCCAATAGTCCCAACTGTTCACCCTTGGCTAGTTGTTGATCAATGATCCTGGCTTGCTGCAGTGCCTGATCGGCGGTAACCGATATAAAAGCATGAACGCTGAGTTTATCCTGTTCGCTTTCTGCGCCAGACTCCAGGCTTCCGGGGCGGCCATCAACGGCACGAATTCGTTGCAGGCTGCTCTTCACGATTTCTTGTGCTGAGACCTGCTTGCTATGCAATAAATCCAATAATTCGTGGGCTGAGAAATCACAAAGTTCCATGGCTTAATCCAGTTTCTCGTGTGGGATGTCCGGCACAACAATGTAATGATCATCCACTTGCGGCGCTTGCTGCAGGATCTCATCCGGGTTGGGATGCGGCTGCCAGGTGTCCTCCCGTAATGCCGGGCTGGTTGACTGGTTATAGGAGACACCATGCGCTGTGGTTGTCATGTCAGCATCCAGGGGAATCGCTTCCAATTCATGAATGACATTTAGTTGCTGATTCAGTTCACGGCGTAAATAGACTGCCTGTTTTTCATCCAGTTCCAGGGCAGCCAGGGTTACCAGGTGATTGAACATTTCGATTGTAATCTCTTCACTCATAATACCTGCTTGTTTTTTGAGATTTGGTGGTTACTGTCGAGGCAGAGGTGCGCCAGACAGGCTTATTGCTGCA
Organism: Anaerolineaceae bacterium; assembly: GCA_034003505.1. GTDB lineage: Bacteria > Chloroflexota > Anaerolineae > Anaerolineales > Anaerolineaceae > UBA6170. The sequence continues at coordinate 17,063 of JAVEYK010000048.1, read as the reverse complement.
ATTGTATCAGGATTTACGGCTGTGATAGTCGTTGTCTTCTCTTAAAATAGGGGCACTGTTCACAACCTCGCTATACCTATTTTATGCCATTTTAGAAAATCAGTTCCGCCAGCGTTGGAATTGGATCATCTGAAGTTCAAATTTCATTATTTTAAACAATTTGATCCTACGCAACTCCCCTTTTAATAAGATGGTACTTCAAAATGCTATAATCATGAAAACAGATGGATGAAAAACCCCTGTCTCCCAACTTAATGAAACAAACCCGAACAGACCAGCATTTGCGTCTGGAATTGGAACTTCCGCCGGATAGTGATCTGGAGGTGGTGTGCAATTATGTGGATGCTGGTGGCAGATTACTGGAGACCCGAACCTTAAAGGCGGATTCTTTCAAAGAACCACCCCTCCGAAAAAAGGATGCAGGCAAGCAGGCAGGATTCGGTCGTTTGTTATCACTGCCAACCCTCGCATTCATTCTGGCTTTAATGGTGTATCTGACTGTGCGCCTGGTTGGATTGGAAGAATTTCCGATCTATTTCTTCAGCGATGAAGCCATTCAAAGCGTGCATGCCGCGGATTTAATCCGTGATCAATTTTATAGCCCCTATGATGAATTTTTACCTACTTTTTTCGAAAACGGCGGTCAGTACAACTTGAGTACCTCGGTTTATTACCAGGTACTTCCGGTATTGTTGTTTGGCAAGCAGATCTGGGCAACCCGTGGCGCAGCGGTTCTGCTGACCCTTTTGGCTGCTTTGGGTGTGGGTTTGATGATTGAAGCTGGGTATCAGAAAAGGCGCGGCTGGCTGGCGGTGCTGGTCCTGTCTTTAATGCCAGCCTGGTTTTTACATTCGCGCACGGCTTTTGAAACGTCCATGGCTGTCAGCTTCTATGCCGGGTTCGTGGCTGGTTATGTGTTGTACCGCAAGAACCATCCGCGCTATTTATATGCCACAGCGGTTCTGGCTGCTCTGGCGTTTTACAGTTACAGTCCCATGCGGGTGGTGGTTGGCTTTACTTTGTTGGGGATGCTGCTGAGTGACTGGCGCTACCACTGGCACAACAAAAGGGTCTTCCTGATCGCCCTGGGGATGGGGTTTGTATTTCTGCTGCCTTACTTGCGATTTTCACTCGACCATCCCGGGGAAAGCCTGCGTCATCTGGAGATTTTAGGATCTTATTGGGTGAAAAATATCCCGTTCGGTGAAAAATTGTTGAATTTCGTGGGGGAATATTTGCGGGGATTAAATCCCCTGTATTGGTATCTTCAGAACCAGGTGGATCTCCCGCGCCATCTGATGAAAAATTACGGGCATTTATGGCAACCAGGTTTGCCCTTTCTTCTGATGGGTATTGTGTGGTGTTTTAGACAGATCAGACAATCTTTTGCACGTCTGATTCTGCTCATGCTCCTGGCAGCCCCCAGTGGTGCAGCAATGCTGCAATTGGGGATCACCCGCACACTGGTGATGGTCATCCCGGCGACGGTATTAACCACGATTGGGCTTTTGAAAAGCTGGGAGTGGCTATGGCAGAAGGTTGAACTGCGCAGGCAGATCCCCCAACGAACCAGCTTGATTACCGGGATAGGCATCTTTGTGCTCCTGATTTTATCAAACACCTTGATGGGCTGGGATGCACTGCGCAACGGTTCCACCTGGTTTGAAAATTATGGCTTGTATGGCATGCAGTATGGAGCCCGGCAGGTCTTTGGAACGATCGAAAATGAATTGCAGAATGATCCCGATCAGAAATTCTACCTGACCTCAGTCTGGACAAATGGGGCGGATGTGTTGGCGCGCTTCTTCTTTGAAGACCCCGTCCCTTTTCAGATGGGCAGTATTGATGGGTACATCAGCGAATACAAACCGTTTGACCCGCAAATGGTATTTGTGATTACCCCCGAAGAAAAGCAGAATATGGAGGAGAGCCAAAAATTTACCAATACCAAAATAGTGAATGTGCTTCCTTATCCGAATGGTGAGCCAGGCTTTTACTTTATGCATCTGGAATACGTGGACAATATTGAAGCAACCTTTGCGGCAGAATTAGCTGCCCGGCGCATGGTGAATAAGGGCACGGCTGTATTGGCGGACGGAGAAGAGGTATGGGTGGAGTACTCCACGCTGGACATGGGGGAGATCATGCATATTTTTGATGGTGACCAGAGCACACTGGCCAGAACCTGGGAGGCGAATCCGTTACGGTTGATTGTGCATTTTTCACGACCACGACCAGTGGCACACCTGGTTCTGCGGGTAGGAGGAGAACCCACTCGCATTGAGGCCGAGGTTTGGGCCGCCGGGGAAGACCAGCCATTGGTTTTAGCACGCGAAGTGGCAGAAACTTCTGCTTCGCGCCTGGTAGAGTTGGATTTACCAGAAATCACACAGGTACAAAAGGTAGAAATCCGGGTAACGAACCTGAATAATGCTGAACCCGCGCATGTGCATTTATGGGAATTACAGTTTTATCCATTGAATCCCTGAGATGGGTGCAAATTAACAAAAGATGATATAGGTATGCCAGTCATTCCTGACATAGAGTACAATTTCAGCAGGGATGAGCGCTTGAAAAAGAAAAGACCTTTTTTACTGAAAGTGATAATCTTCTCGCTGGCATGGATGGCTGTGATGGGCTGGCTGCGGGTGTATCAGAGCCTCTATCAATGGGAGACCCTGCAGCGCTTTGGGGTACAGCCCGGACCATGGTATAGTTTGATCACAGGTGTCATAATCGGCCTGATTGGAATGGTTGCATCCGTGCTTGCCTGGTTGCAACGGACCTGGAGCCGTAAGGTTGTTCAGCTCAGTATTCTGATATTGGTTGTAGGCTGGTGGCTGGACTATTTGCTTTTATCCCAGAATAAGACATCTTTTTATAATGTGCCGTTTCGAATTGTGGCAACCATCGTGTATGTAGGTTTTATATTTGGCTATTTTTTCCTTTCACAAAGGAAGGCCCGAAGGGGTAAGAATGAAAAACACCAGTGATGTTGAAATTGAAGTGAAATTCTATGTGCTTTCTTTAAATGAAATCGAACAAAAAATTGTCGATTTAGGTGGTACCTTGTTACAGGCACGCTGTTTTGAATCGAATTTACGCTTTGATACGGCGGATGGACGATTGCGCAATTTGCGGCATGTTTTAAGGTTGCGCAAAGACACAGAAAATATATTGACTTTCAAAGGTGCGGCTGAGGCTGGTAAGCCGGTCAGCATTCGCCAGGAGATTGAAGTGCTGGTGGACGATTTTGATACTGCACGGACATTGCTCGAAGGACTGGGATTTGAAGTGGTGATGGCGTATGAAAAATACCGCACCACCTATTCGTTGCTGGATACGCTGGTGGTATTGGATGAATTGCCGTATGGAAACTTCATCGAAATTGAAGGCCCGGATGGGAAAAGCATCCAAAAGGTGGCACGCAACCTGAACCTGGACTGGAAAAGGCGCGTGATGACCAGTTACACCTATTTATATGAAGCACTAAAAAAGGAACGCCCCGAATTGGAAGGAAAGTACCTGAAATTTGATGAATTAAAAGGAATGCGTTTTATGCCGGATGAATTAGGTGTCAGTCCGGCAGATCTGGCGTGAGGTTAAGACCTTATTCAAAAACGCAATTTCGCTGGTGGAGCATGTCAATTTACTTTATTACCGCAGTCCGCACAGAATTTTGCACCGGGTTGTAGTTTAGCACCACATTCCGTGCAATGTTCTGCGCCTTTCAACTTAGCACCACATTCAGGGCAAAACTTGGCATTGGTAGCCAAAGGAGCATTGCATTGCGGGCAGGAAGCACGAATCGTTTCCCGCCAATTTTCTGCACCCAGTTTTTTATCCTCTTCTGCCATGGCGGCGTGCGCCCAAACTTCTTCTACTGACCGGGAACTTTGGGCTGCACTCATCTCAACACCCAAATCCGGAGCGCATTCTTTACAGAGACCTTTCTTATGATTCCAACAGCTCTTTTTACAAACCCATTGACTGCAGCGTGGACATTGCATAAATTCAGGACGTAGTTCCCTGGCAGCCTCTAAAAATGCCTCATCATGTGAACGCTCCTGGCTGGCAGAGCTGATGCGTTCACTTACATCTGCCGCTTTTCCCAGGAATCCACCCAGAAGACTATTGGCTGCATCCATCACCCCGGAAATTGCACCCAGACTGAAAGGTTTAAATTGGGTGCGGAAACCATTTCCACATCTGTCACAGAAAAACTCGAATTGGAAACCCCTATTTGTGCTTAGATCATTATAATTTTTACTGAATTCAAGTGATTCGGCCATGATTTAAACTCCTGATAATTGGTTTAAATCCATATTTTACAACCAACCCGGAAAAATAAAAATCGGTTTCGTTAACGAATTTGAAAGGAGCTGAAATGGACTGGTAAGAGTAACTAAGATGGGAGTTTCCCATCTTGTTCGCGATCGTTGGATCTTGCTCTTCTATGCATTGAGGAATACCCTTCGCCCGGAAACTGGTTTACAAGATTTCGTATGATGTGCTGATTTCAGCGCTGGCGCGGACGGTGGCTGAAACGGAACAGTATTTCTCCTCAGAGAGCTGGATGGCCTGTTCAACCGCTTTCTCGGTGAGATCTGTTCCCCGCAGTTTGTAGTGAATATGGATTTTTCGGAAGGTCCAGGGTGGGTCTGCTTCCTGTTCAGCGCTAACCTCAATTTCGAGGCTGTTCAATAGAAAGCGCTTTTTTTCGAGGATATTGACCACATCCACGGCAGTGCAGGATCCGACCGCGACCAGCAATAACTCAGAAGGTTTCATCCCCACGCCCTCATCCGGAGTGGATAAGACCACTGAATGATTGGTGGAATCGATACCAATAAAGGTCTTACTGCCAGGCTGCCAGATTATTTTTGCTTGCGCCATTTTTTCTCTTTCTCAGGGGGTCTTCCCCAGAATTTGAATAAGATCTTTTAGGAGTTCATCACGTTCCTGGGTGGATTTCTCCTCCAGGTTGACAAAACAGTCCGACATGTAGTCTTCCAGCAAGAGCAAGCTGACACCATGCACAGCTGAGCGGATGGCGCTTAGTTGCTGCAAAATATCACGGCAGTTGCGCTCATCCGACACCATGGACTGCACACCCCGTACCTGTCCCTCTATGCGGCGCAAGCGATTGATTAATTTATCTTTGGCGTTACTCTCAGTGAGTTGCATTCGGCTACCCTTTCTACCTGTCACGCAGGTGAGTTATCCCCCTCAGCGAAATCGACTGCTGGGGTTGCTGCTGCAACTGGATGAACTGGAGGAGGAGATTGACCCCGAACTGGCGAATAAGGAGATCTGTTTGCTGGTGTTATTTCCAGAGCAGGTTGGGCAGTTGGGGGATTGGATTAACTCGCTAAAGCGCATCATTTTTTCAAAGGGCTGACCACAATCGTTACAAACATACTCGTATAAGGGCATTTTTTCTCCTCAATTAATTGATACAACAATATACTCTATGGGAGTATATTGAAAAATTATACCTGTAGGGAAAACGCCTGTCAAGAGAAAAAGAAACGGATAAAGAGGAATTGGTAAAGACAAAGGGGATATTTATCCTGCACTAGTATTGACAAATGTAATATAAAATGGTTGAATCTATTAACTAAATTTCCATATATTTTTAATTGCATAGGAGGTGAAATAACAACAATCATCTAATTTATTCGTCTCAAGGAAAAAATCAAAATGTTTACCAATTTTAGGAGGAAGAAGATGAGATCCAAATCGCTTTTTAGCGTCGTATTTATGTTATTGGTTGTGAGTATGTTGGTGGTTGCCTGTCAACCGGCAGCACCCACTACTCCAGAAGAACCAGCCGCACCTGCAGAACCCGCTGCACCTGCGGAACCTGCCGAACCTGCCGAACCCGCTGCACCAGCAGAACCCGTTGAACCCTCACCAGATTTTGAGCCAATGTCTTTGGCTGCCCCCGATTGTGACTATGGTGGGCTTATAAAAGAAATCGCCGCGCTGGATGAGTATACCGTTCAGTTTAGCATGTGTTTTCCTGATCCGGCATTCCCCTCAAAAGCTGCATTCTCAGCCTTCTCCATTCAACCAAAAGAGTGGATTGAAGCTGCCATGGAATCACGTGAAATCCTCGAGAAACCAGTTGGAACTGGCCCTTACGTCCTGGATTCCTGGAACCGTGGTGATAGTATTGTCTTCAAGAAATTCGCTGATTATTGGGGTGATCCCGGCATTGTTGATACAATCGTTTATCGATGGTCATCAGAAGGTGCGGCCCGTTTGTTAGAGCTGCAATCTGGAACGGTGGATGGTATTGATAATCCATCTCCTGATGATTTCGAAGTGATTAAATCAGATCCCAACCTGGTATTGTATGATCGAGAAGCCCTCAATATCTTCTATGTTGGTTTCACGAATTACTTCCCACCTTTCGATGATGTCCGTGTTCGCAAAGCTGTGGCATTAGGAATTGACCGCAATCGAATTGTTGATAATTTCTTCCCGGAAGGTTCAATCGTTGCCAGCCACTTCACACCCTGTGCAGTTCCGAATGGTTGTGTTGGCGAAGATTGGTATGATTACGACTTGCAAGCTGCCAAAGATTTATTAGCGGAAGCTGGTTACCCGGATGGTTTTGACACCAAAATCTTCTATCGGGACGTTTTCCGCAGTTACCTGCCAGAACCTGGCCTGGTTGCCACCGACATTCAGGCTCAATTAAAAGATCTGGGTATCAATGCTGAAGTAGTCGTTATGGAATCAGGTGCTTTCCTGGAAGAGGCTTCTGCTGGTCGTTTGGATGGTATCCATTTGTTAGGCTGGAATGCTGATTACCCGCATATCACCAACTTCCTGGATTATCACTTTGCAAAGAACAATTTACAATTTGGTGAACCATTCCCAGAAATTTATGAGACATTAGAAGCAGCCTCACAGATTGCTGATCCAGCTGAAGCTGAATCCATGTATGTGGATGCGAATAACGCAATTAAAGAACTTCTGCCTACGATCCCGATCGCTCATGGTGGTTCTGGGACGGCATTCAAAGCTGAAGTAGCTGGTGCCCATGCCAGCCCGTTAGGGAATGAATATTTTGCAGTTGTTGATCCTGCTGGCCGAGACACTTTTGTCTGGATGCAGAATGCAGAACCTATTTCCCTATATTGTAATGATGAAACAGATGGTGAATCCTTACGTGCTTGTGAACAAGTTCTGGAATCCCTCCTGTCATTCGAAGTTGGCGGTACAACTGTCAAACCTGGTCTGGCCACTGAATGTGAACCAAATGAAGATCTGACTGTTTGGACCTGCAACCTGCGCCAGGGCGTCAAGTTCCACGATGGTTCCAGCCTGGATGCCAATGATGTTGTGATGTCCTGGGTGGTAGCCTGGGATGCTTCCAACCCATTACATATTGGAAACACCGGTGCCTTTGAATATTTCACCTATCTATGGTGGGATTTGTTGAATGCTGATTAATTCAGTAGAGATTTAGTTTTTGCGCGGGGTGGCCCGGGTAACCGCGACCACCCCGTTATTTTTCCATTACCATAAAAGAGTAGCTTATGATACAGTACACAATTCGCCGTTTAATTTTGGCTATTCCGGTTTTATTGGGAATTCTGGTTGTCACTTTTGCATTAGCGAGGATGATACCGGGAGAACCGTGTAAAGCCATGCTGGGGGAAAAAGCTACGCCGGAAGTTTGCGCACGCTTTAATGTCAAATACGGTTTTGATAAACCGATCACCACCCAATTTGGCATTTATGTGCGCGATATTTTGAGTGGTGATTTTGGACAATCGATCCGCTTCAGTCGTCCAGTCACCTTAATTTTAATTGAACGATTGCCATTAACTTTAGAATTAGGCACAATTGCTTTACTCATTGCGATCTCGATTGGCATCCCGGCCGGTATTATATCGGCAGTAAAACGTAATTCTATCTGGGATGTATTCACGATGATAGGGGCAAATATTGGCGTTTCAATGCCAGTTTATTGGTTAGGATTAATGTTTCAGTTTGCTTTTGCTATTTTATTGAAGGATACCTTTTTTCAATTGCCGCCTTCGGGAAGATTGGCACCTGGTTTTGTCTCCGTCCCCTTTTATGAAATTTGGGGTTGGGTATTGGCAAAAGAGACCATTGGATACCACTTCCTTGAATTTTTCTCGAATATGTATATTTTTAATTCGCTTATTACAGGGGATTGGAAAATCCTTGGTGATGCCATAAAACACATGATTTTGCCGGCTATGGCGTTAAGCACCATTCCTCTGGCAATTATTGCCCGTATAACACGATCCAGTATGCTGGAAGTAATGAAGCAAGACTACATACGTACAGCTCGTTCTAAAGGACTTAAACAGAATAAAGTCATCTTAAAACATGCTTTTCGGAATGCCTTACTACCGGTGGTTACCATCATTGGTTTACAGGTGGGCACCATTTTTGCCGGCGCAGTGTTGACCGAGTCGATTTTTGGACTGGCTGGTGTGGGTAGAATTCTGTTTGAAGCCATTACCGCTCGAGATTATCCTATTATCCAGGCATTTACAGTGGTAATTGCTGCAGGATATGTGTTAATCAACCTGATAGTCGATTTATCCTATGTATTTATTGATCCACGGATTCGATTGGAGTAACCATGCCACCTGTATCACTTTCCAATAATCAACAAAAAGACTATCGATCGAATAGCCTGTGGCGCCTGACCCTGCGCAGGATTCTGCGACAACGCAATGCTGTATTGGGATTGGTTATTTTGTCATTTCTGATATTGACTGCCATCTTTGCGGATGTGATCGCACCGTTTGAACCCGAACAGGTTTTGATTGGTCTCGAGGATGGTATTAAAAAACGTCAGGATCCGTGTATTCATTTACTGGGTTGTCCGAAAGATCAACCCCAGCACTTAATGGGCATCGATGGTAATGTGAGAGACCAATTCAGTCGGGTTGTGCATGGTTCCCGCATTTCATTGATGATTGGTTTCACAACCATTGGATTTGCCATCATTATTGGCACCATTTTAGGTTCCATGTCTGGATTTTTTGGCGGGTGGGTTGATAATTTGATCATGCGTATTCTGGATGTCTTAATGGCATTTCCTTCTTTGTTACTTGCCATCACAATTGTTTCTGTACTGGGCCCAGGTTTACAAAATGCATTGCTGGCGATTGCCATTGTCACTATCCCGGTATATGCCAGGGTGGTGCGTGCCAGCGTATTATCAATTAAAGAGATGCCATATGTAGCTGCTTCCCGTGCGCTGGGAGGTAGTGCATTTCATATCCTGATCAATCGAGTGTTACCGAATGCCATCCCACCTTTAATTGTGACAGGCACGCTGGGGATTGGTACTGCTATTCTGGATGCTGCGGCTTTATCTTTCCTTGGATTGGGAGCACAACCACCGATGCCGGAATGGGGCACCATGCTTGGAAGTGAACGGAATCAGGTTTTTACAGCTCCGCATCTTGTCTTCTATCCAGGTATAGCCATCATGCTGACGGTATTATCATTCAATCTGCTGGGTGATGGACTGCGTGATGCGATCGATCCGCGCCTGGGACAGACCCAGAACTAGAATGGAGAAAACAATGATACAAAACGAATCGGATCCCATTCTTGAGATAAAAGGACTACAGACCTATTTTTTCACCGAAGATGGTGTGGTCAAAGCTGTTGATGGGGTTGATCTAACTTTGCATGTGGGTGAAGTGCTGGGTTTGGTGGGAGAGTCAGGTTGTGGCAAGAGTGTAACCTCATTTTCTGTGATGCGTCTGGTGGATGCCCCGGGAAAAATTGTCGGTGGAGAAATTCTATTCGAAGGTCGTGATTTATTGAAACTGGATGAGGCAGGCATGCAGTTGGTGCGTGGAAATCATATTTCGATGATTTTTCAACAGCCGCAAAGCAGCCTGAATCCAGTTTTTACCGTGGGTGACCAGATTGTAGAAATTTTACAGATTCATACCAATTATGATAAAAAACAAGCCTGGGAACGCACAGTTGAACTATTGGCGCTGGTGGGAATTCCAGATGCAGCCCGCAAAGCAAAAGCATATCCGCATGAGATGTCTGGTGGGCAGGCCCAACGCGTCATGATTGCGATGGCACTGGCTTTGAATCCACAGATCCTGATTGCCGATGAGCCAACTACTGCTCTGGATGTGACTATTCAAGCCCAAATTCTGGACCTGATGCGCGATTTACGATCCAAAATAAACACTTCAGTCGTGCTGATTACGCATGATCTGGGTGTGATTGCCGAGATGGCAGATCGTGTTGCAGTCATGTATGCCGGGCAGATTGTGGAGGAAAGTGACGTTATTTCCATTTATGACACACCCTTGCACCCTTATACCGTTGGATTGATCGCTTCTGTACCAGTATTGGGACAGGTTAAGGAAGAATTGGATACAATTCCTGGCAATGTGCCTAACCTGGTAGACTTGCCACCGGGGTGTCGTTTTGCATCACGCTGTAAAGCCAGAATAGAGTATCATCTGGAAGAAATTTGTGATTCCAAAAATCCTGATTTAATAAAGGTCAGGAAAGGGCACACAGTACGTTGCTGGTTATACCAAAATACTGATGGTCATAAAGCACCGATTCAGATATAGAAAACGGAAGTGAAAAACATGATGGACCTGACAAATACAGAATCCGAAAATCTGATAGAGGTAAAAAATCTGGTTAAATATTACCCGGTAAAAGGCGGGTTATTAAGACGTGTGGTTGCCCAGGTGAAGGCAGTGGATGATGTAAGTTTCTCGATTCGCAAGGGTGAGACATTAGGGCTGGTAGGTGAATCAGGTTGCGGAAAAACCACCGTAGGACACACCATGTTGGGTTTATTGAAACATACCAGTGGATCTGTTATTTATAACAATACCAATGTTTTCGAACTGGACAGGGATGAAGCCAAAGAGATGCGCCGCCATATGCAGATCGTTTTTCAGGATCCTTACTCATCCCTGGATCCGCGCTTACCGATTGGTGAATCGATTGCTGAAGGGTTGAAGATTCACAAGATCGGGAACAACCAGGAACGTTTTGAGATGGTGCTGGATGCCATGAAAAATGTGGGGCTGGAAGATTATCATGCGATGCGTTATCCGCATGAGTTTTCCGGCGGGCAGCGTCAGAGGATTGGTATTGCCCGGGCGCTGGTGATGAAACCAAAGTTTATTGTGCTGGATGAACCAGTTTCAGCATTAGATGTATCGATCCAGGCGCAGGTGTTGAATATTTTGCGTGATTTACAGCGCAATTTTGGTCTAACATATCTTTTTGTGGCACATAATCTGGCGGTGGTGGAACACATATCAGACCGAGTGGCGGTGATGTATTTGGGAAAGATTGTGGAATTGGCAGATCGGGATGAGTTATTCCTGCGTCCAACACATCCTTATACCAACGCATTAATGTCCGCGATCCCGATACCTGATCCAAAATTGAAACGGGAACGAGTAATTCTGGAGGGCGATGTACCCAGCCCCTTGAATCCGCCAAAAGGCTGCCGTTTTCATCCGCGTTGTCCATTTGCCAAGCCGGATTGCTCTGTCAACGAACCAGAATTAAGAGAAGTTCTGCCCAATCACTTTGTCGCCTGCCATTATGCAGAGGATTTTATAAAGTAAACTTATTCGCTTGATGGAGAGGACCTGAGAATTGATTTCCGATTCTCAGGTTTTTTGTAGAGCGATGGTTGTTCACTGGATGTTCGAAACGCTTGGAACTGTAAACAAAACGATGAAAAAATTGGATTTCAGCATTCGATCAGCAACCAAAGAGGATGCTGCCTTTATCCGGCGATTGATCTGGCAGGTTGGGATTAATCCACTCGGGCTAGATTGGCGACGGTTTGTAGTGGCTGTGCATGCGAACGGAACCAGGCTTGGTTGTGTTCAGCTTAAAGTACACAAAGATGGATCAAGTGAATTGGCATCATTAGCTGTCCTGCCATTGTACCGCCAGCAGAGGGTAGCAGAAGCGCTGATCCGGACAATTCTTATAGACCTCAACCCGCCTGTGTTCCTGACCTGCCGTGGTTCACTGGTTTCCTTTTATGAGCGTTTCGGATTTCAGGAAATCAGTGACGTAAATTCTATGCCAGTCTATTTCCGCAGGATAAAAAGAATCTTTACCTGGCTGGAAAAAAGAAAATGGGTGGAACATCTGGTCGTGATGATTTGGGACACAGAGTGAGGTATTTTTACCGATCCACTGCTCCCTCGGAATAGGGTGGTGAAGGATTTTCGCAGAAGATGCCATACCCTTTTTTGTTCGCGTGGTAATAATACAGGTTGTCATCAGCAGACAGGATAATTTGATATCCATCCGTAAGCACCTGTAAGTAGTTCATGTCAGGTTGTGGGCATCCCAAACTGGAATCTGACCAGACCACACTTTTTGCGCTCGCAAGGACAATTTGATTTTCATCGATGTCTAATGCTTCAGCCAGCTCGGAGGTGGATTGATTGACCAGTTCCCGCAGGTTTGCAGGCAGATCCGCTGGGGAAATAGGGGTGAGGTTAATGGGTGCTTTGCCTCCTGGTTGAATGGGGGTTAATGGTTCATTTTTATCCGGTGCTTCGCTGGTGGGTACCTGTTGAGTGGGAGTTACCGGCACAGGCGTGTCCTGGGCGGGGATTGTGGTCTCAGGTACTGGTTCCTGATAGACCGTGCAGGCGCTAATGATGGTGCTCACCAGAAAAGTTATCAACACAATTTTGGGAGTAATTTTTGTTTTCATATCCTTAAGACGTCAAACCCCCTCTATTTTGTTCCCATCAGGGCAGATAGAGAAATGATAGGTTTTAGGATTAAGTGTTCAGGGGCTAGGGGTTAGCTGATGGCTCAAAGCTGAAAGCTGAAAGCTTTTTAAAAAACTCAAAACTCAAAACTCAACACTCAACACCTACCCCCCAACCCCTAAATCCCACGCATCCTTCAAACGCTGGTAGCTGACGGCCAGATCTTCCGGTAGGACACGCGTGTTGGCGGTGACGGACATGAAGTTACTATCCCCGCGCCAACGCGGAACGATATGGAAATGAAAATGAGGTGCAATGCCCGCACCGGCATCTGCACCGATGTTAGCTCCTAAATTGAACCCATCCGGGTTGTACACCTGGCGCAGGATTTTGGTGGCGCTATTGATCAATTCCATGATTTCCGCCCTGGTCCCAGGCTTCAGGTCTTCATAGGAAGGTGTATGTTCGTAAGGTAACACCATCAGATGACCACTGGTGTATGGAAAGCGGTTGAGTATCACAAAAGCTGTTTTCCCGCGCTGAAGGATCAAAAATTCCTCATCCTCTCGCTGTTCAACGGCATTACAGAACACGCATTGTGGTTCATCTGATTTGTTATTGATATAGTTCATACGCCATGGCGACCAAAGATAATCCATTAAATCCCTTCCAATTCCGAATAGTTTGATTGTAGCAGAAAATATAAGTGCTCATCGATGATTTTTTTGATGAAATACCAACAATGGGAACATAATCCCAAATTTGCCGGACAGACAGGTTGATTTTGTTGACACAAAAGGACATGTTCGGTATTCTTAATTCGATGGCAGAGCAAATGAGTTTATTTGGACCACGGGTATTAACCGTCACAGGTATGACGCAATATTTGCGGGCTTTATTGGAGAGTGATGAAATACTGCGGGATATCTGGGTGTCAGGGGAAATTTCCACGCTTTCCAAGCCCAGTTCCGGACATATCTATTTCAATCTAAAAGACAGCGCTGCCACATTAAAATGTGTGATCTGGCGCCAAAATGCCCTGCGGGTGAAATCAGTGCTTGAAACCGGCATGGCTGTGGAAGTGCATGGTTACATCAGTGTCTATGATGCCGGTGGCCAATATCAGTTGTACGTGGATGCCATTCGTATGGCTGGCGAAGGCCTGCTCTTCCAGGAATTCATGCGCCTGAAAGCTTTTCTGGAAGCGGAAGGTTTGTTTGACCCGGAGCGCAAGCGAGACATACCCGCCTTCCCCAAAAAGATCGGGATCGTCACCTCCCCAACCGGGGCTGCTTTACAGGATATGTTGAATACCTTGCAAGGACGCTTCCCGCTGGTCGAAGTAGTGCTGGCACCAGCGGTTGTGCAGGGCGAGGAAGCCCCGCCAAAAATCGTTCAGGCCATCCGGCAGCTAAACCAGTTGCTGGATGTGGATGTGATTCTGTTAGCGCGTGGTGGCGGATCCATGGAGGATCTGTGGGCCTTCAATGACGAACGTGTGGTGCGCGCCATCGCCGAATCAAGAATCCCGGTGGTGACAGGCATCGGGCATGAGACTGATACCACCCTCTCGGATTTTGCTGCTGATTTACGAGCACCCACCCCAACCGGTGCCGCCGTGCTGGTGACCCCGGATAAAGATGATCTGTTAGCCAATCTGGCGGGTTTGCAAACCGAACTGGATGATGTGTTCGATCGAAAAATCAGACAGCAGCGCCAGAACCTGCTTTCCACACAATCGCAGTTGAATTTTCTTTCCCCCATCAATCGTATCCTGAACAACCAGCAACGCCTGGATGAGGTGATTTTACGCATGGGTCGTGTTTTTGATCATCGCATCTCCCTGCATGGATCGCGCCTGGGAGGGTTATCCGCCCGTCTGAATGCTCTGAATCCAATGCAGGTCTTGCAGCGTGGGTATGCGATTGTGAGTGATGAAAAGGGGAAGATTGTAAGTTCTGTAACCGAGGTAGCAGCCGGGAAACAGATTTCTGTTCAATTAAGTGATGGTTTTCTGAAAACGGAAGTCAAACAAATTTATCGGAAAAATGATTAAGGTATGATAAAATTTTCAACCTGCCATCCAGTGCAATCTTGAGTGAATGGAGTGAAAAATGGAAAAATCTTCGGTTGATCAATTAAGCTATGAACAGGCTTTTGCAGAGCTTGAACAGATCGTGAACCGGTTGGAATCGGAAACACTCAATCTGGATGAGTCGTTAACTCTTTACGAACGAGGTCAATCTTTATCTGCCCACTGTGCAGGTTTGTTAGAGTCAGCCGAATTACGGGTACAACAAATTCGATTGGAGAATCAGCTCCCGAAAAACGAGCAAGATGATTAATGGGTGAACAGTTACTGAACAATCAGGTTTTGATCGTTGGTCTGATTGGCTGGTTCTTCGGCCAATTTCTTAAAGTCCCGATGGAATATCTGATCAACCGCCGCATCAACTGGGGTTTGTGGTTCAGCAGCGGCGGAATGCCCAGCACCCATTCCTCATTGATGGTCTCCGTAACATTATCCACCGGTTTGAATTATGGTTTCGATACTGCCCTGTTTGCCGTGGCGTTTGCCATCTCCATGATCGTGGTCTATGACGCTTCCGGGGTGCGCAGACAGGCTGGCATCCATGCCCAGAAGATTAATCAGCTGTTTGAAGAATTACTGCGCGGGGAACCGATTGAGATTGAAAAGTTAAAAGAGGTGCTCGGGCACACACCGGCACAGGTGGTTGGCGGTGTCATTCTGGGAATTGCGATTGCATTGACGGTCTGGTACATCTGGTAAAAAAACTTCCTGAGGTTTCCCAGGAAGTTTTTTAATTCTTGGATTATGGACTGACAAAGTCGTAGCTGGGGGTACCCAATCCCGAACCCAAACTGGCAATTTCAACACTTGCTGTAGAGAGCGTGCCGATCCTGAGTTGGTAATTGGCACCAGATTGATAAATGAATAAATAACGGTCTGCTGTAACCCACGAAAAATTGATGGCAGGGTTGGCATCCAGGGCAATAACCCCTGGTGCCCCTACCTGACCAATGAGGGCTGTGCGTGGATTCCAATTAATGAAATAAAAGTGGCTGGAATCTGGCGCCCAGGCTCCGAACCCGAGTGAACCGGTCGTAAATTCGGTGGGTGTGCTGCCAGAAAGATCGGCAAATTTAAGGGAGAATTGGTTGTCAGCCGGGTCACCAATTTGTTCTTTGAAAGCAAAATGGTTGGTATCCGGTGCCAGCATGGCATTATCCAATGGCGCAACCACGACGGAAGTAAGTAAAGTTGCCATGGAACCATCCGTTGGGATATGATAAATTTTGACTGGCGCCGTGGCATCTCCCAATGGATCCTGTGGGGGAATGGCAACACGAAGAAATGAACTATCCGCGGACCAGACTGGTACGGCATGGTAGGCAAATTCACTGTAGGTATACACAAAGTCATAGATCAGGACAGCAAAACGACGGTTGCTGCCATCTGTATTCAGCAGATCAATCTGATTGGGGGTGACCAGAGCCATCTGGCTGCCGTCCGGGCTGAAGAAGAAATGCCCAGCCTGACTGGGAGATAAGAACGAACGGCGTTCAGCTGTTTCAACGTTGACATACCAGAGATCTTTGTTATCAAAAAATCCGGGTCCATCAAATTGGGGATAGGTATTGAATGCAACGGTATGCGTGCCAGGGATAAATTCAATCATGTACGGTGCTATCGTCAGGACGGTGCTTGGGTCGGTTATATCAGGATGCAGCGGCATGGCCAGGAAATCGGCATGACTGACCAGAATCTTTTCATCGCTGCCATCAAAGCGGATTGCCCACAGACTGATGTCTATCCCGTCTGGGGATGTACGGGTGAAGACGATCCACTCGCCATCCGGTGAGAGCACAGCCTGGGAGACATCGCCAGTATTGACTATCAGGCTCAAACTCCCATCTTCCTGCCAGGAGGATAAGTTCTGGTTGGAATCAACCATCGCCAGACGCAGTTGATCCGGTTTGGACTTCACAACTGTGGTCGGTGTTGTTTCGGGGATGGGGGTGTCCATGGGTGTTTCAACATCCGGTATGGCGGTCGGAACTTCGACGGGAGCCATGGCGGTGAGGGTGGCTGAAATTGCAGCCGCTGCCGTTGCTGAAATATCCTCTGGTGTGGGTCCATTGTTGCTGAAGGGGATTGAACAGGCCAGGGATGTCAGCAAAATCATCACCACCGCAATCAAAATTTGTTTATTTCCGTGCATCAGTCTCTCCTGCTGTAAGGATTTTATTTAGTATGATTGTATAGGGGAATTGGAAGATTACCAATAG
>JAVEYK010000047.1:0-24641 GCA_034003505.1 Anaerolineaceae bacterium | reverse complement strand
ACCCGCATGCGAACCGGTTCCCTGAGACCATTAATAGAAGAGATTGAGAGGCCGGCGTTTATGAGTCAGAAAGATTTTGATGGAGTTATTCAAAGGTCAAACTATTTTCTCTGGAATTTACTCACTTTCGATCTGTTTAATAAACGAATAGTGGCAATTCAAAACAAAAAAATATAGCTTGTCGATGGAAATCGATGGTTTTCTCAAAATTTGTAACAATTTAGTAACAAAATAAAAACGATTTAGAAACGATCGAATAAATCCATTGTTTCAATTAATGATATTATTATTTTATAATTTACCTTATTAGTAATATTTAATAATTAATGGTTTTATCGTGATAACAATTGAATACGGGGGTCATGATCTGAAGATTGAGATTGGTCGCACAGCATGCAGAAAACATGCGTAGATCTTCAGGGAGCCAAATGCGAAACCGACCTAAATCAGATATTAGGAAGGTTTTTTTGATAATTAATTCCTATCCTGGTGAGGAAACTTTCTTTCTAGAAATTTTTTGGATTTTACGTCAACATCCAACCCAGGAAAAAACTTTGTTCGGTTAATGGAGGAATGTTATGAAAACACGGTATCTAAATATCATCGTAATGGCAAGCTTGTTTATATCTTTAGTCATGAATGTAATTCCAGTATCAGCTCAGGAAGATCCTTTTCCCCTGCCGGATAAGGATGGAGATTCGTTATTAAATGAATTGGAAATAGCTGGTTGGTATAACCTGGCTGGTGGTCCCTTTACGACGGATCCGAATGATCGCGATAGCGATAATGATGGTTTGACAGATGGAGAGGAAAAGCTCTTTGATACGAACCCGTTGGATTCACATAGCCCAGGAATCGCCGTGAAGTATTTAGAAAGCTATGAAACCAGTCAATACTTCCATACAACAGATCCGGCTTATCTTTCAATCAAACAGGGTGGTGACCAATTTTTAATGGAAGAAGCGGTTGTCGTCAGGCGGGGAACGAGTTTTACAATTGCTGTCCCTGCAAGTGGCACACTGACACTCACCGGGGCCTCTATGACTCCCATCACACCCGTTCGTGATCCTGCCAATGGTGGTTGGATAATCACCATTCAACCGAATGGATCGGTTGGCACCTATACAGCTACAGTAACGGATGGAGCATGGACGAAGAGCATGCCAGTCTATGTGATTTTTGAAATACCAAATGATTTATCGCAGGATGAAATTAATGCTTACCTTTATGATGGTGACCCTGAAAACAAAAAAGATGAAGTAGTTCCCTTCTTCCGGATGTGGGATTGGGATTATTTTAATGAACACAATTCCAATCCTGGTTGTCCATATCCCTCTGATCCGAATTATCCCTGCTCTGATTGGCCCTATCATACAGCATTTGGTTATGCTCAGGCATACTGGACGGAACAGTTTACCAAAGCAAATTTTGTGGATAATGCCATCAAAGGGATCCATGGGAAAACAAGTCAGGCAGATGCAACCTATACCCTTTCCAGGTGGTTTGATACAGAGTTTCGTACTCAACATAGTTATCTGCAAAACAACTTTTCAAGCTCCATGTATCGATGGTGGGACGGGACTGGTTGGACATCCACCGGTGGATATTGTGAGACAACAGCTACCACTTACGCAGCCATGCTGCGCTCAGCCGGCATCCCTGCACGTGTATTTCAGGTTGATTACAATAAAACCAGAGGTCACGGAGAAAGTGGACAGTTTGATAACACGTATGAATACGACACATCCACCATGATGTGGTATGGGGGCAAATGGTATGCGCAACGAGCCTATAGTGGAGCCAGTGATGATGGCAAGTATTATCCCTGGAATAAAGGCGTTACTGCGATTACAACATTAGATGTCTGGAGCGATCCTTATCCTTCTCCTGGTTATTATTACAGTGATCAATATGGTGATGGAGTTTTCGCTGTAAACGAGGATTGGGACTTTCAGGTTGGTAGCAATGCTGGTGGTACCGTCAATCAGGTCTGGCCGATACCAGACACTGAATGGGCAGCCATCAACCGAGATTATGAGTGGGATAGCAAACTTCCCCTTGAGATCACCCAATCTCCAGATGTGGATGTGTTAAACTATCTCTTTTTTAACGGTGATAACTGGCAACCATCCGAGTGGAGGAGACCTCCGGTCAGTAACCCGACAGGAAGGAATGAAAACCAAACTTATATTCTGCCAGCAGGTGTGATTGACCCAGGTAATCCATTGGAGAACTGGCCACAAGGACCACAACCAACCGCTTGTAGCCCGGCGACGCCTGCTGCCGAATGTGCAGCATTTTTAGCCAACTGGACACCTGAAACTACAAATTATTTATTGGAAGCTGCCGCTAATACAGAGGATAAAGGGCAGAATCCGATTTTTCTACCTTTAATTAATAATTATACTTCTACCTTAACCGGTGTTCGACTGGGGAAAATCGTAACAGACACTGGAATCGATAATAATGGGGATGGCTATTTTGATGAATTAGTTGTTAAATTTGAGGTGATCAGCCCAATGTCAAGAGACATTCAATTTGGTGGTCTTTTGAATGTTGGAACCAGTAAATTACGGGGGGCTACCAGCACGATTACACTCAAACCAGGAAAACAAATCGTTGAGATAACTTTTAATGGTATGGAGATTGCTAACAGCAAAGCAAATGGTCCATACTTGGTAGAAGCATTGTGGGCTGCTGAACCAGATCAGACAGATCTGGCTTTTATCGACTCTGAAAGAACCCTCGCTTATCAGTTGTACGATTATTCGACACAAGCGTATGATCACACCGAATTTAAAATCCTGGCTGCTACCATTAATTCCGATGGGATTTCTCACTCAGGTATCGATTTAGATAATAATGAGTTATTTGAATCAATTGTTATCCAAATCCCATTAATTATAGATATCCAGGGAAGTTTTACTGTTGATGGTGATTTATATGATGGGAATGGTGATTTTGTAGGAAATGCAAGCTGGACTGGGATTGAAGCTGAAGCGAAACTACAATTCAATGTCGAAAAAACTTCACCACCCTACTCGCTTGAACATTTGAATTTGAAGATCACCAATGGTGAGTTGTTGGATTCCCGCTTCGCTCCCAGTTATGAAGTAGATGACATGGATGGTAAGATCCAATCAGGCAATATCTCATTCGGAAGAACAAGCGTTGATGATCCAGCATTAGCTCAACCGCTGGATGTTGACCCAACAGGTATTTATACGATTACACCTGTGGATACCGATGCAAATACTCTCAGTGACTTATTGCGGGTTCAAATTGGGGTTACGGTTACCGGAGTTGGTGGAAATTATCGCGTAGAAGGGTTACTGGAAGATGAGCATGGTACGGAGGTTGCCTGGGCTGTAAGCGATCCACAACCTTTATTAGTTGGCAATCAAACAATGACATTGGACTTCGATGGTAAGATGCTTTACGATCAACTCCCGTTATCAGGAACGCGAGCGTTTAAACTGGTGGCTGTAAAGATCTTTAGCGGAAATCTGAGTGTAGCAACGTTGGAGAGTGAAGCTAAATTTGCTACTGTTACTCCTGCCTATGCCCGCAACCAGTTTGAACCTTCCAGCCCAGCAGTCACATTGTTTCAGGATGATCTGGAAACTGGGACAAGTAAATGGTCAGCAGATTCAAACTGGGGTATTAACAGCACAATTTGGAATAGCTGGGAGAAATCCTGGGCAACTACTGATTCAGGTTCACTTTCCTTAGCTGCCCCAATCGATTTTTCAGATTATGCAGGTCCAGTGCTCCATTTTGAGCACGCCTATCGATTCGGTTCGGTAAATGACAAAGTCGAATTGAAAATTTCCACGGATAGTGGTAGTACCTGGGATTCACTAAAAACATTTAGTGGTAACGATACAACACCCCATTGGTTGACAGAGAATATTGATTTAAGTGCTTTTGGTGAAATATCGGATGTCCGGCTACGGTTCGAAGCAACCCGAGCAACAACGAATGGTTTATTGTGGTATATGGATGATATTTTCATCAATGCCTGGCCAGCTATCAAAACCGCTTCTTTCACATTTCCGAGTGAAATAATGGAAGGGGTGCCGGCTACATTTACAGCGAGTTACTCATCAATTGATACCTCGATTCCGGTTACCTACACTTGGAATTTCAACACTGAAGAGATCATTACAACTGACCCTACAGTAAATCTGACATTCGCTGACGATGGGGATGTTGCTGTCACTTTGACCGTTTCGAGTGCTTACGATAGTGCTACAACAACGGAGACAATAACCGTTATACCCAAACCTGATCAAGCCATTCTTATCGTAGATATTATTCCAGGTGCAGGTGGAACAGTAACCCGAAATCCAGATCAAGTTGCCTATGATTTTGGTACAGAAGTTACTCTAACAGCAGTGCCAAATACAGGATATACATTCAGCAGTTGGGGCGGTGGAGGCTGTAGTGGTATAGGAACATGTGTCGTAACAATGGATGAGGATACGACCGTCACAGCCACCTTTGCTATTAATACCTACAACCTGAATTACACAGCAGGAGCAAATGGGACACTTTCAGGTGAAACATCTCAGATTGTCAACCATGGATCAAATGGAACAGCTGTCACAGCGGTTCCAAATACCGGCTACCACTTTGTCAATTGGAGTGATGGATCGCTAGTAAATCCACGTATGGATACGAATGTTACAGGAAACATATCTGTAACTGCCAATTTCGCCATCAATACTTACACCTTGAACTACACAGCTGGACCGAACGGATCAATTTCTGGGGTCACAACGCAAACTGTCAACCATGGAGGAGATGGATCTCAGGTCGAAGCAATCCCGAACACCGGTTACCACTTTGTCAATTGGAGTGATGGCTCATTCACTAATCCGCGTACGGATAAGACGGTTACTGAAAACATAACTGTAACAGCCAATTTTGCCATAAACACTTATTCCTTGAACTACACAGCTGGGCCGAACGGTTCGCTTTCCGGGAACACAACACAGACTGTTAACCATGGAGCCAGTGGTTCGGCAGTCACAGCAAATGCTGCTACTGGTTACCACTTTGTCGATTGGAGTGATGCCTCCACTGAGAACCCCCGCACCGATGAGAATGTAACTGGTGATATTTCTGTAACTGCCAATTTTGCCATCAACACGTACACCTTGCAATATAACGCTGGAACGGGTGGTACTCTTTCAGGGAATACATCTCAAACAGTTGATTACGGGGCAGACGGCACCACAGTCGAAGCAGTTCCAGATACAGGCTATTACTTTGTCAACTGGAGTGATGGTTCCACCGATAACCCCCGCACCGATGAGAATGTAACAGGAGACATTTCTGTAACAGCCAATTTCGCTATCCATACCTACACATTGAATTACAGTGCTGGAACGGGCGGTACTCTGTCAGGGAATACTTCTCAAACAGTTGATTACGGGGCAGATGGCACAGCGGTCGAAGCAGTTCCCGATACAGGCTATTACTTTGTCAACTGGAGCGATGGCTCCACTGAGAACCCCCGCACCGATGAGAATGTAACTGGTGATATTTCTGTAACAGCCAATTTCGCTATCCATACCTACACATTAAATTACAGTGCTGGAACGGGTGGTACTCTGTCAGGAGACACATCCCAAACAGTGGACTATGGTGCAGACGGCACAGCTGTCTTAGCAATTCCAAATACAGGCTATTACTTTGTGGAATGGAGTGATGGTTCCACTGAGAATCCACGTACCGATGAGAATGTAACAGGAGACATTTCTGTGACAGCCAATTTCGCCATCTACACCTACACCTTGCAATACAGCGCTGGACCTGGCGGTACTCTTTCAGGTAACACTTCTCAAACAGTGGACTACGGTGCAGACGGCACAGCAGTCACAGCAGTTGCAAACACGGGCTACTACTTTGTCAACTGGAGTGATGGTTCCACTGAGAATCCCCGCACCGATACAAAGGTAATGGCAGACATTTCTGTAACAGCCAATTTCGCTATCCATACCTACACATTGAATTACAGTGCTGGATCGGGTGGTACTCTGTCAGGAGACACATCCCAAACAGTGGATTATGGAGCAAACGGCACAGCTGTCTTAGCAATTCCCGACACGGGCTACTACTTTGTCAACTGGAGTGATAGTTCTACTGAGAACCCCCGCACCGATGAGAATGTAACAGGAGATATTTCTGTAACAGCCAATTTCGCTATCCATACCTACACCTTGCATTACAGTGCTGGAACCGGAGGTACTCTTTCAGGTGACACATCCCAAACCGTGGACTATGGAGCAAACGGCACAGCTGTCTTAGCAGTTCCAAACACAGGCTATTACTTTGTGGAATGGAGTGATGGTTCCACTGAGAACCCACGCACCGATACAAATGTTATGGCAGACATTTCTGTGACAGCCAATTTCGCCATCTACACCTACACCTTGCATTACAGTGCTGGGACGGGCGGTACTCTGTCAGGTAACACTTCTCAAACGGTGGATTACGGGACAGATGGCACAGCTGTCGAAGCAGTCCCCGACGCAGGCTACTACTTTGTGGAATGGAGTGATGGCTCTAATGATAACCCCCGCACCGATACAAATGTCACAGCAGACATTTCAGTGACAGCTAAATTTGAATTGGTACCTCCTGAGTGTTTTGCCCTTACGGTGACCCACACTGGAATGGGAACAACTCCTGTAGCGAATCCAACCAATTCAGTTGGTTGTGAACAAGGCACCTACCAGGCAGGAGAAAATATTTCATTGAGTGGCGCGGCAGCTGACACTGGTTGGCAAATTAGTAGCTGGATGGGAACTAAAAATAACAATTCTACGGCGATGACGAATTCAGTCACCATGCCAGCTTCAGACCATACAACCGGGGTAAACTACACACAGATAACTTATCTATTGACGGTTGTTCAATCGACAGGTGGTTGGATTACCCCGGAAACAGCAGAATATGTATTTGGAGAGGTGGTTAGTCTCACGGCCACACCACAGACCGGTTATTTTTTCGTGGAGTGGACAGGAGCTTGTAGTGGTAGTGGAACCTGCAGTGTTCATATGGATGCTGACAAGACAGTAAGCGCGGTCTTTGAAGAATATGGTTTTACAATTTATTTGCCATTGGTAATCAATGGTGGATCAGAGACAGCAAACCTTAATCCGGACAGCCTTATCAAAGATAGGGAGATGGTTGTGTCCGTATTTGCTGATTCAGGTTGGTTGTTTAAAGGTTGGCGAGGAAATTGTTTTGGTAGCATTCAAAGTTGTCTACCCACCAGTGTTGAAAATATAGATTCTGTGAGTGGTGGGAATCATTTTTTCAACAATCAGTTCTTCAGGGAAGGATAACAAATAAGTCCAGGATAGTGATTTAAAAGGATTGATTTTATTCAATGAATTGAAATTGGTTTTTGCAAAAAGGATGGAATAACCCTGGCTTGTTATTATTCAAAATAAGCCAGGGGCTTTTCTCATTGAAATTAAAAGACGAGCTTGAGTTTACTGGAGTTTTTGTTAATATCAAAAAAACTGGCAAAATTGTAACGATTTGGTAACAAATTGAAAGCGAATTAGAAATGATTGTACAAACACCACTTGTTGAATTGATAATATATATAGTATATAATCGATCTAATCGATAATAGATTCGATAGAATTAACGATTAGATCGCTGGACAATTGAATAGGGGAGTGATGATCTGAAGATTGAGATTGGTCGCACAGTATGTCATAGAACATGCGTAGGTCTTCAGGGAGCCAAATGCGAAACCGACCTGAATATGGGAAAAAGGTGTGATTAATTTATTTTTAAATTTTTCTCCGGTCAGGCAACATTTTTTTATGGATTTATTTTATATAGATTCCTTTTATTACGCCAACCTCAGAAAAAAACTTGATGTTTTTGGAGGCATGTTATGAAATCATTTCCAAATATTTTCGTAATGGTAACAATGTTGATATCATTATTTTTGAATGTAATACCTGTCACAGCCCAGGAGAATCCATTTCCCCTACCGGATGTGGATGGAGATGCATTATCAAATGAATTGGAAAACGCGGGTTGGTATAATTTATCCGGTGGGCCTTACATGACCGATCCGCATGATCGTGATAGTGACAATGATGGTCTGACGGATGGTGAGGAAAAACTGTTTGATACTAATCCGTTGGATCCTCATAGCCCTGGGATCGCTTCAAGGTATGAGGACTCCTATGCTACCAGCCAATATTTCAGGACTAGCGATTCGAAATATCTTTCAATCAAACAAGGTGGTGATCAATATTTAATGCAGGAAGCTGTTGTTGTCAGACGAGGAACCACTTTTTCTATTGCAGGTCCAGATAGTGGAACATTGACTCTCACCGGCACCAACATGACAGCCCTTACACCTATTCGTGATGTAGCCAATGGAGGTTGGAGAGTCATAATTCCAACCAATGGGACGGTTGGCACCTATACAGCGACAGTGACAGACGGAAGTTGGTCGAAGAGTATGCCAGTATATGTCATATTTGAGATCCCGGCTGATTTACCCCAGGATGAAATTGATGCCTTTTTATACAATGGAGACCCTGAAAACGTGAGGGATGAGGTCGTGCCCTTCTTCCGAATGTGGGATTGGAATTATACCAATGAACACAATTCAAGTCCTTTGTGCCCGTATGACGATCCGAACGCACCCTGCTCTAATTGGGATTATCATACAACCTTTGGTTATGCTCAGGCATACTGGACTGAGCAATTTACAAAAGCTGCTTTGGTTGATAATGCGATTAAGGGGATCCATGGTAGCAATAGCCAGGCTGATGCAACATACGATCTATCCAGATGGTTTGACACAGAATTCCGTACTCATTCAGGTTTGTTACAAAATAACTTTACAAGTGCTATGTATAGGTGGTGGGATGGCACCGGTTGGCAATCAAATGGTGGTTATTGTGAAACCACAGCCACAACCTATGCCGCCATGCTGCGCTCAGCGGGTATCCCGGCAAATGTCATTCAGGTTGATTACAATAAAACCTATGGCCATGGTGAAAGTGGGCAAGTTGGTAACACTTATGAATATGACACGGCCACCATCATGTGGTACTCGGGAGGTTGGCATGCGCAAAAAGGCTATGTCAATCCGCTTAATACGGACCCAGCATATTACCCCTGGAATACGGGTGTTACTGCGATCACGACCCTGGCTGACTGGAGAAAAGATGTCGCATATTGGTTTGGGGATAAATATGGTGATGGGGTTTTCGTAGTAAATCATAAATGGAATTTTCAGGATGGCAGCGGTGCGGGTGGCACAGTCAATCAGATTTGGCCAATTCCACAAGATGAATGGGCAGCTTATAACCGTGATTATGAATGGGACAGCAAAGAACCTCTCCAAATCACCCAATCACCGCATGTAGATGTGTTGAACTATCTTTATTTTAAAGGGGATACCTGGAATCCGTCCGAGTGGAGGAGGCCTCCGGTCAGTAACCCCCCGGGGCGAGATGAGTACAAAACCTATATCCTGGACACTACTTTGCTTGACCCACTCGCACCACTCGAGAATTGGCCTACCAACCCAAAACCGATCGCCTGTAGCCCGGCAACACCCCAAGCAGAATGTGATGCATTTTTGGCCAGTTGGTCTCCTGACAACATGACGAATGGAATGATGACGGTTTCAATAGTAGATGAAGAGAGGACAAATTCTTTCTATCCTCTCTTAATCGACAATGAAAATCTTCGTGATACCAATATCAAATTGGGAAATATAATTTCAGAGTACGGTATCGATTCAGATGGGAATGATTATTTCGATGAGTTAGTGGTCAAATTTGAAGTCACCAGCTCAGTTGAAAAAGATGTGCAATTTGGCGGAATTTTAAGTGTTGGGGAAAGCGTAATTCGGGGAGCAACAGAGAACATAACCCTTAAACCAGGAAAACAAATTGTTGAAATAACTTTTGATGGTTTTCAGATTGCTGATTCTCAGACAGATGGTCCTTACCAGGTAACAACCTTGTGGGCAGTGGGAGCAAACCAACCCTATTTTGAAATTGTTGAACCAAACACAACACTGGCTTACGAGTCATTCTCCTACAATACGCAGGCTTATGATTACACCCAATTTAAGATCCTGGCTGCTACGATTAATTCCGATGGAATTAACCATTCAGGGATTGATCAGGATGGAAATGGTTTGTATGAAACAATGCTTATCAAGATCCCGTTAAATATAGAAATTCCTGGCAGCTTTACAATGACAGGTGATCTGTATGATAGTAAAGGTGATTTTGTCGGGAATGCAACCTGGACGGGAACAGACCCGCAAGCAAAATTAAAATTTGATGTTGAAAAGACTTCCCCACCCTACACACTCGAACATTTGTATCTGACAATCACCGATGGCGAGCTGTTAGATTCTCGTTTCGCACCCAGCTATGAGGTTGATGACATGGATGGGGAAATTGAAACAGGAAACGTCACCTTCGCAAACGAAAACAATGGTGATCCATCATTAATGCAACCTATGGATGTGGATCCGACCGGAACCTATACGATCACTCCTGTGGATATGAATGGGAATGGACTGTACGACATTCTTCGTATTGGGGTTGGTGTTACAGTAACAGATACTTTAGGAAATTATCGCATAGAAGGATTGCTGGAAGATCAGAACGGTACAGAAATTGCCTGGGCTGTTAGCGGTTTACAAAATTTAGCTAATGGCTACCAGACCATGACATTGGACTTCGATGGCCAGATGCTTTACGATCAGCTCCCATTGACTGGAACACGAGCTTTTAAATTGGTTGCAGTCAAGATCTTTAGTGGCAACCTGAGTGCAGCAACCCTTGAAAGTGAAGCGAAGTATGCCATCACTACCCCCGCATATGCTCGCAACCAATTTGAGCCTTCTAGTCCTGCGGTTACACTTTTTCAGGATGATCTAGAAAATGGAACCAGCAAATGGTTGGCAAATGCATGGATCCTGAATAGTGGTACCTGGAAAAGCTGGACAAATTCCTGGATGACGACCTCCACAGGATCATTATCAATGACAAGCCCCTTAGATCTTTCGGATTATGCCGGCCCGGTGCTCCACTACGAGCATGCGTATCGGTTGGGTTCCTTGAATGATAAAGCTGAATTGCAAGTTTCCACGGATGGCGGCAGTACCTGGCTGCCAATTAAGACAGATGTGGGAGCCAATGTGACACCTCATTGGCTGACTGAAGATATAGATTTAAGTGTTTATGGCGAACTGGCGGATGTACGTTTGCGGTTCAAAGCAACCCAATCCACTCCGAATGGACTATTATGGTATATGGATGATGTGTACATTAATGCCTGGCCAGCGGTCAAAACGGCTTCATTTACCTATCCAACCGAGGTTATAGCGGGGGTACCAGCTGCTTTTATAGCCAGTTACACATCCATCGATACAACCTTGCCGATGACATATACATGGAATTTTAACGGCGAAGAGGTCATCACTACTGAACCTACTGCCAATCTAACCTTCCCGGATATAGGGGATGTTTTGGTCACTTTGACGGTTTCAAGTCCTTATGATAGTGCTTCTACTTCGCAAACAATAACAGTTATACCAAAGGTCATTCTGAGTGTGGAGGTTGACCCTGTTGATGGAGGTACAGTAATCCGAGATCCAGATCAAAATGCCTTTGATATTGGGACAGAAGTTACGCTGACAGCAGTGCCAAACACAGGATACACATTCAGTGGATGGAGTGGGGGAGGATGCAGTGGTACAGAACCATGTATCGTCATTATGAATGCTGACACAACTATCACAGCTACCTTTGCAATCAACACATACACCTTGACCTACAAAGCTGGCGCTAATGGTTCACTTACAGGCACAATGGTACAGACAGTTAATCACGGGACAAGTGGAACGACAGTCACAGCTGTTCCCAATGCTGGATATCACTTTGTCAATTGGAGTGATGGTTCTACAGATAACCCTCGCACGGACGAGAACGTAACATCAAACATAACCGCAACAGCCAATTTTGCAATCAACACCTACATGTTGACCGTTTATCAACCGACAGGAGGCAGTATTGCTCCCACATCAGCGGAATACGATTATGGGGAAGTTGTGAATCTACTAGCTTCACCCGATTTGGGTTATTATTTTGTTGAGTGGACGGGTGCTTGTAGCGGTAGCGGAACCTGCAGCGTAATTATGGATGCTGATAAAATGGTCGGCGCAATCTTTGAGCAATATAGCAATTTTATTTATTTGCCATTGGTAATCCATTGAGGAACAGGGATTTAAAGTACTAGTCCGTACGGTTTAACCTATAGAACTCAGTTAAAATTGCCGATAATGGCAGAGTCTTGTTGGTTGCTCAATACACGGTGAGAAAATTGTAATAGTACAAGCCAAATTTTCACCTCACCGAGTTTAAGATTGAATTTATATGTTCGAGGAGAATCGTTCTTTCGAAAATCCTTATTGCCGGAAAGGATATTGAATACTGGACGCTTGGTATTTTTCAACCGATGGCGATAATCAAGATACATACATGATAACTGGTGCAGAAAGAATGGATTTAATTCAATCCAAAGGAAACCTAATTTTGTTCAACGACCAACATTTGACTTGATCGGGTGGAATGGAGAGGCTGATGTTTGAATCGAGTGACAACAATCGATGGGTTTTTGATATAGAAACTAGTTCCAAGCAAGCTTTTATTCTTAAAGCTATAATCAAGAAGAATATTGATATTTTATTCACTGAAATAATCAGGAGGTTCATATGTCTATCCGTATCCATTCCAGTGCAGACGTTTCGGATAAGGCACAAATTGGTGATGGGACCAGCGTCTGGCACCACAGCCAGGTCAGAGAAGGTGCCCAACTCGGTAGAAATTGCATAATTGGAAAAGGAGTTTATATTGATTCGGGAGTTGTAATCGGAGATAATGTTAAAATTCAAAATTATGTCTCAATCTATCATGGCGTAACGCTGGAGGATGGAGTTTTTGTTGGACCTCATGTTTGTTTTACCAATGATTTGAAGCCAAGAGCCATTAATCCGGATGGAACCTTGAAAGCTGCCGATGATTGGGTTCTAAGTAAAACACTGGTAAAAAATGGCGCTGCCTTAGGTGCAAATTCAACCATTCGTTGTGGAGTCATGATTGGCGCATGGGCAATGGTAGGATCTGGCAGTGTTGTGACCCGTGATATTCCAAAATATGGATTGGTGAGAGGAAACCCTGCGCGTTTGGTCGGGTATGTATGTCCTTGTGGGGAGAATCTCATTGAAAAAGAAGGTTCGAAACAAATGATGCAATGTCCAAAATGTAATTTTGAGACAATGATAATTTAGATAGATTGAAAAGAGGAGATGAAAACTTGATACCCATTTCTAAACCCTATATAGGCCAGGCTGAGAAGCAAGCTGTGATGGATGTCCTTGACTCTGGGATGCTGGCTCAAGGACCGAAAGTTGCAAAATTAGAGGAAAAATTCACAGAAGTTTGCCACACGCAATATGCAATTGCGACCACATCCGGAACAACAGCTCTGCATGTAGCCTTGCTTGCTCATGATATTGGTCCCGGCGATGAAGTCATCACCACTGCTTTCACGTTTATGGCGTCAGTCAATTCTATTTTATTTGTCGGTGCAACTCCGGTATTTGTTGATATCGAAGCAGACACTTTTAATATTAATCCAGCAGAGATAGAAGCTGTTATAACTCCAAAAACAAAAGCGATTCTTTTGGTGCATCTTTATGGATATCCCTGTAATATGGATGCTATTGTGAATATTGCTGAAAAACATGGTCTGATTATCATTGAGGATGCCTGTCAGGCTATTGGGGCGAAATATAAAAATAAGCCGGTGGGGTCTTTCGGAACGGGGTGCTTTAGTTTATATGCAACCAAAAATATCATGTCAGGTGAGGGGGGGATGATTACGACGAGCGATGAGACGATTGCTACGCGCTGCAAAATGATTCGCAATCATGGAATGCAGCGACGTTATTATCATGATATGCTTGGTTACAATTTTCGAATGTCTGACCTGCATGCGGCCATTGGATTGGTACAGATAAAAAGATTGCAAGAATTTACTGCAGCACGCAGACAAAATGCGGATTTGTTCAATAATAATCTAACCAGTGTAATTACTCCAAAGGTGAAACCTGGTTATGATCATGTATGGCATCAATATACTGTACGCGTAAAGCAAGGAGTCGACCGGGATGGTGCAGTAAATACCCTCCAGCAGGCAGGTATCGGAACAGGCATCTTCTACCCGGTGCCAGCTTATAAGCAAACTCATCTGATTGAGATGGGCTACGGTAATTTATTTTTGCCAGTTACAGAACAAGTGGTTAAAGAAGTTGTTTCACTACCCGTCCATCCCATGCTCAGTTCTGATGATGTGGAAAAGATTATCAGGGAGGTAAATAAATTATGACCATTAAAACTGCTGTCATCGGTGTTGGAAGTATGGGTAAAAATCACGCCCGAATTTATTGGGAATTGCCGGATGTAAAACTTGTGGGAGTAGCCGATTTAAATCAGACTGTGTCAGAGTCTATCGCTCATCATTACTCTACAGATAATTATTCAGACTACCGCCAAATGTTGGATGAACAAAAACCCGATGCAGTTACCATTTGTGTGCCTACGAGTTCGCATGTGGATGTTGGATTGGAAGTGATCAAACGTGGAATTCATCTTCTGGTTGAGAAACCAATATCGTGCACTGTGGATGAAGGGAACATATTAATTGATGCTGCAGAGAAAGCTGGTGTCAAGTTAATGATCGGACATATCGAGAGATTTAATCCTGCTATCACTGCTTTGAAGGAGAAATTGGCTAATAATAAATTAGGAAAGGTCTTTAAGGTTGAAGCTCGTAGAGAAGGTCCGTTACCGCAAAGAATCAATGACGTAGGTGTAGTAATCGATCTGGCTGTTCATGATTTAGATATTATTCGATATGTCACACAGAAAGAAATTACGCGTATTTATGCGGAAACAATGAGTGGAATTCACAGTCAATATGAAGATTTGATGAGTGGACTGATTTGTCTTTCAGATGGAACGGTAGGAAACCTGATTATTAATTGGATAACGCCAACAAAAATTCGTGAGTTCAGTGTGACAGGCGAATTGGGTATGTTCAAAGTAGATTATATAACGCAGGACCTCTATTTCTATGAAAACTCGCTATTAAATGAGTCCGAGTGGTCTACTTTAGGTTTATTGAGAGGGGTAAGAGAAGGCAGCATGGTCCGTTATCACATAAACAAAAAAGAACCTCTACGCGCTGAACAAGAAGCCTTTCTGGCTGCAATTCAGGATGATTCCATTGTTCCAGTCACAGGACAAGATGGTCTAAAGGCATTAGAACTGGCACAAGCCTTAGTACATTCTGGGAAAAAACATAAACTGGTATTTCTGAACAATGCGTAAGAACTCGTTGAAATAGAAGGTCTTCCTTTCTGGGTTATCTATGGAATACATAGTACACAATAGTCAGTAGATGCCACTTTAATCCCTCTATTTTAATTATTCGTACTGGATTGGTTATGTTAATATTGTCTCATAGCTAATTGGGATTTACAATTCTTTTAGAACCTAATGATAGCTAAATGCTTTTGAATTAAATGAGATAAAAAACAATCTTGCAGCAATTATTATTATTTAAACCATTGAAAAGAAGTCAGCAAACATGCAGGCAGACAAAAAAAAATCATATTTTTTAAAAATAGTATTTGTCGGTTTGATCATTACAATAACATTTGTTCTTATCGATACGGGATGGCTTTTGGCTTTACCGAGATTAAATATTTCCTATGGGATATTTGTTATACCGTTATTTGTGTTTTCATTTATCCGTATGGGTTTTTACTTCTATTGTTTGATTTTTCAATTAGGACTGTATTTCAGACAAGGGAATCAATTTGTTAAATCTTATTGTTGGGCATTATTGATTCCAAATTTGCTTTTGTTAGCTCTTGGAATTTATGGTTTCTATATTGAACCCTTCAATATTACTACAAATAAAATTGAAATCACTGTGAAAAATTTAGAACAGCCAATCCGAATAGTTCAATTATCAGACCTGCATATTGAGAATATCACACAGCGAGAGAAGGATACAATTGAAAATTTAGATCAAATCGCCCCTGATATGATTGTGATTACGGGAGATTTTGCCAATCTCAGAGGGACAAACGATCAAACCACGATTAATTCTCTGCGTGAATTCGTCAGGCAAATTCATGCACCATTAGGGATTTATGCGGTTAATGGAAATTATGAATCAATAAGAAGACTGGAAACAATACTGGCTGGGTCAGGTATTAAAATTTTAGACAATGAAATTAATTATTTAACCCTGCCTGGTAGAGAATTAGCTATCATTGGCATCTGTTTCGAAGAATGGTTTGGAGATGATGAATCCTTCATCGAAGTTATGGGCCAAGTAAAACCAAATGATTATAAATTATTGCTTTACCACACCCCTAATCTAGCCTATCTTGCTCGTGATTTAGATGTAGATTTATACCTAACCGGGCACACACATGGTGGGCAGGTTCGATTACCTTTTTATGGAGCAATCATTACAAACACAAAGTATGGAAAAACTTTTGAAATGGGAAAATATCAATTAGACAACATGATCATGTATGTCAATCGTGGATTGGGTTTTGCGGGTGGACTAGCTCCCCGAATCCGATTGCTCGCCCCACCTGAAATCCTGATCATTGATTTACTCCCTGAAAATTGAGAAGGTTACCAATCCCCATTTCCCAACTATTACGTAGATCTATTTATGCTACGCTTTGCTTCAAAGCCCGCTTATTTCCAGATAAGCTGAAAATGTCCTGATGCTGAGGCTCGCTTCATGTCAAGGCTCGCTTCATTGACATGACCTCTAAATTAGGTATAATTGCCTTGCGATAATGGCTCACTAGCTCAACTGGCAGAGCAATTGACTCTTAATCAATCGGTTCAGGGTTCGAGTCCCTGGTGAGTCACCTGAAAAACGGTGGGGGAACGCGCCGTTACCCCCAATTAAATAAGGACTTGCATCACGCAGGTCCTTTATCGTTTAAACAAATCTAGAAATTGGATACAAGCAACTTTCATAAATTTCTTATTTTTGGTATAAATATCAAAATAGAAAGATAAAGGGTTTTTATATGAAGAAAATTTCAGTAATGTTTGTGTGCACAGGTAACATCTGTAGGTCTCCGATGGCAGAAGCGGTTTTCAGAAACATGGTAGAGAAAAAAGGACTGGCTGACCGATTTACAATTGCTTCTTCAGGTACTGGCCGCTGGCATGTGGGTGAGCCTCCGCATATTGGCACACGATTGATTCTCAGTGAGAATAATATTGAAGTCGGAAATATGCGGGCACAACAATTGGTAGCAAATGATTTTTCAAAATTTGACTACATTGTTGCTATGGATCAAGAAAATATTGACGATATTCAAACCTATTTCAAAAAAAACGTAAAACGCTTACTGGATTTTGCTCCGCAAGGTTACCCAGCCGATGTGCCAGATCCATACTATGCACATAATTTTGATGAGGTATTTAAACTGATAAACGCTGGATGCGAAGGATTGCTCAACTTCATTATCGAAAATGAAGGGTTATGAACAACCTGCCTCCTGGCCTTCAAGTCGCTTTATCACAGATATTAAAGGAAGTTGGTCATCCAGACCCAATCATAGAATTGCGATCTCTAGGTGGAGGGTGTATTAACCATGCCTCGAAGTTGGTTACGGAGAAAAAGAAATATTTTCTTAAATGGAATTCACAATCTTTGCCAAATATGTTTACAACTGAAGCGTTAGGTTTACGATTATTATCATCCGCGAAAGTTATCCGAATTCCAGAGGTCATCCAAGCCCAGGAAACCCAGGCAGAATTACCAGCATTTCTCTTATTGGAATGGATTGAGAGACAGTCCAATTTTGACCAGCGAAAATTTGGTCACCAATTAGCGCAAATGCACTTATACAGTGAGTCAATGCGGTATGGCCTGGATCATGATAACTATATCGGCAGCACTCCACAATACAACAACTGGCATACTGATTGGATAAGCTTTTTTCGTGATATGAGATTACAACCACAAATCGAGCTTGCTGTACGGAATAACCACTGTGGAGTTCCTCGTCGACAGAAATTGGAACAACTGATTAATCGTCTCGAGGATTGGTTAAAGGGAATCCCCCGTAAAGCCAGTTTGTTGCATGGTGATCTGTGGGCTGGAAATGTGATTGGTGATGAACATTCCAACCCGGTTTTAATTGACCCAGCAGTCTACTATGGCGATCGTGAGGCAGATCTGGCTTTTACCCAAATGTTTGGTGGTTTTAGCCAGATTTTTTATCAGGCATATCATGAGTCCTATCCCCTGGAACCGGGTTATCAGGATCGGTTTGAAATTTATAATATTTATCATATTCTCAATCATCTGAATCTCTTCGGAGAAAGTTATGGATATTCTCTCGATTCAGTGTTAAGACGATTGGTAGGTTGATGATGTTTGTTTTTCTTTCTAAGTTTTTACCTCTTTGGTTATATCCTCTGGGATTGATCTGGTTGCTTTTGATCGCTTATTTGCTTCTCGCCCGTAAAAGCGCACAGGCGAGTAAAGGACGTTGGATCATTATCCTGGTCGTGGTGATCATATTTTTAGGAGGTAATCGTTGGGTGCCCGCTATGCTGGCAAGAACCCTCGAATGGCGTTATTTACCGCCGGAACAACTGCCATCCAATAGCACAGTTGTGCTTTTAGGTGGAGGGACAGAGTCACAGCAATACCCACGCCAAATGACAGAAACGAATGGTGCCGGAGACCGCGTGCTGTATACTGCCAAATTGTACCAATCTGGCATTGTAGAGCGTATTATATTGAGTGGGGGCAATATCGAATGGTCAGGCTCGCGCACCACCACACCAGCCCAGGATATGGAAGAACTTCTGCTTTTAATGAATGTTCCAAAGGATGTTTTGATTCTCCAGGATCAATCCCGCAATACCGCTGAAGACGCGCAGTTTAGTGCAGAGATTCTACGGAAACGAAATATTGAGGAAATAATCCTGGTAACTTCTACAAGTCACATGTGGCGTTCAGTGGCGTTATTTGAAAAGCAGGGAATTAAAGTAATCCCAGCTCCTGCCGATTACAGCATCACTTACGAAAGTTGGAATTCACTCTGGAAACCAAGCTTTCAGGATCTTATGATTGGACTGGTTCCAAACGCAGGAAATCTTTCGGATGTGACCTACGTGATGAAAGAATATTTAGGTTTTGCAGTTTACCGTTTGCGGGGGTGGTTGTAATAAATTCTTTTTTTTGTATAATAATTTAATAATATTTTCCCCTTTATAGCAGGTGTAAACATGACTGAACCCAGACAAGACTATGTACCACCCGCCATCATATTTGAAGCGGATATAGAAACCAATGCTGGACCTAGCCCAGTGCCACCAATTATCTTGGATCCTTTAGAAGCTGAATTGCGTGGTTGGGACTGGCCAGTCGAATCCGATTATATAACCCCTAAAGAATAACCAAACGAGAATTACATGCGAAATTCCTGGTTGAAACTTCCCAGGTTCGTTTTAATTTGGAAAAAAATTAAAACGCGACTGTTTATTGGCTTAGTAATCTTTGCTCATATATCTACTCTGGCTTTTTCTTTGGAAAACACGGGGTTAATTTCAAAGTCTGCCGGGGTTGAATATCAAAGAATTGAAAACCAAATCATTGTAAAGATAAATTCACTTTCCTTTAATTGGGAACAGGAGGCTGGAGTATCTTCGATTTCTCTTCTAGGCGCAGAAGAACTCAGTATATCCGGTTTACCAAAAATCCCTTATTTCTCAACCATACTTGCGCTACCCCCTGAAGGATTCCATCATACATCTCAACTTATTTCAACTACAAAACAAATTTCTGCCCCGGATAATCTTAGCATTTCACCCATATTTGATACAGAAACGAATGATGAGTTCGAAAAAGAAGAATTAAATATTTGTGAAAAAATTTTTCCTGAATCCTCAATTCAGATCGGTGATCCGTTTTGGTACCGTGATCAACACCTGGTTTCGATAACTTTCTATCCAATCAGATGGGATTGCCAATCTCATCAATTTCTATGGACCAAGGATCTCGAAATCAAGCTCACCTTGAATGATCATGTGGCACTCTCAGACAACCTATCCCTCAATCCGAGGCATGATCTTGCATTTCAACCGCAAATCATAAACGCTGCTGAAGCCTTATTATGGAAAGCTGAACCTCCCATCCTGTGGGGCGGTGATCTGCAAGAACCCTGGGGTCTCCGCGCCAGATTGGAGATTGAAGAGCAAGGTATCTACCGGGTTACATTTGAGGATCTTCAAGACATTCAGTTTGATTTGGACGAAATCAATCCAAATTTTTTCCATTTAGAAAATCAAGGCCGCGAGACTGCATATCTGTTTGAGGGAGATGAGGACAACCTTTTTGAACCAGGAGAGTCACTTTTGTTTTATGGTGAGAATTTCCAGGGAGATTATCTTTCCGAAATGTACAAACATCAATCTGACCACTGGCCAAGCTATGGCACCTGGCAACCTGAATTCTCTGCTTTAATGTTGGAGAAATACACCAGCACAAACGTTTACTGGTTGTATGTAGCAGAAACACCGGGGTTTCGTATTTCCGAAGTGGATGGCAAGCCTCAAGGTGGTGTGGTGAATACAATCTTCGTAGATCAGGTAAAATTTGAACAGGAGAATGTTTGGTGGACAACTCATTTCACCAACGAGGATACCTGGTTCTGGGATTATTTGGATGTAAAAACATTTCCATTCACCAAATCGTATACTATCCAGCTGGTTGATCCGGTGATTTCTTCACTATTCGATGCTCAAATTGAAGGTCAAATTGTTTCTGCAACCTCTAGTTCCACACGTAACCCAGATCATCACCTTCATTTCCTGCTGAATGACCTACTTCTGTCAGATGATTATTGGGATGGAGCCATTCGGTATTCTTTCTCAGGAATAATCAATCAACAGTTTTTGCTTTCAGGTACTAATGAGTTTTCATTCATCGTTAATTCACTGGGCTTACCAGCTTCCCGTTATGGATTTGATTTCGTTTCAGTCAACTATGCACGCCAGCTTAGAGCAGTAAACGAGGAATTGATTTTCAACGTGAATCCTATGACGAATGGTGATATTCAAGTTTCAAACCTTTCCTCTTCTGAAAACTACCTGTGGAACATAACGGATCCATTGCTGCCATTCGCACTTCAAAATACTGAGTTTGACGCAGGTTTACTCACGTTTAACCAAGCACTAATTCAACCACAGCAATACATACTTTCAGGGCAGGCGGCCATCAAAACTACTCAGGGATTATTATCACTTTACTCCCCGCCGAATCTTCTTTCCACAAATCATCAGGCAGACTATCTGATCATATCCCCGCAACCCTTTCTGGAAGGATTACAACCCCTGGTTGAGTACCGCTCTTCGCAGGGATATCATGTGCTTTTGGTCGATTTGCAGGATGTGTACAACCAGTTTAATTTTGGAATTTCTCATCCGATAGCCATCAAGAATTTCTTTGGGTATCTTTATCAATACTGGCAATCACCCGCTCCTCAATATGTCTTATTGGTTGGTGATGGCCATTGGGATTTGAAGAACACTCGTTCACCAGATGAAGTTTTTCTGCCGCCAAATTTTGTATGGGTGGACCCATTGCAAGGCGAAGTGGATAGCCTGAGCGACCTGGTAGCTGTTGTGGGGGATGATATTTTTCCGGACGCCATGATTGGTCGCGTGTCAGTCAATAACCAGGATGAGCTGGAAGCTTATATCAACAAAACTATTCAGTTTGAAAAATCATCCTTGGAGTGGAAAAAGAGGATTACTTTTGTGGCTGATAATTATTATCTCCAGGATCCACTTAATTATATTGGTTGTGTTGATAATGATCCAATGACTATTTGCCCGACCGACCCTGCTGGCAATTTTCCATCCCTCGTTAACCAGGTGATTGCAGAAGAAATAGATCAACCCTATCTGATCAACAAGATTTTCCTGGATAACTATAATTGTCGTGCCACCTCTCCTGAAAATTGTCCGATGGTCACAAATGAGATTATTGCTGCTTTCAATCAGGGAAACCAGATCATTTCTTACAATGGACATGGTGCCATCACAAGTTGGGCGTCTGAAAAGATATTCCACGTTGATCACATTCCTCAAATCTCAAACCAGGATTTGTATCCAGTTGTATTATCCCTGGATTGTGTGGATGGCTACTGGTATTTTCCGCCCACTTTGCCCAATCAAACCACCGATCGCCGCTCTCTGGCAGAAGAATTGACTCGTGTTTCCGGAAAAGGTGCAGTCGCTATGCTTTCCTCCCCAGGCAATGGCTATGTCAATGGTCAGGAATTACTCCAGCGTGGGTTTTTCTCCGCATTTTCCAATTATGTAGATCCCACCCTGGGTGCATTGGATCTGAGTGCTAAATTAAACCTGATGGCAAATCATGGCAATGACAGTCTAATTTTTACTTATATGATTTTTGGTGATCCAGCACTGCAATTATCCCCTACTAGATGGGGAATCTATCTTCCACTGGTTACACGATGATAAAATCAATGCAATCTATTTTTCATGCTCAAATCGTCGCAGGTCTGAAGAACAACTGCCCTATTCGCTTCAAAGTCACTGGGAACTGCATGAAACCATTAATCCAGAAGGGTGATTGGGTGTTAATTGAACCCATTATCGCTGAGGTGGGGTTACAGGTAGGTGAAATTGTTTTGATCGATCGAGGGGTAGATTTTGTGGTTCACCGCCTAATCAGGATAAACGATTCAGAAATTTTAACTCATGGAGACTGGTCAAGATTTCCCGATCCTCCGGTTAAATTTGAACAGATTTTAGGATATGTTGTTGAAATTGAAAAAAATGGGTACAAATTTCGATTAAATAATCCTTTTGTTCGTATCATCAATCGCATCAATAATTTTATCTCTTCCCTTTACCGAAAATTTTATTCTAACAAAGGAGTTAATTATGAAACTTTCAACCATTCCAGTTCAAAATGAAGAAGTTGCTTATCATAAAGTCGAAAATGAAGGGTTGCTCGTTCATGGGCAAAAAGGCAAAGTGAGAACTGTGAATTCTGTAGGAGATTTTATTTGGAATTTAATCGATGGACAAAAATCAGTTGCTCAGATCATTGATCAGGTTACATCAGCATTTATCTATCAGGCAGATACAATAAAAAATGATGTTTTCCATTTTCTACAGGAACTTTCTGACCGTTCTCTTATATACTTTAAAGAAGAATGATAAGAATCTTTAAATATTCATTGGGTTTAATGGGTATCTGTTTCCTTGTTTTGAGCTTGGCTGGAATAGTTCAAAGGGT
Source organism: Anaerolineaceae bacterium (assembly GCA_034003505.1). Lineage (GTDB taxonomy): Bacteria > Chloroflexota > Anaerolineae > Anaerolineales > Anaerolineaceae > UBA6170. Next base: position 1,169 of record JAVEYK010000047.1, on the reverse strand, counting down.
AAATGCAGCAGTTACAATGGTTTCATTTAATGCCTTTCCCGGAAATCAGCAGGTGATTTTGGAATGGGAGACAGCTTCGGAAACTGATATGCTTGGTTTTTACATCACTCGCAATGATCACCTTAATGGAGAGTATGCTCGAGTGAGTAATTTTATCTTCACCCAGGGCACATCAGTTAGTGGACTTGTGTACCAGTACATTGACTCAAACCTGACAAACGAAAAAACTTATTATTACAAGTTGGAAGCCTTAGACAACAATTATGACAGTGAATTTTTCGGGCCGATTTCAGCTACCCCATTACAAACCACTGCTACCCTAACACAAACATTAACACTAACCAGCACTGTCGCACTGAATACTCTAACTTTCACACCAATAATAAGAATGTCACCAACACTCGATCAAACAAAAATTCTGACCCCATCGCTAAGCCCAACCTCTCCATTTTCATTTAATACCAATACACCCACCATTACATCCACCACAACAGCACGGATTCCCCCTACTATTTCGGTGACTGATACACCCGATTTGACACTAACCCCGGAAATTACCCGAACCTATAAGATCATTCATTACAATGTTTTTACTCCTACAATAACACCTGTGCCAGCAGAAATTAATCCATTAAAACGGGGATTAGTTGGATTTATAGTCACGCTACTCGCTGGTTTCCTGCTTATTATTTTATTAATCATCTTCCAAAGGAAACACAGACCGGATTGAGAATTGGCAGCATACCTATCATCACAATCTTTTTCCTCGTTCTCGGTCTGACAGGTTGTCAAAATAGAGAATTGACGAAGAATCAACCGGGGAGTTTTTCACAACTGAGAATTGTTGTGTCTGGAGAAGGTTTTTTTGAGATTTCTCAGAAAGAATGGGTGGAAAAAGGTTTTACCATTCAAAACCTAGATCATGTTCAGCTTGAATTTAAAGGTGATTCATACCCTTTTTGGGTCAATAAAGAACCAGACTCCCACAAAATTAGTATCCGATTCTATTCACCAAAAATTAAAACAAAAATCAATCTAAAGGAGAATGTGTTTATATTATCCGAAAAACCCACTGATCATACTGGCCGGATCACACCTTTAATCATTTCTCAAATTCAAGATAATTCAGGAATGAACACAACCGGAATTTTCAAGGAGATTTACCAAAA
>JAVEYK010000046.1:0-24818 GCA_034003505.1 Anaerolineaceae bacterium | reverse complement strand
GGTATCTACTCATTCCAGATGAATGGAACTTGTGAACAAAATTTGGCCATCATAAATTTCACGCTAAAAAATGATGCTGAAAGTAAGTATGTCCCCACGGTTATACCCTGAGTGAACCGGATCACCTAACACGTTTCTGATCCTTAAACGAAAGCACACCCAGTAACAAATTTGGGTGTGCTCCTCTCTTTAATTGACGCTTATCAGTAATTGACTTTCTCTGATTAATTCCATTCGTCATTACTCAAAGGTCATCCTTTAGTCATCGCTTTGGCTTGACCTTTCTGCATACAGGGTTTATAATTCAGCAACTGAATTTTGAATTATGACAACTTACTCAGAAAATGAACACCGTGAACTAGCCTTGTTGGAACACATCTCAGTGGATCCAGATGCGACCCAAGCGACACTTGCTTCTCAACTTGGAGTTGCTGTCGGTACCATCAATTGGCATCTGAAAAGATTAATTGACAAGGGCTATGTAAAAGTTCGCAGAGCGGAACGACGAAAGCTTCGCTATATCATCACACCTGAAGGGATTGCTTTGAGAGCCCGATTGGCAATAGATTATATTCAAACTTCTATGAGTTTATATAGACTGGTGCGTGAAAGATCTTTGAAAGCCATTCAACAACTCAGAAAAGCAGGATTCCAGGAGGTTCACATCGTAGGAGAGGGAGAAGTAGCAGAAATCTGCCGCCTGACCTGTATGGAACAAAACATTCTAATGGTGGATGAGGGGATTGAGACTCCTATTTTCAGGATAAATGAACTAAAAATACATGTTGACTTCATGGAGGACCAAACAAAATGAGTGAATTCTGGAGAGATCAGCGTTTTGTGGTAACAGGTGGTGCCGGTTTTCTTGGCAAGGTGCTAACCGCTAAAATGCAGGACAGAGGAGCAAATCATATTTTTATCCCTCGCATTGAAGATTACAACCTGGTAGAGCCAGATGACATTGATCGGATGTTAGCTGATTCCAATCCGGATGTCATTATTCATCTGGCTGCGCATGTGGGTGGCATCGGTGCAAATAGCGAACATCCAGCGGATTTCTTTTATGACAATCTAATGATGGGTGTCCAACTCATGCATAAAGCCTGGCAAACGGGTGTAAAAAAATTTGTGGCGATTGGTACCGTTTGTGCCTATCCAAAATTTACACCGGTACCCTTTAAAGAAGATGATATCTGGGATGGATATCCGGAAGAAACAAATGCACCTTATGGGTTGGCTAAGAAAATGTTATTGGTGCAATCTCAAGCCTATCGACAACAATATGATTTTAACTCTATCTTCTTACTTCCTGTGAATTTATATGGCCCGGGAGATAATTTCAATTTGAAGTCCTCGCATGTCATACCAGCATTAATTCGAAAATCTATCCAGGCTGAAGACGATGGGATTCCGGAAATTGAAGTATGGGGTGATGGATCTCCAACCAGGGAATTCCTATATGTGGAAGATGCGGCAGAAGGGATTCTCAAGGCAACAGAATTTTACAATGAGTCCTTACCTGTGAACCTGGGATCAGGATATGAAATCAGTATCAAGGATCTCGCAGAGAAAATAGCGTTCCTTTCTGGGTTTAGTGGAAAACTGACCTGGAATACAGAAAAACCGAATGGTCAGCCACGACGAGGCTTAGATACTTCACGGGCTCTTGAGAAATTTGGTTTTAAGGCTAAAACGACATTCGATCAAGGCCTGGCGAATACAATTAGCTGGTTCAGAGACCATAAAGACGAAATTAATTAAAGAAAGTTATTTCTTTTGTAGATATGACTACCAACCAGAACCAAATTCCGATCACTTATTTGCGACCCGCTAAAGGATTCGCTGCTTTGAATTTAAAGGATCTCTGGGATTACAGAGAATTAATTTATTTTCTAACGTGGCGGGATTTAAAAGTTCGTTATAAACAAACAGTTCTTGGTTTTTCATGGGTAATTCTTCAGCCAATTATCAATATGGTTGTATTCACTGTGCTTTTTGGACAACTCTTGAAAGTCCCAACTGACGGAATACCTTATCCAATTTTTTCATTTGCGGCCTTACTACCCTGGTTATATTTTGCAGGATCATTGACCAGATCTTCAACAACCCTGGTTGGCAGTGCAAATTTAATCAGCAAAGTATTTTTTCCAAGAATGGTTATTCCAATTGCAGGCGTTTTATCCGGGGTTGTGGATTTCCTGGTTTCACTAATTGTTTTGATTGGAATGATGTTGTTTTATAAGATTATTCCTACCTGGAATTTGCTGATGTTACCGGTCTTTTTGTTTTTAGCAATGTTGACCGCGCTTGGATTTGGTCTCTGGCTTTCCGCATTAAATGTACGATTTAGAGATATCAATCATCTGGTTCCATTTATCATCGAAATCTGGAAATATGCAACTCCAGTCATCTATGGCGCAACGTTAATTCCGGAGAAATTTCGTTTTTTGTTGGGATTAAATCCAATGACAGGCGTTGTTGAAGGTTTTCGATGGGCAATCCTGGGAAGTAAATATGTGGAAAATTTTAACCCTGGTCCATTATTTATCGTTTCCATATCAATTACTTTATTTGTTCTTATTTCTGGTGTTATTTTCTTCCGTAATACCGAAAGAACATTTGCGGATATTATTTAAATGAATGATATAGCCATTCACGTAGAGAATCTATCAAAGAAATATAAACTGGGTGCGATGTATGAGCGCCAGGATACTCTGCGTGATTTACTGGTATCCACTTTTAGATCCCCATTTCGTAAAAAATCAGGTTCTGAAAATCAGATCCTATGGGCATTAAAGGATATTAGTTTTGATATCGAACGAGGTTCAGTCGTGGGTATCATCGGCCGGAATGGCGCCGGAAAAAGCACATTACTCAAGGTCCTCTCCCGAGTGACTGACCCAACCAGTGGTATTGGAGAGATTCGTGGACGGGTAGGTTCTTTGCTGGAAGTCGGTACGGGTTTTCATCCGGAACTGACTGGACGAGAGAATATATACCTGAACGGTGCTATTTTAGGCATGAAGAGAATTGAAATCGAGAAAAAATTTGATGAAATCGTCGATTTTTCTGAGGTGGCAAAATTCATTGATACACCAGTCAAACGCTACTCCAGTGGTATGTACCTGCGCTTAGCGTTTGCTGTTGCCGCTCATTTAGAACCTGATATTTTAGTGGTTGATGAAGTTCTGGCAGTCGGGGATGCAGAATTTCAAAGAAAATGTCTTGGAAAAATGAGTGACGTGGCTGAAGAAGGCCGAACCGTGCTCTTTGTTTCTCATAATATGTCCGCTATTCTGCGCTTGACATCAGAAACTCTGGTAATGGAAAAGGGGAAAATAGTAAATCGTGCTCCCTCTGGAGAAGCAGTAGATTTTTATTTGTCCAGTGGATTTGCGGAAACAGGTGAAAAGGTTTGGGATGATGATGAGATTCCTGTTAACGCAAAACCATTCCGCCCTGTAGCATTAAGGATTAAAAACGCACAGGGTTTGGTTGTCAACACCATTCGATCTACCGAGGATATGACAATTGAATTTGAATACCGGCTGGAGGATGTGGTTACAGGTTTACGGGTTGGCATCTATTTGATGAGCGCTCGCGGCGAATATATTTTTACAAGCTTTGATACCGATGAGCCACAAATATACGATAAATTTTTAGCAAGAGAGTCAGGTTTGTATTATAGTCGCTGCAAAATCCCTGCCGATACTTTTAATGAAGGTCGATTTGTGGTCGGTGTAAATGCCAGCACATATCGAATACGCAGATATTTTCAGGATGAACGTGCTATTACGTTCAATATAGATCCTGCCGGAGCACCTGGAATGCAATGGCCTGAACAGAGGTTGGGTCCTATCCGTCCAAGACTAAATTGGGAAATAGAGAAGAAATAATATGTCAATTGTTGGAAAAGAAGCAATCAAAAAATTTTTTGGAAATATTCCATACACTGCTGAATTATATTGGTTATTCCGTCAACAGGGAAAACCAATCAATCGATTTTCCTTAAAAAATCTGGAAAAAAATCTTCCGGGTTTAATTGCCGAGACAGCCGAACTAAAGAAAACAGCCCCAAAAGGTAAGAAAGTTTTTATCTTTGCGACGCTGCATTACTGGATTGAGCACACAACCTTGTTGAGTTTCGCCTTATCCGCTCAGGGACACGATGTCACACTGGGGTATTTGCCTTTTTGTGAATGGCGTTACCCAATCAATCGTTTTGATTTAAGACGTCAAAATGCATATGCAAAAAATATTTTTCGGAAAACTGCTCCATTAATCAACACAGTGTCGTTTTTGTCACGGCGAGCTTCGTATATCCCTCTTTCAAATGATTTAGAAAATTCAGTCAAAGAAGTCAGCATTTTCGATTCACAATATACAGAACAAATTGAAGATATCGACGTGAATAGCGAAATTTATAAATTAAGATACCGCCGGAATCGAGATGCTGCTCAATCATTGCTGGAATGGTTACGCTCTGAGAAACCAGATGTTGTAATTGTACCCAATGGAACCATCATGGAGTTGGGAATCTGTTATCGGGTTGCCAGATCTCTGAAAATACCAACCATAACCTATGAGTTCAGTGATCAACGGAAAAGATTTTGGATTGCCCAAAACAGTGAAATCATGCGACAGGATACCAATGAACTATGGAAAGCAAGAATTGATGAAATCCTGTCTGAAGATCATTTGGAAAAAGTTAAGGCATTAATGATTTCCCGTCAAAAAGCAAGTTTATTCGAAAATTTTTCACGTTTATGGCAAGGAATCCCGACGCAAGGCGCAGAAAAAACCCGCAAGAACCTTGGTTTGGACCAAAGACCAATTGTGTTGTTGGCGACAAATGTATTAGGGGATAGTCTCACCTTGGGTCGTCAAGTATTTACGAAAAGCATGGCTGAATGGATCGAGAGGACTGTTCAATATTTTGTTGCTCGTACTGATGCACAGTTGGTTATTCGGGTACACCCTGGCGAAATTAAATCGCGGGGCATATCAATGGTTGAGATCATCCATCGCCTGATGCCTGAATTACCCGAACATATCCATTTAATTAAACCAGAAGATAAAATAAACACCTATGATCTTGTGGAAATTGCGGATATTGGTTTGGTGTACACAACTACAGTAGGTATGGAAATGGCAATGAGTGGGATACCAGCCATCGTCGTTGGTGAAACTCATTATCGAAACAGGGGATTCACATTTGATCCGGATTCATATGTAAACTATTACAAATTATTAGGTGCCATGCTGGAAAATCCGGATTCTTTCCGACTTGAGAAAGAAAAAATTGATTTAGCCTGGAAATACGCATACCACTTTTTCTTCGATTTCCCCAAACCATTTCCCTGGCATCTGGTACGAATGTGGGAAGACTATAAACAGAATGACTTGAAGTCTGTTTTTAGCCCGGAAGGGTTGGCTGTGTATAATGAATCTTTTCAAAACCTGGTTGGCAAACCATTGGAATGGATTAAACGTATTGAGGTTGGTGAACCCCAATGAGTGATATTGAAATAAAACAACAGGTACGCAAATTTTATAATCAGGTCGGCTGGAAAATAGAATCAGATGGATTCTATCAAAATGCCAGATATGAAGATTTGCGTCCGGTCTCAAGCGAATATATTGAAAAATGTCACCTGCGTGTGAATCGCCACCTGAAAAAAGATGGAAAATTTTTATTAGACGCCGGTTCAGGCCCAATTCAATACCCTGCTTATCTCACTTATATGGATGGTTTTCAATATCGACTTTGTATGGATATCTCCATCGTCGCCTTACAGGAAGCCAGAAATCGAATTGGTGAGAGGGGATTATTTGTAGTAGCTGACATTGCAAATTTGCCATTCACAGATAATTGTTTTGATGGCATTGTTTCATTGCACACCTTACATCATTTACCCATTACTGAACAAAAAAAATCTTATAAAGACTTATATCGGGTGTTAAGACCACAAAAAAATGCTGTATTAGTGAATGGCTGGACAGAATCAAGGTTAATGAACCGCTGGTCATGGTTTATGAAATTAATGGAACGCTTTGGCAGTTCAGTTCTTAAAATGCGTGAGAAAAAGAATGAGATCAAGATTGAGCCTTCGCAATCAAAAATTGTGGAGAAAAAGCCCACAAAAATTGAGCCTACCGGTACCTATATTGAAAAACTAACAGCACAATGGTTACGGAAAGAATTCTCGAATATGGATATTGATATTTTGGTATGGCGTTCAGTGAGTGTTCGATTTCTCCGGGCTGTATTTCACAAAGCACTTGGTGGAAGATTCTGGCTTAAAATTTTATTTGCCCTCGAAGAAAAATTCCCGAAGTATTTTGGTGAGAACGGGCAGTATCCATTGATTGTGATTCATAAGTAATAAACTGGAGAGAAAATATGGATTGGTCAAAAAAAGTAGTCCTGATAACTGGTGGAACGGGATCATTTGGAAAGAAATTAACGAGAATTTTACTGGATGAATATCATCCATCCAAGGTGATCGTTTATAGTCGTGATGAATTAAAACAACACGAAATGCGCACTTCCGGATATGATGCTGCGAACCTGCGCTATTTCATTGGGGATGTCAGAGATCTGGATCGAATGAGGAGAGCATTTGAAGGCGTGGATATTGTGATTCATGCAGCCGCATTAAAACAAGTTCCAGCTTGTGAGTATAACCCGATGGAAGCCATCAAAACCAATATTTTAGGAAGTAGCAATGTTATTGACGCTGCGCTGGACGCTGGGGTTGAAAAGGTGGTTGCACTCAGTACCGATAAGGCGGTTAATCCTGTAAATCTTTATGGCGCGACAAAATTAGCAGCTGAGAAACTCTTCATTCAAAGCAATTCCTATGCTGGTGGAAGAAAAACCCGCTTTTCCTGTGTGCGCTATGGGAATGTGGTGGGTAGTCGGGGGAGTGTCGTACCAGTTTTCCTTCGTCAAAGAGAGAATGGTGAAATAACCATCACGGACGATCGTATGACCCGCTTCTGGATTTCCTTAGAACAGGGCGTGCGGTTTGTTATTCGCTGTGCGGAACAGATGCATGGTGGAGAAGTCTTCGTTCCCAAAATTCCCAGCATGTCCATCATTGGGTTGGCAAAAGCCATTGCGCCTGAATCCACAGTAAATGTGATCGGAATCCGGCCTGGAGAAAAATTGCACGAAGTTCTTATCTCTGAAGATGAAGCCCGCACTACGGTTGAATTAGAAGACATGTTCGTTGTTCAACCAGCTGAAGCCTTATGGTTCGGACGCGATTGGGAAAAACAAGGCAGATTAATCACAGAAGAATACCGTTATGCCAGTAATACCAATACGATCTGGTTGGATGTGGATCAGATTAACTCAATCATTGCACCGATTGAGCAGGATTATTTAGCAGGCAAACTCTAATGACCAGGTTTGTTGTCACGGGTGCGAGTGGTTTACTGGGTCTCAATTTGTCATTAATGATCAATCAACAGGATGAAGTGTTGGGTATTGCCAATACCAGCCCGTTGCAAGGACTACCTTTTGATATTCAAATCATTGATCTCGTTTGTGAGAATTTTCAAAAGAATGTGCTTGATCATTTCAAACCGGATGTAGTCATTCATTGTGCTGCGATCGCCAATTTGGAAGAATGTGAATCAAATCCCGCGTTAGCCTACGAAACAAATGCCAGAGTGCCGGGGGAATTAGCTCTTCAATGCCGGCAAAAAGGAGTGAAGTTTCTTCATATTTCAACAGATGCAGTCTTCGATGGAAAAACAGGCAATTATTCAGAACGGGATGAACCAAACCCTCTTTCCGTTTATGCAAAAACTAAGAGAGCCGCTGAAGAATATGTTCAAAACCATAATCCTGATGCGATCATAGCCAGAGTAAATTTCTTCGGATGGAGTCTGAGTGGCACGCGCAGCCTGGCTGAATTCTTCTATCATAATTTAAAATCAAAAATTCCAATCAAAGGATTTGTTGATATACATTTTTGCCCGTTATACATCTCGCATTTGTCTGAATTGTTACTAGATATGGTTAAAATGGATTTATCAGGAATTTACCATGTCGTAAGTTCTGATCAAAAAACAAAATACGAATTTGGATGTGCAATAGCAGAGCAATTTGGATTTGATCAAGCGCTGATCAGCCCTATTTCTGTTACCCAAAGTAATTTACAGGCAGAAAGGTCTTTAAATTTAACTCTCTCAACCAATAAATTATCCAAGGCACTTCATCGAAGCTTACCCACCAGTCAAGATGGTATCAAAAAGTTCTATGATGATTTTCAAAACGGGTATGCACAGAGAATAAGAGATTATTCAATAGATAATTAGCAATTGTCTTTAGAAAGGCAGGAAAAAATGGAATTAAAAATTGGTGATAGGCTGATCGGGAAAAACCATCCCACTTACTTTATTGCAGATATTGCAGCGAATCATGATGGCAGTCTGGAAAGAGCGAAGTATCTGATCCGATTGGCAAAAAAAGCTGGCGCGGATGCAGCGAAGTTTCAAAACTTTCAAGCAGCAAAGATTGTATCCGATTATGGTTTTAAAAATCTTGGTGGGCAGCAATCCCATCAATCTAAATGGAAAAAGTCAGTCTTTGAGGTTTATAAAGATGCATCGGTACCATTCGACTGGTCCCAAGAACTGAAAGTGACATGTGACGAAGTTGGAATGGATTATTTTTCTTCACCCTATGATTTTGATGCCATAGATTATTTGGATCAATATATGCCGGCATTTAAAGTGGGTTCCGGTGAAATTGATTGGCTAGAAGCATTGGAAAGAATGGCATCCAAAGGGAAACCGGTGCTCCTGGCTACTGGAGCAGCAACTATTGGTGAGGTACAACGAGCAGTACATGCTATTTTGAAGATAAACCCACAATTGGTCCTCATGCAGTGCAACACAAACTACACCGGGAGCCTGGAAAACCTTAAATTTGTCAACCTGAATGTGCTGAAATCATATGCAGTTATGTTTCCTGAGTTGATACTAGGTCTTTCCGATCACACCCCGGGTCACGCAACAGTGCTTGGTGCGGTTGCATTCGGAGCGCGTGTCGTTGAAAAGCATTTTACCGATGACACGAAGCGGGAAGGTCCGGACCATCCATTTTCGATGGATCCAGAATCCTGGCAGGATATGGTATTAAGAACCAGAGAATTGGAAGCAGCATTAGGCAGCCCTGACAAAGTGATCGCTGAGAATGAAGTGGAAACAGTGATTATTCAAAGACGTTGTGTTCGGGCAGCCAGAGATTTGAAAGCAGGTGAAGTGATCACCAGAGATATGCTGGATGTCCTCCGCCCGGCAACTACTGGAGCGATTAAACCATTCGAAATTAATGATGTGATTGGTACTAAATTAAATGGTGATATTTCTGCAGGTAAGGAAATCCGCTGGACAGATCTGATCTAAGGTGTTGATAGTAATGAGTTTAACCAAACGAGTTTTATATTTTAGTCGTGATCTCACAACACATGATTTTCGGTTTTTAACATCTTTGGCAAACACCGCATTAGATGTGTATTATTTACGCCTGGAAAAACAAAATACAAGTTTGCAAGAGAATTCTTTGCCAGAAAAAGTAAAAATTTTACCTGGTTTAACCGACGACACAAATAATGGATCAGAAAATTTTTCACTTTTAGTTGATCAGTTGCGTGAAATCATTCATCAGGTCAATCCTGACATTCTTCATGCAGGTCCGATCCAGAGCTGTGGTTTCTTAAGTGCATTAACCGGATTCTCTCCATTAATTACGATGTCCTGGGGATCAGATATTCTGGTTGACAGTGAAAAAGATTTTTTGTGGCGGTGGGTTACAGATTACACCTTAAATAAAACATCTGTTTTGCTTGGAGATTGCAAAGCTGTAAAAATGAAAGCAATCCAGTTTGGATTTTCGGAAAACCGTATCGTTCTCTTTCCGTGGGGAATTGATTTACGCCAATATCAACCTGGAAAAAATCTTCAATTCAGAGAAAGATTGGGTTGGGCTGATAAATTTGTTTTACTTTCAAACCGATCCTGGGAGAGATTGTATGGTGTGGAGATTATTGCCAAAGCATTTGTTGCTGCTGCGAAATCTAAAACAGACCTGAGGCTAATCCTATTGGGGTCAGGTTCACAAAAAAAAGAAATTACGAAAATTTTCGAAGAAGCCGGGATGATCGATCGGGTTCATTTTGGTGGGGTCGTTGCACAGAAGAACCTGCCAGACTATCTCCGTGCTGCGGATTTATATCTCAGTGCATCATTTAGTGATGGGTCATCTGTGTCATTAATGGAAGCGTTAGCTTGCGGTTTACCAGTGCTGGTTTCAGATATACCTGGGAACCAGGAATGGATTGATCAGGACCGAAACGGCTGGATCTTTGAAACCGGGAACGTTGAAAACCTAAAGAATTCTATTTTGGAAATCTATAAAACACAATATAAACTTCCTATCATTAGCCAGGAAGCCAGAAAAACAGCAGAGAAGAAAGCTAATTGGGAAGACAACTTTCAAAAGTTATTGTTTGCGTATCAATTAGTTTTAGGTTCGGATCTCACGTTTGGAGAGCAATCAGATTAATTCTGATGATAAGACAATGACAAACACTCAGAAAATAGTGGCAATCATTCAAGCCCGAATGACCTCAAGTCGATTACCAGGAAAAGTGTTAATTGATATCGCTGGTTATCCAATGTTGTGGCACGTGGTTAATCGCGTATCTTCCGCCAAAATGGTTGATAAGACAGTAATTGCAACAACAGATGATCCCGCTGACAATCCTATAGAAGAATTTTGCCTTTCAAATGGGTATGCTTATTACAGAGGTCATCCTTTTGATGTGCTTGATCGCTATTACCAGGCGGCTTTGAAATTTCAGGCAGATATTATCGTCAGAATCACTGCAGATTGCCCTCTGATGGATCCGGAATTAATTGATTCTCTCCTAGAGTCTTTTTTGAATGCAAAAGTTGACTTTGCTGCCAATCGCCTTCCTCCACCCTGGAAGAGGTCCTATCCGATTGGTTTGGATATTGAATGTGTTCATCTTGATTCTTTAAGGAAAGCATGGCAGGAAGCGGAATCGCAATTTGAACGAGAACACGTCATGCCATACCTTTATGATCAATCTGACCGATTTAAAGTGTTATTAACTCATCATGAACCAGACTATGGAGAAAAACGCTGGACTGTAGATACGCCGCAGGATCTGGAATTGGTAACCGGTATTTATGAAAAATTCGCTCCACGAATCGATTTTTCATGGTTGGAAGTAATTGAGATGATTAATCGAAATCCAGAGCTTGAAAAAATCAATACTTCTGTCATTGCAAAAAATGTTGCAGAAGTTGACCAGCGCTTCAGGGAGCAAAAATAACCAGCATGTTAAATCCCAAAATCACAATTTTCACTGCACCTAAACCCTTCAAGGACTCACATATCTCCACCATTCAATATAATGCTATTCGATCCTGGAAATCATTAGAGCCTGATGTTGCAATTGTGTTGATCGGTGATGAAGAAGGGGTTGACTCAGTTTCCATAGAATTAAATGTGCATTTCGAACCGAATGTTAGAAGAAATTCACAAAACACTCCTTTGATATCCTCAATTTTTGATCTAGGTCGAAACCTGAATGAAAGCCCATTATTGGCTTATATCAATGCTGATATTATTATCTTCTCTGATTTTGTAGAAGTGGCTCAACTCGTTTCAAACGAATATGAAAAGTTCCTAATGGTAGGTCAGCGCTGGGATATGAATATTCAGAACCCAATTGAGTTTTCAAAGGGATGGGACAGAACTTTAAAAAATGCGTGCCAATCGAGTGGAAAACTACATCCCAGGGGAGGAAGTGATTATTTTATTTATCCCAGAGCTTGTTTCCTGGAACTCCCGGACTTTGCTGTAGGCCGGGCTGGTTGGGATAATTGGATGTTTTATGAGGCGCGCACGAATAATTGGCCAGTCATCGATGCTACTGGTTCGATTGAGATTATTCACCAAAATCATGATTACGCTCATTTGCCAGGCGGGCAGGCGCATTATCGCCTTCCTGAAACGAATGAGAATGTGCGTCTGGCAGGTGGACGCCGAACCATCTTTACTTTAATGGATGTCGATTACCAAATTGTAAACAGCAAAGTAAAAAAATTTCCTTTGAACTGGAAAAAATTCTGGCGAGAATTTGAGATATTCCCGCTGATCAAACTCAAGTCTCCCATTCTTGCAAATATCTCCTTTGCTACTCTACATCCTATGCAAGCTTATCGGGAATTTAGACATTGGTTATCTGCCAGGAAAAAAACGAGGAAACAAAATGCGTAAAGGTCAAAATCCTGCAAAATTTGTGAATTCAGTGGCAAAACCAGCCAAAATAACCGTCGCTGTTCTTAGCTACATACCCTACCTGAGTGGTTTTTACGCAGACGCTTTGAAGGTTCTGGATGCCTGTTTAACAAGTATCAAGCAAGAAACGATGAAAGAGTATGATTTATTGGTTTTCGATAACGACAGTTGTGCGGAAGCCCAGGATTACCTGCTTAATGAACTAAGGACTGAGAATATACAATTCTTGATCCTCTCCGACAAAAATCTTGGCAAAGGTGGTGCCTGGAATATAATTTTTGATGCTGCTCCAGGAGAAATCATTGCCTATGCTGATAGCGATGTTTATTTTCATCAAGATTGGTTATCTAAAAGCATGCAAATTCTGGAAAATTTCCCGAATGTGGGTATGGTAACATCCAGACCATTTATTACCAAAAAAGAATTTATTACCAGCACCATTCAATGGGCGAATGAATCAGATGAGGTAACAATTGAGAGTGGCAAATTTGTCCCATGGGAAGTCTTTGCTGAATTTAACCTCAGTCTGGGTCAAAATATAGATGATATCAAAAATGATTACGAACAAAATGACATCGAAAAAATCAAATACAAAAACCAGGTTGCTTTCGCAGGCGCTTCTCATTGGCAATTCCTGACCAGGAAATCCATCATTCAACAATTCCTGCCTTTTGATATGGATCGTCCGATGGGGCAGGTCCGTCAACTGGATGAGCGTATGAACGCTGCTGGTTATTTGAGGCTGATGACTGCTGAAGCATTGGCTGACAATATGAGCAATACTCTGGAAAAATTAGGCGTTAATAAAGCACACGAAAATGAAAAGTCCAAAAAAATAACCAGACTGATAGATTTTCCACTCATCAAACGGTTTTTGTTATTTATTCATCATAGAATTTTTGTCGCTTACTACGACCGGTAAGCGTACCTGGAGCGATCAAATGACATCGAAAACAATTTTTATCTCAGCAGATCATGGATTGGCAATCGTGTATTTTTTACAGACGGATGTTGTAAAAACATTGTTGGACAAAGGGGTAAAGATTGTTTTATTAACAGATGACGCTTTATTGGATCAGATCGCCGAGAAATTCGGAGCAACTGGTATTCAATTTGAGGGTTTACGGTTGGATCGGGCGAGAAAATACAGTGAGAAAAAAGAACCGACCTTCCAATATTGGTTGCATCATCTGCGCCGATTTGGTGCTTCTAAGAAAATTAATACAGCCGCATTAGATAGCCAGATTCCCCAGGTTGAATTCGAGGCCAAAGGGAAAAGACGCATCATTCTGCCATTGATCAGATTGATCCTTTTTTTGATGCGCCATTTTCGGTTTGCCAGAAAAATTGTTTATCAACAGCAACTAAAATTTACGCCAGATATCTATTCTGATCTATTCAGTAAATACAAACCAGAATTAGTGGTGGCAAGTTCCCCTGGATGGCGCTATGACCGCTATTTATTGCGCGAAGCAGCTGCACATGGCATTCCAACAGCAGCTGTCGTTGTGGGTTGGGATAATCCCAGTAGTTATAGTATTCCCGGAGCTCCTATCGATTGGGTTAATTGCTGGTCTCAGGTCCAAAAGGAAGAATTGGTAGATGGTTCCGATTGGGATCCAGAACAAATTCATATCGGTGGCATTCCCACCTATGATGGCTATTATAAAAAAATGTGGCTGATGTCTAAAGATGAATATTTTAATTTGCATCATCTTGATCCTCAGCGCAAATTGATTTCCTTTGCCTGTAGTTTTGTGACTTTTGCACCCAACATTGAAAATATCAAGACACTGGTGGATCTGATTGAGAATAACCGTTTGGATCAACCTGCACAATTACTTATCCGATTACACCCAAATCATTTTCTGGATGACCCTCACTTTCGAGGTGAACAAGAAATCATTCGCAAATTAGCATTGGAAAATAAATACATCCATATGGTGGAACCAGTCCCATTGGGAGGAGAATTAGGTTATTACTCAGGGGAAGATATGCCCGAAAAGACCTCCATGATGGCTTATTCTGATGTGTTCACGACTGTCTATTCCACTATGGTGGTGGAAGCTGCCATCCATAACAAACCGATTGTCAGTGTTTGTATTGATGTTCCGGGAGGATGGAATGATCCGAATAAATACTCCCTCTCGTTGAAGGAAATTGGGGAGTGGCCAACCCATCAGCGCTTTAGAGATGCACAAGCAGGTCAGGTTGCTTTTGATCGAGAGGCGTTAAGGATCGCTTTGAACGATGCATTCAACCAAAGTGATTTTCAGGAAGAAAATCGCAAGCAATTTGTTGAAAGCGAAATTTCATTTACAGATGCCAGTTCTGGAATTCGGGTGGCTGACTTTATATATTCAAAAATTGGTAAGCATTTTGTGAAGGGAGAATAAGCATGCGTTTCTTAATCGCTGGGTTTGGTTCTATCGGTCGCAGGCATTTCCGAAATTTGATTAGCCTGGGATATGACGATATTATTTTATATCGATCGAATAAAAGCACTTTAGACACGGATGAAATCCGTGGATTCGTCGTTGAAACAGATTTGGAAAAAGCATTAGCACACAAGCCAGATGCGCTTATCATTTCTAATCCCACAGCTTACCATCTGGGCGTGGCCATCCCTGCCGCATTACAGGGTTGTCATCTATTTTTTGAAAAGCCGATCTCAGATTCCTTAGATAGAATTTCCGAATTAAGAAAAGCACTGGAGATCGGTGGTGGAAAAGCGATGACCGGTTTCCAATACCGTTTCCATCCGGGTCTACAACAGACAAAAAATTGGATTGATGATGGGTTTATTGGAAATGTGGTTGCGGCGCGTGCTCATTGGGGTGAATATTTGCCCGGATGGCATCCCTGGGAAGATCACCGAAAAAGTTATAGTGCCAGAAAGGATTTAGGCGGTGGGGTGATTCTTACACTTTGTCATCCCATTGACTATTTACGCTGGATTTTCGGGGAGATTCATTCTGTATGGAGCAGCTATTCTTCAATTGAGCACTTACAAATCGATTCCGAAGGAACCGCAGATATTTCCCTGTTATTTAAAAATATTATTGGGCATGTTCATCTCAATTACATTCAGAGACCCGGGAAACATGTGCTGGAAATCATTGGTGATTCGGGTACAATAACCTGGGATAATAAAGATGGGGTTGCCAGGTGTTATACTGCAAAAGAAGAAAAATGGCATGAGTTTACCTCAGCCCCCGAATTTGAAAGAAACACATTGTTTATAGATGAAATGCAAAATTTTATTGAATTTATTAATGGTAAAGAAGAACCAATGTGCACACTTGAGGATGGAATTAGGATCCAGGAGATAATTTCTGCAATCTATCAAAGTCAGATTGAAAAAAGAAGAATAGACCTGGTCTAAAACCATTGTTTGAAATAAGTGCTAAAAATCTTGACATTTAACCAGAGGTTCCCATGATGGGTAATATTTTCGAAAAATTTGATATGAAGAACCAGGCAGTAATTGTTACTGGTGGCGCAGGTTTATTAGGGAGACAATTCTCTAAAACACTTGCAGAAGCTGGGGCAGGGGTAGTGGTCGCCGATGTATTACTTGAGAAAGCAGAGGAGGTTGCTCAGGGTTTGCGAACAGCCGGATTTCAGGCAATTGGTATACAGGTTGATGTAACCGATAAAATTTCAGTCGAAACGATGGTGGCGAAAACCATCCAGGAATACGGAACTTTGGGTGCGTTGGTCAACAGCGCGGCAATGGATCCTAAATTTGATCATGCACATGCAGGTCAACACAATAACAGTTTTGAAGATTATCCAGTGGATATGTTCAGATCCGCACTGGATGTGAACCTAACCGGGATGTTTTTGTGTTGCCAGGCTGCGGTTAAAGAAATGCTGAAACAGAAAAAGGGATCGATAATTAATATCTGTTCTACTTATGGCTTGGTTGGCCCTGATCAACGTTTGTATGAAAGGGAAGGACAGCCCAGACAATTCAAACCTGTCTTTTATACAGTGTCTAAAGCTGGAGTGTTAGGGTTAACCAAGTATTTGGCGACTTATTACATGGGAACGAAAATTCGAGTAAATGCACTAACACCCGGCGGCGTTTATAATCAACATGATGAAATTTTTACCGAACGATATTCCGCGCGGACTGTTTTAGGGAGGATGGCAGACCAGGATGAGATGAATGGCGCTTGCTTATTTCTGGCATCGGATGCATCCTCTTATATGACGGGTGCAAATTTAGTTGTCGATGGTGGATGGACAGCATGGTAAAAGCAAAATCCGAAATTCTGGCAGTAATTCCTGCCAGGGGAGGATCGAAAGGGATACCCAGGAAGAATATTAAGAATTTCGCGGGTTTTCCATTGATTGCGTATAGCATTCAGGCTGCTTTAAATTCAAAATATGTGACACGAACGATTGTTTCCACAGATGATATTGAAATTGCTGATGTGTCCGAAAGTTATGGTGCTGAAATTCCTTTTTTACGGCCTGCTGAATATGCTCAGGATTCCACGTTGGATTTCCCCGTTTTTGAGAATCTTCTTCAAACACTCATAGCTGACGAAAATTACAAACCAGACCTGGTTGTGCAACTTCGACCAACTTCACCCATTCGCCCAGTCAATCTTGTCGACGAAGCAATTGAAATCATGGTAGGCAATATGGAGATCGATTCAGTCCGTGGGGTAGTTCCATCCGGGCAAAATCCATACAAAATGTGGAAAATTGATCCACAAAATGGTTTGATGTCAGGCTTATTAACAGTAGATGGTATTGCTGAGCCGTATAATTCAGCCCGTCAGGCATTACCAGATACGTATTGGCAAACGGGGCATATTGATGTCATTCGGTCACACGTGATTCTTGAACAAAAATCGATGTCTGGAAAAAAAATTAAACCCATTTACATCAATCCAGATTTTACTGTGGACATTGACAAACCATCTGATTGGCAACGGGCAGAATGGCTGGTTTGGTACGGTGGACTGGAGATGGTTGTGCCGGGCAATAAAAGGAGATCCATCCCCAAAAATGTTGAACTGGTTGTTTTTGATTTTGATGGTGTGATGACCGATGATCGCGTTTTTGTAAACCAGGAAGGTGTAGAAATGGTTGCAGCGAATCGCCGCGATGGGATGGGAATCACCCTATTACACAAAGCTGGGATCAGGATGATGGTTCTTTCGTCGGAAAAAAACCCCGTGGTCCAGGCTCGCTGCAATAAATTGAAACTACCAGTTATCCAGGGAATTGACGAAAAGGCTGCCGTATTAAGAAAATATCTTTTGGATAATAAGATTAGTTCAGATACTGTTATCTATGTTGGCAATGATATTAACGACCTGCCCTGTTTTACTGAAGTAGGATGCGCCTTCGCAGTCGCGGATGCCCATCCTCTTGCCTTAAGACAGGCCGATATTGTCTTACGCCACAATGGTGGGTATGGTGCAGTGCGCGAGCTTTGTGACATACTGTTACAATCCAGATCATAATCAGCGAAGGAGTAAAAATGGCAAAAGCAATACAAATCGAAAATAAAAGGGTGGGAGATGGTTATCCTGTTTATATTATTGGCGAGATTGGTATTAATCACAATGGGGATCTAGAAATTGCCAAGAAATTAATAAAAGAAGCTTACTTAGCAGGCCTCGACGCTGTTAAATTCCAAAAAAGAACTCCTGAAATCTGTGTGCCGAAAGAACAACAAAACCAAATGAGAGATACTCCCTGGGGTTACATCAACTATCTGGATTATCGATACAAAGTTGAATTTGGTGAAGGGGATTATCGGGAAATTGATGATTTATGCAAAGAGTTAGGAATCACCTGGTTTGTTTCTGTCTGGGATGAACCATCTGTCGATTTTATGGAAAAATTTTCTCCCGCCTGCTACAAAGTTCCCTCGGCTTCCATGACGGATTTGCCTCTGTTGAAGAAACTGCGGGCAACCGGCCGACCGATTATTTTGTCGACGGGGATGTCAACCATGGATCAGATTAGAACTGCGATTAAGGAAATTGGCAGCGAAAATCTACTGATTACACATACAACCAGTGCTTATCCATGCCCTCCGGATGACCTGAATTTGCGGATGATCCAAACTTTGCAAGCTGAATTTGATTGTCCGATTGGTTATTCGGGGCATGAAGTTGGCCTGGTGCCTTCAGCAATTGCGGTTGCTTTAGGGGCATGTTTAGTGGAACGTCATATTACCTTGGATAGAGCCATGTGGGGATCTGACCAGGCTGCCTCGGTTGAACCTCAAGGAATGGAGAAACTGGTCAAATATATTCGGGTTACTGAACATGCGCTTGGCGATGGTGTAAAGAAAGTGTATGAGAGTGAAAAATCATCATTGAATAAATTGCGCAGGGTTACGTCGTTCTAATGATTCGAAGGCTAAGAAAGATTAGAGCGGGTATACGCCAGCGCTGGATCCATTATTTAAACGATCATCACCTTGAAAAATTAGCGGGTGAGATAAAAAAGCATTCAAAAATAAAGTCTCAGAAGCCGGTTGTCTTTATGGGTGTCTCTACCAGGCTGCAAGGAATGAGTTTAAATGCTGGTTTTGCTTTGCTTACCAAATGGAGCTTGCAATTGCAAGGAGTGCCGGTGATTCAGTTCGTTTGTGATGCCGGAATGGATCATTGCATGTTAGGTAGTATTCTTAATCAACCTTTGGATAGCCCCCCCTGTGCTGTTTGCATCAGACAATCGAAAAGGATGTATACCCATTCAAATATTGTCTGGTTCAAAAATCACCCCTCTGCTGAAATCATGCATGAAATAAATGATCTGTCACTCCAGCAATTATCAGAATACGAATATCAGAATCTTCCTTTGGGGGCGCTGGTATTACCTGCAATTCGTTGGGTTTTACGATGTTACCATCTTCCCGAAGACGAAGTCACCAAAACTCTTTTTAGAAGTTATATACTGGCTGCAGAAAATATCGCATCTCAATTTTCCAAATTAATCGCGAAAGAAAAACCGCAAAAAGTGGTTGTTTTTAATGGCATGGCTTTTCCAGAAGCGACAGTTAGATGGGTTGCTCAAAAACATAATATTCCAGTCATTACTCACGAAGTAGGTTTACAACCGTATAGCGCATTCTTTACGTATGATCAGGCAACGGCATATCCGATAGAAATCGCTGAGAATTTCTCATTAAATGATGATCAGAATAAAATATTGGATCAATATCTTGAACAAAGGTTTCAAGGTAATTTTTCTATGGCTGGTGTAAAATTCTGGCCAAGCATGCGCACTTTAAGTGGTTCGTTTAATAATTTATCAGAGAAGTTCAAACAAATCGTACCGATTTTTACCAATGTCATCTTTGATACCAGCCAATCACATGCCAATGTCGTTTTTGAACACATGTTTGACTGGCTTGATCAAGTTTTGACGATCATTCAGAAAAATACAGATACATTATTCGTCATTCGGGCTCATCCGGATGAAGCCAGACCGGGGAAAGCAAGTCGAGAATCAGTATCTGAATGGGCCAGATTGAATCGAGTTGATACCCTCGAAAATGTGGTTTTTGTGGATGCAACCGAATATTTTAGTTCATATGAATTAATTCAGAAATCGAAATTTGTCATGATTTATAATTCCACCATCGGACTGGAATCAACCTTGTTAGGTGTTCCGGTTTTATGTGCTGGAAAATCACGATTTACCCAAATTGAAACGGTTTATTTCCCCAGGACGCGGGATGAATACCTCCGGACTTTCGAAGAATTCCTGGTTGCGGAAGAAGTGACCTTGCCTGAGAAATTTATTGAAAATACGAGAAAATTTCTGTATACCCAACTGTATCGGGTATCATTGCCTTTTGATCGATTTCTGGAAGAGGATCGCGTTTGGAATGGTTACGTTCAATTAAAGAGTTTTGAATGGCAAGACTTGTTGCCTGAAAATTCTGAGACACTGAGAGTAATCTCCACAGGAATTTTAGAAGAAACTGCATTTGAGTTGGAAAAATGAGTCCGGTCTGTTCAATTGTCATCCGCGCTTTCAATGAAGAGGCACATATCTCCAAATTACTGGATGGGATACGGCATCAAACCATTGATGACGTTCAGGTCATCCTGGTTGATTCCGGTTCTTCAGATCGGACTGTTGAGATTGCCAATCAGTATCGTGTTCAAGTCGTAAGTATCCAACCACAAGATTTCACGTTTGGAAGATCGCTCAATCTCGGAATATCTCACGCAAAAGCCGACTTCGTAGTTTTTGCGAGTGCACATGTTTATCCAGTTTATCCGGATTGGCTGGAACGATTATTAGAACCATTCAATGATGAGAAAGTTGCCTTGAGTTATGGGAAACAACGCGGAATGGAAACCACACAATTCTCAGAACATCGGATTTTTGAGCACTGGTTTCCGGATATCTCTACCAACAATCAGAGTCACCCATTTTGTAATAATGCCAATGCGGCTATCCGGAAGAAACTCTGGGAACAGAATACTTACAATGAGATCTTACCTGGCCTGGAAGATTTAGCCTGGGCACGTTGGGCTCATGAGCAGGGGTATCGCATCGCTTATGTGGCTGAAGCAGAGATCGTTCATGTCCATAATGAATCCTGGCGTGGAATATCAAACAGATATCGCCGGGAAGGCATGGCTTTCAAAATGATTTATCCTCAGGAACAATTTGGAATTCCTGAGTTATTAAAAGCATTCCTTACAAATGTAAAAAATGATTTGAAGATTGCTAAAAGAGATAAAATAATAAATAAAGTTTGGAAAAGCGTGCTGGGTTTTCGCTGGAATCAATTCTATGGAACTTACTTGGGATACCATCAATCTGGTCCGTTAACATGGCAATTGAAACAGACTTTTTATTATCCCAGAAATGGTCATCAGATCGATAAAAAGGAACGCGAAATTAAACCGATTCATTACCAGAACTTGACAAAAGAGGATGAAAAATGAGTAAAAAACCAAGAATAGCTGCACTTGTTCCTATGCGTCACCATTCGGTCAGAGTTCCTGAAAAGAATTTTCGATTGATCGCTGGTAAACCTCTTTACCATTACATTTTATCCAGCCTTTTAGCTGTTCCGGAGATTGACCAGATTGTTGTAGATACGGATAGTGAAAAAATTATGGAAGGAATAAATATCTATTTTCCATCCATAAAAATTCTTCAGCGACCTGAGCATTTAAGAGCTGATTCAATGCCCATGAATGAAATTCTGTTGCATGATACTGGAAAAATTGAGGCAGATTTATATTTGCAGACACATAGTACCAATCCGCTATTAAAACCGGAAACCATTTCTAAAGCAATCAATCAGTTGTTGGATAATATGCCAGCCTTTGATTCTCTTTTTTCGGTAACGAAAGTTCAAACGCGGTTCTGGGATCAATTAACCAGACCAATCAATCACAATCCAAACATATTGCTACGAACACAGGATTTACCGCCCATTTTTGAAGAAAATTCCTGTATTTATTTGTTTGAACGCAGGACATTGCTGGAACACAGAAATCGAATTGGGGAAAAACCATTGATGTTTGAAGTGGATCGATCAGAAGCATTTGATATTGACGAGGAACTAGATTTTCTGCTCGCTGAATTAATGATATCTCATCAAACAAAACGGGATTTGGTATAATCCATACCGATACCAAATTCCTGGGAGAAATATGAAACCAACTGTGTTATTGTCTGCACCTTACATGATTCCATTTAAGGAAAGGTTTGTTCCGGTTCTTGAATCTTTCGGAATGGAAGTGATTATTCCAGAAGTGCATGAGAGATTGTCAGAAGAAGAGATCCTCAAATTTGCTGGAGCGATTGATGGTGCTATTTGTGGTGATGATCGCTATACAGAAAGAGTTATAGACGCATGCCGACCGCGGTTGAAGGTTATTTCTAAATGGGGAACAGGCATTGATTCGATTGACAAAATTTATGCTAATTCTGTTGGCGTAATGGTTGGCAATACCCCAAATGCATTTACATTACCTGTCTCAGATAGCGTGCTGGGATATATTCTGACATTTGCGCGTCGTTTCCCCTGGATGGATACTGCCATGAAGTCCGGCGAATGGAATAAGATTCCTGGCCGGTCATTGAGTGAGTGTTCTTTAGGTGTGATTGGTGTGGGTAATGTGGGCAAGGCAGTCATTCGACGGGCAAAAGTGTTTGGAATGCAACTACTCGGCAATGATATCCGTGATATCGAACCTGATTTTATTCTTGAACAAGGGTTGAAAATGGTATCTTTGGAGGAGTTATTGAGCAACTCCGATTTTGTCAGCTTAAATTGTGATTTAAATCCATCCAGTTACCATCTAATCAATGCAGAAACACTCCAGTATGTAAAAAAAGAATCTGTATTAATTAATACTGCCAGAGGCCCAGTTGTTGATGAGAAGGCATTGATTGCAACGCTCCAATCAGGGAACCTGGCCGGTGCAGCGCTGGACGTATTTGAAGTTGAACCTTTACCGCTCAATTCACCTTTGTTAACCATGCAAAATGTGCTTCTGGCACCCCACAACTCAAATTCCAGTCCTCAAGCCTGGGAGAGGGTGCATTGGAATACGATTAAGAACCTTTTGATTGGTTTAGGAATTGACCCCACAGATCTGGATAAATTCAGATCAAGTTAATGGCAGGATAAAATGAATCAAAAACCGCGCGTAATGTTAATCACAGGTGCTGCCGGGGGAATTGGACGAGCGACCGTACAATTGTTCCACCAAAAAGGTTGGGTTGTCATTGGTGTTGATCGCAACGATTATGCTGAAGTCTTTCCCAACAATGGATTATTTATCCAAGCTGATATTTCCGACCCATCCAAACTCGAAGAAATTTATCAGAAAGTGAGAAATATTACAGATACACTTGACGCAGTGGTAAATAATGCGGCGTTACAGGTGGTAAAACCTTTATTGGAAACAACTGTCGAAGAATGGGATGCTGTGATGGCTTCGAATTTAAGATCAGTTTTTCTGGGGGCAAAATTGGCCTATCCGTTATTGAAAAATAAAGGTGGTGGTGCATTTGTAAATGTATCTTCTGTGCATGCAGTTGCAACCTCTTCCGGGGTGAGTAGTTATGCCGCCAGTAAAGGCGGATTGCTAGCGCTGACACGCTCGATGGCGATCGAATTTGCAGGGGATAACATCCGCGTGAATGCCATTCTGCCTGGAGCTGTAAATACTCCCATGCTTTCAGCACACCTGGATCAGATGCGATTGGAGAACCTGGCGAAGAGAACGGTGAATGGCCGCATTGGTGCGCCATTGGAACTGGCGCATGCGATATATTTTTTAGCCGATGAAGAACAATCTTCATTTATGACAGGACAATCCATTGTCGTTGATGGCGGCGCAACAGCAAAGTTGAGCACAGAATAATGATGAAAGAGCAAATCAAAAGAATGCTTCCATCCGCGATTCTGTCACCTGTGCGCGATTCATTAGACTGGCTGAAACGAATCAAGGAACTTCCAGATGCTTATTATCATCCATGGCGGGTTCAATCACGCGATAATCTGGAAAAATTCCACAATGTGCATCAACGAAAACGTTGCTTTATTCTGGGAAATGGTCCCAGCTTAAAGCAAACTGATCTCTCTAAATTGAAAAATGAATTTACATTTGGAACGAATCGGATCTACCTTGCTTTTGAAGAAATGGGTTTTGAAACCAGTTATTACGTTTCAGTTAATGATTTGGTGATTGAACAATGCGCTCATGAAATCCTGGATCTCAAAATTCCTCGTTTTGTATCCTGGAGGGCGGGGAAACGCTGGTTGACACCCCAGCAGAATTTGTTTTTCCTCTACACCACTTACACCGAACCAAAATTTGCGAGAGATATCAGGAATCGATTATGGGAAAGTGCAACAGTCACCTATGTGACTTTACAAATTGCATATTTCATGGGATTTGAAGAAGTAATTTTAATTGGGGTCGATCATAATTTTGAAACAAAAGGAAAAGCCAATACCACGATTGTCTCTCAGGGAGACGATCCCAATCATTTTCATCCCGGATACTTCGGAAAAGGCTTCCGCTGGCAATTACCGGATCTGGAAAAATCTGAAGTTGGATACCAAATGGCAAAGGAAGCTTTTGAAAAAGACGGCCGCAAAGTGTTGGATGCAACCATCGGAGGTAAATTGTCCATATTTGAAAAAGTGGATTACAACCAGCTCTTTTAGCAACTTGTTAAAAACAAATCAAACTTGATCATTTCTTTTTATGAATAAAAAACCACTAATTTCCATCATTACCCCTTCGTTTAATCAATCCGATTATCTGGAAATGTCGATGTTGTCTGTTTTAAATCAGGATTACCCTGCCCTGGAATATATCGTGGTGGATGGAAATTCTACCGATGGAAGCCAGGAGATCATCAAAAAATATGCAAATCGATTGGCCTGGTGGGTATCTGAAAGTGATAAGGGACAGGCGCATGCCTTCAATAAAGGATTGGA
>JAVEYK010000045.1:0-26732 GCA_034003505.1 Anaerolineaceae bacterium | reverse complement strand
GGAAAACCTGACGTTCAAATCTTTGTTTCAAAAAATCTCAACGCACACCCACAATCCCATACCGAAAATCATCCTGCCAGGAAAATTAGTGCGGCCGGTTGTAAACCCCCTCAAGATCATTCAATCCATTCTCAATCTTCCGGTTTCAGTCGAGTTACTGCGTTTCGCCGGTTATGGTTTCTATGTCAGCAACCAGAAAAGCATCCGGGATTTACAATTGATGTACAAACACACCGCCGATGATGCCATTCGGGACGCTCTCGCATGGTTTCAAGAGCAGCAACCGACCTGATTCGTTTATTTTTCGGATGTTTGCTGATGGTGCATAACTACTTCAGGGTCCTCATTTAAGATTTGACTTAAACCTGAAGCCATAGCAGCTCCATGACGATATTGGAATGGCCACATGCTACGGTGATCAAAAAAAGAAATACGATCGCCATCATTAAGCTCTTGTTCCAAGTCAGGTTGTAAACCAGGTAAGGCACTCAAATTTCCATTGATAAATGTGATTCCTCGTTCTTCTGTTGGCAAGTTGAACTCACGCAATAACTTTTCCACCGTTGTCCCATCTGGCAAATCTAATTGAAGGCTGGCAAACCCTTTTTGCGCTTTTTCTCTTGCATATAACGAAAGAGCCCCATACAACCAAACATCAATTTTCATATTAATGACTTCCTCCACCAATGGGGGGAAAGATACCAATCTCATCCCCATCCTTCAAAATCGTTTCCGGTTCACAATAAATTCCATTTACATAAGCTAATTTCACTTCTTCAGCAGGGATTCCTAAAACAACATACAATTGTAAAATTGAGGTTCCGGGTTCCACTTCAACATCTAACGATTCGCCTAGTTTTAATCCTGGTAAATATTTCCTCAGCGTAGCAAATAATCTAACTTTAATCATCATATTTATGGACACCGCACAATGTCCTGTGCCCATAAACAATCTGCACAAGATGGATTGTGACCCCAACAGCCTTCATTATTTTTTCTTAAATCACAGGTTTCACGCAAGTCACAATCCGGGCAGGAAGGGAAATGAAAGGATCTTACGTTGCTGCGAAAACGAGTAAACTCTTCACTCATCCAGATCTCCGCTAAGGGTTGTTCATTTACATTCCCGAGGATAAATCTTTCAACATTTTTCTCAACGCCATCAATCGCATAATATTTATAACTATGTGAAAAAGCATAACATGGGGAGATATTTCCATCCCAACCGACAACAATCGACTTATCCTGCACAAATTTACAGCGTCGCTCGGCTCCCCAGAACATGCGTGGTAATTCAATCAAACCCCAACGCACCCACACATCTGATTTTACCGGCCAGGAACCTGTTTTGAGCGGTTCCCGGGGACCATATCCATACAGTTTTTCTGCTTCCATTTCCTGGGTGTAAGGCAATACATGTGACACAACCAGCCTGGATGCATTCAATTCAGAGGCTAATTCCAATAAGTCATTTAATTCATCCTGATTGCTTTGCATGGCGACAAATTCAATCGCCAGGGAAGGTTTGACAACGCCTGATTCATTTTTAATGTGATTAAAACGGTTTACATTTTCCAGGATCAGGGACAACTGTGTTCCGCGCACGCCTTCATAGGTTTCCGGCTTACCACCATCGATTGAGACTACCACCTGGTCAACGCCTAAACGGATAAGTTCCCGCACCACCTTTTCGGTTAACATGACACCATTAGTCCCTAAGGTGACTGCCAGATCCCGTTTTCGGATTTCTGAGATCATATTCAGTAAATTTCGATTCATTAACGGTTCCCCAAAACTGGTGAAAATCACTCGTTCCAGAGAAGGAAGTTCATCCAAACTATCAAGAATATGCTGAAAAGTGGATTGCTCCATATGAGCATGCGGATCTGTCCAGGAATGACGGATACAGGTTTGACAATTTAAATTACACGAAGTGGTAACTTCAATATAAAGTTTTCTTGCATCCGGTAATCTCGGATGCAAGATCAAATCACCCTCGCGTTCATCCAGCCAGAAATCTGTTTGCGGGTTTAGACGCCGCCGCTGATAAAACGAAAGAGGAATTTCAATTTGACCCTGTTCATTTGGCTTGATTTTTGCCATTTTTTATCCCTGACGATAATCTTTACAAAAAGGGTGGGTGATTCAAACCCGCCCAAACGTTTTAAGATTGTATCAGTATATGAATTGAAAAGGGGATGATTTTCATCGAAGTTAATCCGACAAAAATCATCCTTTCTGTAAAGATTAGATAGAAACTTTATAGGTCTTGAAAGACTGAATCAAGAGTCTCATCAGAAATATCAAAGATCTGGTTATGGGGTGGCAATGGCTCCAGTTTCATGAATTCCGGAATTCGGTCAGCGACACTGGTAAGACCAGCTGCTTCATTGAACATTCTCTCAACTTTAAGAGTCTGGGCACCATACGCAACAACATCATCTCCATTCCAATTGGTTCCCAAAACGCCATTACATTCCTGAACGACCCCTTCAAATCCACTGGCAATATCCAGAATGGGGAAAGCGATGAATAAACAATGACCGCAGGAATCGATGAATGCAGTGGTTGCCTGGAAGGCACGACTCAAAGCTGCTTTTCCTTCAGGGCTTAACGGATCCAGTTTTCCACTCACACCCAGAATTTCAGGACAAATGGTATATCCAGCTGTGTGATCTGCGCCCATGGGTGTGGTTGCATAGGTGATGCCGATACCTTTTACTGCACGTGGTTCATAGGCTGGCATACCCTGACCTTTCACGGCTGGGACACGTTTGACGCCATAAATTTTTCCCGTGACTTCAGTACCGCCACCCAATGTACGTCCAACAGCGCTTCCTTTACCCATTTCATGGATCATTTGAATTGCGCCTTTGCTATCACCAAATTCAAGCAAACCACCTTCCATGGCCACACCCAGGGTAGCACCGGTTTCAATCGTATCGAGACCATAGGCATTGCAAAGTTGAACCATGGTGGCGATATCATCCAGGTTATCCACGGTAAGATTAGCACCTAAAGACCAGGTTGATTCATATTCAATACAGGATGTGGCTTCAGATTGATCTTCATTGTAGTAAGTGTTGGAACACTGGATAATACACCCTGGTGAACAGGCATGATTATAAATTTCTTTGCCCATGCGCTCTTTATTGGTCTCAAATATGGCTTCACCAGATGTCCTGGCTGCTCCTTCAAAACGACCTGCTGAGAAATTACGGGTTGGCAAACCACCTGCTTCATTTAGAATATTGACCAACACCGCCGTCCCATAGCTGTTTAGGCCGCCTTTTGGCTGTGAAATGGGATGACTGCGTATGGCATCTATTAGTTTCTTACGCCCTTCATCAAACAGTGCTTTATCGACCATGTCAATGCCGGGTGCACCTTTGCTATCCAGAATCAGGAATTTAAGTCGTTTCGAAGCCATTACAGCGCCCAGTCCACCACGACCTGCATAACGGCTAGGACGACGGGCCATATCGTTGAACACAATACCAGAGTTACCATATCCTAATTCCCCTGCTGTACCCATACTGGCAATGGAAACTTTTGCTCCAAACTTCTCAAAGATTTTTGGATAAATATCATAAACATCCTTACCAACGTGTTCGGTTGCATCAAAAAATTCCACAATTGGCTTTTCTGTTGCTTCATCCCATTTAACGGTTGCTCCCCAATAGGTATCATTCTTCTCTGGCTGGCCTTCCACCACCAAGGCACGAATTTGCATTTTTGCCAGATCAGGTGCCCAGGCTGTCCCGGCATTCGCTTCCTTAATGCCACCAGTTAATGGTGATTTCCCGCCAACTGAAACACGGGCAGAAGTAGGTGCAGAGGTACCGGTAACAATGCCTGCTGAGAAGACAAGTTTATTATTAATGCCCAGCGCGTGGCATAAGGGAGGCACCTCATCAAAAACCATCTGTGAAGTTAATGCTCGTCCATAAAGCAATTTATATTTTTCTGGTAACTCTTCAAGCTTATAACTCAGATCAGACATATTAATTCTTAGAATCCACATAATTAACTCCTTTCAAAATGCGATCATTATCCAACCAAATGAAAATTTTTAATTTATTTTTTATCTGTATATTTACCTCCTTAATTTGATACATTAAATAAAATTCGCAAAGTGGAATTATCGCTTTAAGATAATCCCCTCCTTTGCGGACTGGCGGGCGAAAGAAATTACTTTCCTTGCCTTATCGTTCGTTTATCCGAGGCGGAATCAACGAATCGGAGGTAAGTTGTGGGTTTTATAGGAATGAAGCATTTATGAAAATTGAATCACCCACTTTTATTATAGTGAGAAATAAATTTTCGTCAATTCTCAAAAAAGTTGTTAAAAACTCGTGCATTCAAAATTCACCCTTGAGACTTCTATCATTCTTTGAAAAAGAATTTCCAAATACGTCATTATCGATAAGTCAAAGGTGTATACCAAATTCTTTTTTTGATGTATAGATATTACTTGACAATTATACTCTTTCTCTTAAAATGAAATTAAGGGTTTTATCCTGCTTAACAATCACAATACTGCTGAAACAAATTAATATCTTATTCAAAGGGAGTCGATATGGATAAAAAGACACTGATGATTAATGGTGTCCAGAAAGTTGTTGTCAGTGATCCAGACACAACTTTAATGGAAGTTCTTCGCGAACAGTTCTTATTAACGGGTGTGAAAAATGGTTGTGATGAAGGGCATTGTGGGGCTTGCTCAGTGATCCTGAATGACAAGTTGATGCTTTCCTGTTTGATAAAAATGGGAAAAGTCAAAGATGGCTCAACTGTGTTAACGGTTGAAGGGGTAGGCACACCTGAAAAACTTCACCCGGTACAACAAGCGTTTATTTATTACGGGGCTGCCCAATGCGGTATCTGTACACCAGGCTTTGTAATGTCTTCGATTGCATTATTAATCCAAAATCCATCCCCAACCCGCCAGGATATTCGTGACTGGTATACGCGGCATCACAATGTATGCCGCTGTAATGGTTATAAACCTTATGTTGACGGTGTGATGGACGCTGCTGCTGTGATGCGTGGTGAAAAGAAAATGGCAGATATTACCTTCAAGATGCCTGCGGATGGGATGATTTGGGGTAGTAAATATCCCCGACCCACAGCTGTTCCCAAGGTAACCGGTACATTGGATTATGGCGCAGATCTTGGACTTAAAATGCCGCCTGGAACCCTCCAGCTGGCGTTGGTTCAGGCAGAAGTATCACATGCCAACATTCTTTCTATTGATACCAGTGAAGCCGAAAAAATGCCTGGCGTCCATAAAGTTGTTACTTACAAGGACGTCAAGGGAAAGAATCGTATCACCGGTTTAATCACCTTCCCAACCAATAAAGGCGATGGATGGGATCGGCCTATCCTGTGCGATAAAAAGGTATTCCAATATGGCGATGCAATCGCGATCGTCTGTGCTGATACCAAAAAACAAGCTGAAGACGCTGTCAAAAAAGTGAAAGTCGAACTCGAGGTATTGCCTGCTTATATGAGCGCACCAGAAGCCATGGCAGAAGATGCCATCGAGATTCATCCCGGAACACCCAATGTGTACTTTGAACAAAAGACTGTAAAGGGGGAAGATACGGGACCAATCATGGAGAGAGCTGCTCATACAGCCTATGGTGAATACTACCTGCAACGGCAACCTCACCTGACGGTAGAACCAGATGTTGGTTTAGCTTATTTCGATGAAGAGGACAGGTTAACCATTCATTCCAAGAGTATTGGTATCCATTTACACCATGCGATGATCGCTCCGGGTCTTGGTATTGAACCCGAAAAACTGCGGTTGGTTCAAAATCCAGCTGGGGCAACATTTGGCTATAAATTCAGCCCGACCATGGAAGCCTTGCTGGGTGTTGCCTGTATGGCAACTGGCAAACCGGTTTTCTTACGTTACAACTATCGCCAGCACATGCAATACACTGGAAAACGATCTCCATTCTGGTTGAAAATAAAGATGGGGGCAGATGAAGATGGTAAATTGCTGGCAATGGAAGCTGACTGGTCAGTGGATCATGGGCCTTATTCAGAGTTCGGTGATTTGTTAACATTACGAGGCAACCAATACATTGGCGCAGGGTATGATATTCCCAATATCCGTGGCGTCGGTAGAACCGTTGCAACCAACCATGTTTGGGGTTCAGCTTTCAGAGCCTATGGTTCACCACAGAGTTTCCTGGCCTCAGAAAGCTTAATGGATGAGTTAGCAGAGAAAATGGGTATTGATCCATTTGAATTGCGATACAAAAATATCTATCGGCCAGGTTCTACGACACCCACCGGTCAAGAGCCTGAAGTGACACCATTTGAAGCGATGTTTACCCAACTGCGCCCGATGTACTATGCTGCCAAAGAAAAAGCAGCCAAGGAATCGACAGATCAATTCAAGAAAGGAGTTGGCGTTTCACTGGGCATCTATGGTTGTGGTTTGGATGGACAGGATGGTTCCCAGGCAGACGTAGAGTTGACCAAAGATGGTATTACGGTTTATGCAAGCTGGGAAGATCACGGCCAGGGTGCGGATATGGGTGTGTTAGGAACAGCTCATATGGCTTTATTGCCTCTGGAAATCGATCCTACGCAAATTAAATTGGTCATGAACGACACTGCCATCACCCCCAATAGCGGACCTGCAGGTGGATCCCGCTCACAGGTAGTCACCGGAAATGCCATCAAGAATGGTTGTGAACAACTAATCACTGCAATGAGAAGACCAGATGGTTCATACCGCTCTTATGATGAAATGATCGCTGATAGCATCCCCTTAAGATACGAAGGGAAGTGGTCAGCATCCTCCGCGACCAACTGTGATGAAAATGGACAGGGAAAACCATTCCTGGTTTACATGTATGGCGTGTTCATGGCCGAAGTGACCGTCAATACGAAAAATGGCAAAACTGTCGTAGATAAAGTTACTGTGATGGCAGATCCCGGCAAGATCAATAATAAACTTGTTGTTGATGGCCAAATCTATGGTGGTATTGCGCAGGGTATCGGCCTGGCTTTGTCAGAAGATTTTGAAGATATTGAAAAACACTCTACAATGTTAGGCGCAGGAATTCCGTATGCGAATGATATCCCGGATGACATTGAGATACATTACTTCGAATCTACACGCCCAGATGGACCATTCGGTGCTGCCGGTGTTGGTGAATTACCCTTAACCTCACCCCATGTAGCCATAATCAATGCCATCACCAATGCCACTGGTGTGCGTGTTCGGCACCTGCCTGCCTATCCAGAAAAAGTTCTGGCTGGGTTGAAGGAATTGAAAACAGCATAGTAATAAACATCCAGAAAAATAATGTCTAAGTGCATCAGGTGAATGGTTTTAAAACAATCGTTCACCTGATCTTTAATAGGTTACTATTCAGGTAGTTGCAGAAAGGATCAACATGGACCAGGATGAATTAAGGGCGTTGGAGGATCAATGCATACAGGAACACGCGCCGGAATGTACGGCAACGTGTCCGATCCATGTGGATGCAAGAGGAATTTGCATCGAAATAGCAAAAGGTGATTTTGCAACTGGATTAAAAATTTTCAGGAAAACTGCCCCCTTTCCAGGAATATTAAGCCAGTTATGTGACCAACCCTGTCAAACTACCTGTTTACGGAAAGATATCGGTGGTGCAATTGAGCTTCGCAAGCTGGAACAAGCCTTGATGAATTTTGGGGGTGCAGTAGAACATCCGCGTCCATTACCGGCCAAGCCAAGAAACGTAGCTGTCATCGGTGCAGGTATGAGCGGATTAACAGTCGCCTATGATCTGGCAAAAAAAGGCTATCAGGTGGTTATCTTCGAAAAAGAACCTGTACCTGGTGGAATTATAAATGAGGTCCCGGAGGATTTCCTTTCTCAAAAAACAATTTCTGATGATCTTCAGGTTTTGTCGACATTTAAAGTTGATCTGCGTTGTTCCACAGAAATTGAGGATTTTAATCTGATAGATAATCATCAATTTGAAATTAATGGAGATCTTTTCGATACCGTCTTTGTTGGGATCGGTAAAAATGGTGTCTTACCGCAACCATTGATCTCAGATGATGATGTTCTTTCTGTTGATCCCCGTACCTTTGAGACCAAAATTCCGGGGGTATTTGCAGCCGGGTCAATGTTAGCAGGTACACCCGTAATAATCCTGGATGCAAAAGTCGAATTACCTCATTCAATCATTCAATCCATGGCACAGGGCCGAAAAGCAGCCTTGTCAATGGACCGATATTTACAAAAAGTATCCCTGACGGCTGCCAGAAAAAATGAAGGTTCATACAAAACACGGCTATTCACGAATATTGAACGCTATGAATCCCAACCGGTAATCTTCCCGGAGGACCCGTCCGGTATTTACCAAAATACAGAAGCAATTCAGGAAGCGCAACGCTGCATTCAATGTGAATGTATGGAGTGTGTGAAAGATTGCGTCTTTTTACAGGAATATGGCAGTTACCCTAAAAGATATTTACGTGAAATCTACAACAATTTATCCATTGTTTCGGGTACAAGGGGTAAAAATCAGATGATTAACTCCTGCAGTTTGTGTGGATTATGTGCAGAAATCTGTCCGGAAGATTTAAATATGGCTGATGTTTGTCTTGAAGCACGCCGGACCATGGTAACCCAAAAAAGAATGCCTCCCTCTGCCCATGATTTTGCTTTGCAGGATATGCAATTCAGCAATAGTGACCATTTTTCGATGATCCGGCACCAACCCGGTACTACTGCCAGTGGTGTCCTTTTTTTCCCTGGTTGCCAGTTATGTGCATCGTCACCTGAGGATGTGGAGACACTTTACAAACTATTAATTAAAAATTTCCAATCTAAAGCGGGGGAGGGAATCGGGCTTGCATTGGGATGTTGTGGTGCACCGGCAGAGTGGGCAGGTCAGGAAGATCTCTTCCAGACAACTCAGAAAAAATTCTTTGAATCGTATCAGTCCATAGGTACCCCCCTGCTGCTGGTCGCCTGCTCCAGTTGTTTTCATATTTTTAAAAAATATTACCCTGATTTAAAATTGAAATCGTTGTGGGTATATCTGGATGAACTTGATATGAAATTGCCAGATCTATCAGAAAAAAGGATGGCTCTCAGCATACAGGATCCTTGTACCACCCGCTATGAACGCGAAATTCAGGATAGTGTGCGGCAGTTGATCGAAAAAACCGGTATCCAGATTGAGGAATTACCGCTTAATCGTGAGCATACAGAATGCTGCAGTTATGGCGGAAATATGTGGGTGGCAAATCGTGATTTAGCCAAAAAAGTGGTTGAACGCAGGATAAACCAAAGTTCATTGGACTACATCACCTATTGTGCCATGTGCCGTGATTTTTTTGCAAAATCCGGAAAGGGGACCCTACACCTTCTGGATCTATTATTTCATTCTGATTCATTAACCGAAAGGAAATTAAAAGCTGCTCCGGATTTTTCTTTCCGGCATGAAAATCGTGCCCGATTAAAGAATAAATTGAAAAAAACGCTTTGGGGAGAAATGATAATGGAACCTGAACCTTATGAAAAAATTAAATTGATCCTGACAGACGATGTCAGAAAGCGAATGGAAGACCGCATGATACTAGTGGAAGATGTACAAAAAGTAATTGAATACGCGGAAAGAACACACAACAAATTACAAAATTCCACCAGTGGTAATTTTCTGGCTCATTACTGCCCCGCCAGTGTCACTTATTGGGTCGAATATCAACCTGCGGAAGGTGGATTTGAGGTATTCACGGCGTATTGTCACCGTATGACAATTGAAGATGAGGTCAAAGAATGAGTAAATATTTAAAACCAGAAGACGCGGAAGGCTGGATCTGTCATCGCTGCAAAGTGCCTTTGGTGATGCAGCCAGCAAAAATTGAATACCTGGGGAATGCATTTCCAGTTGATCTTCCCAAGTGTCCAAAATGTGGACTTGTATTTATCCCGGAGAAACTGGCATTAGGTAAAATGGCAGAAGTGGAGCAATCCCTGGAAGACAAATAAAATATGCCAGCATCGACCCATAAAAGCATTTGCTTTATCGGGGATCAACCTCACCCCGGGGATTTGAACCTCACAAAATATTGTTTGGAAAAAAGTGAACTTCCTCATCATGCATCCATTCTGGATGTTGGTTGTGGGTCTGGAAAAACTGTTCAATTTTTAAGAGAGTCAGGGTATCAGGCGCTCGGAATCGATCTGCATAACCTGCAGGATTTGCCAGCAATGCCCGAAGGATCGTTGTATGCCAGGGCAAACTGGTACGATATCCCCGCCTGTACTGATTTTTTTGATGCGGTTTTTGCTGAATGTACATTTTCATTAATCCAAGCTCTGGATCGGCATTTGTCTGAGGTTCGGCGCGTCCTCAAACCGGATGGAAAAATAATTTTCCATGGGCTATATGCCAGAAATAATTTGTCGGGGCCCTCATTAAAATCCATTGGGCAGGATTGCAGTCTTAAATATTTAAGAAACCAACCCCAGTTGACCCAGGAAATACAAGCTGCCGGCTTTAAGATACTCTGTTGGGAAGACCAGAGCCAGGTACTGAAAGAGAAGGGAAACTATCTCCATAACCTATGTTGGGGTCCCCATTTATTCGGACAGACAAATCCTCAGGATCCCCCAGTTCCACAAGAGTCTGAAAAAGATATTTTTGATTTCTTTTTGGCAATTGCTCAACTAAAAATAGGGTACTATGTTGCTATCGCATTAAAAAAATGAAGAGGAGCAAAAATGGATGAAGAACGAATGCGAGAATTAGCTCAAGAAGGCTATTATTGCAGTCAAATCCTGATGATCATGGGGCTTGAATTGCAGGGCAAAACAAATCCAGATCTGATAGCAAGTATGCAGGGTCTGGCAGGAGGGCTGGGTTTTTCAGGTGAGTTGTGCGGAGCTTTGAGCGGTGGCGCAAGTCTATTAGGTTTGTACGCCGGCAAACAAAATCCACAGGATGAGGAAAACCCGCTGCTGAGGTTTATGATCGAGGATCTGGTCAAATGGTTTAAGCAGGAATATGGAGAGGAATTTGGTGGTATCCGTTGCGAAGAATTACTGGCAGGCAATTCTATGAATCAGATGACCCGCTGTCCATTGATGGTGTCAGGTGTATTTAATAAGGTGAAAGAATTGCTGGTTGAAAATGGGTTTGATTTATCCGGAACATTTGATGAGTAAAATTGTTCACCCAATCGATACAACGGAGAGTGTCTGCCCTGTTTGCCTTCAAAAAATTCCAGCAACCAGGGTGCAAAAAGGGAAAAACGTTTATTTGCATAAAGAATGTCCACTGCATGGTGTATTTGAAACCATCATCTGGCGCGGTGATCCGGCTTTTGAAAGTTGGCGGGTGGAAAAAGTACACTCCCATCCCAAAAATCCATTTACGGAAATAAGAACTGGTTGCCCATATGATTGTGGTCCCTGTGAAGAACATTTACAAAATCCCTGCTGTGTATTATTGGAAGTAACCCAACGCTGTGACTTAAAATGCCCGGTATGCTTTGCTGATTCAAATCTCAGCCCTACCAGTGATCCTTCACTGGAAGAAATAAAAGGCTGGTATGCACGCTTATTGGAAACCCAAACCAGCCTGAATATCCAGCTATCCGGCGGAGAACCCTGCGTTCGGGATGACCTGCCAGAAATTATCGCGCTGGGGAAACAGGCTGGTTTTCCCTATTTTCAGTTGAATACCAATGGTCTGCGACTGGCTAAAGAGATCAGTTTCCTGAAGGATTTGAAAAATGCAGGCTTGTCTTCTGTTTTTCTTCAGTTTGACGGGGTGACTGATCAGGTTTACAAAACCATTCGCGGGAGAACATTGTTTGAGTTAAAAGAACGCGCTGTTCAAAATTGTATCGAGATAGGCGTTGGGGTGGTGTTGGTTCCCGTGATCATCCCTGGCATCAATGATCAGGAAATTGGGGACATTCTGCGGTTTGCGCTCAAGTATCATCCTGGTGTGCGCGGTATTCATTTTCAACCCATCAGTTATTTTGGCCGCTTTCCCAACGCCCCGCAAGATAAGGATCGCATTACTTTGCCCGAGATCATTACAAAATTGGAAGAGCAAAGCCAGGGATCGCTTAAAAAGGAACATTTTAAAGCTGCCTTCGCAGAACACGCTCGCTGTACCTTCAATGGAAATTTCGTGGTTATGCCTGATGGAACGATTCGCCCACTGACACGCTTCCAACCAGGGGGCTGTGGATGCCAACCCATACAGGCGGAGGAAGCCCGGGTGAAAGGACAATCATTTGTAGCAAGAACCTGGTCAGGTCAGCCAACCCGGGTTGAAAAGCAAAATTTATCGCTGGAAGGTTTCGGAGAATGGGATATTTTTATTGAAAGAAGTAAAACACATTCGTTGGCCATATCCGGCATGGCGTTCCAGGATGCCTGGTCATTGGATTTAGATCGATTGCGTCAGTGTAAAATCTTCATCCTATCCCCCGATCAGCGATTAATTCCATTCTGTGCCTATAATCTGACCAATCAACAAGGTGAGAGTATGTATCGGGGTCATTGCTAAGCAGATGATAAAAAGAACTCCCCTGGAAAAATGGATTGCACGAAAAATCGGGTCAGGCAGCCAAGCTCTCAACCGATCTGATCTTGAAACATACCAACTCCAAAAATTGCAAAAAAATCTACGCCTGGTAAAGGAAAAAAGTCCTTTTTATCAACAAAAACTAAAAGATTTCTCTGCTGATATTGAAACCATACAGCATTGGCATTCGATCCCATTTACCACCGCAGAAGAATTACAGAATAATGGCTTGAAAATGTTGATTGTCCCGCAGGGTGACATCCAGCGTGTGGTGACTTTGGATACATCCGGGACCAGTGGCACCCCAAAAAGATGCTTTTTTACCAAAGCGGATCAGGAGTTGACCATAGATTTTTTTGGTGTTGGCATGTCCTGCCTGGTTTCTAAAATCGATAAGGTTTTGATTTTATTACCGGGTGAACGACCAGGCAGTGTCGGTGATTTATTGTGTGCGGGTCTGAAACGTAAGAAGATTGAGTCGCTCAAATACGGGGCGGTCAAAGATGTGTCCAGTGTAACGAATCTGATTCACGAGCAGAAAATTACTGCTCTGGTTGGTGCCCCAAGCCAGATACTGGCACTGGCACGCAGGTCACAGGTTTTGGGTTATCCCCTCCCCAGCAGCATAAAGAGTGTGCTCTTATCCACAGACCATGCACCACAAGCAATCATTCAAAGCCTTGAAAAAACATGGGGTTGTGAAGTATTCAACCATTTAGGGATGACGGAGATGGGATTGGGTGGTGGTGTGGATTGTCAGGCGCACTATGGTATGCATATGCGAGAAGCTGATTTATTTTTTGAGATCATTGATCCAATCACCGGGATGGTTTTGCCGGATGGAAATTACGGAGAGGTTGTCTTTACCACCTTGACCAGGGAGGGAATG
This sequence comes from Anaerolineaceae bacterium, assembly GCA_034003505.1. Taxonomy (GTDB): domain Bacteria; phylum Chloroflexota; class Anaerolineae; order Anaerolineales; family Anaerolineaceae; genus UBA6170. Next base: position 13,274 of record JAVEYK010000045.1, on the reverse strand, counting down.
CCATTGATTCGCTATAAAACCGGTGATATTTCACGCTTTCTTCCAGAGCCATGTCCCTGTGGAACAACCCTGAAGACCATGGATTGGATTCGTTACCGATATAATGATACGCTCCAATTTGAACAAGGACTGCTGACTCTGGCTGATTTGGATGAGGCTTTATTTTCATTGTCACCTGTTTTGGATTTTCGTGTGGAGGTGCTCAATCAGCAGCCCATCCTCCTCTCAATCACCGTGTTTGTCAACCGTGATGATTTTCTAATATCTGAAATCGACACAGCTCTGAGAACAATCCCCGCTTTGGAAAATGCCTTAGCAAAAGATGTTGTAAAGCTTCATCTTGATTTGAAGCTTGGTCTGCCCGATTATTTCGGAAGTCTGGCCAAGCGAAAAATCCATTTAAAAACGAGTTGTGAGAAAAAACAGTACAATAAATGACCAGGGTGAGATGTCAGGATTCAACTGTTTAATCCCTGCTACCAAACAAATAGACATTCTATTACCTAATCATAGAAAAAATTGAGTATGATAGAAGCAAGGAAAATTGGTGATACCCATAATGACAATAGACACTTACCAAAGTTTTCCTTTGAACCGATAATAAAATTACCAGATTGTTTACTGATATTGTCCGAGATATCGGAAATTCTTAGCAAGGAGGAATTATGCCCCCTAAGGGACGAATTGAAGTAAGAGATCTTTATTGCAAGGGTTGCGAGATTTGTGTATCTGCCTGCCCGCAAGGTGTTCTGGCATTAGCTCCTGATCGCATGAACGCAAAAGGCTACCATCCAGTGGAGTTGATTGAACAGGGATGCACAGGATGTGGAATTTGTACAATTGTTTGTCCAGAAGCTGCGATTATTGTTTATCGTGAAGTCAAGAGCCGTTCTCAATAGGAAATAGGAGCAAAAATGGCAAAAGAATTAATGAAAGGCAATGTCGCCATTGCCGAAGCAGCGGTGCGCGCGGGATTAAATGCTTATTTTGGCTACCCCATAACCCCTCAAACTGAACTACTTGAATACCTTTCTGCCCGTATGCCTGAATTGGGGCGCGTATTTTTACAGGCTGAGAGCGAACTGGGGGCTGTCAACATGGTTTACGGCGCTGCCTGCACCGGAGCGCGCGTGATGAGTTCCTCTTCCAGCCCCGGTGTGAGCCTGATGATGGAAGGTGTTTCTTACATCGCCGGCACAGAGCTGCCAGTCGTCCTGGTGGATGTGATGCGTGGTGGTCCTGGACTGGGAAATATTGCCCCGGCACAGGCAGACTACAACCAGATTGTCCATGGTGGCGGCCATGGTGATTACCATCCCATCGTTTTGGCACCTGCTAACATCCAGGAAGCGATTGATCTGACCTATAGTGCTTTTGATCTGGCGGAAAAATATCGTTCCATTGTCGTCATTCTGACGGATGGGTCCCTGGGTCAAATGATGGAACCAGCAGAACTGCCAGAAATGAAGCCAGTCATCATGCGCACACCAGACTGGGCAACATACGGTTCAGAAGGCCGGGACCGACGGTTCTTATCCTCCATTTATCTTGATCCTCCCCAACAGGAAGCGACAAATTTCCGTTTGGAACGCCGTTGGCAGGAAATCAAAGCCAATGAAGTGCAATATAAAGAATATTTTCTGGATGATGCGGATTATGCCGTGGTTGGTTTTGGCACATCTGGCCGCATTGCCTTATCAGCGGTAAGAGCAGCCCGAGCCAGGGGCATCAAAGTTGGCTTATTCAGACCCGTTAGCCTGGCCCCTTATCCTGAAAAAGAACTCTTCGAGCTCAGCAAACGTCTCAAAGGACTGCTGGTGGTCGAGATGAATGCCGGCCAGATGCTGGATGACGTTTTAAATATCACCCGCAATCAGGTTCCGGTGGAATTTTATGGACGAATGGGTGGTATTCTGCCGATGCCGGAAGAGATAGAAGCAGAAATCGATCGGATGGTCAAGGAACCAACTGCAAGTGAGGGTCATCCACGTGATCGTTGGTTAGCACGTTTTGGAAAGATGAATTAGGAGGTCTGGAATGGAAGAAGTCTCAATGCAAGAACAATTGGTTTATGATCGACCAGAATCCCTGGTAAATATCCAGACCCATTATTGTCCGGGTTGTACACATGGGGTTGCCCATCGTCTGGTCGCTGAAGTAATCGATGAAATGGGCATCAAAGAGAATACCATTGGTGTTGCCTCTGTCGGTTGCTCTGTGTTTGCTTACAACTATTTTGATTTCGATTTTGTCCAGGCACCGCATGGACGTGCGCCAGCCATGGCGACCGGGGTCAAACGTGTTCTGCCACAGCGCTTTGTGATGACTTATCAGGGTGATGGTGACCTGGCATCCATCGGCATGGGCGAAATTGTAGCTGCTGCCGCACGCGGGGAGAACATCACCGTTATCTTCTTAAACAACGCCAATTACGGCATGACCGGAGGGCAAATGGCTCCGACCACATTACCAGGTCAAAAGACATCCTCTTCCCCTGCTGGCCGTGATGTGGAAGTAGCCGGGTTCCCAATCCGCACTGCGGAAATGTTGGCAACCCTGGATGGTGCTGGATATGTCGTTCGGCGCAGCCTGCATGATCCTAAGAATGTACGTATGGCAAAAAGAGCCATCCGCCTGGCATTCGAGACACAAAAGCATGGACTGGGTTTCTCACTGGTCGAATTACTTTCCACCTGCCCCACCAACTGGGGATTGACACCCATACAGGCGCTCAAATGGGTGGAAGAAGCCATGATCCCCTACTATCCCATTGGTGATTACAAAGTCAATCCAGCGCTCAAAGAATTAAAGATATAGGTGGAGGAACAAATGCAAAAAGAGATTATTGTCGCAGGTTTTGGCGGTCAGGGTGTATTATTTGCCGGTCAACTGTTGACCTATGCCGCCATGGATCAGGGGCTGCATGTGACCTGGATTCCTTCTTATGGACCGGAAATGCGCGGCGGTACTGCCAATTGTACCGTAGTGATCAGCGATGAGGAAATCGGTTCCCCCATGGTCAGCCGCCCCAGTGCAGTAATTGCCATGAACCTGCCCTCACTGGATAAATATGAAGACAAAGTGAAGGGCGGCGGAGTTCTGGTGGTCAACCAATCCATGGTGGATCGCGATGTTCGGCGCACTGATATTAAAGTTGCCATGGTACCAGCCAATTCGATTGCTGAAGAACTGGGCGATAAACGCATGACCAACATGGTCTTACTGGGCGCATTATTAGCCAACCTGGATATCTTGCCAGTAGCCTCTGTCGAAAAAGCACTGAAAGAACACCTGCCCGAACGGCATCACAAATTATTACCCCTCAACAAAGAAGCCATGCAGCGTGGTGCAGCGTATACTGCTGAGGTTATTGCTGCGTAAATTTTTTTGATGATTAACAGGTGCTTACCCCATATCAATCAAATGACTGCGCGTCTTTCGGTAAATTCCTGACTTTTAGCAAATACGCGGTCACGCGTTCGTCATCTTCCATGGGATAGGTGTAGCCAAGGTTTTCAGCGACAGGAATACTGAGTTTACGCATGAGTTTGCCAGCGATCAATAATGCCTGCCAGGTTTCTTGCTCGTCACTGCCAGCGTAGGTGGAAAGTAACTCCTGCCACAGATCAGGAGGCAATAATTCTCCAAAATTCTTGCCGTATTTACCCACATTGATTTGCCAGTTTTGCTGCATGGCAATATACCAATTGACCATTTTATTCAGGCAATCGCGAACGATGACATCCAACATGTGTCTGGCATACACCGGTTGATTGCGCCACAGTCCTTTGGCTACATACGTCGCAACCCACCAGAACTCATTTACCGTCAGATTATAATCCGCCGGTGCAGGTGCTTGGGTCATATAACTGGATTCATTGGGAGCTGGAATGGGTGGAATGCATTGTTCTTTATCCAGGAGAACAACGGTCAGGCTATCTGCCACAATTGATGGTATCAGATTCATCGCGGCAAACGACAGGTCAATCCTGACACCGTCCACGAATTGTATCAAATACACAAACTGGCTTTCCGGAAAGTCCTCATCACGATTAAATTGCATGATCACCCGCTCACCGAATGATGCAATCCAGCTTTGATCCCTGACATATTTCTCCAGATCCTGCACAAAGCAGACAATATCAAAGTCACAAAAAATATCATGCCTGATATGCGGATTGACGCGTGATCCATTCATCACCACCGCACGAATGTTCGCATCCTGTTCTGCAAAATCCAGGATCTGTTTCAAAACAACTTCTTCACTGCGCATACTTCACCTCATTTTTTTAGATGAAATGTTAGGCATGACCTATCTTGCCGCGACGAGGTGAAAAGGCAAAAGCCAACATGAATATAAGCGTGGCAGTTAATACAATCGCTGAACCAGAAGCAATATTAATATAATAACTGATATACAAACCCACCAGGCTTGAGATGGCACCAATAATCGCTGAAACAATCATCATACTGGGTAAACGGCTGGTGAGCAGATAAGCAGAAGCAGCCGGCGTCACCAGCATAGCCGCTGCCAGCCCCACTCCGACCGTCTGAATAGACACCACCACGGTCAGACCCAACATGACCAGCATCAAATAGCGTAAAAATTGCACCGGCAGGCGCATCATGGTTGCCAGAATGGGGTCAAAGGAAATTACCATGAACTGTTTGTAATTGACAGCGACAATGATCAGAATGATGACCGTCAACACTGCCGTGAAAATCAGGTCTTTCTCGCTAACGCCGAGCACATTTCCAAACAGGATGTGGCTTAAATCCACAGCATACGTGCGGATACTGCTGATTAATGCCACGCCCAACGCAAAAGCAGCCGAGAAAAGAATTCCAATGGCGGTATCTTCTTTGATCGTGCCTTCATTTGAGAAAAATCCGATCCCAATGGCGACAGCAATGGAAGCCACAAAGGCACCTAGAATCAGATTCCCGCCCAGCAAATAGGCGATGGCTACACCCGGAAGGATGGCGTGCGCCAGCGCATCCCCCAGGAACGCCATCCCTCGTAAAACAATATAGACCCCCACCACTGAACACAGTACCCCGACCAGCAAGGCGGCTAAAAAACCACGTTGCATGAAGGAGTAAGTAAAGGGAGAGGTGATAAACTCAATCATGGTTACCTGGGTTCATCCGGTGGACAGCATTCATCCACCACCATCACGCCATGCATCGCAAGTACCTGCCCGCCAAATCCAATCTGTAAATTTTCAGGGGTAAATACTTCCTCTGGACTTCCATAGGCAATTAATTTTCGATTGATCAACAATACCTGCGAAAACCGGGTGGCTGCCATGTTTAGGTCGTGGGTTGAAACCATGGAGGTCACTCCTTTGTGATGAAGGTCCTCCAACAGGTTCATGGTAGTCTCCTGCGTACTGGCATCCACACCCGTGAATGGTTCATCCAATAAAAGTATATGGGGATTCTGCGCCAAAGCCCGCGCCAGAAAAACGCGTTGTTGCTGACCACCAGATAAATCGGCGATGGAGTTTTTTGCCAGATCTGCGATCCCCATCTGTTCAAGGCTGTGCAGTGCGATTTCAAAGTCTGTTTTGCCAGGTCTTTGCAGCCACTTTAATTTTCCAAAGCGCCCCATCACCACCACATCCAGCACCGTTACCGGAAATCTCCAATCGATCACTTCCCGTTGGGGTACATACGCCACGCAATCAATATGATAACCCAATGGTTTGCCGTGAATCTGCACCGTTCCTGATCGGATGGGCAACAGACCTACCAGTACTTTGAATAAGGTGGATTTTCCCGCCCCGTTCGGACCCACCACAGCCAATGACTGACCGGCTGGTACGGAGAAACTGATTTTTTTCAAAACCGATTCGCCGTTGTAACCAGCTTCGATGTTTTCAACTTCGAGATGTGCTAATTCTGTGACCGTTTTCATCAAGTGTTTTTCTGTTATTCACTGAGTGCTGTGACCATTTGGTCCACATTATACTTCATCAAATCTATGTACGATGACGCCTCCCCACCCGCTGCACTGATCGAATGAGTATATAGATCATACACAACCTTGATACCCGTTTCCGTTGAAAGTTGGTCTGCTAATTGTGTATTGCTTCCCGTCTCCATAAAGATGGCAATCGCCCCGGAAGCTCGCATTTTATCTACCAGCTCCGCCATTTGTTGGGCAGAAGGCGCAGACCCGCTGCTGACGCTATGAATAATCGTACCCACCACCTTGAATCCGTACCGGTCAGCAAAATAGCCAAAACTTTCGTGATTGGTCACAATTAAACGCCGCTCTGGCGGTATGGCTGCAATTTTATTCTGGATATACACATCCAGCTCCTTCAGCTGCTGAATGTAAGCTTGCGCATTGGCTGCATATTCGGCTGCTCCTTGTGGATCGACTGTCGTCAAACCATCGCGGATATTTTCCACATAGGTGATGACCAGAGTCGGATCAAGCCAGAAATGAGGGTCTATTTCATGGTCATGTCCATCATCCGCTGAATGTCCTTCTTCGATCGTTCTGCTTTTTAAACCAGCCGATGCTGCCACCACGATTTGATCTGGTGGTAAATTTTCAACGATATCTTCGAGCCAGGCTTCAAAACCGGCACCATTAACAAAAAGAAGATCGCTATCACTGATTTTGGCTACGTCTTTGGGAGTAGGCTCGAAAGAATGCGGGTCTAACCCCTCGGGCATGAGCGTCTCAACCACCAGCCGGTCACCAGCGACGTTTTGAGCAATATCGGCCAGGAATGACTCAACCGCAATCACCCGGATCGCGGATGATTGATCCTGATGCGATACAGGCTTTTCCTGACAGGCAGATAACAGCAATGAGAGAGCCATCGTTGCCAATAAAAAAATCTTGTTTATCTTACCCATTCTTCCTGCCTCAATGAAATTTCAATCCCAATCCAATCGAAATTTCAACCCTAATTGAAAATCGTTTTCATTTTCAATTATAATGGGTAACCGATGGCTGTCAACGGTTCGGATCATCCCGTACAATCTTGAACGAGCCAGACTCAATAGAATTAGATTTTGCTCATCTGAAGAACCAAAAAATCTATGGAATAAAATCCATAAACCTGCCTTCAGCAATCTGCTGCACTACACTACCATCGCGGCTTAACTTTAATACATTCACCTCAGGAGTCTCCAGGTAACTTCTGGTGACCAGGAGAAACTCCTCATTCAGCCATCCTTCCACATCAAACGACCCACCTTCAATAGTGGTCAGGACGCGTGGCGCTTGACTACCATCCACCGGCACAACCACGATTTTTCCCAACTCCTGCTCCGGATCAGCCCGCTGGATCACGTAAGCCAGCCATTCCCCGGAAGGAGAAAATCGAGCTGCTCCAGCGATGACCTGATCTTCCAGGATGGGATAACTCGTTTCAATGCCTGATTCAATTGTTCTTACCCGCACATTTCGTTCGGCACCACACACAATCGCGATTTTTGTAAGATCATCAGAAATACTGCTCAAACAGATACCCAACCGCTCCTGGTCATCCACCAATGTCCGGATGGAATTATTGAGTGGGTTGAAAATATAAAGACCGTTGTATCCCCAATACAACATATACCCGCCAATGCCTGTCATTCCGGTCGCATAAATCAGACGGCCATCATCCGTCCAACGCACCGGGAAGAAGTTGACATTCAGGTCTACCTGTTCATCGGCAGTAATGTCATCAATCAATTGTTGATTACTGCCATCCAGGTTCGCATAGAAAATTTCCGTTTTGAGAGAACCCTCTCCCCAACTGCTGGTTGACCAGGCAATTTTTTGTTTATCTGAAGAAATGGCAATATACACCGGGTCCTGCGCGTCGATAAAATCAAGTTTTTGAGCCCCTTGCACATTCACCCGAAAGGCACCCGGGTTTTCATTGAATTGGGTATAAAAAATTTCATCGCTGAAGGCATCTATTTGGTTTTCACCAAACCATTCTGAACTACCAGCAGGAAGTTCCATCCCTGAAGCCAATCCATTAAAATCATAAGCGCGAAACAAGCCATTTTGCAGAACAAAGAATCCCTGATACAAACCACTGAGCGGGGAATCTGGTTGCGGAGAGTTGGCTGCTTCAGTCGGAACGGGTGTTTCGGGTAAAGCTGGGCTTTCTGGCTGGGTGGTTTGTTGAAACATTTCAGTTTGTAAGGCGCTAATCGTCGCTGCCAAATCCGGTCCGGGAGATTTATCCTCTGCTTGATTGGTTGGTAATTGACAGGCTGCGCTCATGATAAAAACGATCAAAATGAGCCAAATAAAATGAGTAGTGTTTCTTTTCTTCTCTCTCATGAAGACCTCCGTCTTTCAATACCATTCCCGAGATTATTAATTTTCAGGCAAACATAAAAATATCGATCTGCTTATTTCGTCTCTCCGCTAAGAAATTCAATTTTATTATACAAGACTTCGATTTTTTGATTACGCGTCAAAAGGAACTCGCCGGACCGCTTATCCTGAAATGTTATAAACTACTTGCATTTCATTTTGATTTATGATAATATCTTGCTACCGATAATAAGGGATAAGAGATCAAATCGCTCCGTATGGAGTGGTTTATTTCTTTTTAATTGGGATAAATCATTAATAAAATTTAAAAAGGATAAGACATGTCTGTATCATTTCTGACGCAAGAAGGTTATGATGAATTACAAAGTGAATTAGATTATCTGCGCACAATCAAACGCAAAGAGGTCGCTCAACGTTTACATGAAGCCATGGAAGGTGGAGAGCTGATCGAGAATGCTGAATATGAAGCAGCCAAAAACGAACAGGCATTTACTGAAGGCCGCATCAAAGAGCTCGAATATCTGCTGGCAACTGCCCGTGTGGTGACGGAAGCCCATAAATCAGATTGTATTCAGGTTGGTTCACGCGTCACCGTTGTAGAGGACGGCCTTGACGAGGAAGAAATCTATACCATTGTTGGTGCTGCCGAAGCGAAGCCCAGTGTAGGAAAGATTTCAAATGAATCACCTTTAGGGAAGGCTTTGCTGAATCATAAGGCGGGTGATAAGGTTTCCGTGAATGCACCGGCTGGCGCGTATAAAGTTAAAATTATAAAATTTGAGTAACTAGAAAATTAATAACTTTGCCCCGCCCGTGATATCATTAGGCGGGGTATTTTGTTAAATAGACAATCAACTTGAGGTTATCAACATGGAAAGAAATGAACTGGAAAAAATTCGTCTGGAGAAAATTGAACGCATGCGGTCGGAAGGCATTGAGCCGTATCCTACCAGCGCCCATCCCACCCACCGCAATCAGGAAGCGCTCCTGGCATTCGAAGCTGCAGAACAATTGGAAGGAAGCGAACCTGTTCAGGCAACGCTGGTCGGTCGAATTCGTGCCATGCGTCTCATGGGAAAAATTGCTTTTGCACATATAGAAGATGCCACAGCCCGTATCCAGCTCTTCTTTCGCATCAATGAAATTGGCGCAGAAAAAATGAACAGATTGAAAGAAGATTTCGATCTGGGTGATTACATCGAAGCCAGCGGGCATCTCTTCCGCACCAAAACCGGCGAGATCTCTTTGCACGTCAATGCCTTCCGCATGCTCGCCAAAGCGATTACACCCCTGCCGGCCGCCAAAGACGAGATCGTGGATGGTAAAGTGATCCGGCATGCCACTCTGAATGACCCTGAGATGCGTTATCGTCAGCGTTATGCAGATTTGGCTGTCAACCCGGAAGTGCGTGAAATATTCAAAATCCGCACCAAAACCATCCGCGCTTTACGTGATTACCTGGATAACCTCGATTTTCTGGAAGTGGAAACCCCCATTCTGCAACCAATTTATGGTGGTGCCGCCGCCCGCCCCTTTGTGACCTTTCATAATCAACTCAAACAGGAATTATATTTACGTATCTCCTTTGAACTCTACCTCAAACGCCTGGTGGTAGGTGGCTTTGACCGCGTCTATGAGATCGGTCGCGACTTCCGTAATGAAGGAATCTCTTTCAAACACAACCCAGAATTCACCCAGATTGAATTTTATATGGCCTATGCTGATTACAACTCCATCATGGATCTGACCGAAGACATGGTCGCAACCGTTTGCGATCAGGTGCTGGGAACCCGCCAGATCGAGTTCCGTGGGAACACCATCGACGTCTCACCCCCCTGGCGACGGCTGGAATTACGCCAGGGTTTGATCGAAACCACCGGCATCGACATCAACGAGCATCTCAGCGGTGAAAGCCTGGAAGCCGCCATGAAAGCCAAAGGCTATGCCTTCAAACCTGGCAGCACTCGGGGTAAATTGATCGAAAGCCTGGTTGGTGATTATCTTGAGCCGACCCTGCTGCAACCAACCTTTCTGTACGATTATCCGCGCGATATCTCCCCGTTAGCCAAGAGCAAACCTGGTGACCCCAGCATGACCGAACGCTTTGAAGGTTTTATCGCTGGCATGGAACTGTGTAACGCCTTCACTGAGCTCAACGATCCGCTCGACCAGGAACAGCGCTTTATCGAAATGGGCCGCGATTATGAATCAGATGATGAAGAACGCCACCCGATGGATGAAGATTACCTGCGCGCCATGTCCTACGGTATGCCCCCCATGGGCGGCTTCGGCATGGGCGTTGATCGCCTGGTGATGCTGCTCACCAACCAGCAAAGCATCCGCGAGGTGCTGCTCTTCCCACCTCGGAAGAAGTTGGAAGGGGATTAGCTTAAAGTTCAAAGCCAAAAGGGATAAGGCGAAAGGCACGAAAAATCCTTAAGAATAATTTCAACCAGTTCGAAGCAATTGGCGTTGGCTTTTCCTTTGAGTTAAAACCAGAAAACAAGACCCTCCGAACTTTGGTGCATTGCACTTGAGGATAAAAATCGTTTCATTGAATGAATCTAAACGACGGAAAAGCAGAATTCAAAAGTGCATTGCACTCTAATCAGAAGCCACCGCATACCTATCTGCGTGCAACAAACTTCTAGGGAAGCCTTACAGTTTCACTCTCTCTGAGATGAGAAAATGTAGTTAATTTTTAAGTGCATCGCACCAACGATGAAGGAATTTCATCCCTCATGCTTGGGTTTACACGGCATAGGTATGGTAGCCCGGGATGATCAAAAAAACCAGGGGCTAATACCGTCAAAAGTTAATAAAATAGGGCACGCCTGAGCCGCACATTACTGTTTATTTTTCAACCCTCCACCGAGTACGGAAAAACCTCAGAAAAACTGAAGGTCATGGGGTGGCTACACAACGGAAACCAACATTGTAATAACGAACGCCTGGATTGCTGGCGTAGCGGTACGAAGAGCGCAGGTCGCTCACGTAGCTGCTCCAGCTTCCACCCCGGAACACTTTATAAGTGCCAGTGGCAGGACCTGGTGGATTATTTATCGGAGAATCACTGTAATAACTGCTGCTATACCAATCATTCGTCCACTCCCATACATTCCCGGCCATATCCATGGCACCATAAGGTGATACACCTGTTGGGTAACTGCCGACCACGCTGGTGTCACCGACACACCCATCGCTATTTGCCAATGTACAATCGGTTTCTTGATCACCCCATGGGTAATCGCGTGTATCTAATGCACCGCGCGCGGCTTTCTCCCATTCTGCTTCGGTGGGTAACCGTTTACCTGCCCAGGAGCAATAATTGATAGCATCATCCCACAAAACATAGATAACCGGATAATTGTCAAAGTTGGAGTTACCGTAGTAAGAGGTTCGGCTAGATGAAGATTTTTTTGATGGAACAGCGCAGGCACCAGCTGCCACACATTGCTCATACTGAGAAGTGGTGACTTCATATTTGTCAATCCAAAATGCATCCAGATAGATTGTGTGTAGGAGACGTTCATCTTTTTCGCAGAAATAACCTCTCTTGTGCTCTGGGTCGCAACCCATCTGGAATTCTCCTTCTGGCACATAAACCATCTCCATTCCATCTTTTTCATTGATGCGTGTGGATCCAATCCCAAGGACGGGGATTGGCGTCATGGTAGGAGAGGGTATTTGGGTAATCGTTGCTGTTATGGTGGCTGTGATAGTAGGATGATCCGTTTTGGTAGAGGTTTCGGTGCTGAATAATGTTTTCGTAGCTAATGTTTCAGGCATGGGTGCAAAGTTTTTGTTTAGATTAGTAAAAACCAAGATTATTAGAATGACTACAATTACTGCTATAACAACGATTATGGTTGCTTTCAGGAAATTGGGTTTCATTTTCCTCCCATTTTTGAGAAGGACACAGGATTTGAATTTCAATAAACCATAGGGCTTTTTTCAAGATATTCAATATTATGTACAATACTTAAGAGAACATTCGAGAAATAGACTCGTTTTTAACGTAATCTACAAGGGTGCGTCGCCGACGCACCCTTGATTCTTCCTGTCACTCACGATTCATCCACTTAAAACAATTTGGATGAAGCAATCCTCACCAGGCATAGGCCTTGGGCGCTTCGCCACCCGGCCCGGGGAAAATCTCGTCCAACTTCTGCAGTGTTTCAGCATCTAAAACAATTTCTGCCGCTCGCACGGCGCTTTCAAGCTGTTCCATAGTGCGGGGTCCAATAATCGGAGCGGTGACAATCGGGTTATGCAACAACCAGGCCAGCGCAACCTCTCCAGGTGGATGCCCAATTTCACGGCATAGGGCTTCATATTTTTCCAGTTTGTCTCGGTTTTTGGCAACATCTTTTTCAAAGTTCTCCCCCTTCCGGCGACCGGTTTCCATTTTTTCCAATGCGCCACCTAACAAACCGCCATCCAGAGGGCTCCAGGGGATCAGCCCTAAACCATAATGACGGCAAGCAGGGATGACCTCCAATTCCACCATGCGGTTATTCAAATTATAGATACTTTGCTCGCTGACCAGCCCGGACATGCCGCGTTTTGAGGCTTCCTGACAGGCAGTGGCGATATCCCAGCCAGCAAAATTGCTAGATCCGACATATACCACCTTGCCCTGATTGATCAGGCTGCCAAAAGCCTGCCAGGTTTCATCCCAGGGGCAATCACGATCAATGTGATGCATTTGATAGATATCGATCCACTCTGTTTGCAGGCGTTTCAAGCTGCCTTCGCAATGTTTGCGGATTTTATAGGCAGACAGGCTGCGACCATCACTGTTTACCTCTGGCAAATTTTCTTTGCGGTCGACAGGATTAAATACCTTGGTTGCCAAAACTGTTGCATCCCGGCGACCACCCCCCAACGCAAACCAGCGCCCGATGATTTCTTCTGTATGACCATGTTCTTCTGCCCAACCGTAGACATCTGCGGTATCAAAGAAATTGAT
>JAVEYK010000044.1:0-26757 GCA_034003505.1 Anaerolineaceae bacterium | reverse complement strand
AAAGACAATCCCTGTCCTGTAATAAGTTTATCACATGCAAGCATAAATAATGACAGGCTTCTAAAAAGGGATCTTATTTTTGCATCGTGTAGGTGTGATAGCAGCAAGGGGAAGCTTCAGAACCCTGATAATGCTCAGAAATGAACCCATCAGCTGTAATAATGATGATATCACTGCGCTCTTCGTCCACTTTCGTTTCAGTTTTCTGATCCCCTTCTCCACTCACCAGAATGTAATAACCCATATAGGAGCGCTTGTAAGTGTTCTCGGCAATCTTGTCATACACATTATTGGCATATGTCAGTTGATCGCCTTTAATATCCAAGCTTGTTGTAATACTGCCTTCATCAACTGAACAGGTACACCCGAAATTGGTTCCAGTTACAGAATAATCTTGTTCTTTACTCAATGGGGTTACGATTTCTTCTGAGGAAGAATTTGAGGTGTTGGGAATTTCCCGGTCAGGCTCAGTTTCTTTGGGGGTTTCTGCCGGCTGAGCATTGTTCGAATTGGAAATCGCTTCTTCTTTCTGATTTTCCAAATTTTGTATAATGGTAAGGGATTGGCTTTCTGGACCCGGTGTTTCATCTAAACGTCCACTGGACCCAAGACAGGCCAGTGTAGTCAATAACACCAGCAAAATGATGGTAAGTATGATGAAATTTCTTTTCATGCCGCTCCTTTGAAAGATGCTGTCTGGTGAATTATCATTACGGATGATGTTTTGATTGCCATGAAAAAATTGATTAATGCTTTATTGGTTTACCGTGCAAACACAAATTCACCGTTAAGTTAATTATATAGATATTATTAAAAGATACAGGAAAATCACACCGACCAGAATGATCAGGATAGTCGAATAACAATCACCAGCACCAGCCAAAAACCACAACTGATAATTCGGATAATTTACTCTAATTTGGTTATTGACAAAGAGAGAATAAATTGCTATAACATTATTAGTTAGTTAGTTAATTAAACTAACTAATTAAAATCTCCCGTTTCAAGAAAAGAAAACATGCCCATTCACCGTCATATTAATCATAATGATATGCGCATCCGAAATTTGGCGTTAATTCTGAATCACTTACATCAGAATGGGCCACTTTCGAGGGCTGAACTAACCGCTCAATTGGGGATCAATAAAGCGTCCATTTCTACAACGGTCAGAGAATTAATTAACCGTGGCATTGTCATTGAGATAGGACAAAAAACTGATAATCAGGATGTCGGTCATCCAGCGATTGATTTGATGATTAATCCGGATGCAGGGCGGATCATTGGGGTTAATATCGAGGCCAATGGTGTTCGGGCAATTGTCACTGACGTTGCTCCCAATATTCTTTGGCGAAAAGAAATTAATTTCCAAAATGAAACTGAGCTGGAGGAATTGTTCTCCATAATAAAACAAATAATCGATGAAGCCAGTAAGGTGGCAAGAAGTTATGGCTTTCCTGTATTAGGGTTGGGACTAGGCATTCCTGGCCTGGTGGATATTGAAAATAATCGATTAATTGCCGCTTTCGAACTGAATTGGAAAGATTTTGATTTGAACCAATTTATGGAAGGGAATGAAGATATTTCATTACATGTTGGGAATGAAGCTCATCTATCCGCCATGGGAGAAAGTTATTTTGGGACCTCGAAAAATTCAGAAACAACACTTTATTTGCATTGGGGGATAGAGATTGGTGGCGGCATCATTATCAATGAGGATGTGGTTCCTGGCAGCCTTGGATTTGCCGGTGAAGTAGGCCATTTTTCACTCAACCCGGAAGGTGAACTGTGTGCTTGTGGAAACCGAGGCTGTTGGAATACGTACGTCAATTTGAAATCGATAAGTAAACGTGTTGCTGATAAAACCGGTTTTGGAGATCAGCTTAACGATCAAGTTAGACAACAAAAAATATCACTTGATAAGATTATTCAACGCGCCAAATCGGGTGATCCAATTATTATCAATGCTTTAAATGAAACGGCTAAGTGGCTTGGAATCGGTATTTCAAATTATATAAATTTTTTGAATCCCGAATATGTTGTGATAGGTGGTCCTTTGAGTGTAGTTTTTAACATCATTGAACCAACCTTACAGAGTGAAGTGGAAAACCGGGCATTAATTTGGCAAAGAAATGCCTGTCAAATTAAGCAGTCCATTTACCATGAAGATGCCTGTCTCATTGGTGCAGTCGCTACGGTTATTTGGAATATTCTTAACAATCCACGAGACAGAAATATCAATCCAATTTTGCATTAAAAAAATTTCTCCGCAGTAATACAATTTCATATCAATATTTTATTGTGATCTGAACCAGTCATACAAAATTCATATTTGGAGGTGATGAAAAAGCATAAATTAATTAATTTTCGACCAAACAAACACCCAGACATAATTAGAAGGAGATATTAATATGGAAGAACAAAAACCAAAAGGACAAGAAAGAGAAGTAAAAAATATTGGTGGCGCATCTATTGATGGCGCGCCAATCGCGTATATTGTTGTATTAGCAGCAGTAGTAACCGCCTTAGCATTCATACCATTTTCGGTTGTGATGGCTTCAGGTGGGTCGTTCCCGATGAATCAAGGTATTTTTGGCTTGATTGGCTGGGTTTTAGGCCCGATTGCAGGGGCCATTTCTTCTGGTATCGGTGCTTTAATCGGCGTGTTCGTGGCACCGCATACTGCTGGTGTATGGTTTGTGACCGTGATTGGTGCTATCGTCACCAGTTTCGCAGCTGGATGCATGGGCACCCAAAATAGTAAAAGAAAAGCATGGTGGATTGGGGTCGTTGTTGTAACCCTGGTTGCATTTGCTATTTATGTTGGACGGGCAATCCTGGTCAATGGCATTCGTCTGCAATGGGCAGTCCTGGCAACTTTTGTTAACTGGTCCTCTTTACTGCTCTTCATTTTACCCACCCGCACTATGGTCGCAAAATGGGTAGGGTCTAAGAACCTGGCACTTGTGGCTGCGGGATTAGCGCTGGGAACCTGGATCGCTTTTGGAATCGCTCATACTGTCCAGAATGCATTTACATATACGATGTTCAACTGGCCAGAAGAAATCTGGGTGATGTTAAGCTCAGTTATTCCGATCGAATTCCTGAGCCGCGCTGCAATTGGTGCAGTCATCGGAACTGGTGTGATTGCTGGTTTGCGCGCGATCGGATTGGTCAAACCCACTGAAGGTATTTATTAAATGATGATCAAGAATCTGGCTGTCTAAATGAATCGACAGCCAGATTCCAGATTCTATGATTGGAATATGTATGCCTGAAAATATTGTTGTCATTGAGAATGTTAGTTATTCATATCCACGTTCAGAACAAATGGTACTTTCTGAAATTTCACTGAACATCAAAAAAGGTGAATTTTTTGGATTAATAGGACCAACAGGTGCGGGGAAAACAACCTTCTGTTGTGCATTAAATGGTATTGTCCCCCAATTTTATGGTGGTAGATTTTTTGGGAAAATTGAGATTGCCGGTCTGGATACCTTGGATCACCCCATTAGCGTGTTGGCGAAGCACGTGGGGCAGGTGTTTGAAGATCCCGAAACCCAATTAATTGCTACCTCTGTAGAAAATGAAATTGCTTTTGCTTTAGAAAATTTAAAAGTGCCACGCGAAGAGATCATGCGCCGTATTCCACGTGTTTTGGAAGCAGTTCGATTAGAAGGCATGGAGAAGAAACACCCGGCTGAACTTTCGGGTGGACAAAAGCAGCGCCTGGCAATTGCTGCTGCCTTGGCGGCTCAACCTGATGTATTGGTATTAGATGAACCAACTTCCCAACTTGACCCGATTGGTACCCAGGAAGTCTTTTCCACTGTTTATGAATTGAACAAAGAATTGAATATGACGATTTTCATGTCCAGTCATGCAGCTGAAGAAATGGCTGAATATTCCGACAGAATAGGGTTATTATCCTATGGAAAATTAATTCAGGTAGATACACCAGAAAAAGTTTATGCAGACATTCCTCTTTTATTGGAAAATCAATTACGTGTTCCACAGGTTGCTTCAACTTTCTATTCCATACAAAAAAAAGGCATCAAGCTGCCAAAAATCCCGGTTAAATTGGATGAAGGTAAGAAACTTATTCGCGATTTGGCAGTTGATCGCCCTTTGCATTGCTCTATTAAGGAAGAAGATAAGTCTAGCTCGAAAGGTGAGTTATTAATTCATGTAAACAATCTCGAACATGTCTATCCTGATGGAACAAAAGCTTTGCATGGCGTTTCTTTGGATATCCACACGGGTGAATATCTGCTGATTATTGGTCAAAATGGCGCGGGGAAATCGACCCTGGTGCGTCACTTTCTCAACCTGCTGAAACCTACATCAGGCGAATTAACGGTGAATGGTGTGGATTCAAAGAAGTTGACGGTTAGTGAGTTAGCCTCTCATATTGGTTATATCGCACAAAATCCGGATAATCAAATCTTTAATATGACGGTTTGGGATGAGGTTTCTTTTGCATTGAAAAATTTAAAATTTTCCAAAGAAGAAATTATCCGCCGGACCGAAGAGAACCTCAGCTCTATGGGATTATTGGAATATAAAGATCGTCATCCCTTAGCCCTCCCCAAAGGTGACCGTGCACGAGTGGTGATTGCAGCCATTCTGGCGATGTATCCTGATACGATTATCTTTGATGAGCCGACAACAGGGCAGGATTATAAAGGATCGCAGTATATTTTGGATATCAGTCGTAAATTGCATCAAATGGGAAAGACGGTCATTGTTATCACCCACCATCTTTACCTGATGCCGGATTACGCTGAACGTGTCATTGTGATGGGCAAAGGTTCGATCTTATTGGATGCCCCAATACGTCAGGCTTATATGGACACGGAAAAATTAAATTCCACCTATCTAACTCCGCCGCAGGCTGTGTTGTTAGCTAAAGAATTAAGCCAAATGAAAGATGAAGAATTTCCATTATTGACACCCTCTGAAGTTGCCAATTGTTTTTCGAAAAATGGTGGTGCATTATGAGTATGAAATTTCAAACCGTTGAACGTGATTCTGTGTTTACAAGATTAGATTTTCGTCCTAAGATTTACATGATGCTGGTTCTGACTGTGGTAGCTTTAATCTGGGAGAGCCCGGTTGTACAGCTTTCGCTGGCTTTTCTGATCTTAATCGCCTGTTTTTTGAGTGGTGTGAAGATGAAATTCATCCGTACAATTCTCTTGATCATGACACCATTCTATCTTTTATTGTTGATTACCCATGGTTTTTTCAATATTTCTCAGGTAATGTCTTTAACCGGTAAAGATGAATTAACCATTTTATTCACCATCCCTCAGAACTGGTGGTTGATAGGAGGGCTTAATTTTTCCTTAGAGGGTTTCTGGTATGGGATTAATACCATTTTTAAAACCCTGACGATTGTGCTGGTCGTTCCACTGGTTATTTTTACGACGGATCTTGACAACATTATTGTTGGTATGGTGCGTGCGAAAGTGCCTTATAAACTAGCATTTATATTCTCTGCAACATTACGATTTTTTCCGTTACTGTTCAGTGAGATTGGTATGATTGTTCAAGCCCAGCGCTTACGTGGGTTGGCTATGGAAAAGATGAATATTATTCAACGGGTGAGCGTGTACGCTAAAGTCGCTGTGCCATTAATCCTGGGAGCTATGGTTCAATCTCAACAATTGGAAATTGTATTACAATCCAAAGCGTTTTCTGGTGATCCGGATCGTACTTATTTACATGAATCAATCCTGAGTCGTCTTGATTACACAGTATTGATATTCTTTACTTTGTTTTTGATTGCTGCATTCGTATCCTGGGGAGTTTGGGGTTTTGGCGCATTTAGCGGCCCGACCGATGCCTTACTCTTCTAAAGTAGGATCCTGCAACAGAAAGGTTATTAATGGCAACACGATTAACATCAACGAACGGAGATATTTACATTGGTCAAAATCTACCGACCGTGCTGATCAATGATCAACTCAGGATCATAGATCAATCGCCTGAAATATTTGAACAATTACAAAAAAAAGATGTAAGTGGTTTACTCGAAATTGCTCAATCCGGGCAGGCAGACGGTATAGATATGGTGGATATCCTCATCATCCATCAGGATTTGGACGAGATAGATCTACTGCCGCGTATTGCCTGGTCGATCAAAAAGGAAGTTGGCTGCCCAATCTCACTGGATTCACGGAATGTGGAAGCGCTTTCGGCTGCGTTGGAAGCCATTGCACCGGATAAAGCTTTGATTAATTCGGTTTCTGCCGAAAAAGAAGTTTTGGCAGCCATTCTGCCGGTGGCAAAAAAATATGGGGCTGCCATGGTGGGGATGCCAATCGGTGATACTTATGGGTTGACGAAAGTGGTCGATGAAAGAGTCTTTGAAGCCCAGGTCATTATTGATGCCTGTGAAGGTATGGGGATCCCTAAAGAAGATCTGGTCATGGATGGAGTTTGCCTGTCATCCTCGGCGGAACCAGACACGTTCGAGATCACCTTACAGACATTGAGACGCTTTCAGCATGAACTGCAGATTTCAACTACGCTAGGGATCGGAAACGCGGGCTTTGGTATGCCGGATCAGACCGTCATTGATCTGGCTTATTTGATTGGCGCTATCCCATGGGGGTTGCATTCTGCCATCGTCGACCCAAAAACACAAGGTTTGGTAAAGACAGTGCGAGCAATGGATTTCCTGATGAATCATGATATTGGCGGAAAACGCTACATCAAATGGTGGCGCAGCGCCCGAAAAATTGCCGCGATTCATTCCAAAGAACACCTTAAAAATAGTTGAATTTCGTGTGGATTTATGTTAAACTTTACATTGTAAAGTAAGGCTTTACAAAATTATCATTTTTCCTTTATCAAAGCAGCTTGTTCGTCTGGCAGATTAACAAGAGCAAGCAAAATCGTTGCATTAAATTCTATCATTTCCAGATAATGATGACAGGAATATACAATGGTGGATTCTTTCGTCGGGCAAAAATTGAAACTACGTCGAGGTGAACTCAATCTCTCCTTGCGCGCGGTAAGTGCTCAAACCGGCTTATCAGCGGCATTTTTGAGTCAGATCGAACGCGGGGAATCCAATCCATCTTTAAAGTCATTACAAAATATTGCGAATGCTCTCGGCGTTAATTTGAATTATTTCCTGGCCATGTCCTCGGAACCAACCAGAAAATATGATCATCATCTGAACGCCTCCTATCAGAACCTCAACGGAGAAAAACAATGAAGCAAAATATAAATTGGAAAACCATTGCGGAACCGCTGGATGTGACCAATGTCTACGCCCCCCGGCATTATATCCGCTCCTGGAGCACCTTCGATCAAACCGCGACCGGGGTGATTTTCCACTGCGAAATGGCTAGCGGCGAAAAACTGGATTATCACGTGGATGTGATCGATGAAGATGTATTCCGGATGCGCATGAATCCACAGGGAGTGATTGAGTGTGGCTCGGATATGCTGGTGCGTTGTGATTTTTCGGCGGTTCCTTTTAAGCTTCTGGAAACACAGGAAGGTCTTTCCATTTCCACCGCCCGCATCCGGGTAGCTTTTCCACGAAATTGGCAGGTAACGGCTTACGACCATCCGGAAGCAGGGCAGGGTCACATTTTTTACCAGGAGAGCAGCGATGATCGTGCTTATGGTCCCGGGTTCGAAGTCCCGCCCACCGGTTTTGAAGTGAGCGCAGCCGGGGATTACTTTGTGCGTCAGAGTGTGTCCATTCAGCCCGGTGAGTCTTTTTACGGTCTGGGTGAGAAATTTACTTCCCTGGACAGATGGAAGCATGAGATACCCATCTGGGCAGTCGACAGCGGAAACGTTAGCTCTGCCCGTTCTTATAAAAACGTACCGCTGTTATTAAGCAGTGCTGGTTATGCTTTGTTCATCCATTCTTCCTATCCGATGCTTTTTCGCCTGGGCAGTGAGTCCTCCGTCAGCTATTCGATCCATTTGCGCGATTCACAATTAGATATGTTCCTGATCTATGGGCCGTCCTACAAACATATCTTGAAGCGCTATTCCGAATTAACCGGTTTCGCTCCGATTCCACCCAAATGGTCCTTCGGGTTCTGGATTTCAAGAGCAGGGTACCGTTCCCGGGCTGAAGTGGAGGATGTGGTTTCGGAAATGCGCCGGCGTGGTTTCCCCTGCGATGTATTGAGTCTGGATCCGTGGTGGATGGGAGACGGCCCCTGGTGCCATTATGAGTGGGATGAAGAGCATTTTCCCAATCCGGCTGAAATGATGGCAGGAATGCGCCAGCAGGGGATCAGAACCTGTGTGTGGATTCACCCGTATGTGCCCAAGAGTCACCCTTTATTCAAGGAAGGGGAAGCCCTGGGTGTCTTTGTGAAAGATTCCAATGGGGATGTCTGCCATGTGATGGAAGCCTTCTCCAGTGACGATGAAGGGCTGGCAGCAGTCGATTTCACCAACCCGGCAGCCTGCCAGTGGTGGCAGTCAAAACTGGAAAAATTAATGGATATGGGGGTGGCTGTTTTCAAGACGGACTTTGGCGAACAGGCACCTATCGATGGTGTTTATTTCGATGGACGCAGTGGATTAGAAATGCATAATTTGTACCCCCTGATTTATAATCGCACTGCCTTCGAATTGTCCGTGAAGAAAAATGGCAGAGGATTGGTGTGGGGGCGGGCAGCTTATGCCGGATCGCAACGCTATCCGGTGCAATGGGGCGGGGATAGTTATTCGACTTTAAATCAACTTGCCTGCCAGGTGCGGGCGATGTTGGGTTATGGTTTATCAGGGGTACCCTTCAGCAGCCATGATGTGGGTGGTTTCGATTTTTCGCCGCATTATTTCGATGATTGTTTCCATGTTGATTTCACTGAATCCTATCAGGCGGATATCAAAGACGCTTATCCCAAGGATGAAGTGGTCTACGCACGCTGGATGCAGGTAGGTGTTTTTTCTTCACATGTGCGTGCCCACGGCAAACAAGCCCGCGAACCCTGGGCGTTTGGGGAGGAAGTGGAGCGAATATCTAAAAAGTATTTGCAGTTACGCTATCGCCTGATGCCTTATATTTATTCGCAGGCAGTGCAATCCACCCGCACCGGCACCCCCCTGGCGCGGCCGATGTTGCTGGAATTTCAGGATGACCCAACCACCCAGCATATTGACTTACAATACATGTTCGGGGATAGTTTTCTGATTGCGCCTGTTCTAACCCGCGATGGTCGCACAAAAGT
The DNA here is from genome assembly GCA_034003505.1 of Anaerolineaceae bacterium. Taxonomy (GTDB): domain Bacteria; phylum Chloroflexota; class Anaerolineae; order Anaerolineales; family Anaerolineaceae; genus UBA6170. Next base: position 17,545 of record JAVEYK010000044.1, on the reverse strand, counting down.
ATATTTACCGGCTGGCAATTGGGTGGATTACTGGACAAAAGAGGTGCACAGTGGACCGCAATGGTTGAGTATGGATGTGCCCCTGGAGACGCTGCCGATCTGGGTGCGCGCCGGGTCAATCATACCGATGGGGCCGGAGATGGACTACGTCAATCAAAAGCCACTCAATCCTTTGACAATCGAGTTGTATCTTCCGCAAGGAAGTGAAAGAATAGAGATCGAAGATGAGGATTGCGACCCGATTGCAGTGTCCTACCAGCGCAATGGCAGCAAATTGCTGGTTGAAGTAGGTGCAACCCGCGGAAATGTTGAAATGATCCTGATCGGTGAACACATCCGGTCAGCCAGCAGTGATGACAAAGCCCTGGTGGTGTCTCAGATTGCATCCGGATCCCGCATCGTGCTGGATGGGCAATCTGGCTTAAGAATCCTGCTGGAGTTGGAGGGATAAAGATGAATGAATTTGATCTGGTAATCCGTGGTGGTGAATTGGTCAGCGATTCAGGCTCACAACGCGCAGATCTGGGTATCAAAGATGGCAAGATCGCTGGTATTGGATTGAATCTAACCGCACAGGAAGTGCTGGATGCCAGTGGTCTGCTGGTGATCCCGGGTGGGGTAGACCCTCATGTGCATTTGAATATGCCCACCGCCACGACCCGCACCAGTGAAGATTGGTTTTCAGGCACGCTGGCCGCCGCCCATGGAGGCACAACAACAGTCTTGGATTTTGTAGAACCACTGGCTGGTGAAACGCTCAAAGAAGCCCTGCAGGCACGTCAGGCAGAGGCTCATCAGCAGAGCTGGTTGGATTATGGTCTCCACATGACCATCGCTGATGCCAGTTTGCTTTCGCAAATAAAATCCCTCGTTGAGGAAGGGGTTACTTCCTTTAAAATATATACCACCTATGGGGAAATGCGGCTGGATGATTATGAGATCGTAGCCGTTCTGGATGCGGTCAAAGAAATCAACGGGATTGTGATGGTGCATGCCGAAAATGATGCTATTGTTCAGCATGCTACCCAAACGCTGGTGAAGGAAGGCAAACTGGAACCGCGCTGGCATCCGCATAGCCGCCCGGCACTGGCAGAGGTGGAAGCAGTGCAGCGTTTGATCTATCTGGCTCGTGTCTCCGGTACCAATCTTTACCTGGTACATCTTTCCACAAGCGGGGCGGTCAAAGCGGCTGGCAAGGCATTGGGTGATGGCCAGAATCTGGTGGCGGAGACCTGCCCACAATACTTACTGCTCTCCCGTGAACGATATCAGGACGAGAATCCAGAAATCGCGGCTGGTTTTGTGTGTTCACCGCCCTTAAGAACCCCTAATGACCAGCAGGCTGTCTGGCATGCTGTCCGTCAACATACCGTCCGTACGATCGGAAGTGATCATTGTGCCTTCACTATTCACCCACAAAAGCAGGCTGCATTGGGAGACTTTCGTACCATTCCTGGCGGTATCCCCGGGATTGAACTACGCTACCCGCTGATGTATCATTTTGGTGTGCGCTCGGGTATGCTCAGCCTGGCAGAATGGGTGGCACTATGCAGCACCAATCCCGCCAAAGCCTTTGGGATCTGGCCGCAAAAAGGCAGTCTGCTGGTAGGGGCTGACGCGGATCTGGTTTTATTTGACCCGCACAAAGAATTTTCTGTAAGCGCAGATCATTTGCATGAAAAAGTGGATTACACACCCTATGAGGGCTTTGCGCTGACCGGATATCCGGTAATGACGCTTCTTAAAGGAAGAAAGCTGATCGAAAACGGGAAATTAGTGGCAGAACAACCACGCGGTAATTTTTTGAAATGTGGAAATCCCCTCATCCCCACATAATGTAAAGGACTCAAGAATATGACAAATAAAGGTTTATTGATTTTCCCGCAGTGGCTGGTAACAGCAGCCCTGGAAGCCCCGCGCCAGGATCATGGCATCCGGGTGGTGGATGATATGATCACAGATGTGGCCCCCAAAGCTGACTTGTTGGCCCAATATCCTCAGGATGAAGTCTGGGAACGCCCTGATCAGGTTTTACTGCCTGCTTTTGTGGATGCACATACGCATCTGTATGGTATCTTAGCGCATGGTATTCCGCTCAGTAAAGCACCGAATGGTTTCATGCCATTCCTGGAGGATTTCTGGTGGCCATTGGTGGAAGACCAACTGGATTCTGATCTGGTAAATGCCGCCACCGACTGGAATTGCTCACAAATGCTGCGTTCGGGTGTGACCGCTTTCTATGATTGTACCGAAGCTCCTTATGCACTGCCTGGCGTGTTGGTCAGGCAGGCGGAAGTGGTTAAAAAATGGGGTATTCGCGGCATCTTATCCTTCGAAGCGACCGAGCGGGTCAGTAAGGAAAATGGTGTCTCAGGTCTCCAGGAGAACCTGGATATGATCGCCTGGGCAAAACAGAATCCCGGCCTGGTGCAGGGATTGATGTGCTTTCACACCACCTTTACCTGTTCGGATGCATTCATCCTGAAAGCTTTTGCGCTGGCGAAAGAACACGGAGTGTTGACACATATGCACTGTTCCGAAGGCCATTACGAACCCAACGCCATGCTGGCGCGGAATGGGTTGCGCACCCTCGAACATTATGATGCCCTGGGCGTGTTGGGACCCGGTATGTTGGTCTCGCAATGTGTTCAGATCAGTCAGAATGAGATTGACTTGCTGGCAAAACGGGGTGCCAGTGTTACCAGTATGCCGCTTTCCAACTGCGAAGTAGGCGGCGGCATTGCGCCTTTGCCACAGCTAACGGCTGCCGGTGTGACGGTTGGGCTCGGTTCGGATGGCTATATCACCGATTTCTTCGAGGTTATGCGCGGTGCATTTCTCATTCACAAAGCGGCCCAGACGGATCCACGTGTGATGCCTGCCAACCTGGTCTGGCATCTGGCGACGCTGGGGGGAGCGCAGGCGATTGGAATGGAAAAACTGGGTTGTGTAAAACCGGGCTGGAAAGCAGATTTCATGCTGGTGAAACCGGTTTTACCTACGCCGCTGAGTGCCCATAATATATATGAGCAAATCTTGTTATACTGCAATGCATCGAATGTCGATACAGTTGTAGCTGCCGGGCAGGTGAAGAAGGCCAATGGAGTGGTACTGAATGCCGACCTGGATGCATTAAGAGCACGATCTCAACAGGCAGCCACCCGTTTGTGGGAAAAAGCTGCTTGATTCTATCAAAATGAAGGAAAAAAATGAGAACTGGACCTGAAGCAAATGAAATGAAGGAACGTTATCCTGCCGATATTCTGGCAGAATTCTTCCGCCGGATGACATTGGTGCGTGAATTTGAATTACGTGCCATCGAAGAACGAAGAGGAGGATTAATCCCCGGATTTATTCACTCCTGTGTAGGGCAGGAAGCCACTGCTGTGGGTGCCTGTATGGCACTAAGCCAGGAGGATGTGATCACCAGTACCCATCGCGGGCACGGCCATTTAATTGGCAAGGGGGGTGATCCTAAATTCATGATGGCTGAACTGGCAGCCCGCAGTCCGGGATATTGTAATGGACGCGGTGGTTCCTTACACATTGCGGATTTCACTCTGGGCATTTTAGGGGCGAATGGTATCGTGGGGGGTGGTTTGCCGATGGCTACCGGAGCTGCTTTAGGTTTCCAGATGCGCAAGGAAAAGCGTGTGGCATTAGCCTTCTTTGGCGATGGTGCTGCGAATGAAGGCTCCTTCCACGAAGCTGCCAACCAGGCAGGGGTCTGGAAGCTGCCGGTGATCTTCTTCCTGGAAAACAACCTGTATGGCGAAGGGACTGCCATGCGGCGCTGTACCCCAATTGATGATCTGGCGATTCGTGCGCAGGGGTATGGATTCCCGGGTGTGATTGTGGATGGGATGGATATTCTGGCTGTATATGAATCTGTGCGCGAAGCCCGCGAACGAGCCATCGCCGGAGAAGGTCCGACGCTGATCGAAGCCAAGACCTATCGTTACCGAGGACATTATGAAGGGGACCCTCAGGTTTATCGAACACAGGAGGAGATTCAATCCTGGCAGCGCAAGGATGCCATTGTCCGCTTACGCGCGAAACTGGTGGATTCCGGTTTATTCGACGATGGTGACCTGGAAGAGATCCAGGGTTCGGTGATTGAACAATTGGATGAAGCCGTCTCTTTTGCTGCATCCGCAGAAAAACCTGCAGTAGAAGATGCATTGGCAGGCGTTTATGCAGATACCCATAATGGGCTGGTATTTTAAGGAAGAAAGCAGGAAAATAATGCGTGAGATTACGTACTCTGAGGCAATTCGGGAAGCGATGGTGGAAGAAATGCGCACCAATCCGGCCGTATTTTTAGTGGGCGAGGATGTGGGTGTGTTTAATGGGGTGTGGGGCGTATCCAACGGTATGCTGGCGGAATTTGGCCATGAACGTGTTCGGGATACGGCTATTTCTGAGTTGAATATTATTGGCAGCGGCCTGGGAGCAGCCCTGGTGGGGATGCGCCCGATTGTGGAAATTATGTTTGGTGATTTTCTGATGTGTGCTGGAGATCAGCTCGTCAATCAGGTCGCCAAGGCACGCTTTATGAGCGGTGGCAAGGCCAATGTGCCTTTGACCATCCGGGTAGCCAGTGGTGCACCGGGTTCTTCAGCGGCACAACATTCTCAAAGCCCGGAAAGCTGGTTTATGAATGTACCTGGCCTGAAAATTGTGACCCCAGCCACCCCGGCAGATGCCAAAGGTTTATTAAAAACAGCCATTCGCGGTGAAGATCCGGTTCTATTCTTTGAACATAAAATGTTATATGCTTTAACCGGCCCCGTACCGGAAGACCCTGATTTTATGGTGCCATTTGGTGTTGCGGACGTGGTGCGTGAAGGGAAAGACGTCACCATCATCGCTGTGGGCATTATGGTGCAGAAAGCCTTAGCTGCCGCGAAAGAATTATCTGCAAAAGGTGTGGATGTAGAGGTGATTGATCCACGTACGCTGGTACCATTGGATAAGGACACTCTGATCAAATCAGTTGCGAAAACCGGCCGTGTTGTGATTGCGCATGAAGCCCATCGCCGTTCCGGTCCGGGTGCCGAAATCGCAGCTATGCTGGCGGAAGAAGCCATCGAATATCTGGATGGTCCCATCATTCGCATCGGAGCGATGAACGTTCCCTTGCCCTATAGTCCGGAATTGGAAAAGCATGTATTGCCTGATGAAAATGACATCATCCAGGCTGCATTAACATTATGCGGTAAAGAATAAAAGGATAGGTTCTATTCAATGAGTGATCAGGAATTTACCAGCAGTTATCAGGTCGTCATGCCGCGCCTGGGATTAACCATGGTCAATGGCAAAATTGTGGAGTGGTACAAGAAAGATGGAGAATGGGTTGAGAAAGGTGAACCCTTGTTCTCGATCGAAAATGAGAAGGCAACCCTGGATATTGAATCACCTGCCAGCGGCAAATTGGAAATCCAAATTGAGCCGGATATTGTGGTGCCGATTCTGAGCCCGGTGGGGTTAATCTACACCAAAGAGAAAAGCAGTTCACACCATGCGGGGCAAAAAGAGGAACAACCTGCGGCACCCGTTGCAGCGAAATCTGTGGAAAAAACAGCTGCCACTCCCACTGCACCCAGGTCTGAGCAGGTGTCCATCTCACCGCGCGCTCGCAAGGCAGCACGCGCAGCCGGTATCGATTTGAGCCAGGTAAGCGGCAGCGGCATACGTGGCATGATTGTAACCGCTGACATCATGAACAAAAAATCCAGGGACCAGCAGGCGATTAAAGCCACACCACTTGCCCGAAAAATGGCAGCTGAAACTGGTGTTGATCTGGCAGGTGTGACCGGAACCGGTCTGCGTGGTATGGTGCGAAAAGAGGACGTGGAGAAATGCCGTCAGTCAGTGCCTGCAGCTCCTGAACCGCTTGCAGCGGAACCACTGGGTGGTTTACGCAAAGTCATCGCCGAACGGCTGGGCAAGAGCTGGATCGAGCGCCCACAGGCCAACCTGACCACGGAAGCGGATGCCAGTCTGTTTGTGGAGGCCCGGCAACAGATAAATCGCGAATTGAGTAAGAAAGATATCAAGATTTCCTATAATACCTTGCTGATCAAACTGGTGGCACAAGCGCTGCGCGAATTTCCATATATGAATGTCAGCCTGGTTCCAGAGGGGTTGCAACAACATCAGCAGGTTAATATCGGGCTGGCAGTCGATACACCCCGGGGTTTGATGGTGCCGGTATTGAGAGATGCCGACAACAAAAACTTCGAATGCCTTCAAAATGATCTGGATGTGGTGGTAGAGAAAACGCTGGCAGGTACTGCCGCTTGGGATGACCTGACAGGAGGTACTTTTACGATTACCAATTTGGGAACCTATGAAATTGATGCCTTCAGCCCGATCATTAACCCACCAGAATGCGCTATTTTAGGCGTTGGTCGTATTCACCAAAAAGCAGTGGTTGTGGATGGGCAAATTGTGGTGCGTGCGATGATGGCACTCAGCATTTCCTTCGATCATCGTCTGGTGGATGGGGCACCGGCTGCCCGTTTCTTACAACGGGTGAAACAGTTTATTGAGCAACCCTTCCTCTGGTCATTATGGAACTCAGCCCTGCAAGGCGGGAGAGAATAATGGATCTTTCTGGACGTTGTGTTTTAGTGACCGGTGGTGCACACCGCGTAGGGAAAGCCATTGCGCTCAAGTTAGCAAGGATGGGCGCTGCCCAGGTGGTCTTTACCTATAACTCGTCTGAAGAGGCGGCTGATAAAACAGCCCAGGAAATCCGTTCGCTGGGTTGCGAGGTGCTGGCCATCCGCTGTGACCAGAGTGACATCCAGCAAATTGATGCTGCCATCGAACTCGTTCGCCAGAAATTTGGCCGGCTGGATGTGTTGGTTAACAGTGCTTCGGTCTTATTTGAAGCTGAATTTGATGATGTGACCGCGGAGACCTGGAACCAGGTATTGAATATCAACGCTCGCGGTCCATTTTTCTTTATGCAGAAAGCCGCCCGATTAATGATGGCTGGTGATGGCGGCGTTGTTATTAATATTATCGACGAATCTGTACTGAAACCAGCGCTGATATGGGTGCATCACGGTGCCTCCAAGGCAGCTCTATGGAACATCACCCGCACTGGCGCTGCAGCCCTGGCGCCGAAAATTCGGGTCAACGCCGTTCTGCCGGGTGCGGTGCTAAAGCCTCCGGATTATTCAGATGAGCGTTGGAATGGTTTGATTCCCGGTATTCCCTTGCAGAAATTAGGCTCAGCCGAGGATGTTTGTCAGGCAATTGAATATCTTATCCATGCAGATTTCGTCACCGGTCAGATGATTGTTGTCGATGGTGGCGCCACAGTTCTTTAAGGAGAAAAAATTATGAATCTTGAAAATTCCGTCATACTCATCACCGGTGCCGCCATGCGGGTAGGGAAAGAGGTTGGTCTCTATTTTGCCAGCAAAGGCGCGCATATTGCCTTCAGTTATTACGAAGAGGATGAGCCCTGGCAGGAAACCCAACAGGAAATAGAAGCACTGGGTGTGAAGTGTTTTGTGATGAAAGTAGAAATTCGAAATAGCAACGATATCAAAGCCTTTGTGCAAAAAACCAAAGAGGCGTTAGGACGGATTGACGTGTTATTCAACAATGCCTCGGTCTGGTTGCGAAAACCTTTTCTGGATATCAGCGAAGCGGAGTGGGATCTGGCGTTGGATGTTAATCTTAAGGGACCGTTCCTGTGCTCTCAGGCAGTCGCTCCGATTATGCAGGCACAGGGTCAGGGTGTCATTATCAATATCACCGATCTATCCGCTTTTCAGGTCTGGAATGAAAATGCTCATCATGCTGCCTCCAAAGCCGGATTGGTAGCGCTCACCAAATCGATGGCGTTTGAGTTGGCACCTGCCATTCGAGTGAATGCGATTGCACCCGGAACAGTGCTGCTGCCTCCCAACGCTTCAGAGGCCAAGGTGGAATGGGCGATCGAAAATTCGCTGTTAAAACGCGTTGGAACACCTCTGGATGTTGCCAAACTGGCTGAATTTTTGATTGAAAATGAGTTTGCTACCGGTGCAGTTTATTATATCGATGGCGGCAGGAGTCTGGTTTAACTTTCATGAAAAAAATCCTCATCCACAATGGCAATATTTACCAGCCTGAAAAATGGCTGACGCCCGGCTTCCTGAGCATACAGGGTGGGGTGATTTCAGCCGTCCAGCCTGGGGAACCTGATCAGGAGGCCTTTTTGCAGGCTGAGCAGGTCATTGATGCCAACGGGATGGCAATTTTACCGGGTCTGGTGAATGGTCATTCACATTTCAGCCAATCTTTTATGCGCGGTCTGGCTGGTGGCAGACCACTATTACAGTGGTTAAAAGAATTGATCTGGCCACTTCAATCCGCCTTTTCGAAGGAGGAAATGTACCTGGCATCCTTATTAGGATTGGCGGAGAATGTGCGGGGTGGTGTGACTTATGTGGTTGATCATCACAAGATCACCCACACACCGGAACATACCCTGGCGGTTAAAAAGGCAGCTGAAGAAATCGGACTGCGTTGTACCATCGCCAGAGCCTGGTCCGATCGTGGGAATAATCCGGAGAGCGGTGATGCCATCCTGGATGAGCTGGAAGGCTGGTATGGCATGCAACAGCCAGACAGTAAGGTGACATTTGCCTCCGGGCCGTTAACTCCCTGGCGGGCAAGTGGTGAGTTAATCCAAAAAACGCATGCTCAAGCGCTGAGATATGGCAGTTTTTCGCATATCCATGTATCCGAGACGTTGGCGGAAGTGGAAATGACTGTGGAGGAAACCGGTGTCAGGCCGGTAACCTGGCTGGATCAATTGGGTATTTTGGATGAGCATGTTCATATTGTGCATGCGGTCTGGGTAGATGAGGCTGAGATAGAGCTTCTCAAAGAGCGCAATGCCCTGGTAGTGCATTGCCCGGTCAGCAATGCTGTCTTAGGTTCCGGGATTGCACCGGTGGGAAAAATGCTGGCTCGTGGTGTGCGAATGCGTATGGGTACGGATGGCTCAGCCAGTAATGATACCCAGGATTGCATCGAAAATGCCAAGATGGCGATCTGTCTGGCACGGGCCGGCCATCAGGATGCTGCCAATCTGACCAACGATCAGGCTTTAAGTATGCTGATCGCTGATCGGACAATTGCAGTGGGAGATGATGCAGACCTGACGATGATCAAATTAGACACTTTGCGATCCGCACCGGTGCATGATCTGACCTCAGCTGTAACTTTGTGCGCCCATGCTGAAGATGTGGATACAGTTATCGTAGCGGGTAAAATTCTAATGCAAAATGGGAGATTAACCACTATCGATGAAGAAATATTGATCAAGGAATGTAATTCCGCGATAAAAATATTGAAGAAAAGGGCTGGCATCGATATATGAACGGAAAAGAACGATCTTTAATGGCCTTCAGACATCAGGAAGCAGACCGTGTGCCGATTTTTGAGCTGACGATTGACAACCCAACTGCTGAATATGTTTTGGGTCGACCGAATTTATGTGGGTTTGGCGGAAAAGCCAGAGGAACTGCCTATAACGAAGCAGTTTTGAGTGGAAAAGTGAAGGAATATCACCTTCAGCGGAAATTGGATGAATTAGAATTATGGGAGAAACTTGATCTGGATGTGTTTCCGCAATGTGATCCAATACCGCTCAACCCGGCTGTGCCAGATCAGATTTCCGAACGGCAATGGAAGATCACTAATCCGGTTACTGGCCAATGGGTAATATTTGATTATTCCGTAGATTCTGATGTTTATGACATGGTTGATTCTTCTATTCGCAGGGGTGGTTTACCTGAATTGGAGAAATTAACTGTCTATCTGGAGAATCAGCACTTTGATCCGGATGCCTGGGATTTTTCTCACGTTGATATGATTTTAGAACGAATCGGTAAGGATCGCATGGTGGTAGGGTCAGCAGATGTGGAAATTGGATCGACATTTGATTGGGCGGAAACCTTTTTGATCGGACTGGTGGATGCGCCTGATCTTATTCATCGCTATCTGGATGCTCGCTTAAAAACAACATTAATACTAACCGAAATGTTGCTGGAGCGCGGTGTGCATGGCATCCATGGTGGTTATGACTGGGCCGCCAACAAAGGGCCAATGTTCTCTCCACGGCATTTCCGGAAATTTGTTTTTCCCAGGATGAAACAAATCACCGACCTGTGTCATCGATATGGGGTTCCATATATCAAACATACCGATGGTAATGTTAATAGTCTTTTGGATGATATGGTTGCCTGTGGCATCGATGCGTATCAGGCAATTGAACCTCGGGCGGGGATGGATATCGCCCAAATCAAGAAGGATTACGGGGAGCGCCTGACATTAATCGGAAATGTCGACTGTTCCACGGTTCTGGTCGATGGACCTGTAGCAGCTGTGCGAGCACAGACCGAAGCTGTTATTCATGCGGCTGCCGCGGGTGGTGGTTTTTTGCTTTCGAGCAGTAATTCCATTCACCCTGGTGTAAAACCAGAGTATTATCTGGCGATGTTGGAAACGGCTTGGGATGTGGGTAATTACCCGATTCAATCAGGAGGAATGTAATGGGAAAAATTAAAGATCTACGTAGTTATATATCTGTACTTGAAAAGGAAGGTCGCTTTAAGAATGTTGATCAACCTGTTGATCTGGTGCATGAATTGGCGAATGTAGCTGCCACCCTGGCAAGGATGCAGGGTAATGGTGTGATTTTCAATCATGTCAAGGAGGCATTAGGGAGCTATCCCTGGCCCATTTTTGCAAATGCGGTTATCAGTCCGGATACAGCAGCATTGGCTCTGGAGTGCAAAAAAGAAGATATCATCGACAAGATGAATTTTGCGCTGGATCCGAAAAACGGGATACAGCCCAAACTGACCGAACAGGAAGCTGCCTGGAAAGAGAATATCATCACCGGCAGTGAAATCAACCTGCATAAGCTGCCCATTCCCACCCATGGATTGCACGATGGTGGGCCATTTATCACTGGAGGTGTGATCGTCACCAAAGATCCAGTATCTGGTCGGGGAAACCTATCCTATAACCGCATGCAGGTTCTGGGTGAACATACTTTTGGTTTCAACGTCAACGAATGGCGGCACGTGATGCAATTCTACAAGGTCAACCAGGCCAAAGGTGAAAGCCTGCCGGTGGCTGTGGCGATTGGACTTGACCCGGCTATTATGATTGCTGGAGGTGCCCGTTATGATGGGGATGAATTAGCCATTGCTGGTGCCATCCGTGGTGAGGCAGTTCCGGTCACCAAAGGTGTCACGGTGGATATCGACATCCCAGTCCATGCAGAAATTGTGATTGAAGGTTATTTACCCCCAGATATCCGCCAGCCAGAAGGTCCGTTGGCTGAGTTCCACGGTTATTATGGGGAATTATGGGAATCTCCGGTTTTTGAGGTAACCGCAATTTGTTATCGCAACCAGCCTATTTTCCAGACCATTATTCCAGGCTGGGATGAGCATATATACATTGGCAATGTGTTGCCTCGCGAACCTCTGTTGTTGCGCTTTGTGAAACATGTCAGCCAGAATGTCACCGGTTTACACATTCCCCCCTATGGCAATGGCTTCTCCGCCATCGTTCAGATCCAGAAGAGCAACCCGGGCGAACCCAAGAATGCTGCCATGGCGGCTTTTACTGCCCATGTGAATATCAAGCAGGTAATTGTAGTTGATCCGGATGTAAATATTTATGATCCCGCAGATGTGACCTGGGCGCTTACCAACCGCGTTGATTGGTCAAAAGATATCTTCCTGGTGGAAGGAGCTCAGGGACATGAGATGGATCCCACTGCTGACATGCGGGGTGTGCATACCAAGATTGGAATCGATGCAACTTACAAACCCGAACGCAGGAATTACGGAGATCGAATCCGTTATCCAATGGTTGATCTCAACCAATATACCCGAAATGAAGGAGGTAATAAATGACTCAAAGAGTAGCTCTATATTTGCAAGATAAACATGATATTCAATATGAATTGGAAATGGCGAAATACGCAGAAGAACGCGGTTTCAGTGAAATCTGGCAGGCGGATACCCGTCTGGCGCGTGATTGCATCGTCATGATGAGTGCCTTATTAACAGCTACCAAAAAATTACGCTATGGATCTGGTGTATTACCAATCTGGACGCGTAACCCGGCCGTGATTGCTGCCAGCTGGAGCACCATGTGGGAACTGGGTGGCCTGGTGGATGGGCGCAGCCGTGTGATGCTGGGTCTGGGAGCCTGGTGGGAACCGATTGCCAGCCGGGTGGGTGTTAACCGCGTCAAACCGTTGAAAGCCATGCGGGAGAACGTGGAAGCAATTCGGCAATTGTTCACCATGGAAGAGGTGACATACCAGGGCGAATTTGTCAATCTGGATCGTGTCAAGTTGGATGTGGCCTTTGGCGACACCAGCCCACGCAATATTCCCATCTACATCGGTGCTACCGGCGACAAGATGCTCGAGATGGCTGGTGAGTTATGCGATGGGGTGGTGTTGAACTATGTGGTTTCCGTAGACTACATCAAGAAAGCAGTTGCTTTGGTGGAAAAAGGCGCCAGGAAAGCCGGGAAAACCCTGGCAGACGTGGACCGGCCGGAATTGCTGGTGTGCTGTTTATCCGATAAAGATCCCGATGCAGCCATGGCAGAAGGTAAGAAATTGGTGGCATATTATCTGGCGACCGAACCACACATTATGAAAGCCTCCGGTGTCAGTGAGGATCTGCTGGAGAAAGTCCAATCGATTATGAGCTGGCCGGCCACCGAAGAGGATTACATCAAGGCTTCCAAAGTTATTCCGGATGAAGTCGTGCGCGAATTGATGGCGGTTGGAACATCCGAAGAGTGTCGTAAGAAAGTGCGTGAATATGTGGATGCTGGTGTGACCTGCCCGATTCTCTATCCCATGATGGATGACATTAAACCTGTTGTCGATGCTTTTGCGGATGATTTCTAAAGGAAAAGTTATCAATAATGCTCAACAAAAACGAATTAAAAGCAAAAATTGAAGCCCTGGCGGAAGAGATGAACCAGGATATGGTGAATTACCTGAGTGATCTGATCCGTATTAAGAGTTACACAGGCCAGGAAGGGCCAGCCGTAGAACGTACCCTCCAGGAATTGCGCAAGATTGGTTGTGATGAGGTCTGGGTCGATAGTGCCGGGAATGCGCTGGGACGAATTGGCAAGGGTGAGCGCATCATCATGTTCAACGCCCATCTCGATAATAACGAAGTCAGTGATGCCAGCCAATGGCCGCATCCGCCCCTGGAACCCGTGATTGAAGACGGTATCCTATATGGGTTAGGGGCTTCGGATTGCAAAGGCGGCGTGGCTGCCATTGTGTATGGTGCTGCCATTCTAAACAAACTGGGATTACTGAAAGATGTATCCGTGGTGGTGATGGGTGCAACCCTGGAAGAGGATGCGGAAGGTTTTGCCCTTCGTTCATTAGTGGAACGGGATGGCTTGAAGCCGGAATGTGTTCTGCTGGCAGAAGCCACTGACTTAACCCTGCGCCGTGGTCATCGCGGGCGCTGTGAGGTGCATATCCGCACACAAGGCAAAGCTGTTCACGCCAGCACCCCGCACCTGGGCGAGAACGCTATTGTGAAGATGGCCCCGGTAATTGAAGCCCTGGAAGGTATGAACGGCCACTTACCGGTCAATCCGGTTTTTGGCCCGGGCACACAGGTGGTGAGCCTGATTTCCGGTCCGCATACGCCCAACTCCGTTCCGGATTGGTGTGAGGTTGCACTGGATCGACGTTTAGTGCCCGGCGAAACAGCCGAATCGATTGTGGAAGGCATCAAAGCAGTTGTGGGTCCGTTAGGAGCTACGGTGGAGATACCGATTCAACCCGTAAGGTCGCATACTGGATTACAATTGGACGGGCCTTCGTTTTATCCGGGCTGGTTAATTGAAGAAGATGCAGAAATTATCCAGGTTGGAAAAGAAACTTATGAAGCTTTGTGGCAGCAAGCTCCAAAAGTGGATGTCTGGAAGTTCAGTACAGATGGCACCTATTCAGCCGGTGTGGCTGGTATCCCAACGCTGGGATTTGGCCCCATGGAAGAACCCTATGTTCACACCGCCATGGACCAGGTGAATCTGGAAAAAATGAAAAAAGCTGCCATGTTCTATGCGCTTTACCCGGTGATCTATCAAGAGACGACCGGGGCGAAATCATAATCATCAAAACAAATAAAGGAGAATGTATTTATGCAAACCACACTATTAGGAAAAGATTTCATCACCACCGAAGATTGGACCAATGACCAACTGATCTCGATGATGGATATGGCTGGAGACCTCAAACGCCGCTTTGCGATTGGCGAACCCCATGATCATATCCTGCGCGCCAAAACTTTGTTCATGTTGTTCTTTGAAGAATCAACCCGAACCCGTAATTCATTCGAATCCGGGATAACCCAATTAGGTGGGCACGGCATTTATTTGACCCCAGCAGCTACACAGGTTGGCCATGGCGAGAATTCCAAGGACACCGGTGGAGTCTTGCAACGCTATGGACATGGTATTTCTGTGCGTGATTGCCGTACTGACATTGGTCAGGCATACCAATATGAATTAGCCAGCCATGTGGACATCCCCGTGATTTCTATGCAGGATGATGTTGATCATCCCTGTCAGGCAATGGCAGACCTGATGACCATTCGCGAAAAATTTGGCAATGACCTGCGCGGTCGAAAATTCGTTATTTCCTGGACGTACGCCCCTAAATATGTGCGTCCCTTATCAGTTCCTCAGGCTCTGGTGATGTTGATGACCCGCTGGGGCATGGATGTTACCCTGGCTCACCCCAAGGGATTTGAATTGATGCCCAAGTGCCTCGAATCCGCTGAAAAGCATGCCGCCGAAAATGGAACCAAATTCGAAGTGGTTGATGATATGGATGCTGCTTTCACTGATGGCGATATCATTTACGCCAAGAGCTGGGGTCCTATCATGGTCACCGAGGAACCAGAAGAAGTGCAGGCGATGTGCGATCAACATAAAGGTTGGATTGCGAACGAACGCCGTATGGAACTTGCCAAGAAGAAATCGATCTACATGCACTGTATGCCCATTGATCGTGGTTATGAAGCTACTGACGCCGTTGTGGACGGACCACATTCTGTGATTTATGATGAAGCAGAAAACCGGTTGCACATTCAGAAAGCATTAATGGCTCTGACCATGGGCGGTCGTCTCTAATTTGGTTTTAGAGGAAGATATTATTGCATAAATAAAGGTGTTTGTAAGGCTTGCCTTACAAACACCTTCGCTCTTGAATGGTAAAATGAAAGCTGAAGAAAATCAAAAATATTCAGAATCAGCGCATTTGATTCTGGATGAACCGCTGGTGGCTGAACGAATTGATGTCCAGGTGGCAGCCGGCCAGCGCTACATTGTGGTCTTAAAGCGTTACATCACCAAACCAGGTCTGGCGTACATTGTTCTGGCTGATGGGGTGGTTGTTGATCAGAATGAAACCATTCCGCCGGGCACTGAAATTCGCTGTGTACCACAAATTATTGGAGGATAAATCATGAAAACAAACCAGGGCTTAACCCAATTCGAAATGCGACCGGAGTTTCTGGCCGGTACCAGCCCATATACCGGCAAGGTGTTAAGGGTCAATCTCACCAGTGGAGATATTTGGGTCGATGAACATGGCGCAGACTTCTACCGAAAATGGATTGGTGGTCGTGGTTTGATCGTTCATTATTTACTGCAGGACACACAGCCAAAAATTGATCCCCTCGGAGCGGAGAATTTGTTGATCTTCGCACCGGGAATTCTCACGGGAACAGTATTACCAGGTACCGGCCGGCATGCCGTCGGCGGGAAATCCCCATTAACCGGCGCGCTGGCCTCAGGAGAAGCGGGTGGATGGTGGGGAGCTGAATGCAAGCAAGCTGGTTTTGATGCCGTTGTCATTCAGGGTAAAGCAGAAAAACCAGTTTATTTGTGGATAAAAAATGGGGCAGCCGAGATCCGTGATGCCAGCCACTTATGGGGGTTGAAAACGGGTGAATGTCAGGAAGAAATTCATAAAGAATTGGATGATACGAAAATAAGAATTGCTCAGATTGGACCAGCCGGGGAAAACCTGGTGCGCTACGCAGCTGTGATGCATGATATCAATCGCGCTGCCGGACGTTCGGGTTTGGGTGCTTTAATGGGCAGCAAGAACCTCAAAGCGGTGGCGGTTCGCGGAAATTTCAAAGTTGGCCTGGCTGACAAAGAAATGATGAAAATAACCCAAAAGTGGATTATCTCTAATTATAAAGATATGATGGGCTGGGCAACCCAATATGGTACTTCCGGGTCAGTAAAAGCGAATCATGATGCTGGTGTAACCGGTATTCGTAATTATCAGGACGGCGAAATTGAAGGGATTGAAAAATTAGATGCCACCTCTATATTTACCTGGTTAATCAAAGATCGTGACACCTGTAACCGCTGCCCGGTACGGTGTAAATTGGTAGCTTCCCATGAAGGTGACATCTCCATTGATCCACGCTATGGCGGGCCAGAATACGAGTCGATTGCCGGCCTGGGACCAATGTGCCAGATTACTGATCCTTTAATTATGGCAAAAGCCAATGAACTGTGCGCCGCGTATGGATTGGATACGATCTCTACCGGTGGAACAGTGGCTTTTACGATGGAATGCGTCGAGAAAAATTTGATTGATGATTTCAACTTTCTGCCAAAATTTGGCGATGGAAATGCGCTGCTGGAAAGTATCGAAAAAATTGCTCACCGGCAGGATCTGGGGGATTGGATGGCGGAAGGTAGTGCCCGGATGGCCAGCAGAATTGGTCAGGGATCGGAGCAGTTTCTGGCGGTCGCCCGTGGACAGGAATTGCCATACCATGATCCACGTTTAAAGAACGCGATGGGTATGGGGTATGCTCTCTCAGCCACTGGAGCGGATCACATGGCGAACCTGAATGACACGTTCGCCACCTGGGACGGTTCTGATATTTGCTTGCGTTTGCGAGAATTAGGCATGGAAACCCCCTTGAAATTGTGGGGTCTTTCTGATCATAAAATTGAAGCATTCTTTTATGAGACTGCCTTCAAGAACTTTTTAGATAGTGCTGTCATCTGCCACTTCTACCCCTATGAGTTTCTACACATGGTCGATGCACTTAATGGCGCTGGTGGTTGGAATGTGGATATGTATGAAATCATCAGTATTGGCGAACGAATCATCAATGCAGCTCGTATGTATCTATTGCGGGAGGGGTTCACTGCAGAAGATGATATGCTCTCAGCACGACCTTTCCAGGCGACCCAAACAGGTCCGATTGCCGGTAAGGCGATGACTCCGGATTACTTACGCGAGGCCTTGCAGCGCTACTACAAACGCATGGGCTGGGGCACAGATGGTGTACCTGCACCGGAGGTGTTGGAACGGTTGGGGGTTGGTGGGTAGCTTAAAGCTCAAAGCCTTAAGCCTAAAGGCGAAAGGCACAAGGTGAAAGGTAAAAGTGACTAGTCCTGGTCAGGGGAGTTAGTTTTTCATAAT
>JAVEYK010000043.1:25536-26923 GCA_034003505.1 Anaerolineaceae bacterium | reverse complement strand
CTGCCCTGACATCAATTGCGGGCATATTATGGAAGTACCGCTGAAAAAACGTTGGAGATGATTACTTCCTGCGAGCAAGCGCTTTCAAATGACCAAAGATATCAAATGCGCTGATGATGACAATTGCAGCCAGTCCAACATAAATGGAGACCTGGATTCCCTGCTCTAATGCTGCCAGTTCAGACCCTAAATAGCCTGCCAGGGGTTGTAAATTCCAGACATTGGGGTCAAAAGCAAAGATGGTGAAGATGGCAATGCCTGCCAGGCTTAACAGCACAGTCAAAATCCGGGTTGTGGGTTGCCATTTGCGACGAATGAAAAGGTAGATATTCAGCGCCAGTGTAGCAATCAGCACTAAATTGATCCATAGTAGATATGGCTCAAAGGCTGCCTTATTAAAAATAACAAATATCCTGTCACTGCTGCTGACAAAGGATGAACTTTGATTGATGAATACCAGTCCCAGGGACAGGAAAAATGTTTCCACAATCAAGTCAAAAAGCTTGATCTTTTGCTGGGGATCGACTGCTTGTTCTAATATCTTCAGCGACCAACGCTCATCTTTTTCAATGACTTCTTCAGGGTTGTAGTGCTGGACTACCGCAAAGATAAGCGTAATGATTCCAATTGCGGTTAGCGATGCCTGCCAGATTTGAGCAATAATTCCCAGAAAGAGTTCCACCCCATTGTTATAAGCAGATAAATTGATGATATTGGCGACGGTTAGCCCAACAGCGATGCCGATCAGCGCGATTTTGATCACCAGCCAGTATGTGTCAATGTAGGCTGGACCAATCAGTCCGCGTGGTTGGTTCATGTAAGCTTCAGCTACTTTGCGGGGATGCCCCATGCTGCGGATCGCCGCTTCGAATTCTCCATCCGTATAGTCTTTTTTACCAAATTTTTCTTCAAGATAATCATATAGATTGACTTCAATATCTTTTAATATTTCATCTCGTGTCTGAGGTGATAAATGTTTGCCAATCGTGTAAAGATAGTTCGCGATCATTATTCTTCTCCTATTAATGTTTTCATTGTTTCCTGGAGGGACTTCCAGTGGATAATCAGCTCCGCTCGCACTGCCAACCCCAACCTGCTGATTTTGTAATATCGCCGTGGACGATTTTCTTCAAGTTGCCAGAGTGATTCCAATAAACCTTGTTTTTCAAGCCGCCGCAACAAAGGATACAATGTGTTTTGTTCAACCTCCATCCCCTGTGCTGAAAGTGTCTCGATCAAGGAATAACCGTACTGCGGTTCATCCAATTGAGTTAAAACCGCGAAAACCAAAATACCCCTGCGCATTTCCTGCTGAATGTTTTGAACAATTAATTCTGATTCTGTCATAAAAGCGTCTCCTTAGTTGACATTATAGTGTATATCACAC
>JAVEYK010000043.1:0-25436 GCA_034003505.1 Anaerolineaceae bacterium | reverse complement strand
GCATAATGACGATTAACGTGGATACCATTCCATTGGCAGGGGGCTAATTCCAGGATCCATTATCAATTGAAATATTTTCGGGGGAAATTCACTCATAATATACCCTTGCGCATACATTCCTTTTTCTTGTGATATTTTTCCCAAGACGCTTGACTTTTACGCGATGACTCTATAGACTCAATGTATAATTAATCCCTAAGCAATATACATTGGAGGAAATATGAACCGTAAATTATTCATTGGTCTTTTTGTGCTGGTCTTTGTTCTGGCGGGTTGTCAGCCAGCCAGTGTGCCGGAAGTGGAAGCGCCCGTGGAGGAACCACCTGTCGCAGAGCCGACCGCGCTGATGGAGGAACCCACAGCGGTACCAGAGCCCACTGCCATCCCTGAGCCAACCGAGGAAGTTTCTCAGGAACCCATCTTAGAGTTGATCGGCCCGGACAGCACCATTTCTTTCAGTATGGCAGATCTGAAAGCATTACCGGCCACTGAAGGCATGGCTGGGATTAAAAGCAGCACCGGAAAAATTACTTTGCCCAATAAATTCAAGGGTGTAGCCTTACAGGATTTAGCGGATCTGGTGGGGGGGCTGAATGAAAGTATGGGAGTTAACATTGTCGCTGAGGATGGATACTCTCTGTCTTATTCTTACGATCAAATCCTGAATGGAACCTATATTGCCTATAATCCGGTCAGTGGCGATGAATTAAAATCCCATGACGCGCTCACCGCAATCGTTGCTTATGAAATGAATGGCAATCCTTTAAATGTCGATATGGATGGTAACCTGCGCCTGGTGATCATCAGTAAGGATGGCAACCAGGTCACCGACGGGCACTGGTCCATCAAATGGGTGGATAAGGTAGAGGTTCGCCCGATGATTATGGACTGGGTATTGGCGGTGAATGGTGCGATTGATACAGAGATTGACCGGGCTTCTTTTGAATCCTGTGTCAGTTGTCACGAAGCCACCTGGACGGATGATGTCGGCCAGGTCTGGAAGGGTGTTGAATTGTGGCGTTTGATGGGCTATGCCGATGATGCTGTCAAGCATGAAGGCTGGTCATATGATGTTAAACTGGCCAAAGCCGGGTATGATGTGCGCATCGCAGCCGCTGATGGCTTTGATACCACTGTCTGGTCAGATGATGCGGATCGCAATCACGACTGGGTTGTGGCGATGCTGGTGGATGATGCCCCCCTGGAAGAAAAGAATTTCCCGCTCAAATTTGTAGGAGCCGGACTGGAGAAAAAGCAAATGGTCGGTGGGATTGCCTTGATTGAGTTGATGGTGCCTGCCTTCGAAGAAGCAGCGGAAGAAGAAGTGCAGGAAACAGAACCTGCCGTCGTCGTTGACCTGAGTGGATCTGCGTTTGCTGTTACCGGTATGGTGAAGACGCCAACAGGCTTCACCGAAGAATCACTGCGTGCTTTGGATGTGGTGACCATCACCGCTGAGCATCCCAAGAGTGGATCGGCTGAGTTTGAAGGCGTCCGTCTGTCGGATTTATTGGATTTGGCAGGGGTTAAGGATGGCGCTACCACCCTGGTGTTCACCGCGGATGATGGCTTCAGCTCCGAAGTAAGTCTGGCAGAAGTTCTGGCAATTCCGGATTGCTTGCTCGGATTTACCGAAACACCTGGCAAATTCAAGATGGTCATGCCTGGTTTACCCAGTAACACCTGGGTGAAAGGTGTCGTCAGTATTGAAGTGAAATAAGTATCATGACAAAATTTCCATATATCCGAAAAAAATTGTTGCCCCTCTTTTTTTCGATGTTGGTTGGCATGTCGTTTGGCGCATGCCAACCAACCAATTCCAATCCTGAGCCCACGACTGCTTTTGCCGACCCCACCCCAGTTCAAACGGCTCAAATATCAGCGACCAAAGTGGGTGCAAAAACCCCGCTGGTCGTGTTTGCTGCGGGTAGTCTCATCATCCCATTCGCAGATATCGAATCAGCATTCGAAGCCAAATATCCCGACATTGATGTGCGGGCTGAATATCATGGCAGTATCCAGGTGATGCGGCATGTGACCGAATTGCACGAACCCATTGATATTGTTGCCACCGCGGATGCATCGCTGGTACCCATGTTAATGTATGCAACCAACAATCCCGACACAGGCCGGCCGTATGCCGACTGGTTCATCCGTTTTGCCGGTAATGAGCTGGTCCTGGCTTATACGCCCGATTCACGGTATGTAGATGAATTAACCAGCGAAACCTGGCCGCAAATTCTCAGCCTGCCGGACATCAAGTATGGATTACCCGATCCGCGTTTTGATGCAGCCGGTTATCGGGCGATGATGGCTTTTGCATTGCAGGAAAATTCTCTGGAGCGCTACGACCTGTTTAAGGGGATGTATAAAGACCAGTTCACCTTCCCGGTAACTATCTTTCGTGAGGATGGGTTAACGCTGATACGCATTCCGGAAATCCTGGAGACCAAAAGCGAAACTCATATCCTGATTCGCGGAGCCAGCGTATTTCTGATCGCTTTATTGCAAAGTGGTGATCTGGATTATGCTTTCGAATATAAATCAGTCATCAAGCAGCATGGTCTCGAGATGCTGGAACTCCCGCCCGAGGTAAATTTAAGCGCGGAAGAGCTCAGAGATTTTTATAAAAATGTGGAAGTACGGCTGGATTTTCAACGCTTTTCAACGGTTGATCCACATTTCATTGCTGAACCAATCGAGTATGCCGTCACTATCCCGGATAGTTCACCACATCCAGAAAAGGCTGAACTATTCATCCAGTTTCTATTGAGTGATGAAGGCAAAGCCATTATGCAGCGTAATTATCATCCACTGCTGGCGTCGTTCCCGGCCAATGGCTATGTTAACATGCCAGCTTCTTTGCAGGCAATCACGAACCCGGAAGAATGAAAAAAATAAATCAAAGTCTATTAACCAGGGTCTTCATCGTTGCTGGTTTAGTGTTGATGTTAATCCTGTTGGTGCCTCTGCTGAATACGCTATTCAGTGTGGATGCATTTACTTTTTTTCAACTATTCAAGGATCAACAGGTAATCGATTCGATTCGCTTGACCTTTGGTTGTGCATTCACAGCCGTTCTGATTGGTTTCCTGACGGCTGTTCCGATGGGGTATTTACTGGCGCGTTATTCTTTTCCGGGGCGGGATTTACTACAAGCGCTGATCAATCTCCCAATTATTATTCCGCATACGGCAGCCGGGGTTGCTTTGTTATTGGTGTTTGGACGCAATGGCATCTTCGGTCAATTATTTGCGAAAATTGGCATCACCTTCACGGATCGACCGGCTGGGATTGTGGTTGGGATGCTGTTTGTCAGTGTCCCCTTTCTGGTCAATGCCAGCCGCGAAGCCTTTACCGGGGTCGACCGTGAGATGGAGCAGGCCTCCTGGGTGGATGGTGCCAACCACTGGCAGATGTTTCGTTACATCACCATCCCACAGGCATGGCGCGGCATCACCAGTGGGGCGTTGATGATGTGGGCCAGAGGGGTGAGTGAGTTTGGGGCGGTGGTTATTCTGGCTTATCATCCAAAAATCATGCCGGTGCTGGTGTTTGAACGCTTTCAGGGGTTTGGCTTATCGGCTGCGTTACCGGTTACCGTGTTTTTAATACTTGTGAGCCTGGTAATTTTCATCTGCGTCAGTGTTTTTCTTTTTCCACGTCAGAAACATTAATCCCAACCAAGATTACATACCTGATTGAAATATGGCTCGGTTTGGTTTATGATAATAGGAAATGGAAGGAGTCTGTTATGAAACTGAGTGCAAGAAATGTCATCAAAGGAAAAGTTGTCAAAGTTCTGAAGGGTGCTGTGAATAGTGAAGTAACCCTTGAGTTACCCGGTGGTACCCAGGTTGTTTCGATTATCACCAATACATCTGTTGATTCGTTGGGATTAATTGAAGGAAAATCAGCCTACGCTGTTATCAAAGCATCCAATGTGATGGTAGCTGTCGAGTAAGTAATTATTTATTAGAGCAAAAACGGAGCCCGGAAGCCTGAGCTCCGTTTTTCGGTTAAAAAACCTGGGCGAAAAGTGGTTCGCTGAACAAAGAGACGCTGGTGGAAAATCCAGTAAAATTTGCTATACTCATATTAGTTTGAAGGAGGTTATATGTTATTGTATGAACATGATCGCACCAAAGATATCGTCAACCGCCTGGTAAAGTCATCTCGTGTTTTGCGCACGGTGATTATCCTGTATCTGGCGGTGATGATGGCGGTTTTATTTGGCGTTTTTGCCTATTTGGTTAATCCCATCATTCTGATCTGGGCAACAGGCGGATTTATCGGGCTTTTGTTTGGATTGTTGCTGGGCTTTTTGGTGTCTTCTGTCTTTAACATTGTATTAGAGTGGATGGCGCAATTATTGGTCGCCCAGGGAGAAATCCTTTCACAGCTAAGAAAAAAGAATCGAACTTAATTTACCAGAGGAAAGACAGTGCAAACCCATAAAATTTTCACAATGAAATTTTCAAATATCTATCAACTTTACTTAAACAAAGCAGAACGAAAAAATCGTACCAAAGAAGAGGTTGACCAAATTATTTGTTGGTTAACTGGCTACGATCACGCAGGACTTCAAGAGCAAGTAAAATCAGAAAATGATTTTGAAACTTTTTTCGCCCAGGCACCAGCCTTGACGCCAAAAAGCTCACTGATTAAAGGTGTAGTGTGTGGTATTCGCGTTGAAGAGATAGAAGATCCGTTTATGCAGAAAATTCGTTATTTAGACAAATTGATTGATGAATTGGCCAAAGGAAAGGCTATGCAGAAAATTCTCCGGCAGTGAGAGGGAGATCCTTTTGTAGCGCAAGGAAAAATCTACCTGGGATGCAGTTCTGCATCCCAGGTAGATTGGTTTATTTCAAAATGATTGGTAAATCAATTAAGTATGCATTGGTACTATATCTTGTGGTTCCGCAATAATTCCAAATTCCAGCAACAGGTATGGAATCTGCCATCAAATCCACATAAGAGGCCATATCCGAAGAATTAAATTTGGAAAGCCCAGGGCAAACATAAGTCTTAACTTCTCGTAATCCATTTTGAATATCATAAATAGAGACTTTTTCTAAGTAAGAAATGATTGGATCAGACACTTGCCAGTTTTCAACGAAACCAACAACTGGAATTAAACTATCCACCATGTTCAATTGTGATATGGCATGAGTGGTGTCAGTTACCTGACTTGGATTTCCAGAGAATGGTAAATCCCAATACCACACTTGATGATGTGAGGATAAATCATTATGACCAATGAAACTCAAGACGTATGAATTGAAGATGGTTCCTAATCCTCTTACTTCCAGAATTTCTGAAGATGAATTCCAATCTGGGTTTGCCAATGTTGGTGAAGTGCTAGATTTGGTAGTGCAACCAATAACATTGCAGCGATCTACATAAATCATTTGATTCCCACTATTTTCCCAAACACTGACGATCATAACAAAAGTATTCGATCCATCATTGTAAAAATCGATACTTGGTTGGACAGCATCCCTCAATCCTGGTGCTCCAAATTGAATCGCCCAGTTTTGACTCATTGATCCATCCATATTGGTCGTTGCATTCGACCGATAGTTCAGTCGTGGATTTGGTGAATAGGTTGCCTCATCAATATAGGCTAAATGCAGTTTCCTATTCTGATCGATAGCTAAATCTATGGAATGAATAAATCCTTCTTCCAGCACATCCAGATAACTAACCACCAACCCGGTTGTGGTTAGTTCTTCAATTTTCTTGTACCATAGCGAGTCGAAATACCCCGAGCTGTGCAAGCGAGAATAAACAACATAGGCTGTATTGTCCCGGGCAATCACCCGTACCAACCCTGTGGTAAGGTAACCTGCATCATCTACTCGATTGCATGAACGAAGTTTCGTTGGCAGATCATCTGCCCGCACTTCTAAATAACAGGCAGTTTTTTCAGTCAGGTTAGCGCGGGTTTCAAACCATACAATGTAAGCCGTTCCATCGCTGAGGACTGCCACTTCGGGATTATATTGTTTCCAGGTGGATGTATCTGTTCCTGGGAGTAGCAATCCCCAACCAATTGTAAATTGGTAAGATGGTTCAGCGATGTTTCCTTTGAAATAAACCACCCGGTTGTCTTTTTTCCCAACAATGTGTTTTATCCCATTCTGATCAATATCGATGCTGACATCTGTAATATTATCATCCGGCGAGACATTGACTTTTGTTGGAGATATAAATGTTGGTGGCGCACATCCAACCATCAAAACGACCATTAAAACTAAAAAAACAAAGACAATAATAGATTTTCGCATTTTTTCCTCCTTTAGGAATAGCTCGAAAAAAGGCAGTCTTTGCTCAATGAACAACATTGTATGCAATTTGTATTTAATTGTTAGCTGTCTATCGAATGGGCTGTTAATATAAATTTAGCGATTCTATGAGAAAAAGTCAAGACCCAATATTGATTGGGTAGGTTTTTAGATTTACTTATTTTTATAAAAAAAGACTTTCCCTAATAAATTCAAGGGAAAGTCTTTTCAGCTTAGAGAAAATCTAATTTTGAGTACAAAATTATTTTCCTAGGGCCGATTAATCCCGAAATTGACATCAGCGGGCATGCCGGGTTTGAGTTTGTGTTCTTTATTGGGGATTTCAATCTTCACGGCATATACGGTCGCCTTGCGTCCTTCGACGGTTTGCACGTTGCGCGGGGTGAACTCAGCTTCATCAGAGATGTAGATCACTTCCCCATAGAAGGTTTCGCCGGGATATGAATCAACGTTGATGGTTACTTTTTGTCCTACCGGGATGCGGCCATACACATCTTCAGGGATGTACACTGTCAGGCTAACCATATCCAGTTTGGCCAGATGAACCACACTGCTGCCTGCTCCTACCAATTCACCGACTTCATTATTGATGGTCATGACAGTCGCATCCACAGGAGAAGTCACGATGCTCTTGTTCAGTTGGATTTGGAGTAAACTCAAAGCTGCCAGTGCCTGTGCTTTGCCGGCTTCAGCCAGTTTCACCTGACTTTCAGCACTTTGCATGGCTGATTTGGCTGCCCTTACATCCAGTGAGTTATCCAGGGTGGACAAACTATCCAGGTAATTTTCTGCATTCTCAACTCTGGCTGCGGCAACGGCTACTTTGGCGCGCGCTTCCAACACCTCGCTGGCTGCTGCGCTGGTGATCATGCGTTCATAATCACGTTGGGCGGTTTCCAGGTCTGCCAGGGCAGCATCGTAATCTTTTTGCGCCATCTCTTCCAGCACATCATTTTCCTGTGCGAGTTGCGCCTGCGTAAGGGTTTGATCTGCAACCAGGAAGCGGGCTCTGGTTTGTGTCAGGGTTTGCTCCACTGCCATAAAATCGTCGTTAGAAGCTTTGTCCTGAATATTTTCCAGATTGGCCTGTTCAATTTCCAGATTGCGTCTGGCTTTATCCACTTCTGTCTGTGCACCTCTAACACTTTCGTCCCTCTGGTAATACCAGTTCGGTTGATTGAATTCATCGGGTACAGTTTGGGACCAGCGCGGGGTTTGGTTTTGTAAACTTTGCAGGTACATCAAACGAGCCCCTTGCAGCGCACGATCATATTGCACTTTGGCGGATTCCAGTTGGGTTTGGGCGGCTTCGATGCCGGCTTCGGCCTGATCGACGGCTGCCATCGCCTGGTCGAATTGGGCTTTCAGGATTTCATCATCCAACCGGAACAGTTCCTGTTTGGTCTGGATGCTGTCCCCTTCTTTGATATAAATATCCAGGATCGCGCCGCTCACCTGTGGTGAAACCACGATCTTATCTGCCGAGATCGTCCCGGATGCGGTGATTTCGGTCACGTCGGCTTCTTGTTCTAATAATCCACAACCACTTAATGGAACGATTATCAGCACAAAAATTAATGTCAGTAGAATAGTTTTAGATTTCATTGTTTTCTCCAAAATTAGATTTCAATCATTTAAATTTCAGTTATTACTTATAGTCGTTTACGGAAAGTGGCAACAGAAGCCACAAAATACAAAATACTTAATATGATCAGGGTGCGGATAGAACCCCATAAAAAGGCTATCCCGCTGCCTTTCACCATAATCCCGCGAATGATGACCAGGAAGTGAGTGATGGGCAATAACTCGCTGAACCAGTAGGTGATCCAGGGCATACCCTGACGGGTAAACATCAATCCTGAGAGGATGATGGCCGGTATCAGCACGACCCCGACGGCCAGGTACATGGCCTGCATCTGGGTGCGGGAGATGTTTGAAATCAGCACACCCATACCGAGCGAACCCAGATTAAAAATCGTACTCAGCAATACCAGCAGCCAGAAACTGCCTTGAATGACAATATCAAACATGAATATGGATACCAGCAGGGTCATGATGGTGTTGAAAACACCAACCACCAGGTAGGGCATAATTTTTCCCAACACCAATTCCCAGGATCGTATGGGGGTAACCACCAGTTGTTCCATGGTGCCTTGCTCGCGTTCACGCACGATTGCCAGGGCGGTCAATAACAGTGCCTGTACCTGTAAAACGATGGCGGTCAGACCGGGGATCATATATATTTTATTCTTGCCATCCGGGTTATAAAGGGTTTTGGTATAAGCCTGTACCGGCAACTGGATCTCAGATATGCCCAATTGGGCTGCATTCCGTTCCAATTGCTCGCTGAGAATGTACTGGGTTGCCACCTGGGCAATGGTTTCTAACTTCAGATTGGCGGTTTGTGCTTCAGCAGGGTCAGAACCATTGACATAAAATTGCACTGCTGTCTGTTTGCCAGCGGCCAGATCACTGCCGAAATTAGCCGGGATATAAATCCCAGCGCTGACTGATTCGCGGTCGATCAGATTCAAAATCTCATCCTCTGAGAGCACATCATAAACAGTTGTAAATTGTTCACTGGCAGTGAAGTATTCTAAATAGCGGCGACTTTCGTCTGTTTTTGAAAGATCTGCTACTGCCAGGCGAATATTTTTACTTTCACCGGAGACGCCATATCCCAATAAAATTAAAAGCAATGTGGGCAAAAGAATGATGATTGCCAGGGTGCGGTAATCGCGCATGATGTGATAGTACTCTTTTCGCACGATTGTCCTTAATCGTTCCATCTTATCCTCCAGAAGAGTCTTGCGTTTTTGCTTTCAGGCGACTCTCGACCATACTTATGAATACGTCTTCCAAAGAAGGTAATATTTTTTCAATCTCTGATAC
The DNA here is from genome assembly GCA_034003505.1 of Anaerolineaceae bacterium. Taxonomy (GTDB): domain Bacteria; phylum Chloroflexota; class Anaerolineae; order Anaerolineales; family Anaerolineaceae; genus UBA6170. The sequence goes on along the minus strand of JAVEYK010000043.1, from coordinate 16,233 downwards.
CTTGATCTCCGCTGCTTGCAGCACTCTGGTGAAGGGGTTGATCTGATCTTCGTCCTTGAGGGTGACATGCAAAAGGACACCATGGATGGCAGAATCAATGACTGCGGCTGTTTGATCAGCGATTTCTTTCGCTTTTAGCGGTTGGTCACAGGTAATTTGTACCAGCACACCAGACATCTTATCCTTCAAACCGTCGGGACTGGCTAATGCGATCATTTGGCCCTCATACATCATCCCGATCGTATTGCAATATTCGGCCTCATCCATATAATGGGTGGTCGCCAGAATAGAAGTGCCCGTGCTGGCCATTTCGTAGATCAAATCCCAAAATTCGCGCCGCGATACGGGATCAACCCCAGCGGTAGCTTCATCCAGGAATAACATGGGTGGTTTATGAGCGATAGCGCAGGCCAGGGCCAGGCGTTGACGCCAGGCACCGGAGAGGCTGCTGGTGAGTTCTTTTTCAACGCCACGCAAGCCACTCTGATCAATTAAATCCTGGATGCGTTTGTTACGGTCACTTTTAGGAACACCGTAAATGGACGCATAAAAATTCAAATTTTCACTGGCAGTCAAATCATCATAGAGCGAAAATTTTTGGGACATATAACCAATATTTTTCTTGATCTCTTCGGCATCTTTGCGAATATCAAATCCCAGCACAGTGCCATTGCCAGAACTGGGACGGATAATGCCACACAACATCCGGATGGTGGTGGTTTTCCCGGCACCATTGGGCCCTAACAAACCAAAGATTTCCCCTTTGGGGACGTAAAAATTGACTTTGTCGACAGCGACGAAGGACCCAAAATGGCGGCTCAGGTCAAAGGTTTCAATTGCATTGGAATAGGCGTTCAATTTAGTATGCGCCTTTCTTCTACCAGATGGATAAATACATCTTCCATGCTGCGTTTGGTATGCCGTAATACCTTGATTTCAGCATTTTCTGATACCAGTTTGTTCTCAAGCTGAGTGATGGCGGAGCGCGGGTCCTTGACCGACAGGCGTAAGCGGTCGCCAATGGTACGCCACTGCATGACGTAAGCTGCATCGCTAACGACCTGACGCATCACTTTACGGGGTTTGGCTTTCACTTCCACAATTTCAAAGGGTAAACCGTTTTGCAGGTCAATCGGTGATCCGGTCGTCAGTAATTTACCACCATATAGAATCCCGACCTGGTGACAGCGTTCAGCCTCATCCATGTATGGCGTAGTGACCACGATTGTGACACCTTCCAGTACCACTTTTGAGAGGATCGACCATAATTCACGCCGGCTGACCGGATCAACCCCGGTGGATGGTTCATCCAGCAACAGCACCTGCGGTTCGTGTAGCAGCGCACAGGCCAGTGCCAGTTTCTTTTTCATCCCTCCGGAAAGGTTACCTGCCCGGCGATCTGTGAAATCTTTTAAACGCGTAAATGAGAGCATTTCCTGAATGCGCTCTTTTCGCCGGCTGCCGTGAACCCCATTAATATCTGCAAAAAAGATCAGGTTCTCCATCACCGATAAGTCCGGGTACAAACTGAAGTTTTGGGGCATATATCCAATTAATCGTCTTGCCTGACGTTTTTGGCGTTGGGTATCGAACCCGCCAACTTTTGCCACCCCTGAGGTAGCGTCCATAACGGATGCCAACATGCGTAACGTGGTTGTTTTTCCGGCACCATCCGGACCCAACAACCCGAACATTTGCCCGGCAGGCACCGCAAAACTGAGGTCTTGCACAGCTGCGGTTCCATTATTACCGCGTTGGAATTTTTTGGTTAACTCATGGGCTTCAATCTGAAAATTACCAGTGGGAGAATCAGTAGATTGACTGAGCTGATCTGTCGATGATTGTTGAAATTTCCTTAATAATGTCAATTCAGTTCCTTCTGTAGTGGGTTAATTTCTCTTTCCTGCTTATTTATAAAGGGAAACAGAAAACCATGGTAGATGCAGGCAACCATGAATTGACATGACTGGCATCATCTCCAACCATGAGTGTAGTCACCCGATCATGGTCTGATGGTCATGTTTTTGGTCTAAATTCATAAAATTATGTTAATATCTAATTATGAGAACAACCATGCCAACGGAACCGGGGCTGATTCGAATCTTCCGCTTTTTCGTGATTGCCGAAACGATTGCATTTTCACTCGTCCCGTTAGGTGAATGGCTGTTTTTCGGCCAGGTTACGCTATATTACAAAGATCCTTTTTATTTCATCTTTCTGCAAGCCCTGTTTTTATCGATCTATCTCTCCATTCCCTGGTTGCAAAGGAAACTGCGTTCTTTATATCTGCTGATCGCATTATTCATTGCAGCACTTTTTCCACCCATCCTGGTGAACATTGATCTGACCAACCGGGTTCTGAACGGGCAGGGCATTGAAATTTACCGCTTATGGGCATTGTTGCCGTTGTTGATGATTGCACTTGTTCCGGCTGCCTGGCAGTATAATTTTCAGAAGGTCTTTATTGTCAACACCGGGCTGGGAATTTTTGATGGTCTTTATATGATCTTTCTGTTTGGTGGATTCAATGCCGATCTTTTAATGCCGCTTTTTGCAATTTTCATCCGGATGGTAACCCTTAACCTGGTGGCATTGATGATCACAGAATTAATGCATACCCAGCGCGAACAAAGGCGGGATTTGATGCATGCAAACCTGCGCTTGAGCCAACAGGCGCTGGTACAGGATCAGCTGGCGGTCAGCCGTGAACGCAACCGTTTGGCACGTGAATTACATGATACGCTGGCACATACTCTCAGTGGGCTGACCGTACAACTGGAAGCCATCCACACCATTCTGGAGACCGAACAAAAAGAAGTGAATGACATGCTGGAAAAAGCGCTCTTCACCGCCCGCAATGGGCTTGAAGAAACGCGGCGGGCACTGAAAGCATTGCGGGCGGAACCACTGGAAGATCTGGGACTGAAACTCGCTCTCAAGAATCTGGTGTCAAATACCCAATCCCGCACCAGGCTCAACATCCATCTCAGTCTTTCAGATAATTTAATCCCTTTTACACAGGAAGAAGAGCAAATGATCTACCGCATCACCCAGGAAGCGCTTGAAAATATTATTCATCATGCCAACGCCCGGAATGTGTGGTTAGGAATAGACCAGAAATCCGGCAAAAGCATACTCAGTATTCGGGATGATGGCGCGGGATTTGATCAATCCATGTTGACCAAAAAGAATGATCGCCTGGGGTTGAAGGGCATGCGCGAAAGAGCGGAAATGCTAAACGCCTGCCTGGAAATCGAAAGCCAGCCGGATCAAGGCACTCTGATACAATTAAAATTAAGGAATTAATATGATACGCGTGATCGTGTGTGATGATCAGGAAATAGTTTGCCAGGGCTTGAGTACGATCTTAAATAATGATCCTCAAATCCAGGTGGTGGCCACTGCCAGTAATGGTCAGGAAGTCATGGAACAGGTCGCGGCTCACCAGCCGGATCTGGTGTTGATGGATTTAAAAATGCCGGAGGTTAATGGTATTCAGGCTACCCAGAAGATAAAAAGCAGTTATCCACAGGTTAAAGTGTTGGTACTGACCACCTATGATGATGACGAATGGTTGTTCGATGCCATCCGGGCGGGTGCCTCCGGCTATTTGTTAAAAGATACGCCTTCAGCGGCTTTGATTCAGGCGATTAAGGGGACAGTAGAGGGAGAATCCTATCTGGATCCAAATGTCGCCGGGAAGGTGATGCACACTGTTGCCGGTCAAAACCAGACCCCGGTTTCAAGTTTTCACGTACAACTCAGTGAGCGGGAAACCGATGTGCTGCAATTGATGGCGCGCGGATTAACCAATGCAGATATCGCTCGTGAGCTTTATCTCTCTGAAGGAACAGTCCGAAATTATACCAGCGCACTGTTCACAAAATTGGGTGTGAATGATCGTACACAGGCTGTGATTGCTGCTTTACGTTATGGGTTGGTTAATATACATGATGTATAAAGCATATGACAGTTTGTCACGTAATCTTTTACAGAACCTTGTACGAAGAACCGCAATCAGACCTTTAGATTTATATAATTAGAATACAGGGCGTAATCTGGCTATCATATAAAAAAGGTATGGATATGGAATATACACCACAATCAATTTCACAGCGCATGATTCTGACGGCATCCATGCCGTTTGATGATGTAGATGCGATTGAAAAACTCATAACCAATTATCAGACCAGTTTTGGATGGTCGGTATTGCCTGCGTATATAAAAACGGCCAGAGGGATCATTCCAAAAGGACAGACAGGTAAATTAATTGGATTGGTTGGTTATCCTTCGGGTGGGGTTTCCACCAGGACGAAAGTGAATGAAGTTCGGGATATGGTATATGAAGGGGCGGATGCATTTCATTTGGTGGTGAATACCGGCTTTGTTCTTTCCGGCAATTGGGATGACATCCAGTGTGAAATCCTTGCGGTGGTTGAGGCTTCTGTTGGACGACCGGTCAGTCTGATCCTCGAATCAGCCTATCTCAGCGACCCGCAGATTATGCGGTTGATCAATAATTGTGTTGAAGTTGGCATCCAGAGCATTGGCACCTCCACGGGTTGGTTGCCCATGAACCCGGATGTTGAGCAAATCAAGCGAATTTCTGAAATGGTTTATGGACGCATGCAGATCATGGCTGCCGGGGTTGTCAACTTCGATCAGGTGAATGAATTCCTGGTAGCAGGGGTGGATCAGGTAATCATCCGCCAGCAGCACGCTGAAGCCATCCTGGCACAGGTAGTCTGATCACAGAACCAATCATCATTGAAGTCGCCACGCTCCTCAGGTGGTGATTTTTTGTCTCCGTTTGAGGAATAAAAGCAGGTTCTTTAAACTCGCCTTCGTAGGATAATAAAGGTGTGGATGTTTGCAATTATATAAAAAACTACCACGATATTCAATAAAGAGGATTTTATGACGCTTAGAGAAGAAGCCCTTGACTACCATTGTCAATGTGGCAAACCTGGAAAAATATCTGTGGAATCCACCAAACCGTTGGAGACGCAGGCTGATCTTTCGATGGCATACACACCGGGCGTAGCTGAACCGGTTAAGGAAATTATGAAAAATCCGGATGCAGTTTACCAATACACTGCCAAAGGCAATCTGGTGGCTGTGATTTCGAATGGAACGGCTATTTTGGGGTTGGGCAACCAGGGTCCGTTGGCAGCCAAACCGGTCATGGAAGGCAAAGGGGTGTTGTTTAAGAAATTTGCCGGCGTGGATGTTTTTGATATTGAGGTTGATGAAACCGATCCGGATGCTTTTATCCGTATTGTTGCTGCCATAGCCCCCACATTTGGCGGCATTAACCTGGAAGATATTAAATCCCCGGAATGTTTCTACATTGAACAGCGTTTGCAGGAAATGCTGGATATCCCGGTCTTTCACGATGATCAGCATGGGACTGCCATTGTGTTAGGCGCAGCTTTTTTGAATGCATTGCAGATAGTGGGGAAGAAAATTGACAAAGTCAAAGTTGTCTTTTCCGGGGCGGGGGCAGCGGCGATCGCCTGTGCCAAACATTTATTGCGTATCGGTGTAAGCCGCGAAAATATCTGGATGTGTGATCTGCACGGACTGGTTTATGAGGGCAGAGCGGAGGAAATGTTTGCTGAAAAAGAAATCTTTGCCCAGGGCAGCCAGCCAGCGACATTGGGGGAAGTGATTGCAGGAGCGGACGTGTTCATTGGTTTATCCGCAGCGAACGTATTAAAACCTGAAATGGTATTGATGATGAATGCCGATCCGGTTATCTTCGCATTGGCCAACCCGAACCCTGAAATTGACTACAAGCTGGCGAAGCAGACTCGTCCGGATGTGATCATCGCCACCGGCCGTTCAGATACCCCCAACCAGATCAATAATGTGTTGTGTTTCCCCTTCCTTTTCCGCGGTGCGTTGGATGTGCGCGCCAGTCAGATCAATGATGAGATGATGATGGCAGCCTCGCAGGCATTGGCCAGCCTGGCGCATGAGCCTGTCCCCGCAGATATCCTCGATCGTTATGGCATTTCTGAAATCTCCTTCGGGCGTGATTATCTGCTGCCCAAAGCGCTGGATAAACGGGTCTGCCTGTGGGTGGCGGCAGCAGTTGCACAGGCAGCTATGAACAGTGGCGTTGCCCGCCTGCAGGTGGATATGGACTCGTATCGAGGTTGTTTACAGGAGAATTATGGCTAGCCTGAATCAGTATTGGTCTGTTTTATCTTTGTGATAGACGACCATGTTGCCTAAAACCCCCCAGGAATTCAGGAAAGTCTCCGTGGGAACCTGGTAGAACTTGCCGTTGTTCAGGTAGCGAATATATTTTTCATCATAACCGGTGATGATCACGGTATGTTCATAGGCTGCTACAATCACTTTTACCCCTTGCTGATCGGTGTATTCAGTGGGGATGCCGCCGACCATATTGCCAATCACCCAGGCGATCAGTGGTTGGCCGCTGGCAATTTCCCTCTTCAGGTTTTCCAGGCTGAAGTTCCTGGCTGCCTGGGCTGATAACCCATACTCTTCCTTTAATAAGGTCGCCACCGGGGCAGCATGGACACCATAAGAGTATGGAGGTACCTGCCCCCAGGGGTCATTCACATTACCGACGAAACCTTTATCTGGATTATCTGACAAAGGCAAACCAAATTGAAAATCCGATTCGTAAATCTCTACCCCGAAAAAATCAGCCCAATCAACCGCAGTGCGTGATTCACAGCTGATCGGGTACGATTGCCGAAAACTGGTGACCCCCTTGAGATAGACCGACGCGGGGATGGGGGTGGGGGATGGTATGCTGGTGAAAGAGGGAACAGGGGTGGGGCTGGGTAGAGAGGTGGAACTGGGGCGCAATGTGACCGCAGGCTGAAATGTGGGGCTGACCTGCACCAGATCGGGAAGGATCACTTTCGTCGGCTGGGATCTTTCGACAGACGTCAATCGGGGACCGGTAACACCGTCTTCTGCCTGAGCCTGCTGGCTGGTACACCCCACCAGTAAGAGTGAAAAGATGAGAGTTAGGACACTCAGGAATTTCTGCATTTTCAAATTATACCTGTTTTAATTCAGTCAGCTTCGCTGGAGAATAACTGCACGCCTGGAATGGCATTTCTGTCTGCTTTCGTATAGAATAAACAAAACCCAAGGAGGATCAATGCCCAACCAACACCTTATCCCTGAGTGGCAAAACCCCGAAATTTTCGAGATCAATCGCCAACCGGTACGCAGCAGCACTATTTCGTTTCCTTCATTGGCATCAGCCCAGGCAGGGAAGAGCCCAGCCCGTCAACAATCATTGGATGGAAAATGGGATTTCCATTGGGCACCCAAACCGGCAGACCGCCCCGCAGGGTTTGAGTCACCGGATTTTTCCCCTGTTGATTGGCAGCCAATTTGCGTACCGGGTCATTGGGAATTGCAGGGGTATGGCGTCCCGATATATGCACCCTCCCATATGCCGCCCAGCCTGCGCAGACGTAATCTGCCCAATATTGACCCGCAGGACAACCCGGTGGGTTCATACCGGCATACCTTTACCATTCCGGAGCAATGGCAGAACCATGAAATATATCTGCGTTTTGAAGGTGTTTGTTCGGCTTACTATGTCTGGTTGAATGGTGAATTTGTTGGCTATGCTCAGGATAGCATGCTACCCTCGGAGTTTTCCATCAGCCCTTTCTTGAAGCAGGGTGAGAATCTGCTGGCGGTACAGGTCTACCGTTTCAGTGATGGCAGTTACCTGGAAAACCAGGATATGTGGTTCCTTTCGGGCATCTTCCGCCCGGTGAAGATTCTGGCATTTCCTCCGGTTTTCATCCAGGATGTGACGTTGAATTCCAGGTTTTATGATGGGTTTGAGCAGGGGGATGTGGTCATTGATACCCGGATTCATTACCACAAACAGGATCAAACTGGTCAGAAAGGGCTGCAATTGACAGCCTTTCTGGCTTATGCCGGTGAAGAGTTATCGCGCACGGCTACCCGTTTTGAAATGAATCCCAGCCAGGTATTGCATTTCAGTACCAGTCTTTCTGTTAACCACCCAAAACTCTGGTCAGCGGAGATCCCGGCGTTGTATGATGTCTATCTCAGCCTGGAAGATCAGGCAGGCAATCCCATCGACGTCCGCCATTTTAAGCATGGTTTTCGCCAGGTGGAAATTCGTGAGCGCCAGCTTTTTGTTAATGGACAATCCATCCTGATCAAAGGCGTCAACCGCCATGATTTTGATCCGCAGAGCGGGCATACCATGAGCATGGAACGCTTGCTGGAAGATGTGTTGTTAATGAAGCGCAATAACATCAATGCTGTCCGTACGGCTCATTACCCGGACGATGAACGATTTTACGAGCTGTGTGATCAATATGGTATTTATGTGATGGACGAAGCCAATATCGAGACACATGGTTTGCGGGACACGCTGCGTGGTGATATGCGCTGGATGAACGCCATGCAATCCCGGGTGGAACGAATGATTGCCAGGGATCGTAACCATGCCTGCATCATCTTCTGGTCGCTGGGGAATGAATCCAGCTCGGATGAAAAATTCAGCCGGCTAACCGATCTGGTGCACCAGATCGATCCAACCCGCCCGGTGCATTACGAACAGGATCACAAAGGCGAATACGCGGATGTATTCTCGATGATGTACCCGCCCCCCAAAGACCTGGAGTCGATTGCAAATGGTGGGGATTACAAATTCCGGGAAGGCATTCTGACATGGAAAACCATCCGTGGCCAGTATGCCAACCAGAAGCCGATTATCCTGTGTGAATATGCTCATGCCATGGGAAATTCATTGGGGAATTTCCAGAAATATCTGGATATCTTTGAGAAGTACCCGCAATGCATTGGTGGTTTCATCTGGGATTTTGCAGATCAGAGCCTTCTTTCGAAAACAGAGGATGGTAAGGATTTTTGGGCTTATGGCGGTGACCTGGGAGACCCCTACCGTTTTTCGGTATTTGGCTGCAATGGAATTTTTGCCGCCAACCGGGAACCACACCCGGCGGTCTGGACGGTGAAAAAAGGCTATCAGAATGTTGCTGTCCGTGCGGTGGATCTGTCCGCCGGGAGGTTCGAAATTAATAATCAATACAGATTTTTGAATCTCTCAAGCTTCAACATACATTGGTACCTGGAGTTGGATGGTGAGATCCGCGAGCAGGGTGATCTCCCAGCGCTTGATCTGGAACCGTTAGAGCGCGTTGCAGTCGAAATCCCGTTCCATCTGGCACAGGCAGGACCGTGTCAGGAGGCATTTCTGACCATTCAATTCGTATTAAAAGCAGATCAGCTCTGGGCGAAAGCCGGATATGAAGTTGCCTGGGAACAGTTCAAGCTCCCCATTCCAGCGGATTATGATGAAAGGGTGCTGCCTATCAAGCAAGACCGATTGCTGATCAGCAGTGAGGCAGGGCAGGTTCTTGTCAGTGGATCACAATTCAGTATCGTTTTTGATTCCCAAACCGGATTTTTAACCCAATATGTGTTTCAGGATCGTGAACTTTTCAAATCTCCCCTGCGGCCCAATCTCTGGCGGGTCTGGATTGATAATGATATTTCCACCTTTGTATTTTATCCATGGTTGAAACCCTTACTGGGGAAACACTTCTGGCGAACGGCCAATCAAAAACTGCGCTGCACCCATTTTCAGGCGCAAGCTTTGGATGATTACCAGATCATGGTCGAAGCTGAGTGGCGCGTCCCGGGCGGGAAAACACCTTTCAAGGCTGTCTTCAACATTACTGGGGATGGCAGCATCCAGGTGGAGACCAGTTTTACAGCGCGCAAAGAACTGGAACGCATGGGAATGCAAGTCAGCCTGCCCGGGGAATTTCAACATGTGACTTATTTTGGTTTAGGTCCACAGGAGACAATGCCGGATCGATTAACTGGTGCCCGGGTTGGAAAATTCAAAGCGACGGTTGACCAGCTGTTTCATCATTACGTGCGACCGCAAGAAAATGGCAATCGCAGCCAGGTGCGCTGGGTACAGTTGAGTGATGACAGTGGTAGTGGTATCTCCATTAAAAAAGCGAATGGACAACTATTTAATTTCAGTGTCTGGCCGTATACGCAAGCTCATCTGGCAGACGTGACGCATATTCACGAGCTGGTAAAAGATGATGTGATCACCTTGAATATAGACCTGGTCCAAAAAGGAGTCGGTGGTGATGTGCCGGCTGGTGGCGAACCTCATGCGGAGTATCGTTTAAAACCAGGCGAGCTTTACGCGTTTTCCTTTAATATTCAACCACTTTTTAATATCAAAAGTGAAGATTGAACTTGTAAAAAAAGTAGTTGCAACTTACAATGATTCCATTCATCACAATCAGGACTGTGTTGAATTATGAAAACCAGGATTCCTGTTAAGAATCAGAGATTAAATGAAGCCATTTTCGGAAATCAAAAATTTAACTGAACTGATGTTAACTTCTGTCCATGTAAAACTGCTGACAGATTGTAAAGGTCGCATACAGACGGCCTATGCTTTGGAAAAAGAGTCCTGCAGGTTTCATCCGGTTCAATCACTTTCCGGTAAATCAGTGGTGGATTGTATCAATGTCGATCAGATCAAGAAGATCGTAAATGGTATGGCACTGGTTTGTGAGCAGCAACAGCCCGTCTTAATCCCGATTAAATTTAGTTCGAAAGGCGTTCTGGTGCAGCTCGATTGCGATATTTCAGCGATCTCCGATAAAAATCTTCTGATTACTTTCATTCACAAACACTCGCAATCAGAGATAAATATCCCGCCTGTCCCCGTTCCTGAGTTGAACAAGCAATTTGAAATCCACCAATTGAATCAAGCCATCCGTACACTGGTTGACCAGGTACAGGAATTGTGTTTAATCGTCGCTCCGTCCGGGGAATTGATTTATAGCAATCAGGCATTTCATGACATGATGGGTTATTCAAAAGATGATTTAAACCAATTGCATTTTATAGATTTATTACCAACCGATCAAAAAGAAATGTTTACACGCTTCTTAAATAACCCTTCGGAAGTTAGCTTCCAGCGGGAAACATTAAGCCTCATCACCAAAGCTGGCGAAGCGCTTGACTTCGATACGAAATTTATGGTCCAACGGAATGATGGAAGGAAATTATTGATCATACGAATGATTCAAAAGAACCAACCATTGCCCGCTGGAGTAGATGAGACCATTCGCGAGCAATTTATCAAAGTGACATCCAAACTGTCGCTTCCGATGCTGATGATTGATGAACGATCATTGAAGATAATGTTTGCCAATGCAAGCGCGCACAAATATTATGAATTCGATGAAAACGAATTAATCGACCAGAATTTATTGAGCCTTTTCCCGGAATCAGAAAATCAAAACTTAATCAGCTTGTTGCGTGAAGAGAGAACCTTCAGCCAGGAGTTTGAATATAGCTGGAGTCAATTGACTAAGAAAGGGCTTGAAAAAAAATCGCGCTTCTTTGTAAACCATCTCACGCTGGAAGATCAGAAAATTATGCTGATCCTGGTGCGTGAGCCATTCCAGGAAACGAATACCCATTTGATCCGGGAAGAAAGCGACGCTTATCAGCATTCGGATCAGGACCTGCTCAAGGTTCACCTGACACCTTCAGGGATGGTTACCTATGCCAATCAGGCTTTTTGCGAACTGCTTGGAATAAGCATGCAGAAAATTATTGGCAGGTCATTTGAAGAAAATCTCTTTCTGGAAGATTATGAGGATATATTTCAACATTTCTCCAAATTAACCCCACAGAATCCGGTTCGAAAAAACCGCAATCGCGTGCTGGATATCAATGGGAATATATTGTGGACCGAATGGACAGACCGGGCCATCTTTGAAGGCGATCAATTATCAGAGATCCAATCAGTCGGAAAAGACATCACAGCTTCGTACCAAACTGAATTGTTGCGTAGTTCGATGGAGCAACGTTATCAGGCATTGGTGGAGAATCTACCGATGGTGATTTATGTGATCCACGCGGAAACCTTCTTTCCATTTTACATCAGCCCGCAGGTTGAAAAATTAACTGGCTACACCCCGGAGGAATTTTACCGGAATCCGCAGGTCTGGATCGATGCCATGCATCCGGATGATGCGCACAAGTTTTATGGAATGTTACAGGAACGGATTGAAAAAAAAGTCAGCGCCCCGGTTGAATTTCGAATGATTCACAAAGATGGACACATGGTTTGGGCGGAAGAAATCGGATCCACCATTGAGTTAGCGGATGGAACCGTCTTATTTCAAGGCGCTTCCAGAGATGTTACCGAACGCCACTATGCCAGGGAAAAGATATTATTTTATTCCCATTTTGAAGGTCTGATCAATGAAATTTCATTAAAATTATTGAAAACAAACGCACAAAATTTCCCGGAGAGCCTTGAATTCATCGTCCATGAATTGGGAAAGATCATGCAGGTAGATCGTGCGTATATTTTTGATTTAAACAAGACAAAGAAAACGATGACCAATACATTTGAATGGTGTCATTCTGGTGTTACTCCCATGATTGCAACATTGCAGAATGTGAATATTTCAAATTTTAGCTGGTGGATGGAACGCATCAATAATCTTCAGGAAATTGTTATCGAGAGTCTCAGTGATTTGCCTGAAGGGGCAGCGAATGAAAGAGAGAGCCTTTTTGACCAGGATATCAAATCTCTATTGGTTGTTCCCTTAATACAAGCAGGAGAGGCGTCTGGTTTCATCGGGTTTGACATGGTCAGGGAAGAGACTCATTGGGAACAAGAATCAATCAATTTATTGCGTCTGGTGAGTGCGATGATCGGCAGCACTTTGGAGCGAATGAAAGATGAACCGAAATTCAGCCATTAATGACTTCCATTCTGCCCATCGCAAGGCTTCTTTAAAATCAGCGATTTCTCAATTAACCGGAGAGAAAATTGATTTGCTTTCTTACGATCAGGTATTGAAGAGCTTGCGCCTTAAAGGCCAGGTTGAACGGGGTATGAAAGAAATCCCGCTGGATAAAATTATTGGGTCGGTGGGAAGATATTCTGATTTCACGCGTGATTTTTTGCCCCGTAAGGAATCGGACAGCCAACGCTGGGCTTCGGTCAAAATGGCGACGGAGTCGATGTTGGGGGTGCCCCCGATTGAAGTTTACAAGGTGGGTGATTATTATTTTGTCAGGGATGGCAATCATCGGGTTTCCATTGCCCGCTCCAATGGACAAAGATATATTGAAGCCTACATTACCGAAGTCATGACCCGGGTTCCTCTAACCGGGGATGTTGACCTGGATAATTTGATTATTAAAGAGGAATTTGCCAATTTTCTGGAAATTACTCAATTGGATAAACTTATCTCCGACCTGGAGTTGAATGTAACTGAACCAGGTGGGTACGATAAATTACTGGATCATATCAATGTCCATCGCTATTTTATGGGCAAAGAACAAAATCGGGAAATCCCATATCTGGAGTCCGCCATTGATTGGTACCAGAATTTTTACCTGCCCACAGTAGAGATCATCAGCGAGAAAGGTTTGCTGCGGGAATTTCCCGATCGTACCAAAACCGACCTGTACTTGTGGATGCTGGAACATCGTGGAGAACTGGAAGGCGAGCTGGGCTGGAGGGTTGATACCACCAAAGCAGCCGAATCATTGGCCGCGCGATTTTCCAGCCGCACCCAATCGATTTTCAAGCGCCTGCGTTATTGGCTGGTGGATCTGATCCTGCCGGACAATTGGGAAGCTGGTCCACGTACGGGCACCTGGCGCAAAGCCCACCGCATGCAAATTGAACGCAAACAGGTGCTTTTCCCCAATCTTCTGCTGGCGATTCAGGATAATCTGGATTCAAGAGATGCCTTTGAGCAAGCCTTATGGATTGCACAGCGCGAAGGAGCACGCATCTCAGCTATTCATCTGGTGGCCAGTGCAGAGGAGCTGGAAAGCGACAAAGTGAAGCGGTTACGGGAGATCTTTTATTGGCGTCTAGGAGAAACCGGCGTGCAGGGCAGTCTGGCAATTGAGGTGGGTGAACCGGGGAAAAGGATTTTGGAACGTGCTTTCTTCACTGATATGGTGATTGTAAAAATGAACTATGCACCCGGGATTCAACCGCTTCAAAAGTTGCGCTCCGGTTTTCGCACCCTGGTTCGAAAAACTCCGCAACCTCTATTGGTGGTTCCTGGCTTTATGCGGCCGGTCAAGCGTCTGTTACTGGCTTACGATGGCAGCCCAAAAGGCAAGGAAGCCATGTACATAGCCGCCTACCTGGCTATTCACTGGAAGGTGGAACTCTACATATTAACCACCTACCGGGATGCAGACCAGAAAGAAGAAATGAAAAAACATATCAACAAAGCCAGATCTTACATGCGTTTTGGAGGTGTTTTTTATAAAGCTCATTTACGGAAAGGCTTAACCGGTCAGAATATCCTCAATTTTGTAAAGGAAAAAAATGTCGATATGGTCATTATGGGTAGTTATGGGTCTGCGCCGATCAAAGAAGTGATGTCTGGCAGCACCATTGATTATGTTCTGGATAGTATCCAGATTCCAGTTTTGATCTGCAAATAAAAAGTTAGGGTGCTATAACAATTAGACAACTAAATACAAACCTTAAACATACTCAATCTAAACAAATTCGTAACAAAAAACTCTTCTTATTTTAGATAAATTCAGTATACTTATTTTAATGCTTAATTTTTCTCTCATCTACGTTAATATTTCCTTTTTTACCAGTATCATATCCCTGATTCTTTTCTTTTTTATTTGGAAGAAAAGGCATGTAAAAGGTAGTAAGTATTTATTGATTGCAGTAATCGCTGTAACCCTTTACAACATGGCATATGCGCTGGAATATTCAGCCACCACCATTGAAGGAAAAGTGTTCTGGTCAAAGGTGGAATATATCGGGATTGGAACTCTTTTACCTGCACTTTTTCTGTTTGTGCTTGAGTACTTCAGGATTGTAAAAAAAATAAAAATTGGACATGCAATTTTATTATGGTCAATGCCGTTGTTGGTGATGGGATTAGCCTGGACCAACGAGCTGCATGGATTGATCTGGAGCGGTTTTGGGGAGATTGATCCGGTCACGAATTTGATGGTATACCATCATGGTAGTTTTTTCACATTTAGTATCGTACTCCAATATTCATTGGGTTTGGGACTAATATTCATTTTGACCCGCCAATGGTTTCGATTCAGACAACGATCATTTCGTAACCAGATTATTTTATTCTTTTTAGCCATTCTGTTGCCCTTTATTGGCAACATCATTTACTTATCCCGAAATAACCCGATACCTGGCATGGATTGGACACCCATTTTCAGTTTCTTCTCGATTGTCTTATTTTATTTATCGATTACTTTGTTTCGATTTCTGGACCTTCTTCCGGTCGCTCGAGATTTGGTGTTTCATCTAATGCAGGATGGCATTATGGTGGTGGACTTTCAATTCAGGGTAGTTGACTGGAATCCAGCCTTGCCGCAACTGTTGCCAAATTTGCCAATTACCCACGGTGGTTCAGCGTTACAGATATTCCGAATATTAGGTATCAATAACAATCCCTTTGAAAACATTCAGGAATCGGTCAACTATGAAGTGGAAATCACAGAACCAGAACAGTGCATCATCGATATTATCATTTCACCTCTGCATCAAAATAATCACTTTGACGGCTGGCTGGTCATCTTTGATAACGAAACCGAACGCCGGTTAGCCACCCGGGCCCTGGAGACAGCAAACAAGACCTTGATGCAGAAATTAGATGAAATTGAAAAATTGCGGGATCAACTTAAAGAACAGGCTATTCGTGACCCGCTGACCGGGCTTTACAATCGGCGCTTCTTTGATGAATACTTTGCGAATGAGCTTGTGCGCTGTAAACGCACAAACACCCCGATCAGCCTGTTAATGATTGATATCGACCATTTTAAATCGGTCAACGATCGCTTTGGACACATCGTGGGCGACCAGGTACTGGAAATGCTGGGTGAGATTCTGAAATCCATGTTCCGCGCCTCGGATGTCTCCTGCCGCTTTGGGGGTGAGGAATTCCTGGTGCTTCTGCCCGGTTTGGCCAGTGATCAGGCATATAATCGCGCTGAAGACTTACGTAAACGCTTTGAACAGGCAACCAGAGATGCGGAATATTTATATACTCAGGTGACAATTTCTGTGGGCATCAGCAACTATCCGGTGGATGCAGATAACACGCGCGACCTTTTCCGGATTTCGGATAAAGCGCTGTATCAAGCCAAGGAATTGGG